>DUZX01000036.1 GCA_013349325.1 Desulfuromonadales bacterium
AAAAAAACCTCCAGGTAAAGTAGAATGAGGCATATTCTACTCTACGAGGAGGTAATTGACCAGCATATTTTGAAACTTGCTGGTTTACTTCAGAAATAAAGTATGAACAAATTCACCGTGCTGTTTTACTTGACGTCACGGCTTTTCCCGTATACATAGTATACGCTGAACTGTCAGTGTCAGAATTAATGATACCGAATCTCATTACACATGAGTCTGGAGCAGAACCAAATCGAATAGGGGACTATCCCTGCAAAAAGGAGAGAACATGACAAAAGCAGAATTTGTGGCAAAAGTAGCTGAAAAAGCAGACCTTAAAAAAGTTGAAGCTGAAAAGGCGGTCAATGCTTTTTTGGAAACAGTTACCGAAACATTGAAAGCCGGTGATAAAATCGGTTTTATCGGTTTTGGTTCGTTTGAAGTGTCCGAGCGCGCCGCCCGAGAAGGTCGCAATCCCAAGACCGGTGAGAAAATGCAGATCGCCAAGTCAAAGGCTCCACGTTTCAAACCGGGTAAGGCTTTGAAGGATTCCGTGAATTAAATCCCGCTTCCAGAGAGAATTACACAATAGCCACGTCGCGAGATGTGGCTATTGTTGTATCGGAACTTCTCGTCGTAATCAGATAAGGTGCGATCATGGGCTACAAAAATCTTCAGGAATGTGTCGTCGATCTCGAAAAAGCGGGGCGGCTGATACGCATTGACCAACCACTCGACCCCCATCTGGAGATCGGTGCGCTGCAGCGACGCGTCTATCAGGCCGGTGGTCCTGCGCTGCTCTTCACCAATGCGGTCGGTTGTCGCTTTCCTCTGCTCGGCAATCTGTTCGGCACTCTTGAGCGCACCCGTTTTATTTTTCGCGATACGCTGGATGATATCCGCTGTCTGGTTGACGTGAAGCTGAATCCGTTTTCGCTGCTGAAAAACCCGCTGGATGCCGTGAAAGCTCCGCTGGCGGCCTGGCATCTGCTGCCGCGCACGGTTTCAGATGCGCCGGTGCTGGAGTGCCGGACATCGCTTTCAAACCTGCCGCAGCTGGTCTCCTGGCCGCGCGATGGCGGCGCTTTTCTGACACTGCCGCAGGTGTATACTGAAAGTCCCGCGCAGCCCGGCTACGGAAAATCGAATCTGGGGATGTATCGCGTTCAGATCTCCGGCAACAGCTATCAGCCTGATACGCAGGCTGGTCTGCACTATCAGATTCATCGCGGGATCGGCGCACATCATGCCGAAGCGATTGCACGAGGTGATCTTTTGCGGGTCAATGTTTTTCTGGGAGGTGCGCCGGCCATGACGGTTGCGGCGGTCATGCCGCTGCCGGAAGGGATGCCGGAACTCTCTTTTGCCGGCCTGCTGGCCGGTCAACGTATCCCGATGGTCAAAGTTCCGGGTCAACTGCCGCTTTCGGCTGAGGCCGATTTCTGCATCTGCGGCGTCGTGCGCCCCGGCAGTACGCTGCCGGAAGGTCCCTTCGGCGATCATCTCGGCTACTACAGCCTGACGCATGAATTCCCCTACATCGAAGTTGAAGCGGTCTATCACCGCCGTGATGCCATCTTTCCTTTTACGACGGTCGGTCGTCCGCCGCAGGAGGATACCAGCTTCGGGACTTTTATCCATGAGCTGACCGGCCCGCTGATCCCGAGCGTTGTGGCCGGTGTCAAAGAGCTGCATGCCGTCGATGCCGCCGGCGTTCATCCGCTGCTGCTGGCGATCGCCCGTGAGCGCTACGTCCCGTACGCAGCCGTTCGCCAGCCACAGGAGTTGTTGACAGTCGCCAATGCCATTCTCGGGCAGGGCCAGCTCTCATTGGCCAAATACCTGCTTATGGCTGCGCACGAGGATGCACCTGACCTGCAGACCCACGACATCCCCTCGTTCCTGAAACATATCCTGGAGCGGGCAGACTGGCGCTGCTGCCTGCATTTCCAGACCGCCACCACCATCGACACGCTCGACTACAGCGGCAGCGGTCTGAACGAAGGTTCCAAAGTCGTGATTGCCGCCGCCGGTCCGGTTCGTCATAAACTGGCGCATGAACTTCCGGCCGGTCTTGAACTTCCAGCCGGATTCGGTCCGGCGGCTGTCTGTCAGCCGGGGGTTCTGGCGATCAGCGGACCGGCTTCAGAGCAGGAGCGGGGCAGGGGTGATGCGCAGATCGAAGAGTTTTGCAACTTCTACCAGCAGCGCTCCGCTCTGGACGGATTCCCGCTGATCATTATCTGTGATGACAGCGGTTTTGTGGCCGCCACCTTGAATAACTTCCTCTGGAGCACCTTTACACGCTCAAACCCGGCCACCGATATCTACGGCATCCGCCCTGAAACGCACGGTCGTCATTGGGGCTGCAGCGGTCCGTTGGTAATCGATGCCCGCAGCAAACCGTTCCATGCTCCGCCGCTGATCGATGATCCGTCCGTGGAGCGCAAAATTGATGCGCTGGCAGCTCCGGGCGGTCCCTTGCATGGAATCTACTGAAACGATGCCGGCAGCTGCGATCATCATCCGTTCCCTGACCAAAGTGTACGGCAGTCTGACCGCCCTTGATCATTTCGATCTTGAGGTGGTGCAGGGTTCTATTTTCGGCTTACTGGGGCCGAATGGCGCCGGCAAAACCACCCTGATCCGTATCCTGACAACTCTGATGCGCCAGAGCAGCGGTACGGCTGTTATCGAGGGATTTGACTCCCTGCGTGACGGGCGTGAGATCCGCCGACGGATCGGTGTCGTCTCGCAGGAAAACAGCCTGGATCGCTATCTGACTGCGCGTGAGAACCTGGAACTGCATGCCAGGCTGCATGGGCTCGCCAAGCGGCAGTATCAACCGCGCATAGATCACCTTCTGGAGCTGATGGGGCTGAGCGGGCGGCAGAAGGATTTTCCGGATACTTTTTCGGGCGGCATGCAGCGCCGACTGGTGATTGCGCGGGCACTGGTGCATCAGCCGCAGGTACTGTTTCTGGATGAGCCGACCACCGGACTTGATCCTCAGTCGCGGCGGGCGGTCTGGGAGTATATCCGTTCGCTGGCCGGCAGTATGACCATTTTTCTGACGACGCATTATCTGGAGGAGGCCGAACAGCTTTGCGACCGGATCGCCATTATGGATCATGGCCGTCTGATCGCTCTGGGGAGCACGCAGGAGCTGAAAGATCGCCTGAGCGGCGCCACCGTCTACGAGATTGAATTTGCCGGGCAGAGCGCTGATCAGTATGCACGATTGCTGGCAGACATGTCCTGTGTCATCGGGATCAGCCGGGCAGAACGGAGCGTGACGGTGACACTGGAATGCTGGGAATGTTTGTCGGAAATTGTAACGGCCCTGAACGGAGCCGCAATCCGGCGTATTTCGCTTAAAGAGCGCACGCTGGAGGATGTTTTTATCTCCCTGACCGGTGAGAAGGTGCGGGAATGATACTGCGCGGAACTCTGGCAATCTGGCAGCGCGATATGCTGATACTGCGGCGCAGCATCTTTTCGGAACTGCTGGCGGTGGTTGCCTATCCGCTGACGATGTATCTGGCCTTCGGCATCGGGATGCAGTCGTACATCGGGCTGGTCGACGGCACCCCGTATGGTCTGTTTATCGCGCCGGGGTTGATTACGATGACAGCCGTCAATGCGGCCTACAACGAGAGCGTCTGGAGCCTCTGGTTCCATCGCCGGGTGCAGTTTACGATTGAATCGTACCGCGTGACCCCCATCTCGGTTTCTGAAATTGTAATCGCCAAGATCTGCACCGGTTTTACGCACGGCATCATCAAGGGGGTGGCGGTCGGAGTGGTGATATTTGCGATTACCCCCTTCAGATTTCCACTGGAGCACCTCTTTTACTACCTGCTGTTTTTGATTCCCGCCTCTGCGTTCTTTTCCTGCGCCGGCATCATCAGCGGGACGGTTATGGACAAACCGGAAACCATCGGCAAAGTCGAGGCGGTGCTGGTCATGCCGCTGATATTCATGTCCGGACTGTTTTTTCCACTCTCATCCTACCCGACTGACGTGATCCCCTGGGTGAAGCTGCTCCCGACTACGGCCCTGTTTGAAGGGGCTCGCCGGGCGCTTGTAGCGGGAGAAGTCCAGTCGGTATATCTGCTGCAGGTGGTGTTGTCTGCGTTGTTCACCTTTATTGCGGCGGTGGTTATTTTCAGGCGGAAGATGTCGGAGTGATTTAATTTGACTCACCCCTGCGGCTCCGTGCCTCCGTGTGAGTAAGTTTTGCTTTTAAACCGACTATCACACGGAGGCGCAGGGGCACGGGCACGGAGAAAGCGGGGAAAACCAAAGCCACTATTATACTCAAGAATTTAAATGGTCCTTGTTTTATAAAAACGTCCTTTGATCTTGCTTTTCCCCAGGCATTCCAGTGCCTGCCTGATACTGGAGCGTACAATCGCTACGTAAGCATTATTCTCAAGCACGTCGATCTTGCCGATTTCACTTCCCGCTATCCCACCTTCACCGGTTAATGCACCCAGAATATCACCGGGGCGCAGCTTGTTTTTACGGCCTCCGTCAATGCAGAGCGTCACCATGGGGGGCGTCAGGTGCCCACCGGGAGCCACGGTCAGTGATGCCAGTTCAGCTCGGGCCATGCTGCAGCCGAGTTCGCTTTCAATCGCCTGCAGCCGCCGGTTTTCCTGGGGTGTTACCAGGCTGAGCGCCAGTCCCTGCTCTCCGGCTCTCCCGGTACGACCGATGCGGTGGGTGTGAATCTCGGGGTTGCGTGAGAGTTCAAAGTTGATAACTGCCGCCAGGTCCTTGATATCAAGGCCGCGCGCGGCCACGTCGGTGGCAACCAGCACTGAAACGCTCCGGTTGGCGAAGCGCAGCAGTACCTGATCGCGCTCGCGCTGCTCAAGGTCGCCATGGATGGCCAGCGCCGAGAAGCCCTCTTTGAGCAGCGCGGCGGCCAAACCCTGGCAGTCGATTTTGGTGTTGCAGAAGACCAGCGTCGATTCCGGGCGGTAGTGCCGCAGCAGGCGTGCCACTGCGGAGGTCCGCTCTTCGGGATCAACCTGATACATGACCTGTTCGATAGCACCTTCTGCATGGGTCTCGTCGACGCTGACCTCAACCGGTTCATGTTGGAGCGTGCTGCTTAAAGCCGTAATCCCGGCCGGGTAGGTGGCTGAAAAGAGCAGGGTCTGCTTCTTGAACGGAGTTGCGGCCACCAGCGCGGTGATGTCGTCCTGAAAACCCATATCGAGCATACGATCAGCTTCATCCAGAACCAGTGTCTGCAGCCCGGACAGATCTAAATTCCCGCGCCGCAGATGGTCGAGCAGGCGCCCGGGAGTGCCGACAACGACATGGGTGCCATGCTCCAGCGATGTACTCTGCGGCCCGAACGGTACACCGCCGCAGAGCGTCAGGACTTTTACGTTGTCGGTCGCGCGGGCCAGGCGGCGCAGTTCTTTGCCGACCTGGTCAGCCAGTTCGCGTGTGGGACAGAGCACCAGTGCCTGAATCTGCAGCGAGCTCACCTCAAGCGAGTTCAGCAGCCCGATGCCGAAGGCAGCCGTCTTTCCGCTGCCGGTCTTGGCTTTGGCAATGATATCTTTACCAGCCAGAATCAAGGGCAGTGTGTGGGCCTGGATGGGTGTCATCGCGCTATAGCCGAGCGAAGCCAGATTTTTGAGCATCGGTTGTTTCAGGTGCAGAGTGGAAAACGCGGTTGTTTGCATGTGGGTCTCTTTTCAATAGTGGTTTCAGGAAAAAACGATCTGTGCTAGATTCCGGTCATGATTGAGAAAACCCATGAATACTGGATGGCCAGGGCTATTGCTGAGGCAAGCAAGGCTGAAGGTAAAGGCGAAGTCCCGATCGGTTGTGTGATTGTCAGGGACGACCGCATCATCGCCCGTGGTCATAATCTGCGCGAAACTTCCCGTGATCCCTCGGCCCATGCCGAAATGATAGCGATACGAAAAGCGGCCCGCAAGCTTGACTCCTGGCGGTTGCTCGCTACGACACTGTATGTCACGCTGGAGCCATGCAGCATGTGTATGGGCGCCATTGTTCTGGCCCGGATTCCGACGGTTGTCTTCGGCTGTTTCGACCCCAAAGGGGGCGCAGCCGGTTCACTGTTCGATTTTTCCAATGATCCGCGTCTGAACCACCGCGTCGAACTTGTTTCGCGTGTGCGTGAGGGGGAATGCTCCTCACTGCTGACGGGGTTTTTCGCTGCATTGCGCAGAAAAAGAAAAAACAGTTTACCTGTAGGAGCGGCATGATGCCGCGATTATTGCTTGTGGCTATTCTGCTGGCTATAGCAGCATTCGCGCCTGCAAGGCGCTCCTACGACCAGCCAGAAAATATCAACATTCCACAACGAAAAGGGGAGGAGAACCGCGAGTGTTCTCCTCCCCTTTTTTGCTTCGTTCAGCGGCTAATCAGCGGTCAGCCTGCCAGACCGAAGGTCTCATGCAGTACGCGCACGGCAAGTTCGGTGTACTTCTCATCAATCACGACGGAAATCTTTATTTCCGATGTGGAGATCATCTGGATATTGATGCCGTTCTTGGAGAGTGCACTGAACATTTGGGTGGCGACACCGGCATGGCTGCGCATGCCCAGGCCGACAATCGAAACCTTACTGACGTTTTCATCAGATTGCACTTCGCGGGCCTGAATCTCACGGGCAACTTCATTGGTGATTACCAGTGCCTGTTTCAGATCGGCTTTGGTGACAGTAAAGGTAAAGTCTGTCAGGCTGCCGTCGCTGACATTCTGGATGATCATATCGACCGAGATGGCGGCGTCGGAGAGTGCTGTCAGAATTTTAGCGGCGATACCGGGCTTATCGGGCACACCTTTGACAGCTATCTTGGCCTCATTCTTATCGTACGCAACTCCTGAAACGAGAATCCCTTCCATTTCCGTATCCTCCCTGGTAACCATGGTACCGGTATTTTCATTAAGACTTGAGCGGACGTGAACATCCACATCATATTTTTTGGCGAATTCAACCGAGCGGATCTGGAGAACTTTCGCTCCCAGGCTGGCCAGCTCCAGCATCTCGTCGTAGGAGATTTTTTCGATCTTGCGGGCTTCACGACAGATATTGGGATCAGTAGTGTAGACTCCGTCAACATCGGTATAAATTTCGCACACATCGGCTTTGAGAGCTGCAGCAATTGCTACGGCTGAGGTATCGGAACCGCCACGCCCGAGTGTTGTTACATTGCCGTCGCCATCAATGCCCTGAAAGCCGGCCAGAACGACAATGGTGCCTTCTTTGAGGTCTGCGCGGATATTTTTGTCATCGATGCTTTCGATGCGGGCTTTGCTGGCGGTACGGTCGGTTAAGATCGGCACCTGCCACCCCTGATATGACTTGGCTTTGTAGCCCACTGATTTCAGGTACATTGCCAGCAGGCCGATGGTGACCTGTTCACCGGTGGCGACCAGGACGTCATATTCGCGCCCGTCGGGGATGTCGCACATTTCATTGGCCAGGGCGACCAGCTTATTGGTTTCACCGGACATGGCGGAAACAACGACGATGACATCATTTCCGGCGTCATATGTTTTGATGATACGTTTGGCGACATTCTTGATTCGATCGGGGGTGCCGACCGAAGTGCCGCCGTATTTCTGGACTACAAGCGCCATACTGCACTCCTTGCTGGTAAAGTTATTACAGCGTTGAATCGAAAGATTGTGCTCTATAACAGATAAGCCGCCGACAGGTCAAAGAAAATTTTGTTTTGTCTGCTGTTCCGTCAGCTTCTGCAGGATGCTGCAGGATTCGGGACCAGAGGCGGTCAGGGTGATGCTGCGAACATTTTCGGAGTCATACACAAATGCAACCTTCAGGTGATCGGGTGGCATTAGTTCGCCCAGGCGTTCCGACCACTCCACAATGCAGATGCCGTTGCCAAAAAAATACTCTTCAAAACCGAGTTCAGCAATTTCGTTTTCACCGCTCAGCCGATAAAAATCAAAATGCCAGACCGGAGGCGTTCCCGGATAGCTGTTCATGATCGCGTAGGTCGGGCTGGCCACCAGATGAGCACTTTGGGGGGCTGCTGTAGCGACCACACCCCGCGTAAAGCAGGTCTTGCCACCACCTAAATCACCCTGTAGCGCGACAAAAGATCCGCTCGTCAGCAACGAGCCGAGTAAAGCTCCCACCTGTTCGGTGTGACGGCTGGAGTGAGAAATAATCTGCAGCTGGTTCATCAACAGGGTATCAGCGATTCATGGAGCGGATGATGTCGATGCGCGATACCATTCCGACCAGCCGCTTCCCCTCGACAACCGGAAGGGTGTGCAGTTTTTTGCTGCTCATTATCTCGGCAGCGGTACTTACCAGGTCTCCCGGACTGATGGTGACAACATTGCTGGAAGCCAGTTCGGCAGCCGTCTGGGCGGTGATTCTTTTCAGATCCTGTTCAAGCGCATGTTCCCCTTCCAGCGGTATGACCCAGTCAAAGAGTGATATTACCGTAGGAATATGCAGCGGTCGGTCCTGTTCGACCAGATCCGAGGCGGTGACGATTGAAGTCAGATTGCCGGCTTCATCAACGATCGGAAGGCTGCCGAAATGCCGGCTCTCGAAAATCCTGGCCATTTCCCGTACGGTGGTACTGCCTGTAATTGTGACGACATCTGTGGTCATAATATCTGCTACTGTCAGCATGGTGATTCTCCTTGTTGATCGCTCGCCGAAATATCAGATCGACAGCGTTATTGCAGCAGTTCCTGGTAGGCATACGGCAGCATTTCGAGAACATCCGTGGCGTTGATGCCGATCTCGCCCTTCGCACGTGCCACCAGATCGGCGGCATGCCCATGGATGAAAACCCCCAGTCGACAGGCGTCCCAGGCACTGTAACCCTGGCCCAGCAGCGATACGAGGACCCCGGTTAATACATCGCCCATGCCGCCGCTGGCCATGCCGGGGTTGCCGCTGCCGTTGATGGCGACAGTGCCTGTCGGGGACGCGATAATGGTTCGTGCGCCTTTAAGAACCAGATAGACATCGTATCTGCGGGCAAACTCCTGGGCAACCGAGATCCGGATCGCTTCGACATCCGGAATCGACGAGCCGACCAAACGGGACATCTCGCCCGGATGCGGCGTCAGTATGACGGATTTTGATTTTTTACGATGTAGCAGCGCCGGATCTTCAGACAGCGCATTCAGGGCATCGGCGTCAAGTACCAGCGGCAGTTCAATAGTTTCTATAAGGGTGTGCAACAGGGCTACCGTGCCGGGGCGGCTACCCAGGCCCGGTCCGATGGCAACAGCCGCCTTGCCGACCAGCAGTTTTTCCAGCACCGGAACGACGATGCTGGTCAAAAAGCCACTGCCGGCATCGGTCAGTGGGACAGTCATCGCTTCGGTGGTCTTGAGCTCCAGTATGGAATGGATACTTTCGGCAACCGCCAGCGTGACGAGTCCGGAACCGGCTCGCACGGCGCTGTTCGTGCAGAGTGCCGCAGCCCCGGTTTTGCCGGTGGAGCCGGCAACAATCAGATCGTGGCCGCAGCTTCCTTTATGCGCCTGCCGGTCGCGACGCCGCAGCAGCGGACGAACGGTTGTGCTGTTGAGGAAGTCGTAGCCGGGAGTGCTTTCCATCAGCTCTGGCGGAATTCCGATGTCGGCGACCACCAGCCGACCGGTATGTTCGGCCCCCGGATAGAGGATATGCCCCAGTTTGGCAAAGGCAAACGCGATGGTTATATCGGCGTGGACGGCAGTTCCGAGCGGGCGACCCGTGGTGCCATGGATGCCGGACGGAATATCAACCGCCAGAATCGGACGACCCGAGCCGTTCATGAGTTCTATGGCTGCACGGTAGATTCCAACCAGATCACTGCGCAGACCGGTTCCAAAGAGTGCATCCACGATGAGATCTGCCGGGAGGAGCGCTCCTGAAGCCAGATCAGAGAGGCGGTCGGGATCGTTACAGAAGGCGAGTATCGCTTTCGGGAGTTTTTCCAGGTTGACGGCTGCATCTCCGCTGATCTGGTGCCGTTCTGCCAGAATCAGCACGGCGACATTCCACCCTTCTTCAAGCAGCAGGCGGGCAATTACGAAGCCGTCGCCGCCGTTGTTTCCTTTTCCGGCCAGGATGAATGCTCTGCCGCTCTGCCCGAATCCGGCGATGATCTCGTCCACACAGGCCCGTCCGGCATGCTCCATAAGTGTCAGACCCGGAATACCGTACTCCTCGATGGCCCGCTTATCGATCTCCTGCATGGTATGTGAAGTCACAACTCTCATAAGCTCTCCAGTACAACCATGGCAATTGCCTGACCACCGTCGTGCGATAACGAAAGCAGGGCGCTTTGCAGCTGCCGGGTGGTGAACAGTTCCTGAGCTCTGCCGGATAACAGCAGTTCCGGTTTACCCAACTCGTCGTTACGGACTTCAATATCATGCCACGAAAGACCATCCCGCAGCCCGGTCCCGAGAGCTTTCATAAAAGCCTCTTTGGCTGCAAAGCGGGCTGCCAGGCAGGAGGCGGCGTCTGTGCGCTTGCCGCATGTATTCAGCTCATTCTCGCTGAAGAGTCGAATCAGCAATGCAGAATTATTCTCGACCAGAAATCTCTGAAAGCGGGAGATAGCGGCTATGTCGACTCCGATGCCGTAGATCATGCGTATTTGATAAGTTCAACCATGTCCTTGACGGCCCGGTCCAGGCCGACCAGCATGGCACGCGCGATGATCGAATGACCGATATTGTACTCTTCAATGCCGCCCAGAGCAGCAATCGCCTTGATGTTGACGTAGTTCAAGCCGTGGCCGGCATTAACCCCCAGGCCGACTTTGCGAGCCAGTTTGATGGCGGTATCAATGGCTTCCAGTTCTCGTTTTTGATGCTCCCATATTTTTGCCTCGGCGTATGCGCCGGTGTGGATTTCAATGTAATCGGCGCCGGTCTTGGTGGCGGCCTTGATCTGCTCCTGGTTCGGATCGACAAACAGGCTGACGACGATGCCGCCATCTTTGAGGCGCTTGACCGTATCGGCAATCAGCTTGGTATTGAGAATAACATCAAGTCCACCTTCTGTGGTCAGTTCCTGCCGTTTTTCCGGCACCAGCGTCACCTGCTCCGGCTTGATGCGGAGTGCGATGCGGATAATCTCCTGGCTGGCGGCCATTTCCAGATTCAGTTTGGTTTTAACGGTCTGGCGCAGAATCTCCAGATCACGATCCTGGATGTGACGACGATCTTCGCGCAGATGGATGGTGATCCCTTCGGCACCGGCCAGTTCACCCAGTGCTGCCGCCGTCACCGGATCCGGTTCGATGCCACCTCGTGCCTGGCGTACGGTGGCGATATGATCTACGTTAAGTCCCAGTTTAGCCATGGTTTATTCCCCGATATTCTTCTTGACCAGATCGCAGATCTCATTGGCCCAGGTGGTGATTTCGTACTTGTCCTGCCCCTCAATCATGACCCTCAAGAGCGGTTCGGTACCGGAATAGCGGATCAGTACGCGTCCTTCGTCACCGAGTTTCTGCTCGACATCCTTTATTTTGGCGGCAACGTCCTCAATCGACATGATATCCCGCTTTTCACGGACACGGGTGTTGCAGAGTACCTGCGGCAGCGGAATCATGACTTCTGCCAGTTCGGAAAGCGGCTTCCCTTCGCGGCGCATGACGGCCAGCAGCTTCAGCGCCGAGAGGATACCGTCACCGGTGGTGCTGTAATCCAGGAAAATCATATGGCCGGACTGCTCGCCCCCCAGATTGTATCCCCCTTTGCGCATTGCTTCGACCACGTAGCGGTCGCCGACGTCGGTCTTGATAATCTTGCCCCCCGCTTTGCGCAGCGCAATGTCCAACCCCATGTTGCTCATAACGGTGGCCACGAGAGTCTTCTTCTTGAGCAGTTTGCGTTTCAGCATGTCGGTGGCGCAGATCGCCATGATGTGATCGCCATCGACTTCATTGCCGAATTCGTCACAGACGATGACCCGGTCGGCGTCTCCATCCAGGGCGATGCCGATATCGGCGCGCTGCTGCTTGACCGCCTCGCTGATCACTTCGGGGTGCAGTGAGCCGCAGCCGGCGTTGATATTGGTTCCGTTCGGCTTGTTGCCCAGCGTAATGACCTCAGCCCCCAGCTCTTCGAATACCGCCGGAGCAACCTTGTAGGCGGCTCCGTTGGCACAGTCCAGAACGATCTTCAGCCCGGAGAGGTCCATCTCCTGCGGGAAGGTGTTTTTGAGGAAGACGATGTAGCGTCCGGCGGCGTCTTCAATGCGGTAGGCTTTGCCGACTTCGGTAGCCGTAGGACGCAGCGCGTCGATCTTGTTCGATGCGATCAGTTTTTCGATCTTCAGTTCAACTTCGTCCGGCAGTTTGAAACCATCCGCCGAAAAGAACTTGATGCCGTTATCCTGAAAGGCGTTGTGCGAGGCTGAAATGACAACACCGGCGTCGGCGCGCATTGAGGAGGTAATGTTGGCTATGCCGGGGGTCGGCAGCGGTCCGACCTGCAGGACGTCGACTCCCATCGAGCAGATGCCGGCCATCAAGGCGTTCTCCAGCATGTAGCCGGAAAGACGCGTATCTTTGCCGATTACGATGCGGTGGCGGCGTTTGCTGCTCCCCTTGAAGATATAAGCGGCCGCCCGTCCCAGCTGCATGGCCATTTCAGTCGTCATTGGATAGACGTTGGCAACACCGCGCACTCCATCAGTTCCAAACAGTTTTTTCATGAGTAATGATCTCCTTTAACGGAATTTTCATAGATTAATTGAAGTTTTAGAACCTTACCACAGAGTCACAGAGTGCATGCAGAAATGATTGTAATAAAAAAACTGAAAAATCAAATATATCTCAGTGCCCTCTGTGACTCTGTGGTGGAAGTTATTAATGCTATATTATTCTGCCGTGGCAACTGCCCGTGGTGCCCGCCGTCCTTCGATGGCTTTGCGGGACAGGCGGCGAATTTCTGTCGGGTCGGCATCGTAAGTAATTTTTCCCTCATGAACAATCGATATCTTGCCGGTCTCCTCGGAAACAACCAGTACCAGTGCATCGCTCTGCTCGGAAAGCCCCAATGCGGCCCGATGCCGTGTGCCGAAACTCCGGGAAATGTCGGGATTGTGTGAAAGCGGCAGAATACAGCCGGCGCGGGTGATCTTGTCGCGCTGAATTATGACGGCTCCGTCATGAATCGGGGAGTAGGGCAGAAAGATGGAATTGAGCAGTTCGCTGGTGACCTTGGCGTCGATTTCCGTACCGACCTGGACCAGATGGTCGATCGACATCTGGCGGATGATCACGATCAACGCGCCGATGCGTCGCTCAGCCATCTCGTGCAGTCCCTTGGCCAGCTCATCAACTGTTTCCGTCAGCTCGGGACTCTCGGTCAGTGCGCTTCTGCTGCGACGTAGCGAAGAGAACATGACCCGTTTAATGTCACTCTGAAACATGATGGCAAGAATAATCGGCAGTGAGGAGATCAGAAACTGCAGAAATGAGGCGGTCGCCGTAAAGCCGACCACCCTGCTGATGACCTGAACAACGGTCAGAATCGCGATAATTACCAGAATGCGGAGCGCGGCCTCTTTTTTAAACATGAGCGCAGTGCAGCAGACCAGCAGGGTAACGAGCAGTCTATCGCAGAGTTCCAACAGGGTGATGCTGTCGAAGAGTGGAGTCATGATTCCCCGTGGCAGCGCGAAAACGAATAAATTATGCCAGCATGACAGCCCTGGCCATGTCGGCGGTGTCACGCATGGCGCGGACATCGTGAACTCGCAGGATGGAAGCGCCATTGGCCACCGCGAGTGCCACCGTAGCGGCTGTTCCGAAGAGTCGGTCAGAGGATGAGTGTCTTCCCAGAACCGTTCCGATAAATGATTTACGAGAGCTACCAACCAGTACCGGCAGTCCGAGCGTGCGCAGTTCGTCAAGGCGCCGCAGGATCTCAAGGTTTCCACTGCACTCCTTGCCAAAACCGATGCCCGGGTCTATGGCAATCCGTTCTCTGGCGATACCCGTTTCCTGAGCCTGTGCAACAGAGGTGTACAGGCTTTCAATAACCTCATGCATCAGATCGGTGTAGGCGGTATCCTGCTGCATACGATCAGGGGTGCTCCGGGTATGCATCAGCACGACACCGGCGTCATGCCTGGCAGCCACGGCCGCCAGAGCGGGATCAAAGCTGAAGCCGCTGATGTCGTTGATTATTTCAGCGCCGGCATGCAAGGCTTGATCGGCAACAGCGCTCTTCCAGGTGTCAACCGAAATGGCACAGGTAAGTTTTCCGGCCAGGAGTTCAAGCGCCGGCATAATGCGGGCCAGCTCCTCTGCCGGCGGGACCGCTGCCGCTCCGGGGCGGGTGCTTTCGCCGCCGATATCGATGATGTCAGCCCCTTCGGCTTCCATCTGCAGGGCCCGCTCCAGGGCTTTTTCCGGGGTATCGTAGCAGCCGCCGTCTGAAAATGAATCAGGGGTCAGATTGAGAATCCCCATAATTAACGGCCGTTCCAGTGAAAAGTCGCGCCGCGAAGTTCGCCAGATATGTGGCGGATGGGTACCGCTTTTCAGAACAGCCGACAGCTCTTCCGCCAAGGCGGCCAGTCCGAAGGGCTGTGCAGCCAGCTTGTGACAGAGTCGCCGCAGCTGCTTGTCGGTGCCGATCAGAATACAATCGGTAGCGGGTATACTACAGGCCACCGTTCCGCGCGCAACCGCCGCGTCACCCCCCACAGAGAGCAGTTCCTGTTTGAGGATGTTGGCCTGATGACATTTCAGTCCGCTGAGTTTGATGCAGCGGCTCAGCATTTTGGGGGCCATGGCGCTGACGCCGCACCCGTCCGCAGCAACCAGCTCCAGTTCACGAATAGCGTGCTGCGGCGTCGATACCGTCAGCCAGCGCGGGTTGAAACGACCCACGTCAGGCTTGCAGGTCGGCGTGCGGGACGGTCGCTTCAGCACTAACCGGCGCTGCGGGAGCTGGTTGTGCCGTTGGCTCCGGCTCAGTCAGTTTGCCGGTTGCCAGGATTTCATCAACCTGATCACCGGTCAGATTTTCTTTTTCAACCAGGATTTCAGACAGGTTGTGAAGATTCTGCAGGTTTTCGCGCAGGATGGTCAGGGCGCGATCGTAGGACTCGTCGACGATGCGCTTGATTTCATCGTCAATATGCTCGGCTGTCTTCTCGCTGAAATTCTTGTGCATGGCCATCTCGCGTCCCAGGAAGATCGACTCGTCCTTCTTGCCGAAGGAGAGTGGCCCCATCTTGCTGCTCATACCCCATTCGCAGACCATCTTGCGGGCCATATCGGTGGCGCGTTCGATATCGTTGCCGGCACCGGTTGTGAAGGTGTTGAAGATCAGTTCTTCAGCCGCCCGGCCACCCATCAGGACGGCGATCCGACCCAGCAGAGATTCGCGCGAGTAGCTGTGCTTGTCTTCAATCGGCAGCTGCATGGTGACGCCCAGCGCGCGGCCACGCGGAATGATCGAAACCTTGTGGACCGGATCGGTGCCCGGAACCATCCGGGCGACGATGGTGTGACCGGACTCATGGTAGGCGGTACTCTTCTTTTCATCGTCCGAGATAACCATGCTGCGACGTTCGGCCCCCATCAGCACCTTGTCTTTGGCGCTGTCAAAGTCACTCGGTTCAGCCACGGTTTTGTTCAAACGGGCTGCCAGCAGAGCAGCTTCGTTAACCAGATTGGCCAGGTCGGCACCGGAGAAACCGGGGGTGCCGCGGGCGATGACCGCCAGATCAACTTCCGGGGAGAGCGGTACTTTTTTGGAATGAACTTTCAGGATCATCTCACGTCCCTTGACATCAGGGCGTGGCACGACCACTTGACGGTCAAAGCGGCCGGGGCGCAGCAGGGCCGGATCAAGAACGTCGGGGCGGTTGGTGGCGGCAATCAGGATGACGCCTTCGTTGGATTCAAAACCATCCATTTCGACCAGCAGCTGGTTGAGGGTCTGCTCGCGTTCGTCGTGACCACCCCCCATGCCGGCGCCACGGTGGCGTCCGACGGCGTCGATTTCGTCTATGAAGATGATGCAGGGAGCGCTCTTCTTCCCCTGCAGGAACAGATCGCGCACACGGCTGGCGCCGACGCCGACAAACATCTCGACGAAGTCCGAACCGGAGATTGAAAAGAAGGGCACACCGGCTTCACCGGCCACAGCACGGGCCAGCAGTGTTTTTCCTGTTCCGGGAGGGCCGACCAGCAGCACCCCTTTCGGAATTTTGCCACCCAGGATGGTAAATTTCTTCGGTTCTTTCAAAAAGGCGATGATCTCTTCCAACTCTTCTTTTGCTTCTTCAATGCCGGCCACGTCTTCAAAGGTGATTTTGCCCTGCGTTTCGGTCAGCAGTTTGGCGCGGCTTTTACCGAACGACATGGCTTTACCGCCACCCATCTGCATCTGACGCATGAAGAAGATCCAGACCCCCACCAGCAGAATCAGCGGGAACCAGGAGATGAAGATTGAAAACCAGGAAAACTTTTCCTCTTCCGGTTTGGCGGTAATGGTGACTTTCTTTTCCAGCAGTCTTTTAGTCAGATCTGCGTCCGAATACGGTTTATAGGTTTGAAAGGCTTTGCCGTCCTTACCGTCATACTTGCCGGATATTTCATTGCCCTGAATAACGACGGCGGTGATTTTGCCGGCATCAACCTGACTGATAAAGTCACTGAAATTAAGTTTTTCGGCGGTTGGTCGTGGTTTGTTGAACATGTTGAAAAGCAGGATCATCATCAGACTGATGACCAGCCAGAGCGAAAGATTCTTGTAAAACTGGTTCAAAGTAAACCCCCGTAGTAATGTCCGTAGAGCGGCGTCAAAAATTTCGTAAAACTATCATACAAGGTGGATGTTGACAAGCTGAATTGCGGATCAGTGCTTGTTGGACGGCACTTCAGAAAATCAGCAGATGCAGGAGACCTCGAATTGTTATCCCGATCGCAGCCCCGGCGATGGCCGGTCTGACAACCGATCCGCAGCGTGTTCCGGCTGAGACCAGGACCGCCGCGCCGACCAGATCACAGGGGTTGATTATGAAGCCGGCCATACGGTTCAACTCCTGAACGGTGATGGCTCCCTCCTTGAGCAGGTTGAGGGTAACCCCCATCATGGCTGTGCCGCCGGCCAGATACTTGGTGGCGATCGGCAGCACGGCCACAGCCGGGATACCGATCAGCGTGAAAAAAGGCTTGAGCAGGATCTCCAGGCCGCCGATCGCTCCGGTCGCCTTGAGGACATTGACCAGAAAGATGGCCAGGATGAACATCGGAATGGCTCCCAGAATGACTTGAACGGCTTCCTGCCCCCCTACCATCATCAGGTTGATCAGTGAACTTTTTACTTTTTTAGGCTGAGTCTGGACGTCGATTGACTCTGAAGGCGTGCTGTCTTCAATGGATCGTGCAAAAAAATAAAAGGTCAGCGCTGCAGAGATAAGCCCTCCGGCAATCGAGGTTGCCATGATGACCCCCAGATTGAGTCCGACCGCTACCAGCGGGAAAACGGCATTGGCCTGCGACATGGTAAACAGCATCGCCAGTGTGGCAGCAATGCGACGTCGGCCGGTACCATCCTTTTCCATGATACTGAGCGTCGCCAACGGTGCCGCAAAGCTGACCAGCAGCAGCTGCAGCATGGCAAAAACACCGGCACCCGGAACGCCGAACAGCCGCAATACCGGCTGAATACCCTTGGCGACCAACGCCAGCAGGCCGCGCGCCTCAACAACCTTCATGAGCGCCATCATGATCACCAGCACCGGCAGCAGCACATACAGCGCCAGCTCAAGCGCCGTCCGCCCGGACTGCAGCACAATCTTCAAAAACTCTTCCACAGGTGCTCCTTGTAAAAACTATTTCATAATCCGGTCAGTGCCCTTTCCACCCAGGTGAAACCGATCCGTTCCTGTTCGAGGCGCAGATTGCTGCGGATGCGGTTGTCGCGCAGATCATCGTAGAGATCCCGTTCTTCCCGCGTCAGCCGGGGGAGATCGTGGCGGACCTGTTTATCCTCCGTGCCCCATTGTGTTTCAAACGCCAGCAGCGTGGCGCGATCCATCAGTAAAGACTCGACCTGTCCGAACCGCGAGCGGAGCTGATCGAGGATCGCTAAACCATGCGTATCGATATCGCCCCAGTAGTGAATCCGACAGCTGGTGAGCCAGTCAACTCCGCCCAACATTTCAAAGCCGTACCCGGCTCCAAAGAGTACCAGACTATTTTTCATGCGGGGGAACGCTAAGAAATTGATCTCGTTTTCAGTGATGAAAACCTGTGAAACGGAGGGATCAAGGCGAGCGAAACTTTCAGCATCGAGGGTAATGTCCTGAACAGAGCCGTAGACCGGATCAGAAGCAGCATCAAGCAGACGAAACCGGATGCGGGCCGGTTTATCGCGAAAGCCGTAGCGTGCGGCAAAGCGGCTGGCTCCTGTTGCGCTAAAATCAACGGCATCCGGCGGCAGAACGATATCCAACAGCTCGGTCAGCACCGTGCGATGAGCTTCGATGAGCTTGCTGTGAACGCCGGGGATATCGACCTGACGCAGATAAACACCGGGGCGCGGATGTCGTTCAAGCCAGGCTACGATGTCCAGCAGGCAACTCCAGTCGTCATAAAGTTCCAGCGCCCGTAGCGGTCGTTTAGCCAGCCACTCCAGCAGGCGCGGCTGGCGCGTACGGGTCAGCTGAATCAGGGCCGTGAAGCGGTTGGCGAGGCGTTGCTTACCGATCAGTGCCAGCGCGTCTTCCTGCGTATCGATCCAGATTTCATGCGGAATGGTATTGGTCCCGAATACGCGGTGTCTAAACTCGCGCAGCTCAACCCGGCTGTGCGGCATGGCGCGTAGCTCACTGATCCAGCTGCGCACGTCGTCGAAACGGTCGCTCATTTCGACCGATGACGGTCCCTTGAGTAGCAGTCGGCGAGGAAAGAGCGTCTGGCCGTTTACCAGAGAGGCCAGCAGCTCCCCGCGCTCCCACAGTTTCTGCAGCTGTGCGCGCAGATCGCCCGGTCCGGTCCAGCTCATGCGGACGTTCTCGCCTTCTCGGCCCGGTATTCGGAGATGGTGAGATTGCGCAGCTTGGAGGCGCGCCCCTCCTCATTCTGAACAAAGCCGACGCTGGAGACAAACGGTTCGATGATGTGGATTTTCTGTAGTGGGGTGACGATCAGCAGCTGCAGGTTGAGCTGTGCAAACAGTCGCAGGCCGTACTGGGCTGATTCGTCGGAACCGCGTCCGAAGGCCTCGTCAATTACGACGAAACGGAAGGATCGCGAGCGGATGGCTCCCCATTCCAGGCCGAATTGATAGGCCAGGCTGGCCGCCAGAATAGTGTAGGCCAGCTTTTCTTTTTGGCCCCCGGACTTGCCCCCCGAGTCGGAATAATGCTCATGTTCGCTGTCGTCCTCACGCCAGCGCTCGCTGGCGGCAAAGACGAACCAGGTGCGCACGTCAGTAACTTTGGCGCTCCAGCGGCGGTCCAGGTCGGATAACCCTTCGCGTCCGCGAAAGCGTTCGATAATCTGCCGGACCTGCAGGAACTTGGCCTCTGAATACTGGTCATCATCCGAGCCGGTCAGTGCGCCTTCGGTGCAGGCGCGCAGCTCGCTCTGGAACGTGCGAATGTCAATGTCCGATGTGGCCTGCGCCTCCAGCGCTATGTAGCGACCGGGGTTGTAGTCGATCTGCACCAGTGACTCATTGATGTGCGCAATGCGATCTTTGATCGTTTCACGCTCGCGTGCCAGCTGGGATTGGAAGTTGGCCACTTCGCGGATGGTATTCTCGTTCAGCAGCTCTTTGAAGCGCGCTTCAAAGCGGGGTAGGTCGTCAGCTTTCAGCCTGTCCAGCATATTCCGATATTCGGCAGCCGCTTCAATGGATACATCCACCTCCTGCGTGTCAAGCGGAAAGGCGAGGCAGTAGGCCCGCATGGCGTCGATAATCTTGTCGCGCAGGTGGTTGAGTTTTTTTAGCTCGGCGTCGATTCTGGCCTGTAGCCAGTCGCGCATTTCACGTTCACGACTATCGCAGGATTCGACCGTCAGGTGATGCTCCCCCAACGCCTCATCACGCAACGCATCGAGCCGCTCGAAATACACGGCATGGTGGATAAACATCACATCATCAATTATAGTTTGAACCGTTGAGCGGAGGCTTTCGGCATCGGTTTTTTTCTGCGCCGCTTTGGAACGTTTGTCCTGATGCTCTTCCAGTTTCCCCTCTGAAATCCTCAACGCCGATATAACGTCGCTCAATCGGGCGGTAAGCAGTTTCAGAACATCGGATGCGGCTTCCAGCTTTAGTTTTTCGTCCGTCAAGCGGGCTACTTCAGCCGCCGGTGAGCGCCAGTCAAGTTCCCTGAATTCGGTATATTCATCGAGTTTTGAGAAGGCCGTCAGCTGTTCTTTGATAACCTTCTGCCGGGCTAGCACGTCTGAAATCTGCCGGTCAAGATCAGCCAGACGCTGCTCAGAATGCCGCGCTGTAGCTTCCAGCGCGGCAATTTTTTCTGCGTTGGTCCAACCCAGGACATAGCGGCTGCGATCATCCAGGCGGTGGCGGTCATCTTTCTCGTGACGTTCGCCGGGGGCCTTGATCTGGCCATTGCGGGAGATGGCGCGGGTTTCGCGGCGAAACTGCTCTGGTGTCAGACAGCAGGCGACATCGAAACGGTGTGCCAGTTCACGTTCCAGCCAGTCATAAAAGGGGGAATCGGGTTTGATGGCCAGCGTATGCACCAGGCTGTCTTTGTGCAGCTCGGCACGCTGCTGAGATGAGAGCTCGCCGCGCGAATTTTGACGTACGCGAAAGTAGACCAGCCGCCCCTTGAGGTGCGTTTTATCAACCCACCCGGCCACCGCTGCATAGTGATCATCCGGGACCAGCAGCGATAAACCGAAATTTCGCAGCAGCCGTTCGGCGGCGCCCTGCCAATCACGTTGATCGTCGCGCACCTGTAACAGTTCGCCGGCAAAGGGCATCTCGGACTCCTGCAGCCCGAGCGCTGCACATAACCTGGCTCGCATGGCCACCTGTTCGGCCGGTATGTTGCTGCGCCGGGCTTTGAGACTGCTGATTTCGGCCATCAGCCCGTCCAGTTCCTGTCTACCCTGGCGCAGGTTGACACCCTGTTCTGTCAGGTCGTTCTGCAGGCCGGCTTCCTGCTCGCGGGCCGCTTCGGCCTGCTGTAGGAACTGCTGCCGCTGCCGGAGAAAGGCGTCGGTATCCTCGCAACGGCTGCCGCCGACAAGCCCGGCCAGTTCGCTATAGCGTTCCGACTTGCGCTGACGTGATTGACGCTCCTGATTCATCTTAATAATCTCGACCGCCAAGCGCTCCAGACGATCGCCGCCGTTTTCAGCGATGCTGCGCTTGAGTTCATCCTGCTCGTTCCGCTGGCTGTCACGGAGCTCAACCAGGCGCGAGACATGTCCGTTCTGGCGTGTCCACTCCTCCGTCAGAGTCGCTATGCGCGTATTCAACAGTTCCATTTTCAGCCTGGCACCGTAGAAGCGCAGCGCCTCCCGGCTGGCACGCAGTCCGTCCGCCTGCGCCGAGAGTGCCGCATGCTTCTCTGTGTCGTTTACCAGCGGCTGTAGCAGTTCCACCTGGTGTTTGGCTTTCAGGACCGCTTCGTGAGCCCGGTTCAGATCATCAAAATGGCTGATCAAGGCGCTGATGCGGGTTGCTACATCGAAAGGTTCGAGCATGTGGCTGCGCACAAAATCGGTCAGATTACCGACCGACTTCAGCGAGACGGTTTGATGGAACAGGTCGAGAGCCTGTTCGTTTTCAATGCCGAAGCGCCGCCGGAACCAGGCGCCATAGGGAGGGAAACTGTCAAAAATTTCTGCACCGGCTCCGCGCAATTTTTTACGCAGTCCGCCGATATCCGAACCGAAACGGGCGAAGTCGACCGCAATGGTGAGCGCCTTCTCAGCCCCCACAAAAAAGCGGGCCGGCTGTTGTGCGGCATCTTTCATCCAGAATACCTGGGCCAGTGTCACCGTCTGCTGGTAGCCGGCGTTATGAAAAACGCCGAGTACTACCGAGTAGCTGTTGTTGTCGCGCAGTGCAACCGGTTTGGCACTGCCGCTCTGATCATTGCGTTCGGATTTGTAGTGCCCGAGTACGTAGGAACGCAGCGTACGCTCCTTGTTGTCGGCACCAGCGGCTTTATTGTAGGCGATGCGCTGTACCGGAACCAGCAGTGTTGTGACTGCGTCTACCAGTGTCGATTTGCCTGATCCGATATCGCCGGTCAAAAGCGCGTTCTTGCCCCCCGCTTCAAGCGTCCAGACGCGACCATCAAACGTGCCCCAGTTGAACACCTCCAGGCGTTGCAACCGAAAGCCGGACAGCGCGTCATCAGCTGCAAAGTCAAGACTCATGGTTTGTGTATCATTCATCGGCTGCAGCTCCTGATGCCATACCGGCGTGCATCTGGTACGCGGCCAGGCGGGTGTCAAACTCAGCCAGCCACTGTGCGTCAACAAAGGCTTTCAGGATGCGGCGCACTTCGAAGGTCGTCATCTGGTGCGCCGATGTCGCTTTCAGGCGGCGCAGAAATCCCAGCTCGACAATTTTTGAGAGATGGCTTTCGATCTGGTCGATCAGTTTGGCCTCGTTGCTGCTCTCCGGCAGAAAGACCCGCACCAGTTCGACGATATCGTCGCGTGACAGAATCAGTCGCGCATCCCCGCCGCTGGCATCGAACTCGGCCAGTTTCTTGCGTAAGAGTGCCAACAGCAGGCTGACCGGAAACGAGAGTGGTCGCCGCGCAACCAGACGCGGGAGTTTGGGAGCATCGTTGTTTTCCGTCTCGGTGCATGAACGCAGGAAGGCATACCCCTCGGCCTCATCCAGCACCAGCTCCAGTCCCAGGACGGCGACATAGTCGCGTACCCGCGGCTGCAGGCTCAGCAGCCCATTCCAGAGTCCGGCATCCGTCTCCTGATAGATAACCCCCTTTAAAAGCGGCACTACCAAGGCCGAAAGATCGTACTGCGGCGTTTCTTGTGTATGTGTTTCTGTTGACATCAGGACCTCACAAACTACTTCACAAAAATGACGCGCGGCAGTCGTGCCTGGCGGGAGCGTTCGCGGCCGTCCAGATCAGATGTTTGCCACACGATAACATCGGTCGTATCTTCATCCACCATGCTTTTGAAGGTGCCGTCCGCCAGCTGCAGATAGGCCACCAGTTCGGCCAGGCCATGCTGCAGCGGCTGCAGTTCGCACACTTCGCGCAGCGTGATCTGGGAACGATCCTGTAGGGAGTGGCGGATGTGATGCGCCATGCGGGCCCGGTCGATCACCACCTGTGAGTAGAGTGCCGAGGCATCCACGGTGTCATCGCCGGACTCCAGCAGAGCGGTGCTGATTACGGCGGTCATTGCCGGCGTATGCAGTGGTCGCTCCATCGGCAGTTCTATGTCAGCAGAGGTTTCAGCGATGGTCATGGCCACACCCGCTGTCGCCGCCGGATTCTCGCGCAGCGCCAGCACCCTGGCTTCGATGCTGTGCAGGATATCCATGATACGCCGGTTTTCGAGCCAGGCCTGATCATCCAGAAAACGGCGCAGCTGCAGCGAGAGTTGCGCTACGGTGCGCTGGGTGTGTTCACCCGCTTCCAGCCAGTCATAATGTACGCGCCGTGTGCGGCTGTCCGGCTTGAGTTCGATGATCGGCGGGAGGGCCAGAACCCGCTGTAGCAATGTCGTCAGCTCTTCCTGGCGGCTGCTCGACATCAGAAAATCCCAGAAGGCGCGGAAGCTGCGACCCTGATCGGAATCGGCGATGGCATCGCGCTCACCCATTATTTCTTCCAGCAGGGTGCCCTTGGCGCCATCCCACAGTGCAATCCGTTCTCGCACGCGCCGGTCCAGGCCTCGAAAATTATGTTCAACTTCACGAAAGTCGGTCAGCAGTTCGCGGGCCATACTGATGAACTGCTGGAAGCGGTCGCGCAGAGCGGTGTCATCCAGCAGCGGCAGATCACCACCTTCAATACGGGCGATTTCAGCATCGATATCAGCGCGCCGCCTGTTCAGCTCTGCGATGCGAGTCTGCGGGTCGCGCTCACTCCCCTCACTCATCTGTTTCAGCAGCTCAAAGAGCGTCAGCAGACGTGATTCGGTGCCGACAAAGCTGCGCTCAGCCAGCGTTGCCAGCCAGGCGATGGCTTTTTCGGTGGCCGGAGTCAAGTCAAAACAGGGTTCATCCGACCCCTGACGGTAGAACTTGCGCAGCCAGCCCCGTTCGGCCGCTGCCCAGTCGTTGAGGTACTGGATTGCTGGTTTGGGAAAGGCATCCGCCCCCAGTTGCTGACGCAGTGCAAACAGTTCGTCTTCCAGCGACTCGGCCAGGTCTGCCTGCGCCATCACCCGCTGATTGGGCCCGATGAACACGCGCTGCAGAAAGCTTGCGATCAAGGCGGCATGATCAGAACGCAGCAGGCGCCAGGCCGGATGGCTCTGGCGCAGCAGCTCAAGAGTGGTGTAATCGAGGCTCACGGTGGTTTGTTACTCCGGGATGTGTGGGAGTGTGCGGCATGTCTTACTTTTTTTGTTATCTCTTCGAAGGGGATGGTTTGTTTTGAACGTATGAAATCAAACCATCCGCTTTAACTCATCCAGCAGATTAAGTGCCTCCAGCGGGGTCAGTGTGGCGATGATAAGTTTCTTCAGGCGTAGACGCAGCTGGTCTTCGCTGTTTTCAAACAGGGAAAACTGGCGCTGTTCCGCTTTGGGCGGGCTTTTACGGCTCTTGGCAAGGCGCGGTGCCCCCTCCTCAAACTCTCCACTTTCCAGGTTATGCAAAATTTCCTTGGCGCGTTCGACGACATCTGCCGGCATACCGGCCAGACGGGCCACCTGGATGCCGTAGGAGTGCGAAGCGCCACCCGGTATGATCGTGCGCAGGAATATGACCTGATCGTTCCATTCCCTGACCGCTACTGTGTAGTTCTTAATCCGCTCACGGGTTGTGGCCAGTTCGGTCAGCTCGTGATAATGCGTGGCAAAAAGCGTCCGGGCCCGGCAGGTGGGGATGTCATGGATGTGTTCAGCCACCGCCCAGGCGATCGATACACCATCGAAGGTCGAGGTGCCACGCCCGATTTCGTCCATGACAATCAGGCTGCGTGGTGTAGCGTTCTTGAGGATACTGGCCGCCTCCATCATCTCCAGCATGAACGTGGACTGGCCGCGTGCCAGGTTGTCACCGGCGCCGACCCGCGTAAAGATGCGATCGGCAATACCGATCCGGGCAGCAGTTGCCGGGACAAAGCTGCCGACCTGCGCCATCAGGCAGATCAGCGCCACCTGCCGCATATAGGTCGATTTACCGGCCATATTGGGGCCGGTGATCATCAGGAGCTGATTGTCGTTGCCATCCAGAAGGGTGTCGTTGGGGACGAATCGTTCTCCCAGGTTCATCGCTTCGATGACCGGATGGCGCCCCTCGCTGATCTGGATGACGTCCGACTCGTCAACCAGCGGCTTGCAGTAGTTGCGCTCTCCGGCTACGATCGCCAGTGAGATCAGGACATCCAGGTTGGCCAGGCCGTCGGCACAGCGCGTGATGCGGACCGCTTCTCCTGCGATCCGTTCGCGGATCTGCTGAAAGAGGGTGTACTCCAGTTCACAGATACGGTCTTCGGCCCCCAAAACCTTCTCTTCGTACTCTTTCAATTCCGGGGTCACATAGCGTTCGGCGTTGGCCAGCGTCTGGCGGCGGATATAATCGTCCGGAACGGCAGCAAGGTTGCTCTTGGTGACTTCGATCGAGTAGCCGAAGACGCGGTTATAACGGATTTTGAGGGTCGAGATGCCGGTGCGGGTCCGTTCCTGGGCTTCCAGGCGGTCGATGTAACCTTTGCCCTGGCTGCTGATGGCGCGCAGATCATCCAGCTCGGGATTGAATCCGGGAGCGATGATGCCCCCTTCGCGCAGTGAGAAGGGGGGGGTGTCGATGATGCCGTCTGAGATCAACTGGCGCAGATCAACCAGCGGATCAATATCGCTCGACAGATCGGCCAGTAGCGGCGTTTGCAGGGTAGTCAGGCACTCCAGAAGCGCGGGCAGGTGGATCAGCGAATCGTGCAGGGCCCGCAGGTCGCGACCTCCGGCGCTGGCCATGCCGATGCGCCCGTTCAGTCGTTCCAGGTCGGCGATATGTTTAAATCCGGTGTATAAAGCATCACGCAGAGCAGGATTTTCGAGCAGTTCCTCAACCGCGTCCAACCGCTGTCGGATCGCCTCCATTTTTACCAGCGGATACCCCAGCCACTGCTTCAGACGGCGGGCACCCATAGCGGTGCCGGTCCGGTCAAGGCAGCCCAGCAGCGATCCGCTGCGCTTCCCTTCGGCCATACTTTCGGTAATCTCAAGATTGCGGCGCGTGGCCGGGTCGAGGGTCAGATGCTGGCTGCGCTGGTAGACCTGCAGGTCGCGGATGTGCGGCAGCGCGGCTTTGCGATTTTCACGCAGATAATACAGCGCGGCAGCCGCAGCCAGCAGGGCGGTTGGTGATGCTTCCAGGCCGAGCGCGTCGGCCGAGGCGGCACCGAAATGTCCGCAGAGCAGTGTGGTGGCGTACTGACGGTCATAGACCCAGGCCGGTGCCCGTGAAACGATCCTGGCGGTCAGAAACGAGCGCACATCGGGTGACAGGTTCTTCAGGTCACGATCATCCACCAGCAGAACCTCGCGCGGGTTGACAGCTACCGCTTCGGCCAATGCCGCTGCACTATTTTCCAACTGCGTGGCGCGGAACTCGCCGGTGGAGACATCCAGCCAGGCGCAGCCCCACCTACCGTCGGCAGTTTCATGCAGCGACAGCAGAAAGTTGTTTTCGTTCGGCGAGAGGCTCTCGCTCTCGATCAGAAGGCCGGGGGTCACCACGCGGACCACTTCGCGCCGGACGATGCCTTTGATCTGCTTCGGATCTTCGACCTGCTCGCAGACCGCCACCTTGTGACCGGCTTCAATCAGTTTGGCAATATACGGTGAGACCGAATGGAAGGGCACGCCGCAAAAGGGGATTTCATCGCCGCTCCCCTTGTTACGTGAGGTCAGTGCGATATCCAGAATCCGTGACGACAGCAGAGCATCATCCAGAAACATCTCGTAAAAATCCCCCATGCGAAACATGAGTATCGCATCGGGATAGCCTGACTTGATCTCCAGATACTGCCGCATCATCGGTGTCTGTTCAGCCATGCAGGTATGCCTTTCGTTTGTTGAAATCGGTGCTTGGTTTTAACACAACGTGCTGCAAAAATATATGGAAGTACCGTCGCATTAATTTGACGGCTTTATGCAGGTGTCCTGTCCACATCGCGTCAGTGTGGCAGCGCAAGAGACATCCAGTCTGTCATGTCGGGCACTTTGGAGAATCCGAGCGATTCATAGAGGGGATAGAGCTTGTCTGAAGCTGTTTCAAGGACAATAGAGTTGATGGGGAGAAACTGATTGGTCTCAAGTGCCTGCGAAATGACGTGGCCCAACCGATATTCCGAAGCAAGCCTTCCATCAAGTTCCGCAATCTGCTGCTCTTTATACTTTTGCTGGTTCGGAACGGTGGGAATAACCCCAGCGTGGTAAAAATGTACCCGGCGCAAGGCAGGCGCTTTTGACAAGCGTTATTTTAACAGGCGCGATTCGCGCTTGAGTCGGGATTGTTTCTGGCCGCGATTTTGGTTACCCACTCTGCTGTCTCATAATCGCGTTGAGGTGTTACAGCATTTTAAAAAAATTCCAACGCTCTTTTAGGCAGTCTGTTCGTGAGTGGCGCGCCGACAACGTATCGTTTCTACTGCGTTTTTTTCTGTGCAGTTTTCATGGGGTCATGCTACCTCATCGAGAAATATTTTTCAAGTATCATGGTGTACTGAAAAAGAAATCCATCTTCTTACCTTGACTCTCCCCGCACAACCTTCCGTCTTGATCGGTTCTGACAAGTTGAAGGGAAGTATGTACGGAAAAATTACAGGATAAGTCAGTTACATTACAGTATACATTACAATACCGGAAAAGACACAAAAAAGGGCTTACGTAATTTACGTAAGCCCTTGAATTATTTGGTTGCGGGGATAGGATTTGAACCTATGACCTTCGGGTTATGAGCCCGACGAGCTACCAGACTGCTCCACCCCGCGACATGAAATGAATTCCATCTATAAGCCATCCAGATAAAACTGTCAATACATATTTTTTGCTTTACTATGAGTTCAACTGCAATTCATTGTAAAATTAAGCTGTTGGACGGCAATTTATTTTTGAGCTTCAACTGACCGCTAATCGCTTAATTTCGTCGGGCTCATCTACCAAGCGGTACTTTAGCACATTAATTTAGCAAATCTGCGTCAAAATCTGCGTCACGTTTTTTCTAAAAGTTGTCCAGTATTACAGCTGCATGTGCAAGTTTATTTGGTAAAAGGTGAGCATAAATCATCGTAGTATTTACACCTCTCGAATAGTTTGCGGTATCAGTACGATCAAAAATCGCGGCCATCTAATTATTGCGAACATGCGAGCTGAAGGCATCATAGAACGCATTGTACCCCGAGACCTTTCCTGGCAGGTGCAATACATCCGTTGCAAGATACACAGAGAGAAGGTTTTGTGTCGCCGGCCTTCCAGCGCCCTACCAAGTTCGGTTCACAAATGAGGGGGCGGCACAGAGATATGAAGTCGGCGATGCCATCACGCACGATACTTTCAATTGTCTCCAGGGTTCTGATTCCGCCCACCAGTAATAGTGGGATTCCGATTCTTTGCTTATAACGTGCGGCAGCTTCGCGGTAGTGGTTGCCAGCAGGAGGGAGGGTAACGTGTTGATAAACTCCATACGATTTGATGATCTGGAGGCACGATTCCCCTGCGTTATTGGTGCCATAATAGCGGCTGGAAGCAGATAATTGGCAGCCTTGAACTGCGCTGCGGCTTTTTCTGCCGTAAAGATTATTTGCAAGAGAAAATATCGCTTGACACATTAGACTGATCAGTCTAATAATAAAACCATGAAACGAATACACAACAAAGAAGATATCGTTCAGGTCGGCCTCGACATTGTATTAAGCAGAGGGTTCAATGCGACCGGTGTCGAAGCGATTCTGAAGCAGGCAAACATTCCCAAAGGGTCGTTTTACAACTTCTTCTCCAGCAAGGAAGAATTTGCCCTGGCGATCATCGACAAATTTGTCGCAGACAGGGTTGAAACGCTCTACCCGATTTTCAGCGATGAATCTTTGCTACCCTTGGAGCGCGTCAAAAGAAGCTTCGAAGCATTAATTGCAGATTTTGAAGGTAATGACTGCTCCAAGGGATGCTTGCTTGGCAACCTGGGCCAGGAGATGTCAGATCACTTTGAAAACGTCCGGCAACGCCTTGAGCAGGCTCTGCAAAGCTGGACAATAGGCTTGTCAGGTTTACTTCTGCAAGCACAGTCGGAACATACAATCTCTGCGGATATGGACGCGGAAATGCTGGCAGAAAATCTGATCGCATCATTCCAGGGGGCACTGCTTCGCTCCAAGGTTAAAAAGTCATCCGAGCCGTTACGGAATTTCATTCATTTTTATTTTGATAGATTCCTTGCCCGGAAATAATAGTAGCAGTTAACCGTTTTTTTTTGATTTGTATTACATAGACCGGTCTAAGCGAAATATTGTTGGAGGTAAACACAATGAAAACAAGAGACAAATCATGGGTCCTCATCACGGGTGCTTCAAGCGGTTTCGGCGAGGAGTTTGCCCGCCAATATGCCGGGCAAGGGCATTCTCTGGTCCTGGTAGCGCGCCGGCTGGACAGGCTTCAAGCACTCGCCGAGGCGCTACGCCAACAGAACCGGATCAATGTCATCGTGGAGCAGGTCGATCTTTCGGATATTGAGGCAGTAACTGGGCTGCATCAGCGGCTCCTTGAGCAAGGCATTGCGATCGATATCCTGATCAACAACGCCGGTCACGGACTTCACGGCCCGTTTCTCGATGCCCGGCTGGACACGGCCCTGGCGATGGTGCAGCTGGATATTGCCAGCTTGACCGCCATTACCCATGTTTTTGCGCAAGACATGCGCAAGCGTGGGCGCGGGAAAATTCTGCTCGTTGCCAGTCTGTTGGCCTATCTGGGCGTGCAAAACTTCGCCGTCTATGCGGCCGCCAAGGCCTACGTATTGGGTCTGGGGGATGCGCTTCATCGCGAACTCAAGCCCGACGGCATAACGGTGACGACGCTCTGTCCTGGTATGTCAGAAACCGGATTCGCCACAGCGGCGCATCAGAAGCTCACGCCCGCGTTGCAGCAGTTGATGATGAAGCCGGCGCCCGTGGTGGCCGCCGGTATCCGCGCGTTGCAGGCCGGACGCATCAGTATCGTGCCGGGCTGGGCCAACAAGGCTACTACGATCTTTATCTGGGCAACGCCGCGCTGGCTGCACCAGGCAGTTATCTCACGCATCATAAACGGATGAGTCGCAACGCCAGACAGATATATACAATATTGGAGGCTGTCTTTATGGAACTGAATAATCACCCTACGGTACTACGCTATCATGAGAGAAAGGCATCAGGGACACCGCATGTCGCGGCACTAAAGCTAAGTGCTCAGGAACTGCGCGAGAAGTGCCTTGCAGCAGGCGTGGATGACGTGGGGTTTGTGGAAATTACCAATCCCTTACTGGCAGAGCAAAAAGCGGACATTTTGCAGGTATTCCCCTGGGCCAAAACGCTCATCAGTTTTGTGGGACGGATTAACAGGGAAAACCTGAGAAGCCCCGCCCGTTCCATAGCCAGCCTCGAATTGCATAAGGTGGAAGAACAACTGGCTCATGCTGCTCATGCATTGGCGACAGCATTTGAACGAAAAGGCATCCGTGCCGCGACCCCGCCAGGCGGATTTCCCATGGAAGCGGATAACTGGCCCGGCAAGATGCAGATAGTATCGCACAAAACCATAGCTGTAGCTGCCGGACTCGGGAAAATGGGCCTTCATCGCAATGTCATCCATCCCGTGTTCGGGAGTTTCGTGTTGCTTAATACCGTATGCATAGATGCTGAGCTCGACGAATACAGCACTCCTTTAGACTATAATCCTTGTATTGACTGCAAGCTTTGTGTGGCTGCCTGTCCCACAGGCGCCATCGGTCCGGACGGATTTTTCAACCCCGTAAATTGCATGACTCATACTTATCGTGAATTGATTGGCGGTTTCACAGATTGGGTCGAAAATATCGCGGATAGCAAGAGTTCAACCGATTACCGGAGCAAAGTAAGCGACGCTGAAACCGTATCGATGTGGCAAACCCTGGTGTGCGGGCCGTGCTACAAGTCGGTCTATTGCATGGCCGTCTGTCCTGCGGGTGACGAGGTGATCCCGCAGTATCTGGATAGCAAGAAAACGTTTGTCGATGTAGTGGTCAAACCGCTCCAACAGAAGAGTGAGACCGTGTATGTCCTGCCGGATTCTGACGCCGAGGATCATGTTCGAAGCAAGTTCCCGCATAAGAAGATAAAGCGCGTAGGAAACGGCGTACGACCGCCGACCGTAGCACATTTCCTCGCATCCATGCCGATTGCCTTCCAGCGCCACCACTCTGAAGGATTGAGCGCTACCTATCATTTCACGTTCAGCGGCATTGAGAGGGCTGAAGCAACGGTCGTTATCAAAGACAAAACTATCAAAGTCGAGCAAGGACATGTGGGCGTTTCGGACGTTAGTGTGCATGCCGATGCAAAGACCTGGCTGCGCGTGCTTCACAAGGAAACTTCGATGATCAAGCAAATCGTTCTGAGAAGGATTCGTGTCAAAGGTCCGTTGAATCTGTTCAAGGCGTTCGGGAAATGTTTTGCATAAACGGAAGTTTCTAGTTTCATCTGCGACAACATAACGCAAACGCAGAAAATATTTTTTTATCGTATATCAAGTAGACCGGTCAAAGGTGAGATTGTACACGAAAAAAATGTATCTACGAATTCAAGGAGCATCTCCCTTGAATAATCAAACACCATAAAGGAGAAAGTCATGAAAACAACTGCATTGGTAGTAATGTCGGCGTTACTGATGTCTGCAGCGGGCCCGGTTTTTGCCATGTCGCACCAGGAACGACTAGCCTGTGCGTGGACAGCCGGTAATTGCTTCGATGAAGCGAAACTCCTGGAGAAGAGGATCACGGAGATCAAGAGTGAAATCCGGAAGAATTCGAATGGCTCAGCGGAAGAGTTGAAAAAACTGGAGAATAAGCTGCAGGAGGCCACGGATCGGCTGCAAAGGGTTGAAAGCAATTAGGCGGTGACACATCAGCTGTGAATTTATTATGAAAGGGAGGAAGACATGCGCGAGTACTTAAATTTCTATCTGAACGGAAAGTGGGAGGAACCGACAGGGAGCCGCACTTGGGACGTGATCAACCCGGCCACCGAAGCGGTCGCCGGGCGGATTGCCATGGGCGAGATTGAGGACGTGAATCGGGCCGTGGCGGCGGCACGACGGGCATTCCCAAGCTGGTCGCGTACCACGCGAGAGGAGCGGTTGGCTCTTCTGGGGCGGATCATCGAGGTCTACCAGACGCGCTTCAACGACATGTGCGCGGCAATTTCCGAGGAGATGGGTGCGCCTCTTTGGGCTGCGGAAAAGGTCCAGGCAGCAGCGCCACTGGGCCAGCTCAATATTGCCATGGAAGTTCTGAAGAACTACAAGTTCGAAGAACTGCGAGGAAGCACTATGATCCAGCGGGAGCCGATCGGGGTCTGCGGTCTTATCTCTCCCTGGAACTTTCCCGTCATACTGATGATGGCAAAAGTTGCGCCGGCCATTGCCACCGGGTGCACCATGGTCTTGAAGCCGTCGGAATATTCACCATTTTCAGCTCAAATACTGGCGGAGATTCTGGATAAGGCTGAAGTCCCTCCTGGCGTCTTCAATATGGTGAATGGCGATGGCGTGACGGTTGGCGCGGCGCTCTCCTCCCATCCCGACATCGATATGATTTCCTTCACCGGCTCGACGCGCGCCGGGGTCGATGTAGCGGTTAAAGCCGCATCAACGGTAAAACGAGTCCACCAGGAACTGGGAGGGAAGAGCCCCAATATCATCCTGGATGACGCTGATTTTGAAAAAGCGGTCGCCGCAGGAATGCAGGGGGTGATGTTCAACTCGGGCCAGACCTGTCTGGCCCCAACCCGCATGCTGGTACCCCAATCGCGAATGGCGGAGGTAACGAACATAGTCTGGCGGGTTGCGGCAAATTTTAACCCTGGCAAGCCGACCGAGAACACATTCATGGGTCCGGTGGTCAACGAGCGGCAGTGGACCAGGATTCAGGAACTGATCGGAAAAGGAATTGAGGAAGGGGCAACGCTCGTAATCGGTGGAACCGGCAAACCTGCAGGGCTTGAACAGGGCTACTATGTGAAACCTACGGTCTTTGCCAATGTCACCAACGATATGACCATCGCCCGTGAGGAAATCTTCGGGCCGGTCCTGGCGATACTGGGGTATGACAACGTGGAGGATGCCATCAGGATCGCCAACGACACCAGCTATGGACTTTCGGCTTATGTCCAGGGCGGGAATATGGACAGGGTACGGGAGGTAGGTGGACGCATCCGGGCCGGACAGGTTACCTTGAACGCCAGCGCGCTCGACATTGATCTTACGGCGCCATTCGGCGGCTATAAGCAGTCAGGGAATGGTCGCGAATGGGGTGAAATCGGTTTCGAAGCGTTTCTCGAGATGAAGGCGCTCATTGGCTACGAGCCGGCTGCCGCTTCACTTCAGCCTAGCCGCTCCGGAAATGACTGATGCCATTAAGGAACATCCCATAGAAATGCGGGCTATGGCGTATGCTGACTGTTTCCCATAAGATATTGCATGAAAAAAGAGAGGATGTGGTCATGATTGAAGGCCTGCAACCTATTGTAGATTCAGACAAAAGACATGAGTTTGAAAACGACCCGAAAGCTTTCATCGAGCGGATCATCCTTGATTATGTGGCAACCAGCCCATCCAATCGACTCGAAAGTTTTGACGATGCCCCCATCTTCGAACCACCGATTTTCGGCTACGCCGCTGGCGACGACCCTGTCTTTGAAACATTCAAGGAGGTCGTACACAAAGACCATTTCACCCCTCGAGAGTTCTTCGGGAAATACCTCTCCGAGGTTCAAAAGATCGCGAACCCGGTCGTCGGCGATATCAGCGTGGTCTCGCTTGCCCTCCCTTACAACCGTGAAACAATGCGCGTCAACGCATTGGAAAATGAAGGGCCGGCGCTACGCTGGAATCACACTCGCTGGAAGGGGCAGGACTTCAATAATGAATTGGTCACTTACGTGACAGAGGTCCTCGCGGCACTAGGGATTGAGGCTGTCGCTCCGGATCAGACCCCTTTCTTTCGGATCGTCCGACCTCCTGAGCCGCTGGCCTCCACCTGGTCCCAACGGCATATAGCCTACGCCGCCGGGTTAGGAACGTTCAGCCTCAACGACGGCTTTATTACGACAAAAGGGATTGGGGTGCGCTGCAACAGTTTTCTGATCAATGTGAAATTGGAGCCGTCAGCGAGGCGGTATACGGATCACCTAGCCAATTGCAGCTTTTACGCGTCTGGTGCCTGCGGTGCCTGCATCGACCGCTGCCCAGGCGCTGCCATCACCGCGGAAGGACACGACAAACTGAAATGCTACCAGGTGTTGTTCGTCCAGCAGAAACCTTGGATCGACGGGATGCATGGCCCCGGCTATATCGGAGACTATGCCGGATGCGGCCTGTGTCAGACCGGGGTCCCGTGTGCAACCCGCATACCTGTCAATGCATCACCAAGACAGATTGATGGAATAGGTTGAGCGATTTGCCCCAAAGATAAGCTGCCTAGAGGAAGGTGACGTGATGGAGCATACTGATTCTAAAGAGAAAAACAACCCTCAAGAGATCCTTCGCAGCGTCATGAAATTGTGCGCCGGCTGCGACGTCTGCCGCACCCTGATGGAGGAGGATTGCGCATTTTTCCCTGAGCTCTATCGCCTTTGGGACCAGGAAAAAGAGCAAAAGGTTTCCATCACCGCGGCACAACTGCGCCACATGACCGACCTCTGTACCCTTTGCGGTATCTGCCCCTGCCCCAAAATTCCCATCCAGGTGATGAAGGCCAAGAGCCTTTTCGTCGACACTGAGGGGCTCCCCCTGGCGACCCGGCTGCTCACCTCTGTTCCGCGCATGGCCAAGCTGGCCGGTAGCTTCCCCCGGTTGACCAGGGTTTTGCAGTCGAGCAAGGCCACTGCTCCTCTGCTGCGAAAAGCGCTCAAGCTTCATCCCGAGCGCAAGCTCCCCGTCATTCCGGCACATAATTTCTTTCATTGGGCCGAGCACAGAGGGCTCACCGCGCGCAAGGAGGGGAGTCGAAACGTCACCTATTTTGCCGGATGCACGGCGGGCTATCTCTTTCCCGAGGTTGGCCGCTCGGTTGTCGAGGTGCTGGAGCGCAACGGAGTGGCGGTCCATGTCCCACCGCAGCAGTGCTGCGGCATGCCGCATCTAGCAGAAGGAGACCGAGACACCACTCTGGAGCTAGCTCAAGCCAACCTGGATGAGCTGCTGGCTGCGGTTCAGGCTGGCGACGAACTCATCAGCTCCTGCCCCACCTGCGGGTACTACCTGAAGGTGCTGTTAAAAGAGAGAGCCCATTATTCCGAAGCCTATAAGAAAATTGAGGGAGCCAAAGAGGCTGCGACTGCAAGTCCGCCAAGTGGTCAAGGTATCGACAAACTCAAGGCGCTTAAAAGATACGATCCCAAAAACATCTATTGTGACGACGGCTATTTTGCGTCCCTCGATCCTCTAAGCCGCATCAACCTGGCTGAGCACCTTTCCGACGCGGGGGAGTATCTGGCCCGCCTGCACGACGCGGGACAGCTCGATGCCCGTTTCAGTGCCATATCCAAACGTGTGGTCTACTATGCTCCCTGCCATCAGCGAGAGCAGAAGATAGGCAGCCCGTACCTGGACCTTCTGGGGTTGATTCCCGGGTTGACCATCGAACCGGTGGGCAATGGCATGGATTGTTGCGGCATGGGGGGCAATTTTGGCTTCAAGGCATCTTTCCACGATAAATCTCTGGACTTGGGTCGTCCCCTGATGGAGAAGATCCGGAGCCGGAACCCTGAGGCGATTGTCACTGATTGCTTGAGTTGCCGCCTGCAGTTCGGCCACACCCTGCCGTACCCGGTTTACCATCCCATAGAAATGCTGGCCATGGCGTATGCTGACAATTAAATTCGCCGGAGAGCCGACTGATCAGAATCCGAGTATTCAGGGGACATAAGAAAATATCGCTTGACTCATTAGACTGATCAGTCCAATAATAAAACCATGAAACGGATACACAACAACAGTTTTTTTTGATCAGTATTACATAGACCGGTCTAGGCAAGTAGGCATTCAAAGGAGTGATGTGTATGAAAACGATTGATATCAAGAAATTCGGCGGCTTGTCGCTCAGGTATCGCATGGCGTTCACTATGGGAGCATTGGCTGTGATTGTCGTCGGTGCTGTGGCTGTTTTTGGAAAAGATCAGAAACCGCCGGTCGATGCGGCAGCTCCCCGCCTGGTTCGCGCCTTTACGGTTATTTCCGCGCAGGGTGGCGCTGCGGAATATACCGGGACGATTCATGCCCGTACGGAAAGTGATCTCGGTTTTCGCGTGCCGGGCAAAATCCTTGAGAAACTCGTCAAGGCCGGGGATCACGTCAAACGGGGACAGGTTTTGATGCGGCTCGATCCGGCAGACCTGCGACTTGCGGCCAATTCCGCCCAGGCAGCGGCCGAAGCGGCCAGAGCCCAGAACAAACGCGCCCTCGCGGATGAAGTGCGGCAACGTGGGCTGGTCGCCATAAAAGCCGTATCCGTACAGGAATACGAGCAGGCCAAATCGGCGGCGGACGCAACCACCGCGCAGCTCAATTCCGCCGTTGCCTACTCCCGGCAAGTGGAAAATCAGGAGGGGTATGCCGTTCTCAGGGCCGATGCGGATGGCGTCATCATGGAAATTCCGGCAGACGTCGGACAGGTCGTGGGAGCAGGCACCGTCGTGGTTCGCCTCGCCCAGGATGGTGCCCGCGAAGCGGTGGTCAACCTGCCCGAGGGGAATGAAAAGATGGCCAAATCCGCAGCCACAGCCTCCCTGTATGCCGATCCGGCTCAGACGTTCCCGGCAAAACTGCGGGAATTGTCCGCCATGGCCGACCCTCTCACACGCACCTATCAGGCGCGCTACAGCCTGGGTGGTGTCGGGGCAAACGCTCCGCTTGGCGCCACCGTGACGGTTCATCTGGATGGAGAAAACGCCCGTGACACGCTGCAGCAGTATGAAATTCCGGTTGGCGCGTTGTACGACGGCGGCGCGGGTACCAGTGTGTGGGTGATCAATCCCGCAACATCGACCGTATCACGCCGGCCGGTCGCGGTTGCGAAGCTCGGCAGCGAGACCGCACTGGTGAGCACGGGCCTCAAGACAGGTGAACGGATACTCGCTCTTGGCGCTCACCTCGTCAAAGACGGGGAACTGGTAAAGGTCCTCTCCGATCCGGCGAAGGAGAAAAAGCCATGAGTCGCTTCAATCTTTCCGCTTTTGCGGTGCGCGAGCGCGCCATCACCCTGTTTATGATTATTGCCATTATGGTGGCCGGGGGATATGCCTTCCTGCATCTGGGGCGGGCCGAAGATCCAAAATTCACCGTAAAGGTCTTGACCGTATCGGCCGTATGGCCGGGTGCGACTGCTCAGGAAATGCAGGAGCAGGTGGCTGACCGGCTGGAAAAACGTCTCCAGGAACTTGAATTTTATGACCGGGTAGAAACCGCCGCCTATCCTGGAACGGTGGTGATGAAGCTCTATCTGAAAGACACCACGGCTCCCAAGGATGTACCGGATGAATTCTATCAGGCACGGAAAAAGCTGGGAGACGAAAAAATACATCTGCCGCAAGGTGTTATCGGCCCGCTGGTGAATGATGAATTCTCCGATGTGTACTTTGCCATGTATTCACTGGAAGCAAAAGGCCTGCCCCATCGTCAGCTCGTGCTGGAGGCGGAAGTACTGCGGCAGCGCTTTTCCCGGGTAGGCGGCATCGAGAAAGTCACGATTCTCGGTGAACAGGATCCCAAAATCTATGTGGAGATTTCCTACAAACGCCTGGCAACGCTCGGCGTAAAGGCGCCCGATCTGTTTCGTGCCTTGCAAACCCAAAACGATCTGACCCCTTCAGGCTTTGTGGATACGGCCGGACCGCGGGTCTATCTGCGGCTCGACGGGGCCATCAACGGAGTCGAGGCAGTCAAGGCGATTCCGGTGGCAAGCGGCGGGAAACTGCTGAAAATCGGCGATGTGGCCGAGGTCACCCGCGGCTACGAAGATCCGGCCACCAAGCAGATACGTCACCAGGGAGAGCCTTCGCTCATCCTGGCCTTGGTGATGAAAAAAAGCTTTAACGGTCTGACACTGGGCAAGCTGCTGAAAGCAGAAGAGACGGCGATTCGCAAGGAATTACCCGCTGGTCTGGTGCTGTCCAAGGTGTCGGATCAGTCCCACGTCATTTCCGAGGCAATTAACGAATTCATGATCAAATTCATGGTTGCACTTGCCGTTGTCATCGTGGTGAGCCTGGTAACGCTGGGGTTCCGGGTCGGCATCGTCGTAGCTGCCGCCGTGCCGCTGACCCTGGCCGCCGTGTTCGTCATCATGCTGCTAACGGGAAGGGATTTCGACCGGATCACTCTGGGGGCGCTGATTATTTCCCTGGGGCTCTTGGTGGATGACGCGATCATCGCCATCGAGATGATGGTGGTCAAGATGGAAGAGGGGCTGGATCGGATCCAGGCAGCGACATTTGCCTGGACATCCACGGCTAGTCCCATGTTTTTCGGTACGCTGGTTACCATCGCCGGCTTCCTGCCGGTTGGTTTTGCCAAATCGACGGCCGGCGAATACGCGGGCAACATATTCTGGGTCGTGGCATTTGCATTGATCACCTCGTGGTTTGTCGCTGTCCTCTTTACCCCCTATCTGGGGGTCAAGCTCCTGCCCGACATCAAACCGGTTGTGGGAGGGCATGATGCGATTTATGCAACACCGAACTACTATAGGGGGGCACATGGATTAAGAAGTTGATATTGTTAAGGACGTGATTAGAGATTCATTGAAAATGCTTGGCAGTACACATGGTTTGCTTGGCAGCGGGAAATTTTGGCGTCGCGAATTCGG
>DUZX01000037.1 GCA_013349325.1 Desulfuromonadales bacterium
CAGGAATAATTGGGGTCAGGCTTGACTTTCTGCCATTCTTCATAAAATTGTCGAACTATTCCTCCCTCTGTCACCCCCATACCTTACAGCTTCTCAATCTCATCAACACTCAAACCGCACACCAAGAGAGTCTACAACAATAATCTTTACGGGTACGTCAATATAAATAAGCTTTGGTGCAAGCCACAAGCTATTCGTCCTGTTCGGCGTTCGCGCTGATATTACTGAAAATGGGGCTATTAATTTTAATAATCACGACAGTTCATCAAAATGCTCATCAAAGTGTTCTGTCTGAATTTTTAGGTGTGTAATTGCTGCTGAGAGCTCTCCCAATATATCTTCTTTCTGATTTTTTGAGAGTCTGTCAACTTTCAATGCCTCAATATACTTTACTGTATTCAAGCATTCCTGCTCCAATTCAGCAAATAAAACCGCTTTCATTTTGTGACTGGCCATTTCAACCTCCTATTTATCCGATCCTCTTAAGAGCTCGTTCGACACTTATGTTGAATGCATCAATTTCAATTTGCCAGTGTTTAATCAAACTAATATCAGGACATGACAACATTCGTTCAGTAGCAATTTTTTCTTCATGTTCAGCAATACGCTGTCTTACTTGCAATGCGCCTCTTCAGCGCTCGATTCCCCATAATTTTCCTAACTCCCAGACGAGGGATAGTCGCCAATTAACTAACTGCTATTAATCAGGCCTTTAAGGACTTTTATATTCAAGCAAAATGTTCGTCACCAGCAATTTGTACTATCTCGTTGTAATCAAAATATTTGTCTAAGGAAGGACAGCAATCATAATGACCCGAGTCCAATAATGACATAATCTTAGCTTCAATATCATTAGACAACAATTCAACAATACTCATTTTAAAATCATCAATTTTTGAAATATTCACATGCTTACGCTTAAAAATTGATACTACATTTGGAGAAACATCCCATTTGTCTATAACTGGTTGCACCCTTTGCTCCAATAAATGACTGTATATCTTTCCAATTTTATCAAGCAGAAATGAATCCCATTTAAAATAAATGCAACGGGTGACGACTTTATTATTTTCTTATAGTCCATAGTTATAGCTTCTCAAGCTCATCAGGACTCAAGCCGGTCACCTGCATAATAACCTCTGTCGCAACCCCAAGCTTCTTCATAGTACGAGCGTTTTCAAAACGCTCTTCTTCCCTGCCCTTATCATGCCCTTCCAACCAGGACGTTTTGATGGAACTCTCGGCTACACGTCTGTCGTCTATATAACGTTCATATTCACGGCGGTCTTCTTTTGATAGTTTCATAATATCAAGTACTTCTGATGCCTTGTGAATTCCTTTGGCGTTGAATTCACTTTTAATCTCGGAATTTTTTAAAAAAAATACCCATTCGTCAAGACTGTTTTTAGCAATATCATTGAATCCGTTTACTTTTAAAATGTAATATTCGGGAAATATATCGGAAACTGCTGTAAGGTGTATGAACTCTTTTTTCTGCATGACAGACAAATTGAGAAGATCGTTCGTATGGATGCCTCTAAAATCTGTTATTCCTTTGTAAACATAATCTTCACCGTGGCCAAGATCAAAATATACGATGTTTATTGACACGATCTTACGAACTTTGTCATAGCTGAATCCAGAATCCATATAATCGGTTATCAGCTTGGATGTGCCATAGAGCATGCGATGAAAGTAGTCGTACTGACCTTCAACCTGCAGTTCTATCAATACAAGTTCAGAACCGTTTATTTCTGTAAGCAGATCAACGCGATTATATTTGTCATCAGCGCTTTGTTTGTTACCTTCACTCTCAAGTATGTTTTGTATCTTTACATCCTGAAGAAGCAATTCAGAAAGAAAGCCTTCCAATATCTCAAAGTTTGCTTTGTTGCGCAGCAGTTTCTTCATCGCCCAGTCAAATCTTACAAGACGCTCTTTCATGGATAATCCCTCTAACATTGTTGGATTCAGATAATTGCAATTACTCTGGATCTGTAAGATCAGAGCCTGGCGCCAGTGAATAAGCTTTGATAACATTCTGTTCCGCTTCAGCGGTCTTCTGCTTGTACACTTCTATCTCTCGCTGCATTTCTTCAAAATCAGCAAGGATACCATCTTCAAGCGTCATCTGCTTTCTCATCTCGGACTCCGATATACCGCCATCTGCAGCCTGCGGATCAACGGGCGAAATTTATCCGGGAAATCATCTTCTTTTACATTCAGGATGTGGTGTGTCGTGTCAACGGACAGGCTTTGATCAAACAAGCCAAGAAGGGTTTCAAGTTCGTTACGGCGCTTCCGCGTCAGGTGCGGTATCTGGATAACGTAGCTGTCGTGCGTGAGGCTTTCGATGAAGGATTCTTTTGTCGTGAGCTCTTCGCCGGTTATTAAGTCGGTGTAGGTTCGCTTGACACCGATTACGGCGGAGTCATTGTGATCGAGTTTGTGACCAAGAAAATATATGCCGATGAGCGGGATGCCGATACTGCGGGTCTGGTTGTTGATGGTGACGCTCTGGGTGCTACCGGTGTCGCTGTACTGGTTGCCGAGATAGCTTCTGAAGCGCATGATGTCAGTGGCAAATTTCGCTTTCTGTATTTCTATGATGACGTTTTTGCTGCCGGTTTCAGTTTTTATTCTGGCACTGAAATCGAGGCGATAGACGGTTAATGTTCCGGTTCTCCCGTCCAGAATGCTTTTATCAATATCGGTCGTAAATTCCTGGGGACGGAAGTCAAGTTCTTCAATCTCTTCACCAATGATAGATGAGATCAGAAGTTTGGCGACTTTGGCATCTTCCATCAGGTATTTGAAGACGACGTCGTATATCGGGTTGGCTATATACATAACGTTGTTCCTTTTTTTTGTTCGCGAGTCAAGGTGTTACAAATGTACGCATGTGACAAAGTATACGTTTTCTGATGACATAATAGTAAATTACGAATAATCCGGAACATACCTGATTTCAACAGTAAAATGGCAAAATTAAACCGCAGCCAGAAGTATTACTGGATGTGTTTGTTGGCATTTTAAATAACTTACAGCCAGTTAGTAGTTTCATAAGGTGCTCTTAAGCAATAAAGGCGGATACCCGCAAAAGACACTCAGAGTTTCCATAAATCTTCAAAACACAATTCGCAATCCCTTAAGATCTGAGCAAACAACCCTCTACCGATTGTTTCGCCACGATGAACAGGCACGACGGTGCATCGGCCATCAGAATGTTGCAGGAAATGGTGACTTCCCTTTATTCGAACCACTAAAAAACCGTGCCTTTGGAGGGATTTTATAATCTGATTGCCGGTCACTGCAGGCAGCTTACTCATGCGTTTACCGCAATACGCTGTACACCGACAAACTCACTCATTGTAGGCACTTCTACTTCAAGACACAGTTCAATTGCCTCCTGCACCCTTTTCATAAGTACATCCAGAGATTTTGCCTGCGTATGGCATCCGCGCAACGCTGGAACAGTTGCAACAAAATAGCCGTCTTCATCCTTTTCAATAAGCACATTAAATTCACGTTTCATATTTTGCTCCTTGTAAACTCAGTATAAGCACAGCCGATTATTTTCTTGGCTACTTTGTCAAGCTTTTCTTTGCGTTCATCGGCATTTATCGGCGGTTCCAGTATACAACCACCTAAAACACCTTCTTCAATTCCAATATCGCCCGGTTAATCTGCTTTGAACCGTCAGTTGTATCGAGGTCACGTAATTCGGTGGTGTATGTATACGTCAGACCGAGGGTGAGTTCATTTTTGAAAGCGTAGGAGAGGCCACTGGTGGCAACAAAGCGCCACGGCAGCGTAGCATCGGTTTGCTGGCTGAAATGCTCGGCCGTAAGCCCCAGGTTTGCATTCAGATCCGTTATAATTTCATAACGCCCTGTTGCACCACAGGCGGCTTTTTTACGATCCATGGTATCTGTCCGGGTGTTGATGTATTCGGAATAGGATCCCGTCACCCCCAGCGTGCCGCGCTGCAAGGTTTTGTCGACCTTGAAACGGTAACTGTTTTCCTGCGTCGAGACCGCCAGCGGATCCTCGGTGGTTTGTGACCATGTTTCAAGCGTTACCACGGCAATACCGGCGTCGTAATTGACTCCGGCATTCCAGAACAGAAATGTGGTCGAACGGCCGCGATCAAACTGTTGCCAGCTGTTGCCGACGGATCCGAAAACAAACGATTTGTCGGCGTATTCATAGCGGAAACCGGCTGAAATGTCATGCTTGTTGTAGTTCGACGGGAGTGATTCAAGATGCGTAAAACCGTACATGGCGGTCAGATTCAACTTTTGGGTGACCTCATAATTCAGGTCGGCAAAACCGCGCTGTTCCTGCTTTTCAATACCGGTGCCCCAATAGCGGGTGTCGGTGAAACGGTAGCCGGTTTTGAGGGTGGCCTGGGCCGTCGGCCGAAAGAGCAGCCAGGGGGAGACAAAGGCGACATTCTGATCGGTCTGATTCAGAAACAGGCTGCTTTCGGTGGCCGCCGTGCGACTGACATCGAGCGTGACCCTGCTGTAGGTATCACCGACATCCAGATAGAGAAAATTATCCAGCAGGAATGTCGTACCTTTCAGGTTGCCATGATGGGAGATCTCATCACCTTTGCTGTCGCGAGCATAGGTGCGATAGTCGAGCGAATAGCCGACATCCCAGTTCCAGAGCGGTGCCTGATACGTGAAGGCGATTCCGGGTTGGATGTGGGAAATAAAGTCGCTGCGCTTGTCGGCGACCTGTTCATAGACATTATCGGTGAACTCTTCGCTGACCGAAAGGGCTGGTTTGAATGACATATCGGCAGCCGTGACAGCGGCGGGTGCCCAGAGAGCTGCAACGCAACCCGAGAGAGCTGCGGTGAGTACAGTGCTGGCCGTAATAATTTTCATGGGGTTGACTCCCTTATGTGGTTATCGGGGAAACGTGGCGCCGGAAAACAGGCGGCGCACAAAACCGACCTGCGGTGCTTCGGATGGTTTCAACTCTTCAGGTGGCGGCGGGATTTCAGAAAGTCTCTGAGCTTCAGATGCCTCAGACGCTTTAGCAAGTTCGAGAGCCGCCATGACACGTTCCAGCTTGGTCTTCAGCTCAAGTACCTGGGTATCACTCTTGGCGACTCTGTTGGCAACCGTTGTGCGGAGAACTTCAAAATTGTCATGCAGGTACTTGAGAGCCGGTTCAATCGGCACCGCATTGGAACTCTCCAGCGATTCGATGCGCCGTGCGAATTCGGCCAGAATGTTCTGCAATTCGAGGTTTTGAGCCTGTTGTTCTGCTGATTCAGAGATGGTGCCGGGATATGGAACCATCTCCGGAGAGACTGCTGCCGGTGTGGCTACAGCAGGAACATCCCGTTGCTCTGTAACAGTCGCATCCACAGCCCAGTAGTAGTTATCAAAGTCCAGATCACCGATAACTTCACGCACCATCTCGATTGAGATCGCATTAGTTTCATCGGCGAAAGCCGACAGCATCAGAAAATCGCAGATGATGTTTATCAAACGCGGGATGCCTCTGCTGTAGCGATAGATAACCTCCAGCGAATCGGGTGAAAAGATGACCGCCGTGGGATTGCCGGCCACGCTGAGACGGTGCAGAACGTATTCCTCAACCTCTTCACGGCTCAGCGCTTTAAGGTGGCAATTGATATTGATGCGCTGACGCAATTGACGTAGTCCCGGAGCGGCCAGTGTTTTTCTCATTTCAGGCTGACCTACCAGAATAATCTGCAGCAGTTTACTGTCGGCAGTTTCAAGATTGGAGAGCATGCGCACCTCTTCCAAAAGAGGCGCGTCGAGATTCTGGGCTTCGTCAATTATCAGTATCGGCTGGTTGCCATGACTGTACTGTTCAACCAGAAACGCGTTCAAATCGCGGATCAGGGTAATTTTGTCCTTCCCCTGGGTCGGCAGACCGAAATCATCATTGATCATCGCCAGGAGCTGTTCGGAGGTGACACAGGTGTTGAAGATTTTGGAGAGGATGACATGCTCGTAGTGTTTGCTCAGCAGATCCCTGATCAGGGTTGTCTTTCCCGAGCCTACTTCACCGGTCAGCAGGATAAATCCGGAACGTTCGCGGATACCATAATCCAGATAGGTCAAAGCTTTTTTATATGAGGCGCTGAAATAGATGAAGCGGGGGTCCGGCAGCAGCTCAAATGGTTTAAAGGTTAATGAATAATATGATCTATACATACATCAGGCTCCGCGAAGCGTTTAACGAGTGTAGGTGGAATAGCCGCGATAACTTGAGTAGCGCTCATCCCTCAAACCTTCGGTAGTATCATTGTAGACCAGTCCCAGCATGCGACTCCCTTTCAGGGCCTCCAAAGCGTCTTTTACATTGGCCTGCGATGCAAGCCGCTCTTTGACGACAAACAGGACACCGTCCACGAGATGTCCGAGCGTGCGTGTCTCAGCAAAGGGGAGCACCGGTGGTGTATCGAAGATGATGTAACGGTCCGGGTAGCGGTGTTTTACCTCGGCAAGCAGCATCTGCATCTTCTGGGAGGTAAAGAGCTCGACCGGATTGGCGATTTCCTTTCCGGCGGAAATCACTGAAAGCTTTCCGATACCGGTCGGACAGATCACATCGCCAAGATCAGCCTCACCCAGCAGACAGTCGGCCAGTCCTGCTTTCAGTTCCATTTCCAGGTATCTATGCATCGAAGGTCGTCGCAAATCGGCATCAATCAAAAGAACTGTATGATCGTACTCCTGGGCCAAACTGATCGCCAGATTCAGAGAGGTAATACTTTTGCCTTCATTCGGTACCGAGCTGGTCACCATGATGGTGTTTCTGAAGGTTTCATCGTTGGTTAACTTGACGAGCGCCGATTTCAGTTTCCTGAACTCTTCCCCGACCGGCGAGTAGGGGTCATTCAGATTAACCAGCAGCGGACACTGCGACGTTATCTTTTCGACGACCGTGTCAGCGGAGGGGGGGATGTGGTTCGCGTGAAATTCTGTCCGGGCAGGAACTGGAGCGTAAACAGGAACCGACGGCGCGATCGGCTGCATGTTCCCCTGTCTGATTTTTGCCGCATTTTCCATCGCCTTTTCAAGTCTGCTCATGAGCTCTTCCTGTATGCCGTTTAAATAATGAGGGTGCGATGCGTTAGTTGCTTAACATGCTTACGAGGCGGCTTAAGACGGTAATCCCGGCTACTTCACTGGCAAGAGCAGCAAGGATGATTGAAAAATACAGTCCGGCGAAAATATAGAGGCGGCGATCCTTTGTGGTCTGCAAAGCCACAAACTCCGGGTTTTCAATGCGCGGAATAACTGCCAGCAGCGGAATTCCGAATGACTTGGCCGTTTCAACGTCTTTTACCGACGTATCCAGCTGATCCTTCAGTATAACCAGACCCAGCCCGGCGCCAATTCCGGCGACAATTCCGAGGAGAATCAGCTTGACCCGGTTGGGGCTGACCGGCTTGATCGGAAGTATTGCCGGATCCACGATTCGGAACGTGGTCGATTTATCCTGGACCTGCATCTGTTTGGATACTTCAGACTGTCCCTGACGCGACACCATTGATTCGTAAAGAGCTTTTTGAGACGATTTTTCACGTTCAAGGTCATCCAGCTTTGACTTTGCCGCCGGTATACGATCGAGCAGACTACGGTTCCTGGCAATGTTCGCACGCAGGTTTGATTCAGCCTGCCGAACCGCCCTCAGCTCTGAGAGCAACCGTTCGTATTCAGGGGTTTCAGAAGCTTTTCCGATACCTTTTCCACTCTTATGCTGTTCTTCCAGAGCACGAATATCATCTTTAATCTTTATTATTTCCGGATAATTATCCGTATACTGCAGCTGCAACTCCAGGAGGCGTTTCTGCAGAGCCGGTAAATTCGAGTGAGCTGAGTTGACTCGACCAAGACCGGCCACGGCTGTTTCCAGTTGTGCCTGCCTGATTTTAAGCTCATCCGCGCGCTGCTGCGAGTCACTGATATCCTTCAATAAGTTGGTAGGATCCATGGTGGCGATTGAACCGGCGCCACGTTTGAATTCGTTGACCGTTTCTTCTGTCTTTAAAAGCTTGTCCCTGAATGCACTCAGCTGTTCGGAAAGGAACTGGGTAGCGCCGTAGGATTCGTCCCGTTTGCTGGACAAATTCTCGTCGATGTATTTTCGTACCAGGGTATTGACGTAATCACGGGCTATTTTGGGGTTCTTATCCTGAAAGGAGATAATAAAGAGACCTTCACGATCCTTGATCTTGATCTGGGTATTAGCCTGCAGATTTTTGATCAGCTTTTCCTGTTCCGCCTCACCGGATGCCTTGAAATTAAGCTCATCAATAACCTTGGTGATCAGAGTTCTACTGTTCAGGACATAGGTCAGGGCTTTGATTTTTTCTTCAACCGACGGGGTAACGGCCAACCCTTTGATGAGCTCGGCGATGACGCTCTTTTCGATGAATACGGTACTGGTAGCCTCGTATTTGTTCGGCATCAGATAACAGCCGATGGTTACCAGGGTCATGATTATCAGAGCGGAAATTATACTGATTTTTTTATCTCTTTGTATCAGGTTCAGATATTTTTTATAGTCAAGTTCGTTGGAAGCCATTTCGGTCTATCTCCACAGTGATTGTACGGAATGGTGATAATATTTTTACGATGTTTCTAAAAAAGGCTCTCTTTGACAATGACGTAGTCACCCGGTTTCAGCTTGACATTCTGACTCATAGTGCCGTTCGTGCTAATTTCCTTGGCCTTGACCGGAATCGACACCTCCTCACTCCCCTGCTTTCTGCGGATCTGAGTATCGTTCTGACTGGCAAACTTTGTAAATCCGCCCGCTTCAAGAATAGCCTCCATAACCGTTATACCTTCCCGGTACTCAATCGCTTTGGGAGTAGTAACGGCACCCAGGACATAGACACTCTTATCCAGCAGTAGCGGAATAAAGAGCGAGTCCCCCGGTTCAAGCAGGACATCTTCAGTGGTATCTCCGCCAACAATCAGCTTGTAAAAATCTTCTTTGATCTTTTTTCCGTTACGCTGCAGATACGATTTTTTGAGGTCGGCTGTTTTGACGTCACCAAAGGTGCAGAGCAGCTGCAAGAGCGTTGCGCGCTGCAACAGTTCAAAGACGCCTGATTTCACGCCGCCACCAAAAACATAGACTTTGCTGTTGGTTATAGTACTGACCGTAACCGTTACAATCGGATTTTTAACCAGCTGCTTCAGTTTTTCGGACAAGGATGCCTGCAACTGAGTAGCTGTCTGCCGAATCGCAACGACCTCTCCCAAACCAGGAATAGTAATCTTGCCATCCGGCCGCACCCTGACCGTAAAGGTGAGCTCCTTAACGCCCCACACGGCAATATCCAGGCCGTCGCCCTCACCGATGACATAATCGCCGGCAAAGGCAGCCAGCGGCAACAACAGAAACAGCACAGCAGTAAAAACAATCTGTCGGATCTTCATATAAGCACAACTCCTAAAAAACTAATTCCCGCTGACTCCTGACTCCTCGCTTTACCGCACACCTTTCCCGAAGAGAACAACCTTGATCGTGTCAAAGAAGATCAGCGTATCCAGAAAGGGACCAATATTTTTAAGATAGTAGAGATCGTAGCGCAGTTTTTCGATTGCATCTTCGACCGAGGCGCCATATGGATATCTCACCTGCGCCCAACCGGTTAAACCGGGCTTTATAAAATGCCGCTTTGAATAAAAAGGGATCAGCTGCTGCAGCTTTTCGACAAACTCGGGGCGCTCGGGGCGGGGTCCGACAAAACTCATCTCACCTTTCAGCACGTTAATTAGCTGTGGAATTTCGTCAATACGGGTATTCCGCAAAAACTTGCCCAGTGTTGTAACGCGAGGATCGTTTTTTCCGGCCCAGACCGCTCCCGTACCCTGCTCAGCGTCCTGGCGCATCGAGCGGAACTTGAAGAGCATAAACGGCTTTTCTTTCATACCGACGCGCTGTTGTCTGAAGAAAATCGGACCGGGTGAATCCAGCTTGATGGCACACGCGATCAGCGGAAATACCGGCAGAGTCATCAGCAGGCCGACCAGCGACAGAACGACATCAACTGACCGCTTACAGAAACTGAAGATGCTTGTACGGCGAAATCCGCTGGAAAATATGAACCATCCCGGCGTAATCGATTCGAGCATCAATTTACCCTGAACCAGTTCATAAAAAGCGGGCGCATCCATAACCTGGATACCATTCAATTTGCACTTCAGAACGTCTCTGAGCGGAAAGACTCCGCGCCGCTCCGCGAGCGCAGCTACAATCAGATCGGTCTTGACCCGGGTAGCGGTGTCGAGGAGCCCATCCGCATCACCGATAATTTCACCGGGAGGGACCGACAGCTGGTCGACCTCCCGATCGGTCGAACGCGAATTGCCGTTTACCGGTGATGACGAGCAGGAAGCATATCCGACCAGTGAAAAATATCCGGCGCTGGATGCGACCATCTCCCCCAGCTGGGCGGCCAAAGTGCCGGTTCCCAAAATAAGGACACGCCGTGAGAAACGAGGCCGTCGGTTCTCAATCCAGAACAGGGTATGCCATACGAACTGAAGAATGATAAAAAGCGCCAGCGAGAGCAGCAGAACACCGCGCCCCATCATGACATCCGGATAGAGATAGTAGACCACAGAAAGCAGAGAAAATGAGGTGGCTGCGGCAAAGAGAATATTAATAAGAATTTCACGGCGACGGGTGTTCTTTTCAAAGGCATACACTTCCATCAGGTGCGACGAAAAGAGTATAATAGCGATAAAAAGAGACAGACTGACAGCAGTCGTCAGTCCGTCGACGGAATCGGAAAATTCAGTAACACCAAACCTGCCGACTGCGGCCGTTAAAAGCGCTACCGCCGCCAGTATGATATCGACAAGTATCAGAATAACTTCTCGAAAAACCATGAAAGATCCTATTTTTTAAGTTCGGCCAAAAGTGCTGACGCAGCAGGTTTGTCGCTAAAGTCGCCGAGAGAAAGTGCCTTCTGCAGGCTCTTGACGGCAGCGGTTTTATCTCCGCCCGCAGACTGAGCCATTGCCTGATGATAGTGGACCGTCGGATTTTCCGGCAGCAGATTGAGTGCTTTTTCTATAACTTTTCTGGCGTCCTGATGGCGACCGTTTTTAAGCAGTGCCAATCCGAGCGTATCCATGACGCCGCCATTACCCGGCTCCTGTTTGAAAGCACTGATTGCCAGACGAAGGGCCTCATCCTTGCTTCCATATCCTGACGCATAGAGATAGGCCAAATTATTGAGAGCTGGAACGTAGGTATCGGCCTTAGCCAAGGTCTGCTGATACTTCGCAATCGCCTCTTTCTTTTTGCCGGTCAGATCGAGGAGCGAACCCTGTGCAAAAAGCGCCGGCACAAAGTCCGGCTTTTTACGGAGCGCATCAGTATAGGCAGCCATAGCCTGAGGGTAGTCCTTGCTGACTTCATAGAGATTGCCGAGATACAGTATCGCCTTGACATTGCCGGGCTCAACCCGGAGACCATTTTTCACTTCACTGATGGCACGCGGATAGTCTTTCTGACTTTCGTAAATGGAGCCCAGAACCATGTAACCACGGGCAGAAGTCGGATATTTTTCGATTATTTTTTTGGCCTGTTCGGATGCTTTGGCGGTATCATTCATGGCAACGTAGGTACCGATTTTGAGTGCAACTCCCGCTTCCGGATTCAGTGTTTCAATCTCCTGGTATACGGCGAGCGCGTCCTTGAATTTCTTCTCCGAGGCCAGTACCCGGCCCTTCATTTCTAGTGCCGTAAGATTTTTAGAATCGATCTTGAGCGCCTCATCCAGAGCCGAAAGCGCCTTGGATGGCTCGCGTTTTTTCAGATGATAGGCGGCAAAGGCCATAAATGCACCCGGCTGTTTGGACTCGATGGCTTTTTGATACTGTGCTGCCGCCTCATTGTCCTGCCCCTTTATTTCGTACAAAGCCGCCAAACCGAGCACGGCACGAATGTTTTTCGGGTCCATGCGAATCAGAGTCGCATACTCTTCAATCGCTTTATCATATTTGCCGCCAGCGGCGTAAAAGGTAGCCAGATTCTGATAGGAAGCCGCAAAAGCAGGATCCATCGTTTTTGCTTTCTGAATACTCTTCAAGCCTTCATCAACATTTTTCGTAGAAAAATAAACCGCTGCAATACTGTTGTAGAGAAAGGCATCCGACGGTTTACCGGTCAGTCCGGCTTTTAATATGGAAAGAGCCTTGGCACTGTTACCTGAACGCAAGTGGTAGGAAGCCAGCAGCAAGCGGCTGTTGAGCACATCCGGTGCGGCGTTGACCGCTGTTGTCAGTTCGGTTTCACCTTCAGCATTTTTCCCGCGACTAAAGTAGAAATACCCCTTCTTCAGATAGGCATCCACAATCTTGGGATTGATTTTTGTGGCCCGGTTAAATTCACGCATGCCATCTTCAAACATCCCCTTAGACATATAGGCGTTTCCCAGAAGATTGTGTGCGATGGCGTCACCATCATCCTGCTGCAGTACTTTCTGGACCTCAGTAATTGCATCATCAACACGTTTTTGCGAAAGCAGAATAGTTGCAGTCATCAAGCGGGCCTGACGGGAGGTAGGCACGTTATCAAGAATTTTCCGGAACTGGCTCAGTGCACTTTCCAGTTCACCCTTGTTGTAATAGCAGAGGCCAAGAAAATGATATCCCTCCAGAGTCGGCATAATTTTAATGGACGTTTGAAGACTGGTCATCGCGTCAGGATAATTTTTCCGGTGAAACTGTACCAGCCCCTTCAGACGGTGACCGTCAGCTTTTTTGGGAAAAGCCTTGATCAGATCATCAGCAATTTTTTCAGCCGGATCCAGAGTTCCCTTTTCAATATGAATGAGGCCGGACTTGTACGCGGCCAGAGTCTCCGAAGGTGAGGCTGCTGTTATTTTACGGTAGATCTCCAGAGCCTTGTCAGCATTTCCGAGCTTGCTTTCCAGAGAGGCAAGCATGTACATGGCACGGTAATTTTTGGCATCTGACTGAACAACCTCTTCCAGCATTGATTTTGCCTGCGGTTCTTTGGAAGAGGATGCGTAGACAGCAGCCAGCTCCAACTTGGTTTTTGCGCGAGTCGGCGCTGCCGCGAGTGCTTTCTGCAGGTAGCGTTCGGCATCATCAAACTTTTTACTGACTGCGGAGGAGACACCTAAAACTTCCAGCCCTTCAACGCTGTTAGGGTGCTTGGCCAGATATTGCTCACCAAGTTTGAAGGCCTCTTCAGGCTTTTTATTGGCATTATTGATTTCGGCCAGATCCAGCAGGATATCGTCACGTGACGGATTCAGGCGCAGGGCCTTCATAAATTCTTTTTCAGCCTGTTCCCTTTTCCCCATCTGGGCATAGGCCTTGGCTAGTTGGATGCGGGCATCCAAAAAGTTTTCATCCTTTTCCAATGCATTTTTAAAAAGGACTACCGCACCGCCGGGATTTCCTGCCTGCATCTGTTTGGTGCCTTCAGCAAACAAACCTTCTTTTGTTTTACTGTTACAGGCCGACAACAGAACCGATAACAGCAGTATCACACAAAACGTACGAATCATTTTTTCCTCCCTAACGCATCTAGCACGAATCACATGAGATATCAGCCCATGTCATGTAAGACGAATCGAATTTTCAAGCGCGCATAGTAATATTAAAAGCAACTTTTGTAAAGACAATACGCAGACATGTGCAGTAGGCGCTACGGGTGGACAGGAGCAGAGGGAGGGGAGGCTGAATTTAAATTATAGTGACTCGTTTTTGATCGCTGCGACGACCGCTGCGATGTCAAGAACTGCGGCAGCGGGAATAAAGAGATCTATTTCACGTATCTGACGACCAACCAAACGGCCGGTCATTTTTTGAAACAGCTCCAGTTCGTTCGAGAACAGATCATGAAATCTGTAGCGGAGCTCCTCGAGCGGGCGCGGGTCAAGATTTTTGAAATTAAGACTGCACCACTCGTCGAAAAACTCCTCTCCGGAAACATCAATCAGCGGAATACCATTTAGTCGACAGGTCATCGGCCGGTGATTGTACACCAGACACCGGCCGGCCCCAGACAGCAGTACGCAGGGGGTTTCATCCTCCTCGGGCATAAGCTGGTCCCATTTCTCTTCAGGAATTCCGTTGAGCAGCCACGGCTCAATAAAAAACGGAAATTGATACGATAGTGAGCTAAGGCGGCTCTCTGCAGCACGCATGATATCGTGCTGCAGAGCAGCGGGAAGAAGGTCGACACCCTGTTTGAGGTAGAGAGCGTCAAGTAATGTAACATCGAACAGACCGCGGCAACAGGATGAACAGCCATCCCGACAGAGAATATGTTCGGGATGACTCTGACTGCACGTATGAAACCAGGTATCTACATCACGCAACAGCGCTCCGTAGCAATCGATCAGATCAAGCATCGCTGCGCACACCGTTCATGATGTCGCGACGGAACATGAGTTGTTATTTAAGTGACAGTACAAATTCAACCAGGCTCTCGACCTGTTCATGTGTCAGCTGGTCTTTGAAAGCAGGCATACCGCCCGGTCTTCCCTCAGAAATACTCTTGGCAATATCAAGACGGGCTTTTCCAAATTTATATTTGGACCTGGTCAGGTCCGGACCAACGCCCCCTTTGGCACCTTCCCCATGACAGCTGACACACATGCTGCCATAGAGCTGTTTGCCGACCGCTATGTAGGCCGAAACCTCATGCGAACCGGTAGCCTTGTACGAACTGGTTGTTTCTACAGCTTTATGCGCAGCCTGTTTTTTCGCATCACGGTTTTTCAATACCGTTTCGGCTTCCGAACGCGAACTCCACCCGCTGAACAGGTAATACCCCATGAAGATTACTCCCCACACAAGCAGTATGGTTAAAAGAATGCGAAAGATAGCGGGTGAACTTTTTTCTTCTCGATATTTTATGCCATCATAATCGTGCTGTTCTGACATATCGTCGGCTCCTTGGACGGGAATTAATCATCATCAAGCATTCTGTACTTCGGTTCTTCCAGTTTTTTCTTATGGTTCTTCCTCAGTGTTACAAAAGCTATGGCGGCTAAGATAGCGAGCATGAGCGCGGTCAAAAAGAGAAATACCATTCGGGCATCAAGCATCATTTTGCATCCAGCTTGATATAGGTGACCAGCTTCCAGATTTTCTGTTCGTCGAGCGACCCGCTGAAACCGGGCATACCTTTGGCTTCCACACCCTGCGCAATAAGTTTAAACAGTTCAGCTTCCGGCTTGGCGGAACCCTTCAATGCGGGTCCAAGTGTACCTTCGCGTTTTTCTCCGTGGCAGGAGGCACAGTGCTTTTTATAGAGCGCTTCGGCCTCTTCTTCGATCGCTTTCAGATCGGTGAACGGATTACTTTGCGCGCTGACGACTGCCGGAGCTTCAACTTTCTTGACCGGAATATCGGTTCCGAGTTTCCGCATGTAAGCGATGATGGCGTCCATCTCGGATTTACCCTTGAGCTCATCAAGGTCAGCCTGAGTGTAGGGGAAACCGAGCAGCTTCATTTTTCGTTCGGAGTAGGTTGTGTCCAGCGCTTTGTTCAGGAACGCATAGGACGGCATATTTGAGGCCGGCACAACCGATTGCGGATTGGCCATATGTTTACGGTGCCAGGCACCATTCGGATCGGGGAATTTCAACCCGATATGCGCCAGATCGGGACCGGTGCGACGTGATCCCCACAAGTGTGGACGATCATAGACAAATTCTCCTGATTTTGAATAGGATCCGCCGTAACCGTAGCGCTCCACGTCGGATGCTAGTGTACGGACCGTCTGGGAATGACAGTTATTACACCCTTCACGCATATACAGGTCGCGACCTTCCTGTTGCAGCGGGGTATATGGTTTTACTTCGGCAATCCGGTCGCCCGGTCCGTTGATCCATTTAAACGGTGCAATCATGGTAACTGATGTTCCGATCATAATCACAACAAATGCCAGAATGATAAAAATAACGGGATTTTTTTCCAACATGGTATCGTCCTCGTTTGTAGAGATTTAGGTTATGCCTTGGCAGTCTGTGAAACAGCACTTTTCTGGTACGTCTTGTAGATGTTGTAAATAAACAGTACTAAACCGACCAGATAGATAATACCGCTGATCGCCCGGATCTTATAGTAGGGCATAATGGCGATCATGGTTTCCATAAAACTGTAGTGCAGAGTTCCGTCAGTATTTGTAGCCAGCAGCATACTCCCCTGCTGAACGCCGGCGATCCACATGGTAATCGAGTAAATCAGCTGACCGACCAGCACCAGCCAGAAGTGCGTGTCAGCCAGTTTGACACTGTAAATTTCCGTTTCACACATTTTGGTGGTTGTGTAGTAGACGGCTGCAAAAATAATCATTGATACCCAGCCGAGCGTCCCCATGTGAACATGCCCCGGAACCCAATCGGTATAGTGAATAAATGCAGAAAAGGAACGTATCGACTGCATCGGACCCTGCAGGGTCTGCAGGCCATAGAAGGTGATACCGGTGATCAGGAATTTGACCAGATAATTGGTTTTCATCTGATCCCAGCGGCCATTCATAGTCAGATAGCCGTTCATGACCGCTCCCCATGACGGGGCAATCAGCATGATCGAAAAAGCCATCGCCAAAGTCTGAATCCAGTCCGGAACGGGGGTCCAGAGCAGATGGTGGGCACCGGTCCAGAGGTACATGAAGATCAGACTCCAGAAGGCGATGATGCCCATGCGATGGCTGAAGATCGGATTGCCGGTAACTTTGGGCAGGAAGTAGTAAAACAGGGCCAGCGGAGGCGCGGTCAGAACCATGGCAACGGCATTATGGCCATACCACCATTGCACATTGGCATCATTGGTTCCGGCGAAGATCGGATAGGATTTGAACAGATGCAACGGCACACCGAGGTTATTGACAACGTACAGTACCGTGACCCCTACCAGGGCGGCCATGATGTACCAGAGCGATATATACATCTGCTCTTCCTTACGCTTGAAAATTGTCATAAACACGTTGATCGAAAACAGAACCCAGATGATTGCCACCACAACCGCCAGCGGCCATTCCAGTTCGGCATATTCCTTGGTTCGGTTGATCCCCATGGCCAGTGTGACGGCGGCCGAAGCGATGCCGATATTGAACAGCCAGAGCGTCACTCTCGCCAGACCGGGACTCCAGAGCGACGTCTTGGTAAGTCGTTGGGTGATATAGAAGAACAGGCCGATAAAGCTGCCGATGCCCCAGCCAAAAATCCCGGCGTTGGTGTGGATCGGTCTCAGACGTCCATAGGTTAGATACGGCGCGACGTTTAACTGAGGCCAGGCCAGTTGCAGGGAGATCAGGATTCCGACTACAACCGAAATTGTCCCCCAGATGATGCTCCAGGTGATGAAACCTTTGACGGAATCATCAAAATACCGCGTTGGTGCACTCATTCTTCTGCTCCTTTTGTTAGAATTATTCCCACTCGATCGTTGCCGGCGGCTTACTGGAAATATCGTACACCACCCGGTTGATACCCTTGACTTCGTTGATGATCCGGCCACTGATGCGGGCCAGATCGTCGTACGGCATCTGATACCAGCCGGCGGTCATAAAATCTTTGGTTTCAACAGCCCGCAAGGCGACTACATACTCATAGGTACGCCCATCACCCATGACACCGACGCTTTTAACCGGAAGAAACACGGCAAAAGCCTGGCTGATTTTTTCGTAATGTCCGCTGACGTAGAGTTCTTCGATGTAAATGGCATCTGCACGGCGTAGAATATCACAGTACTCTTTTTTAACCTCGCCCAAGATGCGCACGCCCAACCCCGGTCCGGGGAAAGGGTGCCGCCAGACCATCTGATGCGGCAGACCGAGCTCTTCACCGATCGCCCGGACTTCATCCTTGAACAGCTCGCGCAGCGGCTCCAGCAGTTTCAGTTTCATGTAGTCGGGCAGACCGCCAACGTTGTGATGACTCTTTATGTTGTGGGCCTTTCCGCTTTTGGCGCCGGCGGATTCAATCACATCCGGATAGATGGTACCTTGAGCCAGCCAGGTGGCGTCCTTGATCAACCTGGACTGCTCTTCAAAAATATCGACAAACAGACCTCCGATAATTTTGCGTTTTTTCTCCGGATCGGTGACACCGGCCAGGGCGGAGAGAAAGCGCTCTTCCGCATCAACCCTGATAACCTTGACGCCCAGATTGTGGGCAAAGGTCGCCATGACCTGATCCCCCTCCCCCAGTCGCAAGAGACCGTTGTCAACAAAAACGCAGGTCAGCTGTTCACCGACCGCCCGGTGAATCAGGGCTGCCGCTACTGAAGAATCGACTCCGCCCGACAAACCGAGAATAACGTGCTGATCACCGACCTGATGACGAATACGCGCTACGGCGTCTTCAATGATCTGGCCGGGTGTCCACTGACCGGAACAGCCGCAGACGGTGCGGACAAAGGTGTCAATCAGCATTTCACCGCGCGGAGTGTGATTCACTTCGGGATGAAACTGTACACCGTAGAGGTTGCGGGCGACATTCTGAATGGCACAGACCGGAGCATTGGCCGTTTCGGCAATTACCTCAAAACCATCCGGTACACGGGCTACATGATCGCCATGGCTCATCCAGACCGGACTGGCACCTTCAACAAAAAAGCTTTCAAAGAGCGCACCCGGTTTTCCGACCGCCAGTAGTTCAGCATGCCCGAATTCACGTTTGCCGGCAGGTACGACCTCTCCGCCGAAATGACGGCTCATCACCTGCATGCCGTAGCAGATACCGAGTACCGGCACACCCAGCTCGAACAGTAGTTCGTCAATGGAAGGGGCACCCTGATCGTAGACTGAACAGGGACCGCCCGAAAGTATGATGCCGCGCGGAGCAAACGCCCGGATAGCAGCAATCCCCATATCAAAGGGGTGCAACTCGCAATAGACATGCGCCTCACGCACCCGGCGGGCAATCAACTGGGTATATTGTGAGCCGAAATCGAGGATCAGTATTTTCTGGTTGTGGATATCTGACATGGATGGACCTTACGGGCTCACAGCGGACTAAAAAGATAACTTTAATCTTGTATCCCAGATTTATTTATACTAAAGCGGCAAATATGTCAACCCCGGAAAATAACCGTACAATAAAAAGCTGCCCCGGCGAACAACCGGGGCAGCTTGAAATAAGGTATTAATTTCCGACACGATAGTTAGGCGCTTCCTTGGTTATTGTAACATCGTGAACATGCGACTCTTTTAATCCGGCACCGGTAATCCGGATAAAACGACCCTTTTCCTGTAGCTCCTGGATTGTGGCGGCACCGGTGTACCCCATACCGGAGCGGAGCCCCCCCAGAAGCTGATGAATGTTGGCTGATAGCGGCCCGCGCAGCGGCACCATCCCTTCGATCCCTTCCGGTACCAGCTTGACATCCTCACCGACATCGGATTGGAAGTAGCGATCCTTGCTGCCATCTTTCATGGCGCCGATCGAACCCATACCGCGATAGCTCTTGTAGGTACGCCCCTGATACAGGACAGTATCGCCAGGAGATTCTTCCGTGCCGGCAAACAGTGAACCGATCATGATACAATCAGCTCCGGCTGCCACCGCTTTCGGCAGGTCACCGGAATACTTGATGCCGCCGTCGGCTATCACCGGAATGCCATACTTGTGGGCCAAGCGGGCACATTCGTGAATCGCGGTAACCTGCGGAACTCCGACACCAGCCACAATACGGGTCGTACAGATTGATCCCGGTCCGATTCCGACCTTGATGCCGTCAGCACCGGCCTTGATCAGCGCCTCTGCCGCTTCGGCAGTCGCAATGTTACCGGCAATTATTTCTACACCCGGAAAGGTTGATTTGGCACGTTGGATCGCCTCCAGAACTCCCTGGGAATGCCCATGAGCTGTATCGATGACAATCACGTCCACCCCGGCCTTGATCAGTGCCTCCATGCGAGCCTCCATCTCGGAGGTCGGACCGACGGCCGCACCAGCCCGCAGACGTCCCAGACAGTCTTTACAGGCAAACGGATATTTTTTAACCTTCTCGATATCCTTAATCGTGATCAACCCTTTCAGAAAGCGGTCGTCATCAACCACCAGCAACTTCTCAACGCGCGTATGTTTCAGAATTTCCTTGGCCTGCTCCAGTGTAGTTCCGACCGCGACGGTAACCAGGTTGCGCTTGGTCATACGGGCCGAAATCGGCAGATCAAAGTCCGTCTCAAAACGCAGGTCCCGATTGGTAAGAATGCCGACCAGCTTACCATCAGGCCTGGTGATCGGTACACCGGAAATGCGATAGCGCTGCATGATATCCAGCGCCTCACTGATTTTTTGCGTCGGCCGCATGGTGATCGGATCAACGATCATACCGGATTCGCTCTTTTTGACCTTGTCCACTTCATAGGCCTGAGCCTCGATCGACAGGTTTTTATGTATAATTCCGAGTCCCCCCTCACGGGCCATGCAGATAGCGGTACGCGCCTCCGTAACTGTATCCATAGCAGCACTGACCAGTGGAATATTCAGTGAGATATTACGGGAAATTCGAGTTGTGATATTAGCATCGCGAGGCAGGATAAGGGAATGGGCGGGGACAAGCAGAACGTCATCAAAGGTAAGACCTTCGGTCAGTTTGTCATAATGCATACACAGCTCCTTGCGGATGAAAATTTTGTTGAAGTTAGTACAGCGTACCGGTCAAGTCAAGGGAAATGGACACGATACGGTATACGTCTGTAGGTACAATTGATCTCTGGAATGAAAAGCGGAACTGTAGTATAACCGGCAAAAATCATGAAAGCAGCAGGCATGCCACCAAACCATCGCTTCACTCATAAACGCTCCATCAAAAGCGGCCTGCCCCCCGGTAGTCTGGTTCATATCGGTAAAAGCCCGGACAAAGCGATCCAGATTTCGGTGATGGTCTATAATAGTGATGCTGTTGATGAACATCAGTATCATCAGGCCGCTCAGTATCGCCAGCTTTCGCGCAGTAACGGCGTTACCTGGATTAACATCGAAGGGGTTCACGACGTCGAAGCCATCCGCCATATCGGGGAGTGTCACACTTTTCACCCCTTGGTGCTCGAGGATATTGTCAACACGGTACAACGCCCCAAAATTGAAGATTATGGCGACTACCTGTTTATAGTACTGCGCATGCTGCGCCCGACTGACCAGGGCGATTTCAGTTCGGAGCAGCTCAGTCTGATTCTCGGCCCGGATTACCTGTTTACGTTTCAGGAGGGAATCAAGGGTGATGTCTTTGACGGTGTACGTGGCCGAATTCGGAGCGGTAAAGGAAAGATCTGCGGTATGGGCTCAGACTATCTGGCCTACGCATTGATCGACGCAGTTGTTGACAGCTATTTCAGCGTTCTGGAAAATTTCGGCGAGCGGATCGTCGATGTCGAAGAGCAGCTGGCGCTGACGCCGAATCACTCGTCTCTGCAGCTGATCATCGGCATGAAAAAGGAGGTTATATTCCTGCGCAAGTCCGTCTGGCCGCTGCGTGAGGCGATCTCCTTTCTGGAGCGGGGCGACAGCGAGCTTTTGCACGATTCAACCCGACTCTATTTCCGTGATGTCTACGATCACACGGTCCAGGTGATCGACACCGTTGAAACCTACCGCGATCTGCTCTCCGGCATGCTCGACCTGTACCTCTCCAGCATCAGCAACCGCACGAATGAAGTCATGAAGTTCCTGACCGTAATCGGCACGATTTTTATGCCGCTGACGTTTCTGGTCGGTGTCTACGGCATGAACTTCAAGCACCTTCCCGAACTGGAATGGTACAATGGTTACTTCGCCTTATGGGGGCTCATGATCGCCATCTCGCTGCTGATGGTGCTCTATTTTAAAAAACGACGCTGGCTGTAACGCAAGGGAAAACGATGACACGCTTGATACTTAAATGGACACTCAACTCCGTCGCCCTGTTTGCCGTGATGAGGCTGCTGCCCGGCATCCAGATCGACCGCTTTCAGGACCTGCTGCTGGCCACGCTGGTGATCGGCCTGCTGAACGCTTTTCTGCGACCGGTGATCATTCTTTTAACACTGCCGGTTACGATGATGACACTGGGGCTCTTTACGCTGGTGATCAACGGCCTGATGTTTTATCTGGCGGCACACCTGGTCAGCGGTTTTCATCTCAGCAGCTTTGGGATCGCTTTTCAGGCCGCACTGCTGTTCAGCCTGATCAGCTTTGTGCTGAACATGCTGTTCGGAACGAAGAAGTGACCTTTGAATCGGCACTTCTTGCCAGAGTCAGCCGGACTATCCGTCAACGCCAGCTCTTCCGGACAGATGACACACTGATCGTGGCGATATCGGGGGGCGCCGACTCGACCGCCCTGCTGGATCTGCTGACCCGGCTCCCCGGTTATAACCTGCGCCTGGTTGCCGCCCATCTGAACCACTGCCTGCGCGACGCAGACTCCGACGGTGATCAGGAATTCTGCCATACATTGGCAGAACGCTGCGCCATCCCGTTTGAAAGCCAACGTATTGCAGTCAAACAGCTGGCAGAGCAGCAGCATCTGAACCTGGAAGATGCCGGACGTCAGGCGCGTATCCGCTTTCTGGATCAGCTCCGCAGCATAAATGGAGCGGCTGCAGTTGTGCTGGCACATCACGCCGATGATCAGGCTGAAACGGTGTTGATGCGGCTGTTACGCGGCTCCGGCATAACCGGATTGTCCGGCATGGCCCATCGTAATCAGCGCGGTTATGTCAGGCCGCTTCTGGATATACCCCGGTCTGAGATTGAACGCTATCTGCGCGAACGTGGGCTCAGCTGGCGCGAAGATGCCAGCAACCGCGACACGGATTTTCTGCGCAACCGTATTCGCCACCAACTGCTGCCGGTTCTGGAACAGTACAACCCCGCCATCCGCAGCACTCTCTCATCAACAGCCGCCATAATAGGCGATGATGAATCACTGTTGGCCGACCTGGCCGAACAGACCTGTGACACTTCATTCCGCAGGGAGAACGACGCTATCGTCGGCACCATCAGTCAGCTCACGTCACTGCACCCTGCCCTGCTGCGCAGAGTGTTGCGACATGCTCTTAAAACAGTGACCGGCACTCTGGAGGCGATCAGTCAACGCCACATTGCGGCAATCTGCGCCATGGTTGCCGCCGAGCGTCCCAACGCTCGTCTGGCTCTCCCGCACGGTGTTTCAGCTATCAGGGAATATGATCTGCTTCGACTCCGCTCAGCAACCGTGCTTCAACTTCCTTCGACTCACTTCGACTTCGCTCAGCGCAAGCCGTTCAGGACGGGCCGCTCAACAACCGTTTCTGATGCAGGGTTTGAGCTGACAATTACGGCACCCGGCAGGTATCCGCTCCCTGAAGGTGGTTCTCTGTGCATCACAGCAACCTCTGCCGCACCCATCCCGACTGATGCCACCAGCATCTGCATCGACCTCAACAAGCTGCCCTTCCCCTGGCAGATCCGTACCTTCCGCTCCGGTGACCGCATGATACCGTTCGGCATGCACGGTAGAAAAAAAGTCAAGGACGTCTTTATCGACCGGAAGATACCGGTCTCCGTACGCAGGCGAATTCCGCTGCTATTCTGCGGTGATCAGCTGGTCTGGATTGCAGGGGTCTGTGTTTCGGAAATTGCTCGAGTAGATTCCGTTTCCGACAGGATGGTTCGAGTTTCGCTGGATTGATGGTGGCATCAAGCTGAGAAGTAAATTGTTGCGACAGTTGCGACAAGTGTCGAAAGATGCTTCCGGTTTTTCTATAGACAAATTGCTTCAACGCAATCCATACGCAACCCAATAAAAAAGGCATCTACAACCTAAATTGTAAGCGCCTGTTTTTATGGAGCCATTTGTCGGATTCAACGTTAGAAATTATAACCTCTTGAATCCCTAGTTGGTTTTTATAGATTTCTCAGTACCCCTCTAAATTGTTCAGTAATTGCTACAGTTTGGGGGAAATATCATGGTGGTTTTGAGAGGCAAAACTTACTACTTTAGGCAGTGGATACCGCTGGACCTAAGAGAACTTTTCGGTTGCAACGAGCTACTAAGGAGTCTAAAAACGTCTGTACGAAGTGAAGCACGTCAGGCGGTGCGTATACTCGAGTATAAAGCCGAACGATTATTTTACTCAGTGAGATCAGGCATGCTGGATACACAGCAAATACGGGCAATAGTTGAAGATTACAAGCAAAGCACGTTAGCTAGCTTGCTAAACGCTAGGCGTGAATATGGGGCAATTGCTTATTTACCTCCCAGACTTCGTGAAGGGTTTGCAGAAGCACCGGCTAAAGAGCTTGTAGAGGCGGTTATTAAGGAGCATAGCAATAGGCAGGAAGATTTAGCGCTCTGTGTAAACACTAATGATCATGCAGGGGTTTCAGCTCTGGCAGATAGCCTTTTAGAAGAACATGGTGAGCAGCTCGACTCCAAGACTTTCCGCTTGATGTGCGAGTATTTGCTCAAGGCCCAAATTGATATAAGTCAGACGGTGGTTAAACGAATGATGGGAGATTTCAGTAGTACGCAATCCGCCGTCACCGTGCCAATTACAAAACCGTTGCCAGCAGCTCCTAAGCTCTCCGAGTTGTTTGCTGCATACAAGGCTATAAAGACCGCTCGAAACAAGTGGAGTACAAAGACGGCTGAGAACTTCGAGCGGTTCTATAAAGAGGCTATCGGCATCCTAGGGGATAAAGAGTTACCGGCCTACACACAAGAAGATGCTATAGCTCTAATAGAAGCGTGGAAGGGGAATAGTAAAGGTACCGCTTCCGGGAAAATGGAGTTTCTATCCAGTCTCTTCAGGTACGCTTTAAAAAGCCCGGACTCGTGTGATAGGTGGCAAATCCGGGGTAATCCATTTACTGAGATGCAAATCGAAGGTTCAGAAAATGAGGCAAAAAAGAAGTTGCCGTATTCTAATGAAGACCTAATTAATCTCGCAACCGGTCTTCTGAGTGTTAAAAGGAGCATAGCGCCTCACAGATTCTGGGTACCTCTTATTGCTATGTACAGCGGTATGAGGCAAGACGAAATTTGTCAATTACGGACAGCGGATATAGCACTGGTTGATGGAGTGCCGGTTTTTCATATCTGCCACAAACCGGAGTTGCGGCAGACAACCAAGGCGAAGAAGCTAAAGGTCTGTCCGGTGCATCCAATGCTAATAAAGTTAGGCCTTATTGAATTTTTAGAGGCTCAAAAACTAGGTAAGCAAGACAGATTATTCAGTACTCTGTCGTATTCGCAGGGAAAGGATTGGACTGGTAGAATCCGCACATGGTGGAACACCACATACCAAACAAAACACATAAAAGACTGCTCTGGTAAGTCTTTCCACTCCATCAGGCATAGCTTCATAAACTGGTTCAAACAAAACGCTTGTTACGAGACGTATCGTGATAGGTCAATCGTTCAATCGATGGTGGGCCATACAGAAGGGGACGTGACAAGTGAACACTATGAGCAGGATTATTTAGCTAGCGATAAATTAAAGATATTATCTAAATTAGATTACGGCTTGAGTCCAGAATTGGTTGAAGCTCTGATTGCCACTAAATAATAGATTAGAGTTATTTAACCAAAAAGGTCTGGAAGAGTCGATACTAGCCTTATGTGCCGGATACCTTCAAAAGCAATACCTCCCGCCGCCAGTACCACATTAAACAATTCTAATACACGTTAGCCATAACGCATGCACACCCCCTCCCGACAAGTGTAAGATTTGGGTATACCCCACAATTACACTTTGTCCTGACAGTTTTTGTGTCAGATTTAAATGGTTAAAATAAATACTTGACACAATCCGCAAAAGGTCTTAGACTCATAAACGACAGTATTCAAAACAGGGGGGGTGACAATATGAGTGGTCAGAAGATTGGATATATCAGGGTATCTAGCGCGGAGCAAAATACAGAACGGCAACTTGAAGGGGTGACGCTGGACAGAGTGTTCACCGATAAGGTCTCAGGAAAAGACGTAAACCGACCTGCTTTAACAGAGATGCTGACCTTCATCCGGCAAGGGGACCATGTTATCGTTCATTCCCTGGATCGGCTGGCTAGAAACCTGGATGATCTACGCCGGATAGTGTCGGATCTTGTTACCCGTGGTATAAGCGTTGAATTCATAAAAGAGAAACTGACCTTCACGGGGGATGATTCACCGATTGCCATACTGCTTCTGTCAGTTATGGGAGCGTTCGCAGAGTTCGAGCGGTCACTGATACGAGAACGCCAGATTGAAGGCATAGCCATTGCAAAGCAAGCAGGACTATACAATGGGCGCAAGCGGGACATGACGGATGACCGGATAGCAGAAATAAGGCAGCGTGCTGCTACCGGAGAAAAGAAAGCGGTGATTGCCAGAGATATGAAGATCAGCAGAGAGACCTTGTATAAATATCTTCAGTAAAGCGTCAGCAGGTCATAGGGCATAAGAAGCACTGACCCTCACTGTGAGGGTCAGTGCTTCGTTGGTGCTTTCCTAACCTCAAAATGAGTATGGGATTTCACATGGTGCCTAGCAAGATCCCGAGAATACCCCTTCAGGCTTCCAAATTTGCCCTGTACGGCATTCTAAACCTATTGCGCAGGTCAGTCATAGCCTGAAATGAGCTTAAGCCTTAAAAGCTCGATTTTGAGCTTCTGCATTATAGCTGTGAAAGATACCGGTTAGAAATCCAGATCTAGTGACACCCTGCTTGACTGCATACCTTTTCTATTATACTGAAGTATGATCCATCGGGTAACTCTCCTAACTGTTCCAGGTCAGATATAACCTCGTATATAGCTGCGTTAACGTCAATGTTGTGAATACAGGTTTTGCAATCTCCCATAACTACCCCCCAAATAAGTTTTTCAAACCTTATACAGGTTAATTTTGGATTTGTCTATATTTTTTAAGTACTTGTGTGCTAGTAGTTACTAGCTTGCTGCTAATTAATCGCAGGATAGTAGTTGTTCCTCTTTAAATGTGTACGATTTTTCTTGACAAGGTTAAAAATCCGTGCTACACTAACTTCAGTGGCGGCGAAAATTGCTAAGTGATTACTGAGCCAGTAGCCACCAGATTTCCACCCCGGTTTTTGGTTTTAGTTTGCAGCCCGTTTCCACCCCGGTTTTTGAATTAGTCCCTCGATAAGTTCGTAGCCGTTTTCCACCCTTTTTTGAATTAGTCCCTCGATAAGTTCGTAGCCGATTGCGAGTGGTACAAACAGAAACCCCCCTGCAATGGGTTAAGTCGCAGGGGGGTTTCTGTCAGCTCTAGCCTGTTGACCTCAAACTATGAGCCTAACTTTGTTAGTTGTAGGTTCTCTAATCGCGGGGAGAGAAAACCCACGGCGTCTACTCGATATGAAGTAAGATTAGAATTGCTCGTTATAACGTCACCGGCTTTAACTCTAAAAGCAACAGAGACCACACGTAGCGCGTTGTGTGGGGTAATTGGCAAAGCTTCTGTGACCACCGCGCCGTTTCTGGAGTGCTTATAAAATCCGGTATTAGGCAGGTAATCAGCTGTCCCGATTGAACCAAGACCGGCGTAGCTGAAATCGAAGTCGGTAATTAGCATAACTGCTCCAGTACCTAAAGTGGTTATTACGTCTCCGACTTTTATGGCTAATTCCTCGATAGTGCTTTTGGGTAGCATTATAGAATTTTCGGTTGCTGGCAGCACTGCTGAAATTTTCTCATTATTGCAGAAGACCGGTTGCGAACGTTGCATGAACTTAATTTTTTCTAATTTAGTGGCGGCTGCTAATCCTCTATTACTCATTGGTAATCTCCCTAAGATCGTATGACGTATAATCTGCGTGTAGCCCGGACATAACAGGGGTGTATGTCTTATCCCCTATCTGAATCGTGTCGTTATGTTCCAAGCGATTTACATTACTCATTATCACTTCTTTAGTGGCAGGGTTAAAGGCTACAGAAAAACCATTGAAGGGCGTTTTTGGCTCATTTGCTAGGTGTGCAGTGGTGCTCAAGTGCTCCAGATGCAAGGTAGAACCACCGTAGCTAAACTCTACCGTCTTAACTAAATAGGAAGCTCCATCGATGCTTAGTGATGCTCCAGCCTTTATCTGGTCAAACGTTACAGCTGTCTTCCGGTCTGGTGACACGTTCAGGTGGGACTCTGTTCCGGTCATGGTATTAGAAGCAGGGGTAGTGCAACTAGCCTGACAAGCACTAACGTACTTTTGAGCCTCCATAAAGTCGGCGTATGGCTTTACGCGCATGTCATGCTGGAGCTTATCAGCTGCTGCCTTCAACTTGATCGATTTAGCTATCAAATCAGTGCGCCGGTTGGCATATCGGATAGCGTCTGATTTCTGTTCAAGTCTCTTGATTTCGTTACGAATTTCTTGCTCTTCGGTTGTGATTTTTTCCACGGTTTTCACCTCACTTTTTGGTTGCTTCTGGGTAGACGGTATAACTGCTGGTTTGTTTGCCTGTTTTGTTCGCTTTATGTTCGCTAAGTGGTTTGGTAGCTCTTTGGCTATTGCTCTGTTTATCGTGTCTTGAATTTGTGTGATTTGCATTGAATCGGTTCCTTTGGCCTTTTTGGTTTTGTAGTAGCTCCTTAACCGTTTCCCCACAAACGATTAAGGAGCTTTTGCAAATCTGGGAGGATATCAGATTTACAAGCTGGTATATTTTCATTTTCTGGTACAAGGGTTTTGTTAATGTTTTCAATGGTTTTGACCTGTTTTGCCTCAAAAGTACGATATATTACTATAATAACTAAAATTCAACGTAATCAGGATGACTCTTTAGCTGTTCTTCTAAAAGCTGCAACGTACCTTGCAACCGCTCTTTTTCGGCTAGCAGCTGTTGGCAGGTCTTCAACCTCTTAACCGATAATGCAGGGATAAAGTCTGATCGTTTTACGCTAGTGGTCGATTCAAGGAATTTAGACCACCATTCACAAGGTTTGCGGTCGTTTATTCTGCCGTTGCCAGCGGGCTTAAACGATATGTACTTCGATATCACCGAAGATATCAGTTGCTCCATTGAGGTACCATCTGCCAGCGCTGTAACAAGTCCGGTCAAAAATTTGTTATCTTTCGATAACTTGACCTCACAGCGGATATGCTGAAACTTGGTTCCCAGCTGCAAAGACTTGTCATAGAAATGAACTTGCTTTTTCCCCTTCGGGTTCAAATAAACAGAGTTCTCCCCATTAAGAATATCTAAGTAAGACCGTACTAACGGTGACTGAAGGTGGTCGGTGTAGGCGCTAATGCTGCAAAGATGGTTGATAAGATTCATATTAAGCACATAATCGAAATCGTCTTTGAAGAGATGAAGTGCAGTAACTGAAGCGTTATTAGCCCGTATAAACTCCAATATTGGAAGGTAATCAATCCGCTTCAACAACTCCCCTTTCAACTGGAAAGCGGTAGTCTGGTTATCATAAAGCTTATTCCCCTGTGGTCGGGGGTCAAAATAGATCCTTAACAGTTCTGTGGTCATGCCTTTATATGGTGGCAGAAGCTCTTTAGGGTTTTCAACTTCGGCAGATATCGAAATGCACTGTTTGTAAAGACCATTACCCATTTGAACCGTTATATGCTCTTCAGTGATATCTGAAGCGATATACTGCTTAAGCCATTCCAGCAGCTCCAAAGTATTATGGACTTTCCCTTTGGTCGTGAAATAGAGCGTGTCAACACCACAACGGGGCATTTGTTCAGGGGCGGGTAGTGCCGGTGGTTTAAGTCTTGCCATGGATATAAACTCCTAATAGACTGTATTCGTTGCTCCTATTAGCGTTATATACCTGCGACTCAAATATATTATTAAAAATTTTAATTTATTTTTCATAATTGATTCAATCCCCGCAAATCACAAGGTTTAAAACAAACCCCGCAAATCAAGGCCTCTCTATGAAAAACCTCTACCGTGAACTTGACTAACTCAGTGTACAAATTAATGAAGTAAAATTATGTTGACATTTTAAAACCTCTTGCAATCGTTGCTAAAATCGGTAATTGTTTACCTTAGTGCCGTAGAATACATATGTATTCTACTTTTCATATATATGGTTTCTTGAATGTATTGAGGCGGGGGTTAAATAGGTTGTTTATTAATAGGTGTGGTGGAAGTCCCCATTTATAGAGGTTTAGGCCGGTTATATGCTTTGTAAATATGTCTTATACGGTAGGGGCTAAACGGTAGGAGGGGTATTTTGTATAAGGCTGTACGGTGCAGGCATTAGGTCTGCAAGGTCCTGTAGGGGTCTGTAGAATTGTACAGATTACGGTAGGGGCTATCCTAGAATATGGCTCTTGACACCATGGCAAATTTAGGCTTAAAGCTGTACCGAAATTTGCTACAGTTTTAAGCCAAAAACCTGGTAGAGGGGTACTGAGAAATCTATAAAAAACCTTTTAAATTCAAGGGTTTATAACTTGTGGAGCCATTTGTCGGAATCGAACCGACGACCTCATCATTACGAGTGATGTGCTCTACCAACTGAGCTAAAATGGCAATGTTGTGAAAGGCTGAACGGCTTGTGACTGGTTAATTACTCTAAAAGTGCGGCATCTGTCAATGCCTTAAGCTCCGTAACCCTGAAATTTCTGCTTTACCAGCGCCCTGATAACGGCTACTATCGCCAGCTTGAATCGGCTTTTACATCACTTTACCTGAATGGCACATCATGTTTTTACGCCTCCTCATACTTTTCATTCTTAATCTTGCTGCTGCACTGCCCGCCTCAGCCACTCAAACCGCCGGCATCAGCCGCCTGGGCTATGCCATTCAGATGGGCGCGTTTGCCGATGTCAAGAATGCCGAGCGCTTTACCACCAAATTACAATCCAAAGGGATCGAGGCCTTCTATTTCCGTAAGGACAATGGGGTCTACGCCGTGCGTTTCGGCGATTTTCCCAGCAAGGAAAAAGCTCGCGTCGTTGCCAATCGCCTGGTGTCTGAGCATCTGATTGACAGCTACTATGTCGCCCCCCCCAATGAGGTTGTTTTCAGCCGTCCCAAAATAGCAGGGTGGCAACAGCCACAGCCGGATGAGATCAGAAAACCGGGCACTCCGCTCCTGCCGGTTGTCCCGAAAGAGACTGCAGAAAAACCGGTGCCGAAACCGGCTAAAAAAGAGCGTGATATGGGTGCTATCGCCGCACGCACAGCGGAGCGTTTTGTCGGTATACCCTACCGTTGGGGCGGGGAAAACGTTGTGGATGGTATGGATTGCAGCGGCTTTGTCCGTGCGGTTTATAACCTGTGCGGCCTCAGCATTCCACGTACATCCCGCGAACAGTTCAAGGCCGGCGACCTGATAAAAAAAGATGACTTACAGGATGGCGACCTCGTATTTTTCGGGTCTTCGGCTGACAACATCAATCACGTCGGCATCTATGTCGGCAGTGGAAAATTCGTGCATGCTCCCCGCCGGGGCGAAGAGATTCGAGTTACGGCAGTGGATGAGAGCTATTTTGAAAAGCGCTTCGTCGGCGCACGACGGTATTTTTAGAACGTTACGGAGAATATCAGCTATGTCTATTATCAAACCTTTTCGAGCCCTGCGCCCACCCAAAGAGCTGGCTGCACAGGTTGCCGCACTCCCCTATGATGTCATGAATGTCGAAGAAGCGCGTACCATGGCAGTCGGCAACTGCGACAGTTTTTTACACATATCTCGCCCGGAGATTGATCTGCCATCCGAAATCGATCCGCATGCGGATCAGGTTTATGTTCGGGGCCAGCAAAATCTGGCCGAATTTATCAAACGCGGAGTGCTGCGTCAGGATGCGCAGGACTGCTTTTACGTCTATCGACAGCGGATGGGGGAAATCAGCCAGACCGGCCTCGTGGTGTGCGCCTCTGTCGATGATTATCAGAGCGGCGTTATAAAAAAGCATGAGCACACACGACCCGACAAGGAAGAAGACCGGGTCAAGCACATCGATTGCCTGGATGCCAATGATGAGCCAGTATTTTATATTTCCGGATCCTGTGCGGATGTCGAGAGCATCATCGAAGGGGTTACAAACGGAACGCCGGAATATGATTTTGTTACAAACGACGGAGTTGGTCACACCGCCTGGATCATCGCCGACCAGACCCTGATTGAGCGTCTGACGCAGCTCTTTGCCTCCATTCCGAGGTTATACGTTGCCGACGGACATCATCGCAGCGCAGCCGCCAGCCGTGTTCGTGACCTTCGTCGCGACAATAATCCGGCTCACAGCGGCAGCGAACAGTACAACTCATTCCTGACCGTCATCTTTCCGGAAAATCAACTCAATATTATGCCGTATAACCGGGTCGTCAAGGATCTGAACGGCCGGAGTGTGACTGATTTCATGTCGCAGGTCGGCACCAGTTTTACGATCACCCCCTCCCCTGTTCCGGTTGTTCCTGTCGGCCGCCATGAGTTCGGCATGTATCTGCAGGACAGCTGGTACCTGCTGGAATCCCGAACGTCCATCATCAATGAGCAGGATACCGTCGGGCGCCTGGATGTCTCCATTTTGCAGAACCACCTGCTGGCACCGCTGCTCGGCATTGATAACCCGCGCACCGATCAGCGCATCCATTTTGTCGGCGGCATTCGCGGCAACGACGAACTGGTCAAACTGGTCGATTCAGGTGAGTTCGCCGTCGCATTTGCCCTGCACCCCACATCGATCCGCGAATTGATCGAACTGGCCGACCAGGATCAGATCATGCCCCCTAAATCAACCTGGTTTGAACCAAAACTGCGCAGCGGCCTGTTCGTACACCTGTTGAGCTGACCAGCGATACCATCTACACACTCTGAGACCACCGAGGGTTGCCATATCCCGGTGGTCTTTTTATTGAAATACTTTTCAACGAGAAAATATAGATCCGGGAGAATACCACCATGACCAGAATCACCCTGAATAAAAATGAAGAGCGCCGCATCAAGGCCGGCCACCCCTGGGTATTCAGTAACGAGATCCGTGAGGTGAGCGGTGAGCGTACAGCCGGTATCGCCGCCGAACTCTATGACGCTGCCGGAGGTTTTATCGGAGTCGGGCATTATAATCCGCATTCGCTGATCGCGTTCCGGCTGCTTTCCCGTCAGCATGAGGATATCGATACGCTGGAGTTTTTTGAAAGTCGTATTGCCGCAGCCCTGGCTCACCGTCAAACCCGCTACCCCGGCTTGAGCAGCTTCCGCGCCGTGTATGGCGAGAGCGATTTTCTACCGGGGCTGGTAGTCGATGCATATGGGGACTGCCTGTCTGTGCAGCTGCTTTCAGCCGGCATGGATTGTCGCCGCGAACTGATTGTGGCAGCGCTGCGGAAAGCATGTGAGCCGAGTGGTATCATTGCCCGCAACGATGTGGCTGTTCGTAAACTGGAAGGGCTTGAGGAGCAGATTGAACTGTTGTGGGGAGATGTTCCGGAAATGATCGAGATGACCGAAAACGGGCTCCGTTTTCGTGTAAACCTGCGTGAAGGTCAGAAGACCGGAGCTTTTCTGGATCAGAAGCAGAATCACCTGCTGCTGCGGGAAATCTGCATCGGGAAAAATGTGCTGGACTGTTTCTGCTACACCGGTGGCTGGGCGATTCATGCCGCCTCGTTCGGGGCGTCGACGGTTATCGGCATTGATATTTCGGCGCGGGCCATAGGACAGGCCAGCAGCAACGCCACGCTGAACAAGTTCTCTGAACGCATCACATTTGAGGAGTGCGACGCCTTTGAACGTCTGCGTTTACTGCATCAGGAGGGGCAGGGTTTCGGAGTGATCGTGATGGATCCTCCCGCATTTGTAAAAAGCCGCAAGAACATTGCCGAGGCGACCAAAGGCTACCTGACGATCAACCGGCGTGCATTGGAACTGCTGGAACCGGGTGGCTACCTGATCAGCTGTTCCTGCTCATATCATATGGGACGTGATGCGTTCCGCGATATACTGATCCAGGCCGCGCGTCTGGCAAAGCGTGAGGTGAGACTGGTGGAAACCTGCAGTCAGGCAGCCGATCACCCGGTACTGCTCTCATTCCCGGAGTCGGAATATCTGAAATGCTATGTGCTGCAGGCAGTGTGAACAGCTTCCGTTTTACACCTGACTGCGTTGGTTAAGAATATTGTTGTAAGATACGTTGTTATCAAAATCCGGTTGCTAAAATATTTTTTTGCCTTTATTAGCTTTCAGAGCTTTTCATGATTTAACCAAGGAGGGTACAGATGGTAACAAGTGGTTTCGGGAACGTATATGGAGATGTGGTTAGTGCGCGGTTTCGCACTGTGGCGCTGGCTCTGCTGGTAGTGGCCTGTTTGTCGTTTGTTACCGGTACAAACGTACAGGCGACTGAGGGGGGTGGCGGCGCCTACCCAAACGGGGCTGAAGATTTCATGTCCGGTGCCGTACCACCACCGGGCGTCTATGTTATCAACTACGTTGATTATTATTCAGCCGACAAGTTTGCCGACAAAAACGGAAACAACGGCATACCGGGCTTCAAGCTGAATGTCACTGCCGACGTGATCCGTTTCATCCATGTCAGTGACAAGCAGATATTCGGCGGTTTATGGGGCTTTCACCTCTTTGTACCGTTCATGAACGTAGATGTGAAGACTGACACCCCGCTTGGCAGCAAAAGTAAATTCGGCCTCGGCGATATTATCGTCGACCCCTTTATCCTCTCCTGGCACGGTAAAAACTGGCATGCCGCCACCGGAGTTGACATCTACATGCCTTCCGGCAGTTACAACAAAAACGACCTGGCCAACGTCGGCAGAAACTACTGGACCTTTGAACCAATCATTGCCGGTACCTACGTGACCGATAACGGCTTCGAGGCATCAGCCAAAATCATGTACGACTTCAACACCAGAAACCATGATGCCAGCAAACTGACACCTCCCGGAACAAACACGTACCTCTCCGGGCAGGAGTTTCACATGGACTACACGCTTGCCAAAAAAATCAGCGATTTCAGCTTTGGTCTATCCGGCTACTACTACCAGCAGACGACGGATGACGAAGCTAACGGCGTGACTGTCGCAGATAATAAAGGGCGCGTAGTCGCTCTCGGTCCGGCGCTCAAGTATGATTACAAGAACATGGCCTTCAGCCTGAAGTATCAATTTGAAACAGCCGCAGAAAACCGACCCGAGGGTGACAACCTCTGGTTCAAATTCGTCTACGCATTCTGAACTTACTTTACAACACGACCACCGAGGTTTCAAAAACCTCGGTGGTCTGATTAGTGTCAGTTCGTTTGCAGTGTGGAATTAAACAACTGACAGAATTTACAGCCCCGTAATCTCGCGTTCCTTGGGGTATTCCACCGAAATGCCGAAGCTCAGCTCCTTTTTTTCACCCGCCTGAAGTGGTGTCTTCCAGATTATCGTACCATCATCCTTGATTTCTTCCGGCTTGAGTGAAGGTTCATCCAGAGTGACTTTGATCTCTTCATCAGCGGCACGCGGCAATTGATCCTGTAGCGTCAGAGTCAACGGCACTTTTCTGAAATTGGCCAACTCGATACGATAGAGGTAGCTGACCCGGTTCTTGCCAAACAGCCCGGCCTCCTTACGCTGTTTTACTTCATCGCGCTTGACGGTCACCTGACCATCACTGCCGAAAAAAAGTCTGAACTTTTCCCCGGCAGCAATTTTATTCAGCTGTGAACTGCCGGTGTAACGGTTGCCGACGAAGGTATTGACCTTGCCCGGTAGCAGCGGGTAGCCGCCCTGATTGATCATTTCCGAGCGGAGAAAAACCGCCGGTGAGAGCTTCGGACGCGCCAGGTATTCCATGCTGGCCGGTAGCCTCTCAATCGCTATGACCGTGCTGTGAGCGGCGCCGTTGGAAGGGATGTCAAGCGCTCGCGGGACATGAAAGGACACCGACGACTGTTCGTCACTGATCTGTGCAGTTACAAAAGCGGTCGGCGATTCTTCAGGCAGAGCGCTTTCAACCTGCATCTGATCGGCTTTATACGCACGCCTGGGTACCGCTGCAGGTGCTGCCATCGACTTCAGCATTATCGGCTGCGGTCGGTAGAAGGCGATGTTCCAGGGGTATAACTCCGGCGGGGCACCGCCGACCGCCGGACGGGCCGTAGAGAGAGTCAGATTGACACTCTTCCAATCCTCCCCGCTCTGCTGACGCACCAGCGCCCGAAAAGTTATTTCAGCAGTTGTGGCATCATCCGCCAGACGGGCATCGTAGAGAGGTTCCCAACCCGCCTGCGGAATCATCGCTTCAAGTTCAAGATTCAACGTTCCTTCACGGGCGATTTCAACGGAGACCTCTACCGTTTTGGATTCTTTGCGTGTCGACCCGCTGGCCTGATTCTGCTGACGGCGCAGCGCATCAATCTTATCTTTGATCGCCTGCTTTTCAAAATCCATATCCCGGATCTGTTCCTCCGCCCTGGTAACTCCCGAGCCGACAAAGCTGGATGCATCCAGCAACTCTGCCGAAGTAGGCATGCCAACCGCCAGCTCTTTGGAGATACGTTCTCCCCAGGCGACCCGGATTGATTGCAGGAAAGCCTGCTGTGCAGCACTACCGGCTTTTCTGGCATCCATCCCGGCCATTTTCCGCTCCAGGATACGGATTTCCTCCTGCAGTTCCTGTACCCGCTTTTCGCCGCTCCCTTCCAAAAAGGCACGTTTGATTTCCAGCCCGATGATAGTTGCAGCGGCAGTTCCCTGACCGGAAACCCGTACCGAATCATCCAGCAGCAGCGTCGGCAGTGATTCAAAGGTTATCAGGTAGCTGCCCGGTTTGAGGGAGAGTGAGCTGCTGCGGGTCGTCTGCGCCCGGTCGGGATAGACGGTAACCGCTGTAATGCGTGCAATCGCCGTAACCCGCTTCATGTCGGAAGAGAGAGAAAGTGAGGGGAGTAACAGGAGGAGTGTTAACGATGAAAGATAGCGCAGCCATGTCATGATGTGCTCCTAAACAGTCACTTATCTACGACCTTTGGCTGGTGTACGTGAACCATCCCCCTGGCGTTTGCCACCGCCCGTCGTACCGACTGGACGGCTCGTCCGTTTGGTCGGTGCCGGACGTTCGCTTTTGGGGGCTTCTTTTGATGCGGCAGGCCTGAATTTTCTGGCAGACTCTTTGGCTGCTGAGGAGCGCCCGGTTTTAACCGCCTCTTTAGCCTCCGGACGCGCTGTCCGGCTACTTTTAGCAGCTGACGTCCGTTTAGCCGTGCCGGACTCCTCCGCCACCGCAGGACGAGCCTGAACGACAGGTTTACGCCTGACATAGGGGGTCTTAACCGGACGCTCCTTTTGCGGTTTGGCAATGCTGACGACAATACAGCGATCAATCAGCCAAGTGCCGTCAAGTGTTTCGACCACTTCATTCAGATTTACTTCCGACAGCATGCGCACGTAACCGCAGCGCTTGAATTCGCCGGTGGCGTCATCAACGATCAAATGAACCGACGTGACGACCCCCATAATTTCAAACAATTTGCGCAGATCTTCTTCGGTGGCCTGCTCTGAAATGTGTCCTACATAGAGCTCTTTTGCCATGACTGATATTCCTTGTAGAGTGCGTTATTTTGTATCGCGGTGGATGGCGAAAGGGCCCCAGCTCTGATCGATGGACATCAGTTCCAGCGTGTTGATGTTGACATGCGGCGGCTGGCTGATGATCCAGCGCACCGTTTCGGCAATATCCCCGGCCGTCAGCGGTTTCGTCCCCTGGTAGACGTTGGCGGACTTTTCATTATCACCCTTGAAGCGTACCTTCGAGAACTCCGTCTCGGCCATGCCAGGCTGAATACAGGAGACCCGCACCTGCGTACCGAGCAGATCGCAGCGCAGGTTGCGCGAGAACTGGGTGACGAAGGCCTTGGTGCCGCCATACACATTGCCGCCCGGATAGGGCCAGGCACCGGCGGTCGAACTGATAGTGATGATGTGGCCACGATTACGGGCCACCATGCCGGGCAGCACAAAGCGGGTGCAGTACATCACACCTTTGATGTTGGTATCCACCATGGTATCCCAATCGTCCAGGTCCACCTCATGGGCCGGTTCCAAGCCCAGAGCCAGTCCGGCGTTATTGATCAGGATGTCGATCGCACGGAAACGCTCCGGCAACCCGGCAACAGCACCCTGCACAGCCTCGCGATCTCGAACATCCAGCGGAATAATATGAACATCGGCTGTCGCAGCCAACTCTTCCTGCAGCTGCAAGAGCGGATTGATCCGCCGGGCGGTCAGTACCAACCGATTGCCTGCTGTTGCCAGAATACGGGCACAGGCCGCGCCAAAACCGGATGACGCACCGGTGATAAAAACAGTTTTTCCGTCCACAGAGCCTCCCTGTTATCCGTACCACTTTTTGTTCTTCGACGCCGATCAGTTCGTTGCGGGTAACGTGGCGATAAATCCGTGAAACGGGTTTTACTGTTTACGCTAATAAGCCTGATTCTGTCAAATTATTATCAAATTACGGCGTGATGCCCAGATCTACAGTCTCAATCAAAATAAAAACGCTCGTATAAAACACAAAAGAGGTGCCGCAATTGAGCAGCGCCTCTTTTGTGATGTTGCATTCGTGACTCCTGCGATTACGGAACGACCGGCGTCAATCCATGTTTCTTCATCAGATCGTACAGAGTCGGCCGACTGACGCCGAGCTCATCGGCAGCTTTAACGATATTTCCGCCATGCCGTTCCATTGCCGCTAGAATATAATCCTGCTCTATCCGCTCTTTAGCTTCACGTAGTGTTGTCGCCGGTGGAAGCACCTCCGGCCACGGCTCTTCCCCCGATTCCGCGTCACTTCCAAGATCCACCGGTTCAATCACAGCGGCATCACTCATGATAATCGCCCGCTGCACGCGGTTTTGCAGCTCACGTACATTGCCGGGCCATTCATCCTAAAAACGGCAGTTGTCTGATTTCATCCCGTCGCGGGCAGTAGTTTCAGACTCGGTAGAGGTGGTGACAAAGTAAGTAACTTCCTGAATGCCCTCAGGGCTATAAGCTTGACTCGCTCCTC
>DUZX01000038.1 GCA_013349325.1 Desulfuromonadales bacterium
CTCTTGTTTGTTAAATTTCTTCAGTTCAATGAAGTTGAATTCGAGGTCACGCAGATCCTGATTCATGGTTTCACGGTTCAGGATAAGATGACGGGTCAGATAGTTCTCACCTTCAAATGAATTAAAATCAAGTATACCGATGAATATAACCTGATTTAGCTTTGGATAGTCTTCCCCTTTCTTTATCTGACCGGTGTATGCCTTGGATGTGTAATATATCGCCCGTTTGTCAAAGAATGTTGTGTCTTTGATCTGCATCTCCACGATAAAAGTTACGTCCCGGTTGTCAACAGCGCGAACATCGAGAATGGTTTCTTTCAAAATAGGAATATCTGGAGGTTGCCAGGGATTCTTAAGAGTAACGCTCTTTATGCGTCTGTCACCTTCCAATTCAAGAACGGCATTCAGAAAACCAATAAGAATATCGGTATGCTGATCGCTGCCAAATATTTTCTTGAAGGCTATATCAGTTTTGACATCCACAAATTGCATACATACTTCCTTTGAATTTGGTCTTGGGGGTAACAGGGCTTCTTCATCGCTCAAGCGCTTTTTTCATCCGCGTTGCATATCCATAAGCATATCCAAAAGGGCATCCACAATTAAACGGCTTCAACCTCTTCTTTGCTAAGACCGGTAATTTTGCTGATATCTTCGGTTGTCATCCCTTTACTCCGCATTTTCTGTACAAAAACAGTTATTTTCCTCTTTGCCTCACTTGCTTCCCTCTTTGCCTCACTTGCTTCCCTCTTTGCCTCACTTGCTTCCTGCTTTGCCTCGCTTGCTTCCTGCTTTGCTTCTCTCGCATTTTCACGCTGACGCATTATCTCGCGCTGCATATCCTCAAATTCAATGAGAATGGTATCCTCATCCTTCATCTGTTTTCTTATTTCAGGTTCCATTATGACAGAACGTAACCGGCGGATTAGGTCTCCATATTTCACAGGGTAATTGGCTTCGTTTATGTTCAGGATATGGTGTGTTTCGTCTATTGATTCACTCTGGTCAAATATGCTTAGCAGTTTTTCAAGGTCGTTGCGACGTTTCTTTGCCAACTGCGGTATCTGAATTATGTAGCTGTCGTGAGTTAAGCTCTCAATGAAACTCTCTTTTACATCAATCTGCTCGCCTGTTACCAGATCCTTGTATATTCGATTTACGCCGATTATTGATGAGTCGGTCTGGTCAAGTCTGTGTCCCAGAAAGTATATGCTAATTATCGGTATACCAACTCTTCTTGGATGGTCGTTTATGGTGGCAATCTGCGTGTTGTCATGGTTAGCATACTGACCGGCGAGGTAGTTCCGGAAACGCATGATGTCTGTTGCAAATTTGGCTTTTTGAAGTTCAATCAGAACCTGCTTTGTACCTTCAGCAGTTTTTATGCTGGCATTGAAATCAAGGCGATATACGGTCAAAGTGCCGACGTTACCCTCAATGCGGCTTTTATCAACGTCGGATGTGTATTCCTGTGGACGAAATTCAAGTTCCTCAATCTCTTGACCAATTATGGAGGAGATGAGTAGCTTGGCTACTTTGGCATCTTCCATAAGGTATTTGAAGACTACATCGTATATCGGGTTGGCTATCTGCATGATAAATCAGCCTTTACGGTATTCTGTAAAATATTCCGGGGACATAATATCGTCCTCTACAAACGAGTGCTCAAAGGGAGCACGTTTTTAATTATCGCTTTTAGCCCCACTCCACAATAATTCTAAATCAGTTACTAACAAATCAACTATTGCAATCAAATAATACCTGCGTAATTGTGATTTTACTTTATCAACTTTAAAAGCAGTGCAGCAATAAGAACAGTTTGAAGAAAACCGGCAGCTACAACCCAACGAATAAGATCGGCCTTGACTTCGGCAAGATCGAGCTTTGTTGCCATATCATTCAGGTGCCTCGTCTCAATTTCAGAAATAACTATATCAATCGTTTCTTTTTGAGCTTCGGCCGCTACTTCTGCTTGCTGCTCAGTAAAGCCAGCAGACCGCAACTTTTTAGAATAAGCCAAAGTATCAAATGTTATTGCAGACATAAATCACCTCTGGGCAAACCATAACAAACAAGCATGAACCAGTCAATAATATCAGTAACAAGAGATGTGGTTGGCGTAGATTATACCTGCGGACAAATCTTGAAACAGAAATATTGTGCAATATCTGGTCTCATTGAGAGTGAATCTATCAGTAGAAGCAGCTGTTGATCAATTGAGTTGAGAAACATGCAATTGGCTGACCAGTCGGGTGTCTCTTCCGTCATCTGCTGACCTCCTGAATGTTATCAACTTCAGGTCAGCATAGCGGGAAGATAGATGGAGCACGGTTGACGGTTACCTTTGTTCTGATTATTTTCTGGCTGTTTTAGAAAAACAGTGGAAAATAAAGACGAATAGTGCAACTATCATAAATTAATTTTGCTCACATTTCGCACTCTTTTCACACACAGGGGGTGCGATTCAAATTTCAAGGAATGAGGTTGAACAAATGACCATTAAACATTTTGGCCCGACAAAATTAGATGCAGCGCTGGTTCCGGAAATTGCCCGGAAATGGGGTACGCCGCTCTATCTGCATGATCAGGAATTTATTGAAAACAGCTGCGAACAGCTTTTGAGCATGCCGAATCCGTTCGGTCTGCATGTCCGGTATGCCATGAAGGCTAATTCTGATCGCACGGTTTTGCGTGTGGTAACCAACAAGGGGCTCGACCTGGATTGTTCGTCACTGAATGAAGCTGCCAGAGCTCATACTGCCGGCATTCCCTACTGCCGCATGATGCTGACTACTCAGGAGGTTCCGACCGGAGACGAGAGGGTCGAACTGGAAAGGATGATTCGCGCCGGCCTTAAGTACAACGTCTGTTCTGTTACGCAGTTTCGCCTGATTGCCGATTTTGCCAAGGAAGCCGGCATCGAACTTTCCATCAGGGTCCACCCCGGTACTTCCGGCGGCGGCGAGAGCCAGACTCGCGATACTGGCAGTGAATACTCCTGCTTTGGCGTCCATCTGAACGATGTCCCCACCGTGAAAGCCATGGCGGATCAACTCGGGCTGCATTTTACCCAGGTCCACGTCCATATAGGATCGGGAGGCGCGCCGGAAAAATGGCGCGAGAACATTGACCGCGAACTCGGTTTTGTACGCGACCTGTTTCCGGATGCGGTCAGGGTCAGTTTTGGTGGCGGACTCAAAGTTGCCAGAATGCCGGGTGAAAAACAGGCCGATATTGCCGAGCTGGGAGCCTATGCCGCTCAACGGGTCGCGGAGTTCAAGGAAACTACCGGTCGCGAGCTGAAGATGGAGATCGAACCGGGGACATTCGTCGTGGCCAACTCCGGTCACATCATCACCAGGATCATCGACAAAAAACTGACCAACGAAATGAACTTCCTGATTGTGGATGGCGGTATGGAACTGTTGACACGTCCGCTACTCTACGGCTCCAAGCACCCGATCACGATCATACGTCAAGATGGCACACTGCTCTCAAGCGAATATGACAGCATTCCGTCTGCCGGGACCAAACCATTCGGCATCGTTGGCAGATGCTGCGAAAGCGGTGACTCGGTACGACTGGACGGCGACGGTACTATCGTACCGGTACTGATAGCCGAGCCGGAAATTGGCGATTATGTTGTCATCGGTGGCACCGGAGCCTATTCCGAAAGCATGTCACCGGAAAATTATAACTCGCACCGCAAACCGCCGGCCGTCATGAAAACGCGGTCGGGTGAATTAGTTCTTATCAGACAAAAACAGCCTCTGGAACAGATATTCCAGAATGAACTGGATGTTGAGTTATAGATTCCAGGGACTCGTCTTATGACCATACTCTATTTTGACTGTTTTGCCGGAATCTCCGGCGATATGACTGTGGCTGCTCTTCTTGATCTGGGAGTACCGCTGGACTACCTTCGCTCGGAGCTTCTCAAACTGCCCCTGCCTGATGGTTCATACGAATTATCCAGTACTCGCACAGAGCGCCATCACCTGCCTGCATTAAGATTCGACGTTGCGGTACACGACCACCACACTCATCGACATTTTGCTGGCATCGTTGCCATGATTGCTGAAAGCGGGCTATCCGATCCAGTCAAAGAGCGCTCCCGCTGCATCTTTCTGCGCCTGGCCGAAGCGGAAGCGAAAGTCCATCAAGTTGATATCGCTGAGGTTCATTTTCATGAAGTCGGAGCGGTTGACTCGATCGTGGATATCGTTGCCACAGCCATCTGTCTGGAATATCTGGGCGTAAACAAGGTCTACGCCGCACCATTACCGCTTGGCAGCGGCTTTGTACAAACCGCTCATGGACGCCTGCCGGTCCCGGCTCCGGCGACTGTCGAGCTTTTGCAGGGGCTGGCGGTGCATAGCAACTGCGGCTCCGGCGAGCGGGTAACCCCCACTGGGGCTGCCATTGTGGCCGCCCTGGCAATCGCAACCGGCCCGCGCCCCGCCATGACGCTCACCCGTTTCGGTAGTGGTGCCGGCGGCAAGGATTTCGAGGATTGCCCCAACATTCTACGGGCCTTCCTCGGAAAGCCTCTGTACAGTCCGGAGATAACCGACGATATTATCGTCGTTGAAAGTAATATCGATGACTCGACGGCAGAACTGCTCGGATACGTAATGGAGCGACTCCTGGATGAAGGTGCGCTGGATGTCTTTTTCACACCGATTCAGATGAAGAAAAACCGCCCGGCGACGCAACTCTCCTTTCTCTGTCGCCAGGAGCACCTTGATGATTTGACACGACTGCTATTGGTTGAGACGTCTGCGATCGGCCTGCGCTATTTTCCGGTCGGACGCATCAAGATGGAACGACGCATCGCTACCATTCAGACCTGTTTTGGTCCGGTACGCTTCAAACAGATTTTTGATCAGGGGCATCTGTTGCGCAGTGCACCGGAGTATGATGACTGCCGCACCATCGCCCGTGAACGATCTATTCCGCTCATGGAAGTCATTCAACAACTGGCCGGACAGGACCAGCATTCAGATACACCGCTATAACAAACAAAGTTACGGTGTGAGAGCAACATGAATCCGTTGACAGGCTGTACGCGAAAACATATTTATCTCTATGGGCAATAGACAATGTTTGCATTAAGGAACGTACCTACATGATATTTCGACTCTTTTTTTTATTCGTAACCATGACAGCCTGTATGACATCAGGCAGGAGCGCTGCGGCAGAATCCGTGAAACCGTTGGTTGTCGGCATGGAGTTAGCCTATCCGCCCTTTGAAATGACCGACAAAGTCGGCAAACCATCCGGAGTGAGTGTTGATCTCGCCACCTCGCTGGCAAAAAGCCTCGGGCGTCCGGTTGTGATTGAGAATACCTCCTTTGACGGGCTTATTCCGGCGCTAAAAACCGGCAAAGTAGATCTGGTCATATCGTCCATGACTGCAACCGCCGAGCGGGCAAAATCAATCGATTTTTCTGATCCGTACATCTCAACCGGCCTCTGCCTGCTTCTGAAGAAAAATTCCGGTGCAAAAACGATTGCTGATCTGGATAAGGCCGGTGCCAAGATTGCTGTCAAAAAAGGGACAACCGGGCATATTTATGCAACCAATCACCTGAAAAAAGCCCACATTCTGGTGCTTGACAAGGAGTCGGCCGCCGTTCTGGAAGTTTCCCAGGGGAAGGTTGACGCCTTCATCTATGACCAGATGTCTACCTTTCAGAACTGGCAGCGCAACAAAGCCACAACGCGTGCCATACTGGAACCGTTTCAGCAGGAATCCTGGGCTATTGGTATCCGCAAGGGGAATGATGACCTCAAACAGAGGGTTAACACGTTTATCAGAGAGTACCGGGCCAAAGGGGGCTTTGAGCAACTGGGAGACCGCTATCTCAAGGAAATGAAGGGTGAGTTTAAACAGCTTGGCTTCCGCTTCTTCCTGTAGCCGCCAGCCTGGAGATACGTTTTGAACAGCTTTTTGGTACAAACACACGGGCGACCGGTTCCACCGGCCGCCCGGATTTTTTCCTGGCTGCTGGTAGTTCTGCTGGTTGCGGCCCTCTTCAGCTTTGCCTTCAGTCATCTGCACTATGGCTGGAATTGGAGCGCCATCTGGGAGTACCGTCAAAAATTTATTCAGGGCTGGCTGATGACGGTGCTTATCTCGGCTGCCTCCCTGCTGGCAAGCCTGCTGATCGGCCTGCTGACGGCACTGGCACGTCGTTCAGCACTGCTGCCGCTGCGCTACATGTCTCTGCTCTATGTTGAAACAATACGCGGCACACCGCTACTCGTCCAGATTCTCATCCTCTTCTATGTGGTCGCTAACGCGTTTGGCATCGAAAACCGATATCTGGTTGGCATCCTGACGTTATCGCTGTTTGCCGGCGCCTATCTGGCTGAAATGATACGGGCCGGCATAGAAAGCATCAGCGATTCGCAACTGGAATCAGCGCGGGCCATTGGACTGACGCGTAATCAGACCTATCGCTATGTCATCTTCCCACAAGTGGTCCGCCAACTCATCCCGCCGCTGACCGGCCAGTTTGCCTCGATTATCAAGGATTCATCGCTGCTGTCGATTATCGCCGTCAGCGAATTTACCTTGAATGCCCAGGAAGTGAATGCTTTCACCTACAGCACCCTGGAAAGCTACCTTCCGCTGGCGGTTGGCTACCTGGTGCTGACAATGCCGGTGTCACTGGCCAGTCGCATCCTGGAGCGGAAATTTCATTATGCAACTTAAATTTTCTGCTATCAGCAAGCGCTTTGGCGAGCATCAGGCGCTCCATGATGTCTCGCTGGTTGTTCCGGAGTTTCAGTCACTGGCTATCATCGGCCCGTCCGGCGGCGGCAAAACGACACTGCTGCGCATCATCGCCGGTCTGGAAACACCGGAACAGGGATCTCTGAGCATCGACGGGCTGTAGCTCGATTTTTCTGAAGATGCGCTTATGCTGCACCGCCGCAGTATCGGCACGGTGTTCCAGGCTTACAATCTTTTTCCGCATCTGACAGCGCGGGAAAATGTCATGTTGCCGCTGGTCAAGGTGCATGGTCTCAGTCAAGCTGAGGCCCGTGATACCGTCGCTGCGCTTTTTGATCGATTTCAGCTCGCCCGGCATGCCGACCGCCGACCGGCAGAACTTTCCGGCGGTCAGCAGCAGCGGGTGGCGATCGTCCGGGCCATTGCCATCAAGCCGCGCTTTCTCATCTTTGATGAACCGACATCTGCGCTTGATCCTGAGATGACGGCTGAGGTGCTCGACTTGATTGCCGAACTGCGTAGTGAGGGGCGTGACCTGATCATCGTCACCCACAATATGGGATTTGCGCGGGAAGTTTCCGACCAGTGTCTGTTTATTGCCGATGGCCAAATTCAGGAGGCGGGTCGCTCAAGCGACCTGTTCTGCAGTCCGCAGAATCAGCTGCTGGTACATTTTCTTGCCAAGGTACTCCGGTACTGATTTACATTTTACACGTGGAGCAATTATGTCACTTTATACACATTTACCGACTCCCCGCATGACGACTCTCTCAAATGGAATCCGCGTCGTTAGCCAGAACGTAGGCGCCATGCAGAGTGCTGCCATCGGGATACGCATCGACAGCAGTACCAGAAACGAACCGGCCGAACTGGGAGGGGCGTCGCATTTCATCGAGCATCTGCTGTTCAAGGGAACTGAGCGGCGGACTGCAGACCAGATCCTGGAGGACTTCGACGCGCTGGGGGCCAAAGGCAATGCCTACACCAGCCAGGAAGAGGTTTTCTATTACGCAACCTCTCTGGCATCCGCCATTCCGGCAACGTTCGATATTCTGGCCGACCTGTTTGTCAATTCGGTGCTGCCACTGGAGGAGGTCGAAAAAGAGCGCGGGGTGGTTCTACAGGAAATTTCGATGAATCAGGACAATCCGGGACGTTTCGTCTACAACCGCTTTCACCGCAGTTTCTGGCTTGGGCATCCGCTGGGAGCGCCGGTGCTGGGAACTCCCGAGTCGATCGGCTCCATTCACCGTGACAGACTGCTGGAGCACAAGCAGACGCACTACCTCTCTGGCGCTACCATAGTTTCAGCGGCCGGCAATGTGGAGCATGACCAGATCGTCGAACTGAGCGAACGGCTGTTGAGCGGACTGCCGTCAGGCACGCCACACTCCAGTGTACCTCCCGCAGGGTGGCGTCCCGCCATTGCCGAGTATGCCCACCACCAGCGCCCCATGGAGCAGACCCAGTTCTACATGGGTTATCCGTTGCCACCAGCCGGAAACGTTCACCGTAACTGCCTGGCGGTCTTCAACCAGATTCTCGGTTGCGGCATGGCATCAAGGCTGTTCCGCGAAGTCCGCGAGCGCCGCAGCCTGGCCTATTCGGTCAATTCAAACATGGCTTCCTACACCGATTCCGGCGGTTTACTGATCTTCGCCGGTACCAAACCGGAGCGGGCCCGCGAGGCGATTGACGTCTGCCATGCGGAAGTAATGCGCTTTTGCAGTGAAACCATCAGTGATGAGCAGCTGGAATCCGCCAAACAGCAAATCCGCAGCAAACGCCTGATGGCTCTTGATGATTGCGAACTTCAGGTGCGTCGCATATCCAACAACACTTCAATCCTGGGAGAGCCCGAACCACTTGGCCCGTCGCTGGAAGCATTTGCGGCAATCACCGCCGAGGATGTCCGCAACATGGCTCAGGAACTGTTCAGCTCGATAGAGCCGCGTGTTGAGTCAGTCGGTCCGGGAGACGGACCGCTTCATATCTAACCAAATTCACTTCGTCCGCTTCTCCGGTCGCACAATTTCGAACTTTTCCAGGCGATACTGTAGCGTTTTGTAGCTCATCCCCAATAGCGGCGCCGCCTTGCCGATTACCCATTCGGCGCGCTCCATGGCCTTGATAATCAGCCCCTTCTCCAGCTCTTCGATTGCAATCCCCTCAGGTGGCAGATCAAAGGGGATCCCGCCGGCCAGACTGCCACAGGAGGAGATTTCAACCGGTAAATCTTCCGGTTCGATATAGTTGCTTTCAGCCATCAGCACCGAGCGTTCAATGACCGATTCAAGCTGGCGGACATTCCCAGGCCAGCTGTAGTTCATCAACAGTTTAAGAGCAGCTTTTGAAAAACCATCAACACTTATCCCGGCAGCGACGCTGTATTTTTTCAGGAAGAATTCGGCCAGGGTCTTGACGTCGCTGCCCCGCTCGCGTAGTGGCGGCAGGTTGATACGGATTACGTTCAGACGATAAAACAGATCCTCGCGAAAAGTTCCTTTTTTTATCTCCTGCTCCAGCTCCTTGTTGGTGGCCGAAACGATACGGACATCCAGGGGAATATTGACCTTGCCACCAACGCGGCGAACCTCTTTTTCCTGAATGGCCCGCAGCAGCTTGGCCTGCATGGCGACATTCATTTCACCAATTTCATCCAGAAAAACGGTGCCACCATCAGCAGCCTCGAAGATGCCCATTTCACGGGCACTGGCACCGGTAAAGCTCCCCTTTTCATGCCCGAACAGCTCACTCTCGATCAACGTTTCCGGAATTGCGGCACAGTTGATGGCCATAAACGGCTTGTCGCGGCGCAGGCTGCCGTCGTGGATGGCACGTGCGATCAGCTCCTTACCGGTGCCGGATTCACCCACGATCAACACGGTAGAATTAGATGGAGCGATCTTGGCGACAACCCGAAAGACTTCGCGCATCTTGGGGTGCTCACCCAGCATGTTGGGGACCGTGCTGATCGACTCGATCCGCTTCTGCAGAACCTGGTTTTCCCGGACCAGACCGATACGCTCGAAGGCCCGCCGCAGCGTCAGGATCAGATTGTCTCGCTCCAGCGGTTTTTCGAGATAGTCAAACGCGCCCTTGCGCATCGCTTCGACCGCCGAATCAACTGAGCCATGGGCGGTCATCATGATGATGCACTGCTGGGGGTCATCCGTCAGCACGGCCTCAAGAAGATCGAGTCCGCTCTGACCCTGCATTTTGAGATCGGTCATGATCAGGTCAAATTCGCGGCTGCCCAGCTGCGCCAGCGCTTCACGCACTCCCGGCACATCAGTCACATCGTAACCCTCACTTTTGAGGATCAGTTTGAGGATATCCCGCTGCCCCTTCTCATCGTCAACGATCAGTATGCTGCCTTTATTATGAGACATGGTTATGATTCCTTGTAGTCCGGTTGCAGCGGAAGAAGTACGGTAAATGTTGTCCCCGTGCCAAGTATACTTGCCACCTGTATCTCGCCGCCATGTTCCTTGATGATCCGCTCGGTAATGGCCAGACCCAATCCGATACCGACATCCTTGGTGGTAAAATAAGGTTGAAAAATCTTTTCGAGATCATCAGGCGAAATGCCGCTGCCCTGGTCAGCAAAGGCAAGCCGGATTTTATGATCAACCTTTTCAGCCGAGAGAGTAATGACGCCCCCTTCCGGCATAGCCTGGGCGGCATTATTGATAAAATTCAGAATGCAGTTCCGTAACAGCTCCTGATCGACATACAGCGGCGGCAGATCTGTCGGGATCTGCTGCTCCACCGTTATCTGCTGTTCTGTAAGCCGCCCCTGAAGTACCGGCAACACCTTGGTCAGCAGCTCCGGATAGGATATCTGCACGCGACGCAGCTTGAGCGGACGGCCATAGTTCATAAAATTCAAAACCATGTAGTTGGCGCGACGAACCTCTTCCTTGATGTTATTGGTCAGCTCTTCCAGCTCGTCCGCTTTTGTGCCGCATAACGGCAGCATCTCGCTCTTCAGGTGATCAATCGCCAGACTGATATAGTTGAGCGGATTCCTTATTTCGTGGGCAATGCCGGATGCCAGCTGACCGACGCGGGAGAGGTGCTCGGCTTCATAGAGCCGTTTTTCAAGCAGCTCACGCTCGCGCAGTTTTTCGACCATGGCGTTGAAACCGGCAGACATCTCGCCGATCTCGTCACTGCTGTCGACCGGAATAGTTACCGAAAGGTCACCGGCAGAAACCCGTTTGAAATCGCCTACCAGGTTGTGAATAGGGGTTGTATAGCGACGTGCCATAAAAATGGTCAGGGCGATACCGACCGTAAATACCATGCCGGTAGCAAACAGTCGGTGAATAAAGTTGGCATGCTGGATATCGCGAATGTTATCCAGCAACATATTGATCTGAACGTAGCCGAGCTGCTCGTCGCCGACGATTACCGGAACAAGGACTTCGTACGGTTTTTGCGAGAGCATGGCGCCGCCCGGTGGCCGTTTGACAGCATGAATACCCTTCTCCAGCTTTTTAAGTTCCCGTTTTTTGCCGATCTTGTCAGGATCGGAGGAGTCAATGATCTCACCTTCGGTGTTGATGATGTTGATCTCGTGAATCCCTTTGTCACGGGCCTTCATCAGATAGTCGGACAGCCGGGAGGTTTCCGCCTCTGAGGTAAGGTCTTCAATACTGACCTGGATGGCTTTGGATATCTCTTGCGAGCTATCCTGAATTTCGCGCACCAGGTCATTTTGGGCATACTGATTGAGCGTAAAGAGCGTCATCATCGCCAGAACCAGCAGCGAAAGCATGATCAGAATCAGCTTGGTATTCAGCTTCATGGGTGCCTTTGACAGTGAATCTATTCCACCATTTCGCCGATCAGGTCATAATCGGACGAATCTGTAATCGTGAGCGTAACGATATCGCCGACATCCGCCATTCCTGAGGTAATATAGACTTGGCCGTCGATATCCGGCGCCTGGCGCGATGAGCGCCCTTTGAGCAGCAGTTCGGTCTCTTCGCTGTACCCTTCCACAATAACCTGTTCCGTCGTACCGATCAGCGTCCGGTTGTGACGGAATGAGAGTCGTGCCTGTACGCGCATCAGCTTGCGATAACGTTCACGTTTGACCCGCTCGCTGACCTGATCGGCCATTTCAGCGGCCGGTGTCCCCTCTTCCTTCGAGAAACAGAAAACCCCCAAACGATCGAAGCGGACCTGTTCAACAAAACGCAGCAACTTGGAAAAATCCTCCAGCGTTTCACCCGGAAAACCGACAATCAGCGAGGTGCGCAGGGCGATGCCCGGGATTTCACGACGCAGCGTGTCGATCAGATCGCGAATCTGCTGTTCCGAACTGCGACGTTTCATGGCCTGCAGCACCGGATCGGATATGTGTTGGATCGGAATATCCAGATACTTGCACACTTTCGGTTCATCCCGAATCAGGGCGATCATGCCTTCGGTAATGCCGTCCGGATAGGCGTAGAGCAGCCGGATCCAGCGCAGTCCGTCAATAGCGGCCAGACGACGCACCAATGTTTCCAGTGTCGTGCCGTCACACATGTCACTGCCGTAGCGGGTGATGTCCTGGGAGATGACGTTGACCTCCTTGACTCCCCGCGCGACCAGCCGTTCTGCCTCCGCCACCAGCGCATCCAGAGGACGGGAGCGGTAGGCTCCGCGCAGCGTCGGGATAATACAGTACGAGCAGCAGTTGGAGCAGCCTTCACCGATCTTGAGGTAGGAATACCAGGCCGGCGAGGAATTCAGGCGCGGCAGCGTTTCGTCATAGATGAAATCGGGGTCACCAACATAGCGCAGCTGTCCGGCGGAACCGCTCTTCTCGGCAAGGATTTCGGCGATGCGGGGATAATCACCGGTGCCGATAAAGATATCCACCTCGGGGAGTTCAACGGCCAACTCTTCCTGATAGCGCTGCGGCAGGCAGCCGGAAACGATCAGCGTATGACAGCGACCATCATGCTTGCGCTCAGCCAGATCGAGGATGGCATCGATACTTTCCTGTTTGGCCTCTTTGATAAAAGAACAGGTATTGACGATGATGACGTCGGCGTCTTTTTCATCCATGGTTATTTCGTACTCGTTTTTAGAGAGTACCCCCAGCATGACTTCGGCATCCACCAGGTTTTTTGGGCAACCCAGGCTGACCATGCTGACTTTCTGCTTTACGATTTCGCTCAAAATATCCCCTCGCTGCTACTCTCTGAAATTAGTAAACTGCATTTCGACATCCATTTCCCTACCTTTTAAAAGCTGAATGGCATCCTGCAGGTCGTCACGATTCTTGCCGACGACCCGGACCTGATCGTCCTGGATCTGGGCCTGCACCTTCAGTTTGCTCTCTTTGATGACAGTGATGATGTCCTTGGCTTTTTCCTTGGAGATGCCCTGCTGAACGGTGATGACCTGCCGCACCAACCCGCCGGAAGCCGACTCAACCTTGCCGTACTGCAGCGCCTTGATCGAAATATTGCGCTTTAAAAATTTGGACTGCAGAACATCAACAACCGCTTTCAGCTTGTAATCGTCATCGGCCAGGATTTTTACAGAATCCTTCTCCGGCGTTATCTGACTCTTGGACCCCTTGAAATCGTAACGCTGACCGATCTCCTTGACCGCCTGGTTGACAGCATTGTCAACCTCCTGCATATCCACTTTTGAAACAATGTCGAATGACGGCATGATTGCCTCCCTCAAATAAATATTAACAGATCTGCCACAGAGTCACAGAGAACACAGCGTATAAAGCCAAGAGGAAAGACAACAATTTAAGCAAAAGGCAGCACGACGAAATTACTCTGTGCTCTCAGTGAGTCTGTGGTTGGTGTTGTTTAACCGATTTACGGTTTTATAACTTCTACTCCGGCCGGGATCTTGAAATTGAACTTTCCGTTATCGATACCCCTGTTGACCCGCGTCCGGCTGTAGTCAATGCGGGTACGATTGCCACCGGCGTCCTGGACGATCGACGAGATAATTGGAAAGAGATCCTTTACCTCGCCGGAGGCGCGCACCTGCTCAACCGCTGCGGCAGAAACCGTCAGCTGTAGCTTGGTCAGAACGGGGCTGGCTTTTTTGGGGGTCAAGTCAAGTTGATAGTTGCCGTTTTTATCCTTTGACTCGGCGGCAAAAACGACCTCAAAGTCCCGCGAAACATGGCCCAGCCCGGTCAGATACGACAGGGCGATCGAGTTCCCCCCGGCGAACATTGCAATAACATCGCTGACCATGACCTGTTGTGTATCCGCAGTATAAAACCAGACCTGCTTGCCGTTGGAGATAATCTGCTGTTTCGGCTTGATATAGTTGAAGCGGAACATGGCAGCCGACGAAGCGGGGCGTTTCAGGAACAGTTCACCATTTCCCCTCTGCGTCCGGCCGATGGCGGTAATTGTCGTACTCTGGGAAAAATCGGCCTGGACATCCTGTAGTCCGGAATACCCTTTTTCGAGTGCCGCCACTACATCCTTGAGTGCTGCCGACGGAGAAGCGGCCGAGACAGGAGACAGTGAGCTGAGCAGAATCAGCATGCCAACCACTACTGCACATATTCGATTCATGAAACGTACTCCTTGTAGGCGATACCGAGCCGTACGGTACACATCACAGAGATGCTGCGTCAACAATAAAGATAACCCGGCCGTCGCCGGTAACAGTGGCGCCGCTTATCCCCTGCAGTCCGGTCAGCGGTGATTTCAGCGGCCGCACAAAGATCTCCTGTTGGCCGCGAATGCGGTCAACGATAAAGCCGACCGGATGCCCCCCCAGATCACAGACGACAACCGGAAGCAGAGCAGTCTCATCAACTGAACCATCAAGCTGCCTGAGTGCCAGTCCCAGGCTGCGCACCGGTATATCGGTATCATCAAAAGTGATCATCTGCTGTCCGGACTCGCTACGAATAACACCCGGCTCAAGCTCCAGCGTTCGTGTCACCGCGTTGAGCGGAAAGGCGACTTCAAGCAGGCCGCACTTAACCAACAGGGCGTGAATAATCGAGACCGTGATCGGCAGTCGCAGGACAAACGTGCTCCCGCATCCCGGTTGTGACTGGATGCTCAAGACTCCGGCCAGCGCCTGGACGGCGGCCCGAACCGCATCCATACCGACCCCACGTCCCGAAATATCGCTGATCGTCCGGGCCGTGGAAAACCCCGGGATACAGATCAGCATGTACGCATCCTGCGTGGACATAGCCGCCGCCTGTTGCGCGGTGATGAGCCCCTTATCAAGAGCCGTTGATTTCAGCTGTTCCGGATCCAAGCCGCGACCGTCATCCGCTATGGTGATCTCGACATGATCCTTGTCACGGGTCATGGTCAGCCGGATTGTCCCCTGATGCGGTTTACCTGCGACCTGCCGTTCTGCAGGCGTATCCATGCCATGGTCAACAGCATTGCGCAGCAGATGAACAATCGGATCGGAGATCTCCTCCAGAATGCCGCGATCAAGCTCGATCTCCTTCCCTTCAATCTGGAAGGTGATCTCTTTATGCTGCGCGTGGGCCAGATCACGCACCAGCCGTGGGAAGCGTTCACTTATCAGGGAAAAGGGGAGCATACGTGCCCTGAAAACCTGATCGCGCAGCTCCCGCAGCAGGCCGGAAAGCTCGTGCAACGGCGCCTCCATATCCGTAGAGCCGGAGTGCCGTGCACAATCAGCCAGCCGATAACGATTGGTGATAAGTTCACCGGTGATGTTGACAAGGTGATCGAGAATTTCAGTCTTGATACGGACGCTTTTAAAGCTGTCCGACTGCCGGAATTTATGCAGTGAGGCAGCCTCGTCATATACCGGGATGTCAGCCGGTTCGGGCGACGTATTCACGGATGACGCTGTGTCACCGGTGAAGACTGAGACCCTTTCCGCTAAAAGTCCTGCATCTTCAATAATTTCAGCGCCTGATTCGACCTGAGATACCATCCTGGTCAGGGCATCGCCACACTCCAACAGCAGATCGGCAAGCGGAGCCGACATGGCAATTTCGCCGCTGCGGACATGTCCCAGCTGATCCTCCATGCTGTGAGCCAGACGGGTAATAGTTGCATACCCCATGGTGGCTGCCATGCCCTTGAGCGAATGGGCGTGCCGGAAGATTTCATCAATGACGGCACTGTCACCGGCTGCATCTTCAAGACGGAGAATCAATTCAGATAACGAAGCGAGATGAACATGGGCTTCAGAAACGAACAGATCCCGATAGGGGGACATGTCCATCGCTTAAGCCCTCAGGCTTTCTAGCACGGTAAGAACTTTTTCAGGCGTAAACGGCTTTGACATGAAGCCGCTGGCTCCCTGATCAATCGCTCGCTGCATAACGTCTTCCTGGCCGATACCGGAACAGATCACGACTTTGGAGTTCGGGCTGGTCTGAATGATTGATTCCATGAGGTCGAGGCCGTTGGAATCGGGGAGAATAATATCCAGCATGATAATATCGGGATGAAGACGGTGCAGATTTTTCATGGTTTCAATACCGCTGGCCGCCTCGGCAACGACGGTGAATCCCATGTTCACAAGGATTCCGCTCAGAATTTTGCGCATAAAGAGGGCATCATCAACAATCATAACGGTCTGGCTCATTGGTGCACCCTCGTGATTTTATCCCTTGAGTTTTATCAGCAGCAGCTCGTTGACTACCGCCGGATTGGCCTTTCCTTTGCTGGCCTTCATGGTCTGGCCGACGAAGAAGCCGAAAACCTTGTCCTTGCCGGCGCGGTACTCTTCAACCTGGCCGACGTTGGCAGCCATGATTTCATCAATAATTTTCTCGATAGCACCACTGTCGGACACCTGCACGAGCCCCTGCTCTTCAACAATCGCCAGTGGTGCTTTGCCGCTCTTCCACATCCCATCAAAAACGGTCTTGGCGATCTTGCCTGAAATCGTACCGTTGTCGATCAGCTTCAGCAGTTCAGCCAGCTGTGCCGGCGCAACCGGACAAGCTTCAATTGCCGTCCCGCTGTCGTTTAATGCCCGGGTTATTTCACCCATGATCCAATTTCCGACCGCTTTGGCATTGCCACCCGCAGCCACACCGGCTTCAAAATAATCTGCCAGGGCACGACTGGCGGTCAACACCTCGGCGTCATACTCCGGCAGCCCCAGCGTATCCATAAAACGCTGACGACGCTGTCCGGGCAGTTCCGGCAGTTCACGGCGGCTGCGTTCAACCCAGGCGTCGTCAATTACGAGCGGGACCAGATCCGGATCGGGGAAATACCGGTAATCGTGGGCCTCTTCCTTACTGCGCATCGAGCGGGTTGTGCCGCTGTTCGGGTCGAAAAGGCGTGTTTCCTGTACCACCGTGCCGCCATCCTCGATCAGGTCGATCTGGCGCTGGATCTCGTATTCAATAGCCTGCTTGACAAACTTGAAGGAGTTAACATTTTTGATCTCGGCCCGGGTGCCGAGTTTATCCGTACCGACCGGCATGACCGAGACGTTGGCGTCACAGCGGAAACTCCCCTCCTCCATGTTGCCGTCGCAGATGCCGAGCCAGGTGACGATCTGATGCAGCTGTTTCAGATAGGACACGGCTTCGTCGGACGAGCGCAGATCCGGTTCGGATACGACCTCCAGAAGCGGCGTGCAGGCGCGGTTCAGGTCGACTCCGGAACCATTCTCCAAGCCGGGTAGATCGCCATGCACCAACTTACCGGCATCCTCCTCCATATGGATACGAGTGATCCCGATCCGCTTCGGTTCATGCCTTTCGAGATGAATATCCAGCCACCCCCACTGACAGATCGGGTCTTCGAACTGGCTGATCTGATACCCCTTGGGGAGGTCGGGGTAGAAATAGTTCTTGCGGGCAAAGATACTGCGCGGCGTGATCGAGCAGTTGGTTGAGAGACCGGCCTTGATGGCAAACTCCACAACTTTCTTGTTAAGCACCGGAAGTGCGCCCGGCAATCCCAGACAGACGGGGCAAGTCTGCGAGTTGGGTTCGGAACCGAATTGCGTGGAACAGCCGCAAAATATTTTGGTGTCGGTCTTGAGCTGGACATGAACTTCAAGGCCGATAACGGGTTGGTATTTCATATGATTACTCCGGATAAGTTCTTTACACTAATCTGTAGCGCCAATATTCCGGGCGACGCTTGTGATGAGCGATAGCCATTATTCTGATACGATCAGTTTCTACAGCATATATCAAGCTGTAAGGGAAAAAGCTTAATACCTTACGTCGCAGATTGTTTGAGACCTGTTCACAGGACTCTGGATGCTCTGTTATAAAGCGCAGAGCGTTTTCGACATCATCGGTAAATGCGTACCCGAGACCCGGAACACGATCTTCGTAATAGCGGGCTGATTCAGCCATCTCAGAACGGGCGTCTTCGTGGAACGTGATTCTTATCACCTTAATGTTGTCCGCACGCTCTGAAAAACCTCTTCAGCCGGATATTCATGGGCTTTTCCAGCACGGAGATCAGCAAGGCGCCGCTCCGCTTCATCTACCCATAGCTGGAGGTTTTCAGATTCTGTGGGTGCATCGATGCTGAGAATCAACTTTTCCGCAAGAAGTGCCCGTGTATTCAAGTCCAGATTAAATAATTCATTTTCCAGTTGATGGACAGTCAGTGGCATGGAATTCCTCCTCTCCAATTTTCAAATCAAAGCCTTCCGCACATGCCACTCCGTGGCCTGCTCAAAAGCATAAGCGGCTCGCAGAATGGACTCTTCGCCGAACGGTTTCCCGATCAGCTGCAGACCGATCGGGAGTCCTTCCTCCGAAAAACCGGCCGGTAGCGACATGGCACAGGTACCGGCCAGGTTAACCGGAATGGTGAAAATGTCTGAGAGGTACATCTGCAGCGGGTCATTGATCTTTTCGCCGATCTTGAAGGCCGGCGTCGGTGCAACCGGGGTCAGTATGACATCCACATTTTCAAAAGCGGTCGTAAAATCGCGCATAATCAGTGTGCGTACTTTCTGAGCCTTGACGTAATAGGCATCGTAGTAACCGGAAGAGAGCGCGTAGGTACCGAGCATAATGCGGCGTTTGACCTCCTCGCCAAAACCTTCACTGCGGCTTCTGGTATACATATCCAGCATACCGGCGGCGCCTTCAGCCCGGTGACCGAAACGGACTCCATCGTAGCGAGCCAGATTGGAGCTGGCTTCAGCGGTAGCAACCAAATAATAGGTTGCCACGGCGTAATCGCTGTGCGGCAGTGAAACATTCACAAATTCGGCGCCCAGACGCTGATAGGTAGCGATAGCGGCATCCATGGCCCGCTGTACATCCGGGTCGAGGCCGTCGATAAAGTACTCTTTCGGCAGACCGATGCGCAGCCCTTTGACGCCAGAGTTCAGACCTCCGAGATAATCAGGAACGGGAGCGTCAACGCTGGTGGAATCCAGCGGATCGTGCCCGGCTATTGCTCCCAGCAGTATGGCGCAGTCGCGTACATCACGGGTCAACGGCCCAACCTGATCAAGCGATGATGCGTAGGCAATAACCCCGTAACGCGAAACACGCCCGTAGGTAGGCTTTAACCCGACGCAGCCGCAGTGCGAAGCCGGCTGACGGATGGAGCCGCCGGTGTCGGTGCCGAGCGTTGCCGTGGCCAGGCGGGCGGCAACCGCTGCAGCCGAACCGCCCGATGAGCCGCCGGGAATACAGGCTGTATCCCACGGATTACGGGTGCTGCCGTACGCACTGGATTCGTTGGAAGAACCCATGGCAAATTCGTCCTGATTAAGTTTGCCCAAAAGGACGCTCCCCTGTCCGACCAGTTTTTCCCAGGCGGTTGAACTATAGGGGGGCACAAAGTTATTCAGAATACGAGAACCGCAGGTGGTACGAACACCTTCCGTCAGAAATATATCTTTCAGCGCCAGCGGGATGCCGGTAAGCGGCTGGCAGTCGCCGGCAGCAATCCTTCTGTCGGCTGCCGCAGCGGCAGCCAGCGCCGGTTCCGGCGTAACGGTGATAAAAGAGTTGATCTGCGGTTCCACGGCATCAATCCGCTCCAGCATGGCGGACGTCGCCTCAACGGAAGATATTCGCTTTGCTATAAGCGCTTCGTGCAGATCATATATGGTCAGGTCGGAAATATTCATGGTCGCTGTATCCTTGTCTATTCGATCACTTTGGGTACTTTGAAGAAGGTGGCGGCTCGCTCGGGGGCATTGGCAAGCGCCTTTTCAGCACCGATGGCAGGACGTACGGCATCTTCACGGAAGGCGTTTTCCATCGGCACGGCGTGCGAGGTGGCAGAAATGCCATCCGTATCCAGTTCTTTGAGTTTTTCAACATATCCCAGAATGGCATCCATCTGGCCTGCAAAAAGCTCTTTTTCGGCGGCAGTCAGCTGCAACCGGGCCAGACGCGCGACATGTTCAACATCTGATACCGTAATTTTCATGAATCAGCTCCGCTAAATACGTTAAATTGACGCGCGGTTGTATCATGAAATCGTTGCCTTTACAAGGTTGTTCAGGGGTTTGAACTGGTGTAACTATTTTTTACTTGACACGTCAACGCTCTTTCAGTAGGTTATGCCTCTTCAAAAAAAACATGTCCTGCTTCGTCAGGCTGTAGCCCGTGTGAGGATTTATATGAGAACAGAAGTTGCTCGAATCGATGATGTAAAACGTGACTGGTACGTGGTTGATGCTCAGGATGCTGTTCTGGGACGCCTTTCTACCCGGATCGCCGGTATTTTGCGCGGCAAGAACAAAGCTATCTATACCCCCAGTGTTGACACCGGTGATTTTGTCATCGTCGTAAACGCTGAAAAGATCGCTCTGACCGGCCGTAAACTGGCTGACAAAATCTATTACAACCATTCCGGATACACCGGTGGCCTGAAAGAGTCAACGGCTGGTGAGCTTCTGGCGAAAAAGCCGGAAGACCTGATCAAACGCTCCGTGAAAGGCATGCTCCCCAAAAACAAACTTGCCCGGGCCATGCTCAGCAAGCTCAAGATTTATGCGGGCCCGAGTCATCCTCACGCAGCCCAGCTACCTAAACAACTGGCACTTTAATACTCCAAGGAGAAGATTTATATGGCCGCAGTCAGCTATTATGGAACAGGTAAACGCAAGAGCTCTATCGCTCGAGTATGGCTTAAACCTGGTGTAGGCACTTTTACCGTTAACCACAAGACCCTCGATGAATATTTCGGTCGCGAAACTTCCAAAATGGTTGTTCGTCAGCCGTTTGAACTGGTCGAAAAAGTCGGCATTTTCGATGTGTTCGTAAATGTCTCGGGCGGCGGAGACACGGGTCAGGCCGGTGCCATCAAACACGGCATCACCAAGGCTCTGCTATTGCACGACCCTGAACTGCGCGGCGTTCTCAAAAAAGCCGGTTTTATTACGCGCGACTCACGTATCAAAGAACGTAAGAAGTACGGCCGTAAAGCTGCGCGCGCCCGCTTCCAGTTCTCCAAGCGTTAAGCACCGGTTTACATCTCGTTGGAAAAAAGGGGAGATCCGCAAGGGTTTCCCCTTTTTTATAATCCAAAACCCGGAGGAAGTTTATGCACCTGGAAAATCTGCAGTTTGATGTCAGTGAAGGAATTGCCACCGTAACGATAAACCGTCCCGCAGCCATGAATGCAATGACAGAATCAACGCTGGAAGAACTGGAACAGGTAGTTGCCACGATTGGACAGAACCGGGACATCAGGGTGGCGATTCTGACCGGCGCCGGGTCAAAAGCGTTTGTTGCGGGAGCGGACATTGCCGCGCTACGGGATATGAGCTCGACCCGGGCACGAGAAATGGCCCTTCTGGCGCACCGCACCTATGCCGCCATTGAGAATTCATTCAAACCCTTTATCGCTGCGGTAAACGGCTATGCGCTGGGTGGCGGCTGCGAGCTCTCAATGGCCTGCGATATACGGATTGCCTCTGAGAATGCAAAATTCGGTCAGCCGGAAATCAATATCGGCATACTGCCCGGCTTCGGCGGCACCCAGCGACTCCCGCGATTGGTTGGAAAAGGGCGCGCGCTTGAAATCATCTTGAGCGGAGACATGCTCGACGCTCCTGAAGCCTTGCGCATCGGACTAGTCAACAGGGTCGTTCCGCAGACTGAATTGGCGGCTGCCGCGAGGCAACTGGCGCAGAAAATTGCAACCAAAAGTCGCATTGCCATCCAGCTCTGCAAACAGGCTGTCAGTAATGGGTTGGAAATGGACCTGACCAAGGCATGCGCCTATGAAGCGGAACTGTTCGGCTACAGTTTTTCAACGAGCGACCAAAAAGAGGGAATGTGCGCCTTCCTTGAAAAAAGGGCGGCTGTTTTTCGAGACTGCTGAGCCGGTCCGTATGAACTGATACGGATGCAGATCCGGTCACACCCTCTGCACTTCTTCTTAAAATCGTGGATCGGGGAGTGTTTTTTTAGCTTGCCAGACAGCATCTATCTGCTGTCTGGCTTTTTATCGCCTTTTTTTGTGATATACATCACATTTTAACGCACGTGATCATGTAATAAGTTGATCACACATTATCTGCTATAACATTTTTCTATTTATGTTGATCTTTAAAAAACGAATACTAACGAGCTATTAAAATTTCAAACAACCGCGAGACTCTGTTTTTGAAACGCTGTTGAAACCAAATTGTCACACATATTTAACAAAGGTATAAATTTTGAGGAACCACTCGTGGCAGACGATAATACTAAACCATTCGTGAGGATGGGGCGGAAAACCTATTGGGTCTCACCGAGACAGCCGGGGCACCGAAATGTCGCGTGATAAGCGACCTGACACATCAGGCGTTACTCACAGCTACGAAAGGAGAGTTATCATGTCAGAAAAAAATTTCCGCAGCACATCCATCGAATCAGCGAGCAAAAAAAGTTGGCGGTTGTTCTCGTCTGTTGTCGCAGTACTTCTTTTGGCTCTCCCTCTCACCGTGCAGGGCGCAACACCTTGGTACTCGCAGGGAGAAACGCATGTATTAACCCTCACCGAGAATGGAAAAGTGTGGGTTATGGGTGGAAATGAGTTCGGACAGCTGGGAAATGGTACCTTTGAGAATGAAGAAGAGGTAACGGAACCTGTTTTAATTAAAGGGCTGGATGACATTATCGCCGTATTGACCGGCGGAAATCATTCTGTTGCCCTGAAAAAAGACGGGACCGTATGGACGTGGGGATTTAATCGTACCGGGCAGCTTGGAAACGGCACAACGGAAGATTCGGCCGTTCCGCGCAAAGTTGCCGGACTTGCCAATATCAAAGCCATCGCTGCAGGCGGTGCTCACGTAGTCGCCTTGAAAAACGACGGCACCGTCTGGGTGTGGGGGGGGAATTCTTCCGGGCAGCTCGGGACCGGCGATAGCAAAGATTATGCGACGCCAAAACAGCTGACCAGCCCGCAGGATGTCGTTGCAATTGCTGCCGGCACTTATAACACTTCGGTCTTAAAAAACGATGGGACCGTCTGGTCGTGGGGCTTTAACGGTTCCGGTCAGCTTGGTAATGGCAGTAACACGAAAAGCAGAACCCCCGTCCAGGTTGCCGGGCTGGATAATGTGCATGCAATTGCCGCCGGCAATCATCACGTAGCCGCATTGAAGCATGATGGAACGGTATGGTCGTGGGGTAATAATGACACCAGCCAGTTAGGCACGATGACCGCTTCCTACAGCCCGCTACCGGTCCAGGTACAGGGAATCAGTGAGGTGGCCGACATTACTGCCGCGCTTGGCCACACTATTGCTATCGCCAAAAATGATACCGTCTGGGCCTGGGGAGAAACCGGTGGCGGACAGTGGGGTAATGGTGTTTCGATGACCGGCAGCGCCGCGCCTGTAATGGTTGCAGGCTACAATGGCCCGGTCACTGTTGCTGCCGTCGTAAATCCGAGTACCGTATTACGAGACGGATCCATAATGATGGCGCAGGCCAATTCCGACAAAAGGGCTAAAGCGTATCTGAAACAGGCGGAGGTTGTCGTCACGGCATCGCGTTAATCAACAATCAGGGAAAAATGAAGAAAGGAACAAAAAATGAATATGTCTATGAGCAAGGTTGTAGTAGCAGCATCACATATCTGTCTGGGACTGACACTGGTATCAGTTCCTGCCAGTTGGGGCGAGGAACAGGAAATTACCAAAGCATCGCACTGCGCATTCTCTGTGTATCTTGAGAACCCTGACAATCGGGCCAGATACGAGAAAGCTCTTTCAAAGGGGCGTAACAAATATGCCACCGTGAATAATCGTCATAACGCTGCCGTATATAGTGTGATCGCAAAAACGGGGTACAGTGCCGAAAATGGTAAAAATCTGGACTCATTTTCGGCAGGCTGCCTGGCCTGCCATGACGGCATCTCCGCTTCCAAGGTCAAACCAACTATCATAAACATGCCGGGCAATAAGAGTATCGTAAAGATGATTTCAACGAAACACCCGATCGGCATGGATTACGAGAAATACTCCGCACGAAATACGTCGCTGAAGAGCCTAGATACTCGGGATAACAGTCTGGCGCTGGCCGAAGGGCGGGTCGGCTGCATCACCTGTCATGACCCGCTTAATTCCAGCCCCAACCATCTGCGGGTTACCGAATCCGGAATCGACCTCTGTACGGCATGCCACAACGTATGATGTAATGCGACTATGAAAGCAGCAAAGAAATTACGTGCAGCAGCAGACCGATAACACCGCCGACCAACGTTCCGTTCATGCGAATAAACTGAAGGTCGGAACCGATACTGAGCTCGATTTCGTTGACGTAATCATCATGTTCCCATGCCTGGACCGTTTCTGAAATATGCCGTGCGACGCCTGTTCGCACGGCATCTCCATATTTTATCACCAGCTTTTCGAGATGTTCGTCCAATGATCGCTGTAATTCGCGGCTTTTCGACAGGGTACGTCCCAAGCCGGTAAGTGCCTCGGCGATCTTCTCGCGTGTTTTTGAATCCGGCTGTTTCAGATCATGACTCAACCAGTTTTTAATATCGCCGCCGAGGTTTTTCACATAGTCGGCCAGAAACGGGTTCGACATCGTTTCACGCTTGATCGCCTCTATGTTGCCCCGCAAGAGCGGATCTGATTTCAATCTCCCGACAAATTCCGTTACCGCAGTATCAAACGAGTTTCTGAGCTCATGTGTAGCGTCTGCGTTAACCGTCTGGATATATTCGTTTATCTTGGCGACAATCTTTTCACAGGCCCCTTTTGAAAACTGATCCCGATTGGGGATGAAGGTGAACAACAGAGGATATTCCTTGGCCACCAGTGCTTCAATCGATTTTGCCAGTTTAGCTTGCGCATCCGGCATTGCCAGCCAGCCGGCCAGGCGGCCCAACAATTCGTCGAGAACAGCCTGGTGACGATTGTTATTTCTGAGTGTCTCTATGAGCCCTCCTACTGAAGAGGAGAGATCAATGCTTTCAATGCGGTCACACAGTATGCCGCGCAGAATTTTTTGAACACGTTCGTCATCTATAAAGTCCAGAGAATCCGAGAGTGCACGACTGATACCTGCAGACAAACCCTCAGCATTGCTGCGAGACATAAAATATCCGGCCAGTCGCCCGGCGGGATTCTGCTCCCGCAGCTTGATGATCAAGGTTTCAGGAGCCAGAAACTTGTCGCGGATAAAATCCGCCAGGTTCCCGGCAATGGCATTTTTCTTGTTCTTGATTATCGCCGTATGCGGAATCGGAATCCCCAAGGGATGGCGGAATAGCGCCACCACGGCAAACCAGTCGGCCAGTGCGCCAACCATGGCCGCCTCGGCAAAAGCGGCGACCCACTCCCAGGCACCACCCCCTTTTTGGCTGCGGGCGATCACAAAGAGCAGCGCAGCGGCAATCATCAATCCACTTGCAATGGTTTTGTTTCTGCTCAAAAGACGTTTTCTGAAATCCACTTTCATTCTCTCCATAAAAAGTTACCGTTCACCGCAGGTCCGGATTGAACCCAGTGCGGATAAAAGATCCTTGTACCTCCATTTTCATGAATTTACCACCTCTTTTAATCCTGAAATGTATTACCTACAGCGGAATATAATCTGGATATTTAATAATGCTGCGATTATAGTACGTATCAGCCTTGGCGCGCAGTGTCGGGCATCTGGCGGAAGAACTCTGCACACGAAACCCTCATTACGATGGAGGAAAAAATGAAAGGAGCTGCATCCATGTTGAAAATTGCAATTGTGGGGGCCAGCGGTTACACCGGACTTGAATTGATTCGTATCCTGCACCGTCACCCTGGTGTGACGCTTTCCTGCCTGACTTCGGAGCAGAGCTCCGGAAAACGGATCTCGGATATATTTCCGACCTTGCGCGGTCGTTGCGACATGATTCTTGAGAATCTCGAACCGGTGCGGGTTGCAGACAAGGCTGACATCATCTTTACCGCCCTACCGCACAAGGCGGCCATGGAGGTGGTACCGACGTTTCTTAAACTGGGCAGGAAGGTGATCGACCTGTCAGCTGATTACCGTCTTTCAGATCCTGCGGACTATGGTGAGTGGTATCTGCCGCACATTAATCCGGCTAATTTGAAAAAAGCGGTCTATGGACTGGCGGAAATCAGGCGTGCCAAAATCAAGGGGGCCAAACTGGTTGCCAATCCCGGCTGCTATCCGACCAGTATTATCCTTGGACTGGCGCCATTGCTCAAAAAAGGGCTGATCGATCTGACGAGCATCATAGCCGACTCGGCCTCCGGCGTGACCGGCGCCGGTCGCTCGGCTAAAGTGGACAGCCTCTACTGCGAAGTAAATGAGGGCTATCGGGCCTACGCAGTCGGAGGAGTCCATCGTCATACGCCTGAAATTGAGCAGGAGCTGTCGCTGCTGGCCGACGCACCACTCAAAATAACCTTTACCCCGCATCTGGTGCCAATGGATCGCGGTATCCTCTCAACTATCTACGCAACGCCGACATCAGCACTTACCACTGATGCCATCAGGCAGCTGTATTGTGACTTCTACAAAGACGAGCCGTTTGTGCGGGTACTTGCAGACGGCACCCTTCCTTCCACCGCCTTCGTGCGCGGTTCCAATTTCTGCGATATCGCACCGCTGGTGGATGTACGCACCGGGCGTATTGTGATCGTCTCGGCGATCGATAATCTGGTCAAGGGCGCTTCCGGTCAGGCGGTGCAGAATATGAACATCATCTGCGGTTTTCCCGAAACGATGGGGCTGGAAGGCCTGGCACTGTTTCCCTGAAAATTCAACTTGTTTCAAATCAGATGGCCTTGTCACCCGTCATGCTCTTCTCATAAAGCAGACGAAATTCAGCAGAATCTGGAACCGGCGTATCGTAAGTTTGACGAAACAGTGCGAACGACAGGGTTGGTTTGGGCGGATGGTGTCTTGAGAAAATGTTTAAGCGTAGAGCCAGATCTCGTAAGCGTTTGATCTGGACAACGCTAAAACAGAAATGCAAGCATGTTTGATTCCAAATGCATGAGACTCTTTCCTGCCTCAGACCTCAGTAGGTGCCCGCGATATAGGCACAATTAATGCTAACCGGCCATCCCCCCGATTTGTAGTGTTGACCGGTTCACGCGCACGCGTGCGGGGGGCTGGTCAACTAGTAGTTGAAAAAATTGAAACGAAACAGGAGAGACTATGGCAAAGATCGAGAACCACAAATACAGCATTGAAGAGGCATTTCGCGAGTGCTTTTACATAGTCCCAGATTATCAGCGTGAGTATGTCTGGACTGACAAGGAAGTCCACCAACTCCTTGACGACATCAACGACGAAATAAATGGACAATCACTTCATCGGCACCATCCTGGTGTCGCCAGCCACCTTGAAAAATCATTATGAAGTAATAGATGGTCAACAGCGCCTGACGACTTTCTTTTTGCTACTTTGCGCACTTAAGAACCTGTTCAAGGGAGAATCTCAAGAATCGACTATCAGCGGCTTGATCTCCACCAGCTATACCGACGGCAACGGTGATACCCAAACCAGCCTGAAGCTTGAACCCCGTTATGAAAATGCCGGCGAGATAATGAACAAGCTGGTGGAATTGAATGAAGAGCCAATCAAAACGAGAAATGCAGTGCAGGCTTCTGGAATCACCTCTTTTGGCTCCTTGGAGAATATCATAAATGCATACGGAACCATCTATCGCTATCTGCAAGAAAACTACAAAGAGAAGGCAACGCTGAAAAAATATTGGGGATACCTGGCAAACAATGTTGTCTTTATCCAGATATCCACCGATATCAGCAGCGCCCTGAAGATATTTGAGACTATCAACGAGCGCGGTGTCGGTCTCAATCCGATGGATCTGCTGAAAAACCTGCTTTTCACCCACGTTAAAACCGATGAGTTCACCAAGCTGAAGGATGAATGGAAGAAGATCACCAAGCCGCTGGAAAAACAGAAAGAAAAGCCGCTCCGTTTCCTTAGATATTTCCTGATGGCAAACTACAAGATCGAGAACGACCGCAGCGACGCAATCGTACGGGAAGATGAAATCTATGACTGGTTTATCAACAAGAAGAACGCTGCGCTTTGCGATTACAGCTTGAAGCCGTTCGAGTTTGTTCGCAAGATCATCAAGAATGTCGAGTGGTTCATTGCCTTCTCATCTGGCAAGGGCAATGATGGCCTCGACAATCTGTGCATGGATAACCTGCGGCGGCTCTGCGGCGGGGCCTTCAGTCTGCATTATGTGCTGCTCCTCGCTGCCAGCACATTCCCAAAAGCACTTTTTGACCATTTTGTCCAGCAGTTGGAGAGCTTCCTGTTTTGCTACATTTTCACCAAAACACCAACGAAGGATCTGGAGCGGAGTTTTTCTGTATGGGCAGATGAACTGCGGACAATCGCCGGGATAACAGATGCCACTGAGCAGAAGCAAAAGCTGAACGAATTTCTGAAGGAACGGTTCAACAAAAATATCCAGGCAAAACAGGGTGAGCTTGCCGATGATCTGAAACGCTATACTCTCAATTCGATGCAGCAGTACCGGACACGTTACCTACTGGCCAAACTGACCCAATACGTTGACATGGCCTACAAGGGCCTCATAACACCGGGATCGTTGCAAGACTACACGGTTCTCGAAATTGAACACATTCTTCCGAATAACCCCCAGCAGGGTTTGCGTGACGACTTCACCCTGAACAACCCCGGCAAGCCATACGATCTCTACAAAACGATGCTGGGGAATCTTACCCTGCTGGAAAAACCGATAAACATTGTCGCCAGCAACAACTTCTTCCAGACGAAAAGTGCCGAATACAAGAAGTGCAAGTATTACCTTACCAACAGCATTGTCGAGCTTACCACCGTAGGCAACAACTCATCCATCAACCGGATCAATGCCAAGCTCCAGTCGTTCACTGTCTGGGATGCCGCTGCGATAGAAAAACGGCAGGAACTTCTAAGTGATCTGGTCTCCGAAATTCGGAAAATCGAAGAGGTTGAAGCACCCTAATGGCTCGCAAGGCAAAAGGAGAGACGCTTCCAATTTATTATACTTTCTCAAATATCTTGACTCGGTTCACTAATATGTTAACATTGACTCCATGAGACGGATAGACTTTTACAAAACGGCTACTGGTGTTTCACCTGTTGAAGAGTTCCTCGACACGCTTTCCGACACCCAAACCAAAAAAATATTGTGGGTTATGAAGTTGGTGAGAGAACTAAATCCCGTGCCGTCTCAATATTTCACAAAACTGGTGAATACAGAC
>DUZX01000039.1 GCA_013349325.1 Desulfuromonadales bacterium
GCAGTTTGCGGAAGGCGATCAGAATGACAGCGGCGGCGATGATCGAAACGCAGATAAAAAAAGGCAGCCGCCAGGAGGCGTGTGAGAGGAAGCTGAAAGCGGCCCCCTTGTTCCTGACGTAGGAACCTTTGGGGTCAGGCTTGACAACAGGATATTTATCACTATAATTTTTCCATGGCACGTAAGCAACGCATACATTATTCTGGTGCTTTTTATCACGTCATCCTTCGAGGTAATGCCGGTGGTCCGATCTTTTTTTCTGACAGCGACCGCTACCGTCTTTACCTGATACTGCAATACGCAGTTGAAAAGTTTCGTTGCCGGATACATGCTTTCTGCCTGATGCAAAATCACCTTCACCTTGTGATGCAGGTTGAAGACGTGCCGCTTTCACGGATCATGCAGAATATCTCCCTTCGATTCACTAAGTGGATCAACTATACGCACGTGCGCACTGGCCACCTGTTCCAGGGAAGGTACAAGGCTCTTCTTATTGACGCAGATGCATATTTGTTGGAACTGGTGCGTTATGTTCATCTTAATCCGGTGAGAGCTGGTGCCTCTGTTATTCTGACAGAATATCCCTGGAATGGACATCGCGGCTATCTGGGCGTAGAACAGATCCCGTGGCTTACAACGGATTATGTCCTCTCAATGTTTTCAGCCCAGTTTGATCGGTCTCTTGCAGCATATGAACAGTTTGTGAATGATGGTCTGGTGGAGGGGACACGCGGAGAATTCTATAGCGGCAGTTGTGAAGGTCGGATTCTAGGCGATGAACAGTTTACCGATGAGATTCTGGAAAAAGTGCAACAGCAGGTGGAGCGGCAGTACTCACTGGAAGATGTTTTAGAAGCAGTCTGTGCCCATTACCGGCTATCGCCGGAGCTGCTACAGGTAGCGGGAAAAGCGAGGCCAATGTCCGAAGCGCGAGGTGTTGCCGCAGCCATCGTGCAAGAGTCATCTCACCTGCGCTTGATCGACCTGGCTAAACAGCTTAAACGTGATAGTTCGGCACTTGCCAAGGCATCACGGCGACTTGCGGTCTCTGACAAAGTAAGCGAGATTATGATAGGTCTTGAAGTAAGAAAAGGCAAAAATCAATAAATGTTCCGATGTCAAGCCTGCCCCTATGATTTCCCCATTGCGAATGCTCATACAGGGCCTAAAATTGAGGCAACATGCCAGGCGCTTGGTAACGAACCACCCATTATCTGCACACCGCAAGAACTAACAGACGATGTTTAAGCTATGTGGAAAGATCCCATCGTCACAGAGACCCGCTCATTGAGAGAACAATATGCTCGCAACGCAGATGAAATATTTCAGGTTATTCTGCTGAGACAAGCTTCATCAGGGAAAAAGCGGTTTCGTTTCAGCATCGTGTGCCTGTTCTATCTCAAGATAGTTCCCAAGAGGAAAAACCTGTTTGAAACCTTCTATATTTAACAGCGAAGAGAGGGCCTTGATAGGGGATTGGTATTACTTTTGAATCCCGTGCCAGATCAGTGCAGCAGCACCCAGTACGGCGGCGCTCCCTTCGGGCAGACTGGAGCGCAGCAGCTTGACCTTTCCGCTGTACGACCTGAAGAGATACTCTTCCATGTAGCGCTGTGTCGGAACAAACAGCAGATTGCCGGAGGCGGCCAGGCCGCCAAACAGAAAGATCGCCTCCGGCCCGGTATGCGCGACGGCATCAGCCAACTTGATCCCCAGAATCCGGGCGGTTGCATCAAAAGCCGCCAGTGCGATCGCATCTCCTTTTTCGGCCGCCTCAGAGACCATGCGTGCTGACAGCTGCTGGTAACTGAACGCACGCAGATGACTGGCGTCATTCCGCTCCGCCAGCAGCGCAAAAGCAGTCCGGCAGAGCCCGCTTGCCGAGACGTACGTCTCCAGACACCCTTTTTTCCCGCAGGCACAGACACGACCAGCAACGTCCACCAGCGTATGTCCCAGCTCGCCGGCACAGTCCCCCGCTCCGTAGATCAGTTCACCATTGGCAACAATCCCGCTTCCCAGACCGGTTCCCAGCGTAATGACGATGAAGTCATGCATCCCGCGCGCACCGCCGAAGTGCATTTCACCAAGCGCCGCTGCATTGGCATCGTTGGTAATCGCAACCGGCAGGTCGTAGTATCTCTGGAACAGCTGCACGAGATTAACCGATGCCCCCCAGTTCAGGTTGGGCGGATTCTCCACTGTTCCACAGCGGGCGTTGGCGTTGGGCGCGCCGATACCGATACCGCGCAGTAAGACATCCGCCGACAGGGTCTTTCGTAATGCTCCGATCTTCTCATGCAGACGTGCCACCAGAGTCTCGGCCGGCTGCTGCGCCTGCGTCGGTATACCACCCTCGGCGCGCATATTTCCCTGCCGGTCTACCAGCCCGAAGGCAGCCGTCGTCCCGCCGATGTCAATACCGATAACGACCTCATTCGAATTCATACGCCCTCCCGCTTGCGATCACGATAGCGCCGGATCAGGGCATTGGTAGATCCGTCATGCTTCGGTTCAGCGCTATTCCCGGCCGCCAATTCAGGAACAATCCGCTGCGCCAGCACTTTGCCCAGCTCTACACCCCACTGGTCAAATGAATCCAGCTGCCAGATGACACCCTGGGTAAAGACGCTCTGCTCATAGAGCGCCACCAGCGCGCCCAGGATTTCGGGCGTCAGCTGATCGGCCAGGATCGTTGATGACGGTCTGTTGCCGGGAAAGGTGCGGTGCGGTACGAGCCATTCCGCAGTTCCCTCCTGACGAACCTCCGCGGCGGTTTTGCCGAAAGCCAGCGCCTCACCCTGAGCGAACAGGTTGGCGGTCAGGACGTCATGATGCACGCCGGACGGGTTCAGTGAACGGCAGAAACCGATGAAATCACAAGGAATTAGGCGGGTGCCCTGATGAATCAGCTGGTAGAAGGAGTGCTGACCGTTGGTGCCCGGCTCGCCCCAGTAAATCTGGCTGGTCTGGTAATCGACCGGTGTGCCGGCCACCGTCACCTGTTTGCCGTTGCTCTCCATGGTCAGCTGCTGCAGATAGGCCGGGAAGCGTTTCAGGTACTGGTCGTACGGGAGCACCGCCACCGTCTGGGCGTCGAAGAAATTGGCATACCAGACCGACAGCAGCCCCATGATCACCGGCATATTCTTCTCAAAAGGAGCAGTTCTGAAATGCTGATCCATGGCGTGAAAACCGGCCAGCAGGGCGCGGAAGTTGTCGGGACCGATCGCCAGCATGGTGGAAAGACCGATGGCTGAATCCAGCGAATAGCGCCCGCCGACCCAGTCCCAGAAGCCGAACATGTTGGCGATGTCGATACCGAATTGAGTAACCTCTGCCGCATTGGTGGAAACCGCCACGAAATGACGCGCTACAGCCGCTTCGCTTCCCAGACCCGCCACCAGCCAGGCCCGTGCCGAGCGGGCATTGGTCATCGTCTCCAGCGTAGTAAAGGTCTTGGACGAGACGATAAAGAGTGTTTCGGCCGGATCGCACCCCTGAACCGCCTCGGCAAAGTCCGTGCCATCGACGTTGGAGACAAAACGGAAATCGATGTCGCGCAGGGCATAATGCCGTAGCGCCTCAAACGCCATGACCGGCCCCAGGTCGGACCCGCCGATACCGATATTGATCACGGTCCGGATGCGGCTGCCGGTGAAGCCGAGCCAGCTACCACTTCTGATCTGTTCGGCAAAGATGCTCATGCGCTGCAGCACCTCGTGCACCAGCGGCACGACGTTAACGCCATCCACCATGATCTCGGCATCTGCCGGTGCGCGCAGTGCAACATGCAATACCGGGCGCCCCTCGGTCAGATTGATCCGCTCACCCACGAACATGGCTTCGATCCTGTCGCGCAGTCCGGATTCCCCGGCCAATGCGACCAACAGCGCAATGGTTTCGTCGGTCACTATCTGCTTGGAATAGTCCAGAAACAGACCGGCCGCTTCCAGAGAAAAACGCCCGGCGCGATCAGGATCAGCAGCAAACAGCTGACGAAGGTGCGTCTGCTTGATTGATTCGTAGTGCGCCGACAACTTTTTCCAGGCCGGCAGTTGCGTCAATGATGTCTGTTCCGTTATCGTGGCGGTCATGAGAGGCTCTCCTTAATTTTAGTCAGCACAACTCCTGCTGCGCGATCACATCCGGTAACCGTTTGGGTGCTTTGATGCGCAGCACTTTATTGACATTCATCCTGCCGGTCACGACCTGAATATCACTGGTCGTAACATCAAATTCATCCGCCAGAAAACGCACCATGTAATCGGTCGCCTTGCCGGCACGCGGCACAGCCTTGACGCTGATACAGAGTTGATGCCCCTTGACCTTGCCGATAGCGTCCTTCTTGGCATTGGGAGTGCCGAGAATGTTGAGCACCAGGGTATCTCCGTCCCAGCTGTAAAACGGTCTCGTCATGATTTCTCCACGTCAACGGGGCAGCTTGGCGGCAACCCGGGCGGAAAATTTTCCCTTGTTGACGGTAAAGCGCTCATGGGTTCCTTTACCGATCAACTCAACCTCATCGCGGGCTTCAATCTCCCAGACGGTCCGCTTGCCGTCAACCTGCAGACATTTCACTGTGGCACTGACCCGCATGCCGGGTGGTGTGGCGGCCTGATGGGTGACGTTGATCAACGTTCCCAGCGTGATTTCCCCTTCATCCAGATAAGGGCGCAGTGCCTCCATACAGGCCCACTCCATAAAACCGACCATGAATGCAGTGGCAAACACGTTCGGCATCTCCCGGAAAATATCGGATTCAGGATAGACGAAAGGGACCGTTTTTTCTTGTGATACCAAAAAACTGAAGGTAAGTTCCAAACCGGGTGTGAGAGTCTCTTTCATAGCGGCATGTCTCCTTTCTTGCTGATGTCAGCCAAAAAGGCCCGCTGGATAACGGGCCTTTTTGGCTGGTACATTTATACTTCCGCAGGCTTTTTAATCCGTGGAGAGCGCCGGACAGCGGGCTTTACAGGGAGTTCGGTAAAAAGCCGACTGCGATATCCGACTTCCTGCGCACGCTTGATGATCAAACTGACGGCGCATTCTGCTTCACTCATTCTGGTCGATACGACTCTGGAGGCCAGTGACGCACCGCAGCGCTCCAGCAGCAGAAGCAGCGTCAGCCATTCAGACAGCTCCTCAAAACGCTCTTTGTTAAACCAGATAACACCGTCGCTTTCGTGCTGCTGCAGGAACAGGCGACATGCATCCAGCTCAAACAGGCTCTGCATCTGGCCCAGATAGTCACCGGCAGCGTCGCGCAGTGGCGAGCGCCACCACTGGAGTAGTGTCGAGAGGAGACCGATAGCGCGGCTGCCGAAATCGTGGTCTTCCTCCCGCTGCAGAAATTTTCGCAGTGTGTAGTCCAGCCCCCGACTCGCCGGGTCAAGCGACGTTTCACGCAGCACCAGCCAGGCCAGCAGCAGTGCTTCAGCCGCCCGATCTGAAAATCCGGCCTTCAGCCGGAGCTGTAAGGAGCGGGCATCGCCTGCCGTTGTCGTGTGCGTGGTAAGTGCACTGAAACCGGCAAACTGTTTGATGGCACTGTTTTTCGTTCGGGCACTCGTTCGTTTCGCCGGACCGCCGGCAGCAAGCCGTTTGCCACGCGCCGGAACAAGCGCAGCATCTGCTGCGACTGCAACGAGAAACAGGTCCAGCGCCTGCTGCAGCTCGGCATCGACTGCGCCCGGCTCACCGGACAGCCGATCTTCAGCCAGCAACTCAAACAGTACGCGGAAGAGTGCGTTCAATTCACCATACTGCAGCTGCTTGCGCTCTTCATCAAGCGAAGCAACGCCCAGGCCGTTCAGATGGGAATAAAGCTTCAACCAGGAACCATCCTGATCGTCGCACTGCTCGCGGAAATCCAGGAAGACATGAAACTGGTATTCGCCCAGTTCGGCGTAGAGCCCCTTCTCGTGCAGTTCGGCACCGGTGCGGAGGTATTCCAGCCCTTCGGTAAGATCCCGAAACAGAACAAAACTGCCGGGTGCCGGATTAAATCCGAGCGCCGCTGCAAGTGTGGTCTGCTCCAGCTGCGACTGATCCCCATCCTGCACAGCGGCAAAGCCGACCGATTCCCTGATCCAGCCGGCGGTGGTGGCGTGACGGTTGTGGTAGAGCACCAGCGCCCGCTGCTCACCAACCCGGTTGGAATAGGCAAAGACGTTCTCGTTAACCATAGTTCCGGCTACGAAATCGTAGAGTACGAAGTTTTCGGAACCGGAAAAGAGCCAGCGCCGCTTGAAGAGCGGGAAAATCCACATCTCGTGACCGCGCACCAACCCTTCATCGATCTGTTCATCCCAGTAGGCCCGTTTGTACTCCATGCCGTATTTTTCGTGAAATCCTTCAATCTGTCCATGGCCGATCATCGGCAGCCCCGGCATCGTCGCCAGCAGCACACAGGCGCCGAAGTATTTGCCCTGCGAGCCAAACTGGGCCACGGCGGTCTTCTCGTCCGGGTTATTCATGAAGTTGACGAAGCGCTTGAGGATTTCGTGGTTCAATTCAAGCACGTTTTTGATCGTCAGCCGGTATTTGGCGTTCTCCTCCATCTTGAGCATGTTCATGAAGGCGCTGTTATAGACCCGGTGCATGCCGAGCGTCCTGACAAAATACCCTTCCATCATCCAGAAGGCCTCGGCCAGCAGCAGCGTGCCGGGTGCTTCGACCGCCACGCGATCGACAACGTCACGCCAGAATTCTACCGGGAAAACCGTATCGAATTCCTCTTTACTCATGCCGTGCTCGGCGCGTGACGGGATACCGCCACCCAGGCCGCGCAGCGGAAACCAGAGGCGCTGATAATGTTTCTTGGCCAGCGTCATGGCTGCGTCAAAGCGGATGATCGGGAAGTTGCGGGCGACATGCAGGATGGTCTGAATAACCGCCTCGCGCAGCTCGGGAATCAGGTAATTAAGCTGGGCGGTGTCGTTCCAGGGGATGCTGGTGCCGTCGTTACCATGATAGATGTAGCGGGTGCGGCCGCTGTTTTTGTCGTAGTGCTTGAACACTACGGAGGCGTCGGTTTTGTTCCAGTACCCATCTTCGATCTGCAGGCAGATGGTGGGATCGTGGGACAGGTCTTCGCCGGTAAACCGGTAGGTCGGAAAGGGGGGATAATCGGTCTGGACAAACCAGTCCGGATGCTGGATCACCCAGCGTGAAAAGAGGCCAGTATGATTGGGCACCATGTCGCTGGCCAGCCGGATGCCCCGTATTTTGGCCCGTTCGCGCAGGTTGGCCAGTGCTTCCCAACCACCCAGATCGGCCGCGATTTCGTAATCGAAGAGTGAATACGCCGAAGCGATCGCCTCGGGATTGCCGCAGATCTGCTTGATGCGCTGTGAGGCCGGTGAGCGTTCCCAGAGCCCGATCAGCCAGAGTCCGGTAAAGCCCCAGGCCGCTAGGCGGTCAAGTTCGCTGTCCGGCACCTGGTCAAGCCGCGTGATCGGATAACAGCAGGAGCGGCTGAGCTGATCAAGCCAGATGTAGACCATCTTGGACATCAGGACAACGTTGGACATCCAGCCGGCGTCGTGAGAGAAGGCTTCGTATTCGGGATAGTCAAATCCGGCAAAGACGGAAGCGCCGTCACCGTGCCCCTGCAGTGAACCTCCCGGTCCCGGTTGCCGGAACTGCAGCACAGGAGCCGGGCCCGGATCGTCCCCCCAGCCACGTGCCCGTTGTTCTTCCTGGACGATATCGCAGGCGGTCTCGACCTCACGTAGAATATCAGGAGGGAGCAGCGACGGCCACTTTTCGAGCACGAAGCGTACCTGCCCGGTCAGAGAGTCGGGCGATGCCATGATGGCGGCCATCAGTGCTGCAATCAGAGAATTCCCCTGGCGAGAAAGCAGCGGCATATTCTGCAGCGGCGCGTCCAGCAGCGGAATGATCTGGCTGTACCAGGAGGATGCCGCCAGCTGACGATCATCAAGCAGTTCACGAAAACTGGCCACGGCCGGATTGGAAGCGGCCAGGCGCAACAGGATCATTTCCCGCAGGAGCTGGTGCATACCGGCAGAGGAATCCAGACGCGCCGCAATCCACGCGGCATGTTGAGCGCGCCCCATCAGAATGTCCTCTGGCGGGAACAGATTCACAAAATGGTCGAGAGTACCACGTAGTTTCTCGCCGGACGGATCAACGCCCCCCAGCTTCAGAGCGTTTAAGAGCAGCGAACTGTCATCCGGACCGGACGCACGATCAATAATGTGGCGGAAGACATTCAGCAGAGAGGCGTATAAATTCAGATCTCCAGCATGAACGTAGGCGGCTCCTGTAGTTCGGCGTGTATTGAGCTTGAGGGCCAGTTGGCGAAAAAACTGGATACGCGGGATTCCGTGCTGTCGGAGCCGTGCAGCCAGCGCGCCCAAATCAAGGGAGCGCCAGTGAGCGGCAGAGATGTGAATATCATAGGGGAAATATGGTGCCGTACTTCTCGGAGATGTCATGGGAGATCCCTTGTTATTGTGCGGCTGGGCGCTTGGCGGCTGGCTTATTGGACGACTTGCCCCCTTTTTTGATCTTGGTTTTCTTCCCTTTTTTCAGACTTTTTTTACCCTTTTTCAACTTACCTTTTTTACCTTTGGTGATCTTGCGCGGCTCGGGATTAAATTCGTCGCGGATATTATTCAGCAGGACCGAGGCTTCCTCCATAGACGGATCAGCCTTTTTGGCAGCTTCCAAGGTCTCTTTGGCCTCGGCCAGTTTGCCGGTCTTCATGTAGAGACGGCCGAGGGCATTTAGTGACCGGGCATGGTCAGGCTTGAGTGCGATCGCCTTTTGATAGCTGGCCGCCGCAGTTTCATATTCCTTCTTGAAGTCGTAGAGCAGCCCCAGTTTATAGTGATTGAGCGGGTCATCGGGAGCCAGCTCAACCGCCTCCTTCAGCAGAACGGTAATTTCGTCGTACTGTTTACTCTTTACGTAAATTGACACCAGCGCCGTGCGCGCTTCGGCATCATCCTTGTGCTGGGCAAGAACAGTGCGATAGTGCTGAATTGCCTTGTCATTGTCACCCTTGGCGGCATACAGCGCTGCAATCTCGCGATTGGCGTCGACATCTTTAGGGCTGAATTTCAGTACGGACTGATAGGATGAAAGCGCCAGACCGGTCTCCTTGCTGCGAGCAAAGATTCGCGCAAGCTTGAGGTGGATATCAGGACTTTCGGGGCGCTGTTTGAGAAATTCCGAGTAGGCCTCCACCGCCTCCGGAATAAGATTACGGGCAGCACGAAGATCACCCAGCCGCAGATGAGCTTCCGCGTTGGCCGGATTTACCTTGACGGCGCGCTTATAGGTAACAACCGCCTCATCAATCTGCGACCGCTTTTCATAGAGAATGCCCAGTTGAAGATAGACGTCGCTGTCACTGCTGTTCAAATGAGCCGCTTCCCGATAGGCGCTGATCGCCTCGGACTCTTTCCCGGCGGCGCGATAGAGGTGCCCCAGTTTTCCATACGCTGCGGCATCATCAGGGCGAGCCGCGATGGCTGCTTTAAGGGTATCAATTTCACTGCCGCTCATGCCCGCCTTGGCTGTTTCAGCACCTACGGATTGTGCTTCAGTGGTTTTTCGGGCCTTACCCCCCAGAAGATAGTGGTAGTCAGCCTGTTTGGCGTCGCCCTTCTTCTCGTAGATACCTGCCAGCATCAGATGCACGTCACGGTTTTCAGGCGTTGTCACCTCGGCCCGTTTCAACTGTTCGAGCGCCTTGTCGGTTTCATTGCGCTGTAGATGAATGGCGGCAATCCCGAGATAAGCCTGACCGGCATTCGGGTCAGCCGAAATAGCGCGTCGATACTCTTCCAGAGCCTTATCCTGCCTGCCGGTGGTGCGATAAATTTCAGCCAGACCGCTGAATACGGCGGCATCACGAGGAAGATCGCGCGCCGCTTCGGTATAATGATACGCTGCCAGCGCATAGACCTTCTGTTCTGCCAGAATACGCCCCAGCGCCTTGTGGTAAGCGGCATCCGGAATGGCAGAGAGTCCACGTTCCAGTTCAACGGCAGCTTCGTCGTTCATACCCTTGCCGGCATATAAAAGCCCCAGATTACCGCTGGCGCGTGCAAACGATGGCTGCAGGCGCAGCGCGTGACGATATTCGCTGATAGCGCCATCGCTGTTGCCGACCCGTTCAAACTGGCGAGCATTGACAAAATGTGCCGCCGCACCATCCGGGCACTGGCCGACAATCTTCGCCTCCGTCTCGCGCATCTTCAGATCATCATGCAGCGTGTCCAGGGAAGATGCCAACTCCAGCGCATCTTTGCAGGGGTCTCCAAGATTCCAGCTGAATCCTGTCAGGAGGAGGGTCGCACTCAGTAACAACAGATATATTCGTAGAGTCGGCATAAAACGTCAGTCTCCTCGGCTTTCCGCGTATAGTGGCGGGTGAGTATACACATCATCGCCCGAAACTTCAATCAATTGCGTTTTTATCGGTAATTTACCGGCGTGCCAACACTGCCGCCATTTTGATTGCCGCCACTAAACTGCCGGCAGAAGCTGTGCCCTTACCGGCCAGGTTGTAAGCGGTGCCATGATCGACCGAGGTCCGCACGATCGGCAGCCCCAGGGTGATATTGACGGCATCATCAAAGTGCAGCATCTTGAGCGGAATCAATCCCTGATCGTGGTACATGGCCACCACGCCGTCATATTCGCCCTTTTGGGCAAAGTGAAACAGGGTGTCGGCCGCCAGCGGCCCTTCTGCGGTAATCCCTTCCCGTTGTGCCTGTCGTATCGCCGGTTCGATGATTTCAGCCTCTTGTCTGCCGAACTTGCCCGCTTCGCCGCAATGCGGATTGAGCGCCAGCACGGCCAATCTCGGCGACCTTTTCCCGGTCAGACGCCTGACCCCTTCCGACGTGATACGAATAGTCTTGAGCACCTGCTCAAACGTCACCAGACCGGGAACATCGTGCAGCGCCTCATGGATGGTGACCAGACTCACGCGCAGCAGCTCCCCGGCCAGCATCATCACAAAATCATCCGTACCGCACAGCTCGGCCAGCAGTTCAGTGTGACCGGGATAGTCATGTCCGGCCCGGTGCATGGCCTCCTTGCTGATCGGTGCGGTAGCCATGGCCGCCACCGCGCCATGAAGGCAGAGCTCAGCCGCATGACAGATGTAGCGGAAGACGGCATCTCCGGCTGCTATCGAGGGTGCACCGTAGGTCATATCTGCTTCCGTCAGATGTGAGAGTGCCAGCAACGGGATTGTTCCACAGGGAACAGCGCGCGCCTCACCTGGCTGCAGGATTTCCTGGATCGTCAGGGGAGAGCTGCAGACTGAAATCGCCCGCTCAAGCGCTAAACGATCTCCGATTACCAGAGGAACGCAGAGGTCGGCACCATCCGGTGATTGCAACGTTTGTACGATTATTTCCGGCCCGATACCGGAGGGATCACCCATGGTGATGGCGATCAGCGGCTTTGTGTGCATGCAGAGGGCTCCATTTCCGTCACCGCCAGCGTTACGTTGGCCGACTTGACTTTACCGAGCAGCAGTTTACCACCATGAGCGGCCAGGATCGCGGCCGGTTCGGCAACGCCGACCGCTCCGATAGCTGCCAGGGCATGCGCGGAGGGGGGGGAAGGGACTTTCACCAGGTTCAACTCCTCACTCTCAAAACAGACCAGCGGGACACCCAGGCTGGCGGCGTATTCAAGCAAGCCGGTTTCGTCACGCTTGGCGACAGCCGTGGCGATACAGGCGACACTCTCGATCACACGGGAAAGCTGTTCGAGCTGAATTGAAACGAATCCGGCGATTTCATCGGCGGGCGTGCCGCGATTGCAGCCGATACCGAGCACCAGATTGCGGGGACGCAGGATCAGCAGGTTTTCCGGACATGCGTCTGATGAGAGGAGACGGTTGCTGACAAAAAGAAAACCAGCTGCCAAACTTTCCTGTGCCGCAGTGAGGTTGTCATGGAAACTTATATTACAACGCCCATTCAGCCAACTGCGTGTCAGACCGGTCGAATCGACAACCGCAATTTCCTTATTATCGAGCAGCAGAGTGTTGAGGCGTTTAACCCGGCTGATATCAGCGATGCCCCAGCCCTGTTCTTTGGCCAGCATATCAAACGATGGGAGCTGGTTGGCATCCGTGGCCGTGGTGACCACCGCCTCTGCACCGGTGACAGCCGCGCAGCGACCAGCCAGCTCATTGGCGCCACCCAGGTGACCGGAAAGCAGCGAGATGGCATAACGACCGGCATCATCCATGACAACCACTGCCGGATCAGTGGCTTTTGATTCCAGCAGCGGCGCGATCATCCGTATGACGATACCGGTCGCCATGACCAGTATGAAACCGTCGTAGCGTTTCCAGAGCGAGGCGATCAATCCCCTCAGCTCTGCCGCCTCAAAAGTGGTCGCCTGTTGGTCGGCCTGATCAGCATAGCGGCTTGAAACGTACAGTTCCGCTCCGTCAATACCATCACCTATTTTATTACCCAGGACGGCACCACCCCGGGTAATGGCAATTATCGCGACCCGCATGCGTTTCAGACGACCACGCTCTCACGATAGCCGTGCGAAAAACCGCCGTCATAGAGCAGTGACCTGGCTTTGAGACCTTCACGACGGGCCGCCAGCACGTCACCAACCACGATCAGCGCCTGACGATCGATTCCGGCCTGCGCTACCAGATCGGCGATATCAGCCAGAGTGCCGCGCAGAATCTGCTCATCATCCCATGATGCCCGGCAGACAACTGCGGCCGGTGTTGACGTTGTATAGACCCCCTGCAGGAGCTGATCGACAACTTTTTTGACCATGCCGACCGACAGATAGATAACCATAGTGGCTCCGATGCGGGCAATAGCGCTGAGTTGCTCACGTTCCGGTACCGGCGTACGCCCCTCGACACGCGTAAAGATCACGGTCTGGGACAGCTCCGGCAATGTCAGCTCCTGCTTCAGCGCTGCGGCAGCGGCAAAAGCACTGGTTACACCCGGCACGACCTGATAGTCGATCCCCAGGCGGTCAAGCTCTTCCATCTGCTCCTGAATAGCGCCGTAAATGGACGGATCACCGGTGTGCAGACGCACGACACTGCGACCGTCCGCCACGGCATACATCATGACATTGATAACCTCACTCAAGGTCATACCGGCAGAATCATAAATTTTGACATCTGCAGCGGTTGCATAGCGCTGGACCAGTTTCAGATCCACCAGACTACCGGCAAAGATAACAACATCGGCGTGCCGCAAAAGCCGTGCGCCGCGCACCGTGATCAGATCAGCAGCTCCCGGCCCGGCACCGACAAAAGATACTCTGCTTGTCATCAAGCTCTCCATGAGTGTCGTAATTTCAAGATTTTTGCCCGCTCTTTGTAGTCTGAAAGCCTTGACATGTCAAGCTGCGGGCGCTGCTCTGCCGCGCTTTCAAGCGCTAAAATCGGGAGCACATTTTTTATTTTTATGCTATACGTCGAGCAACTTACCGCATGTATTCAAAAACAAAAAAAGGAGACTTCACTATGATCAAACGATATACCTGTATACTGATTTCAGGCTTATGCCTGCTCTCGCTGAACGGTTGTCTGGTTAAGGAGAGTACCTACCTGCAGAAGGTTGAGCAAGCCGATACCCTCACTAAAAATCTGGACGATCTGCAACAGCGCTATGCAAAACTTTCATCCGATAACGCATCCCTGAAAGTGGCTTTTGAGAAGCTGACCGCCGAAGCAGCCGGCCTGACTGCGGATAAAAAAGGGCTTGAAGATCTGCTCAAGGCCAAGTCCGATACGCTTTCGAAAAACATTACCGAATTGCGCCAGAAGGTTTCCGATCTGGAAAACGAAAACAAAAAACTGCGCGACACTATCGCCGAAATCCAGCGTGTGAAGGAAGAGAAGGTAAAAGAGGTCAGCGGTACCTATGAACAGCTGCTGGCTAACATGAAAAATGAAATCGCCCAGGGGCAGGTAACCATCTCCGAGCTGAAGGGCAAGCTGACGGTCAACATGGAGGCCGCTATCCTGTTCGATTCCGGCAAGGCCGATGTCAAACCTGATGGCCTGTCTATCCTGATGAAGATGGTTGATACGCTTAAGGCGGTACGTGATAAATCGATTCGTATCGAGGGTCATACCGATAACGTCCAGATTGTCGGCGGTTTGACGCGGACCTTCCCGACCAACTGGGAACTGTCGGCCGCCCGCGCCATCAATGTCACCCGCTACCTGCAGCAGCAGGGCATCGATCCGGCCAACCTCTCGGCAGCCGCATTTGCCGAACATAAACCGGTGGCCGACAACAGTACCAAAGAAGGTAAAGCTAAAAACCGCCGGATTGAGATTACGTTGGTGGGCAAGGAGTAACCGGTGGCAAAAAAAACCCGTCAGACACAGAACCCGCCCAAGCCGAAAGAGTTTCACAGCACCCCGTTCGGAATCCTGAAAGGGGTGTCACTACCGGATGATGCGCCGGCACAGCCGCTCAAACCGGTTGCCAAACTTCCGGTGGAGGTCTTGGATAATGGCCAGAATCTCTTCTTACAGGAGATGGCGGATGTGCGCCCGTTTCACCCGACTGCCAAAAAACCGGCTCCGGCCGGTTCTCACCCGTTGCAGAAAACAGCCAAAAAGGTAATTGCAGAACTCAACACGGCTGAAGAAAATACATTTATGCAGGAGATCGGTCGGCTGAAATTGGATACGAAGTTTTCCGATTCCATCCCTGATGACGGTGATATTCAACCGCTGAGTGGCAATCGCGTACGGCAGGTCAAGCGCGGAATTGTTTCCGTTGATTTTCAACTGGACCTGCATGGTCTCACACGTGATGAGGCGCTGGAGGCACTACCCCGTTTTTTGCGCTCAGCACGGCAGAAACTTCAAAAGGCGGCCCTGATAATTACCGGTAAGGGGAACCACTCTCCTGACGAACCGGTTCTTCATCAGGCGGTTGCATCGTGGCTGCGCGATGCGGGCAAGGAACATGTGCTGGAATTTGCCCCGGCGCCACGTGAACTGGGGGGCAGCGGAGCCTACGTGGTCTTTCTGCGGCCGGTGCAGTAACTTATTCAAGGAACATTGACAGCACCGCACGCTCAATGTATACAAACCAAATATAAAAAATACCTTCCTGTTTTGAAAGGCTCAACGCACCATGATAACTCATATTGTTTTATTCAAACTGACAGACGCCGCACCCGCAAACATCGCCGCAACCTGTGACAAACTGCTCAGTATGGACGGTAATATCCCGCTACTGCGTCACCTTGAAGCGGGTGCCGATGTCATTCGGTCCGATCGCTCCTACGATGTTGCACTTGTCACCCGCTTTGATTCTTTATCCGATCTGCAGGAGTATCAAGTGCATCCCTATCATGCCGGTGAGATCATACCGTTTATGAAGTCAGTCTGTTCATCCATCGTTGCGGTTGATTACGAATCGTGAAACAGAATGCTGTATACAATTTAGCTTGACGAAATAAACCGGTGTGAGTAAACTCCGGTTCTACTTGGGCTTTAGGCCGTTTTAAGCCCATAACAATCTGTTTTAATTCCGATATCGATGTCCGCTACGACACACTTATTGTCTCACTCGACACAGTAAGTCTGTCAGTAAACATAATAAACAAACATGGAGGTAGAAAGATGTCTGATTACGGAACCCTGCAGGACCGCGTACGCCACAAGTCATTATTGAGCAAGGTCATGACAGCCGAAGAGACGATCCAGTTTTTCAAACCGGGCATGAACCTGGGCTGGTCCGGCTTTACTCCGGCCGGATACCCGAAAGTAGTACCTATTGCTGTTGCAGAACATGTCGAGAAAAACAACCTCCAGGGCAAATGGAAATTCAATCTTTTTATTGGTGCTTCCGTTGGCGCTGAAACCGAAAACCGTTGGGCCATAAATGACATGATCGACCGCCGCTGGCCATACCAGACCGGCAAAAATATCGCCGCCGGCATCAATGAAGGTCGCATCCGCATGGGCGACAAACACCTCTCCCTGTTCGCTCAGGACTTGGGCTACGGCTTCTACACCAAGGATACCGAGAGCGGCAGACTTGACCTCGCCATCATCGAAGTCTCGGCCATCACAGAAGACGGCAGCCTGGTTCCAACCTCATCCTGTGGTGTCATCCCCGAAATCCTGATGCAATGCGACCGGATCATCATTGAGGTCAACACCGGCCAACCTTCCTTCGAAGGTATTCATGACCTGATTACCCCCGGCACCCCCCCCAACCGTCAGGTGTTTAACATCACTAAAGCCGGCTCCCGCATCGGATCTACCTCGATCCCCTGCAATCCGAACAAGATCATCGCCGTGGTCGAATCAAAACTCCGTGACCAGGGACGCGCATTCGCCGAGCAGGATGACACATCCGAGGCTATTGCCAACCACATCATCGACTTCTTTACACACGAAGTGAAAGCTGGTCGTCTGCCGGATAACCTGCTGCCGATCCAGTCAGGCGTCGGCTCCATAGCCAATGCCGTTATCGGCGGCCTGGCCAAGGGCCCCTTTTACAATCTGTCGGTCTACACCGAGGTTCTTCAGGACACCATGCTCGACCTGTTCGATTCGGGCAAGCTTGATCATGCTTCCTCCTGCTCACTTTCGCTTTCAGCGTCACCAGGCTTTCCGAAATTTTTCGACAACATGGAAAAATATTTCGACAAGATCACCCTGCGCCCACTCTCGATCTCCAACGCACCGGAGCCGATCCGCCGCCTGGGTGTTATCGCCATGAATACCCCGGTCGAAATCGATATGTATGCCCACGCCAACTCGACGCTGGTCGGCGGTACCCGTATGATTAACGGTCTGGGCGGTTCCGGCGACTTCCTGCGCAATGGCTTCCTGAAGATGATGCATACTCCATCCAGCCGTCCCAGCAAGACCGATCCGACCGGTATCTCCTGTGTCGTTCCGCACTGCTCACACATCGATCACACCGAGCACGATCTGGATGTCGTCATCACGGAGCAGGGTCTGGCCGACGTACGTGGACTCTGTCCGCGTGACCGCGCCAGGGTTATCATTGATAAATGCGCACACCCGGATTACAAACCGATCCTGACAGAATACTACGAGATGGCTCTGGCGGAATGTATGCGCCGTAAAGTTGCTCACGAACCACAACTGTGGGATCGTGCTTTCAAAATGCACCTCAACCTTGAAAAGAACGGCACCATGAAGATCAAAAACTGGGATATCAAGCTCGATCTGTGCGAATAGGCTGATCACTATTACGACCACAAAAACCCCGTCGGGCCTCCGACGGGGTTTTTGTTTCTCTGTAGCACTTTCAGACTTGAACTTGCCCGGCAGTTATGTTTTAAATGATTCGCTTTTGTCCATCGCATCAGTAACGCCACTCCATCGACAGGTCCAAAAAGATGCCTGAAAACATCAGCGGTTTTAAAGGTTCTGTTGCCGGTCTCTCCCTGACGGATGTGATCCAGCTCAAAGGACACAATCGTTATTCCGGTGCGATTACGGTGGAGTACGATCACAGCCATGGCATTATCTACTTTGCCGATGGTGAGATCATCCATGCTGAGCAGGGCGAGCAGACCGGCGAAGATGCCATTTACAATATTATCAAATGGCCGGGCGGATCATTCAATATTCACCCCGAGATGACCTCTAACGTCTGCACAATCCATTATCGAACTGATGCACTTCTGCTGGACGCTCTGCGCCGTCTGGACGAAGAAAATGCCGGGACAGTAGGGACAAAATCTTCGGCCTCATCCCAGTCGCTCACGCCACGTCGAACCATGAGCAAGATTGCCGCCCGCCTGTTGAACATTCCAACCATTACCTATGCCGTTTTGCTCGACAAGCAGGGCAGTGCAATTCAGGATACCAGCCCTGAAGCAGCCACGCTGTCTTCAAAAGGGGCCTTTCTGGCCAGGATTGGCAACCAGTTGGGAGAGTTGCTCGGTTTAGGTGAAATAAAGGCGGCCGCCGTCCACACATCCGGCTTTCACTTGTTGATGTATGATTCAAAACAGCACTATCTGAGTATCGCCGTCAAACCGGAGTGCAATCTTGACGCTGTTGAAGTCGAGATCAGGTCGGCTCTCGTCCAGGGCAAGTAGGAGGGTTTCAATGCAGGATATCCTGCAGCATATAAACAGCGTGGAAGGGGTCATCGGAACGGCGGTTTTCAGCCAGAAAGGTGATCTGCTTGTGCACGCCTTTCCTGCGCTGATAGACGTACCCGCTCTCAAAAAGTCGGCAGCACTGATGCTGGAGTGCTCCTACGGGCTGCAGATTTCACAGACGCTCGAACTTCTTGACCTGCGCTATTCCGGGGGGCGGATTGTTGTCAAAACGTTTTCCGGTTCGATGCTCTTTTTGCTCTGCGCCAGCACCATCAACCTGCAGGTTCTGACCATCAGCCTCAATCTGGCGGCAAAAAAACTGGAGGGACTACTCTGTAATGCACCGGATACCGAGCTGTCAGCAGCCTCCTCAGTAGGAACGGATGCATTTCTACAAACCGACGGCATTCTTCGGATGCGCATCAGCCACCTGGTTAAGAAAGAGGCCAGCGCCAGCTTTGATTCACTCGGCATGATTGCGCTCAGCCAGCCGACATACCAGTATATTTCAGACTATTACAAATCCCCCTTTAAAAAATTGATGCTGACCAACAGCGCCACGGCCGTCAATGGCAGTTTTGCGGTCATGGTTATGAAAGACATGGACCAACAGTACGACGGCACGATCATTGTCGGCCCTGGAATTGAGAAAAAGCTCAAAGTGAATGAAGGGGATAAAGTCGAAATCAGGGTCGGGTAGCGGGCTATCGTGAGTGTGCCTTGGGATGCGCCTTGTCGTAAACGTCCATCAGGCGATCAATGCTGACATGGGTGTATTTCTGGGTTGTCGATAGTGAGGCATGTCCCAGCAACTCCTGTATGACACGCAGATCGGCGCCCCCTTCCAGCATATGCGTGGCAAAGGTGTGCCGTAATGTATGGGGAGATATCCTTTTAAAGGCCGCAATTCTGGCAACATGCAGATCCACAATCCGTGTCACACTCCGGCGGTTAATGCGCTCCCCGCGCGTATTCAGAAAGAGAGCGCCCTTTCTCGCGTCAGAGGAGCGCGACTCCAGATATGCCTGTACCGCCTCCAGCGCCCGGCTTCCGACCGGAACGATGCGCTGCTTGCCCCCTTTGCCGGTTACCCTTACCATTCCCGTCGCCAGATCAAGCTCACCGATATCAAGACCGGTTAACTCTGAAACGCGCAAGCCGCTGGAATAGAGCAGTTCCAGAATAGCGCGGTCACGCAGTTCATATTTCTGATCAGCCTGTGGCGCTTCCACCAATGTCGTTACCTGATCAATATCCAGGTGAAACGGCAGCAGTTTTTCTTTCTTCGGCGTTGCGATCAGCTCAGCTGGATTTTTTTCGATGATGCCGCGTCGTTGCAGGAATCGGAAAAAAGAGCGGATAGCCGCCAGTTTGCGGCCAATGGAACTTTTTTTGGTCCCTTTGGAAAGCCCGGCCAGGAACCTCCGTAACAACAGATGGTCCACCTCCCGTGCTGATACTGCAGTTCCGCGCTCCTGCTGAACGAAGTCCAGCAACTGCTGCAAATCGCAGCTATAGGCCGACAGCGTATGTGGCGATACTGCCCGTTCTGCTTCAAGGTAGCCGGCGAATGACCGTATCTGAAGGGCTAGTGATTCCATCAGGACACACTCCGCATGCCATTATTCAAAAGCGGGGAGACCGCTGGTCAATCTCCAGAGCGCCTGATCCTCTTTATAAATCCATTTCTGGCGGTAGGTGACCGATTTGACACGGTTTGATGGCAAGATGTAATAGTCAAACTCCGTGACAGCATCACCGGCTTTACTTTCAACGCGACATTCAAAGCTCAGAATACGGAAGTCTGTCATAGTGACTCCCCGCTTCTTAAGACTCTCGGCCGCCTGCATAAATTTATCGCGCTGCACTGGATCGATATAGGTCATTCCGGCAGATTCAACCTCCTGCCAGCGCAGCATCCGGTTATAGGCCCGCAGGCTCTTTTCAAACTGATCGCGTATACCATCCTGTGTACTGCAGGCGGTCATAATCAGACACAGAATCAGTGCTGCTACTCGTTTCAGCCATCCCATCGTCCGCTCTCCTGTTAACATTTCTGAATTAAGTTTTATCGCTTCGGGCTTGCACGCCCTATCTTGCTGTTGCCCGAATGGTCACTTATGTGTCATAAAGAGCAATCTTACTTTCACGCCAATGGAGTTGATTGTGATACATACGCTGGTTCAATGGTTACTGGGCACCATCGGTGCAATGGGATATCCCGGCATTTTTCTGCTGATGGCCATGGAGAGCTCGGTCATTCCTGTTCCGAGTGAGCTGGTCATGCCACCGGCCGGTTACCTGGCATTTCAGGGAAAAATGAATATGGGAATCGCTATTCTCTGCGGTACCGTCGGCAGCCTGGTCGGTGCCTACGTCAACTATTACGTCTCGCATTACCTGGGTCGCCCGCTGATTCTGAAATACGGGAAATACGTACTGATTCCACCGGATAAATTTAAACGGGTTGAGCACTTCTTCCTGAAACATGGCGAAATATCAACCTTTATCGGCAGACTGCTACCGGTTATCCGCCACCTGATCTCGATCCCGGCCGGCCTGGCCGGAATGAATCACCTCAAGTTTTCCCTCTATACACTCCTGGGGGCCGGCATCTGGTGCACCGTGCTGACCCTGATCGGCTACGCGATCGGAGAAAACCAGCAGCTGATCATGAAGTATTCACATCAGGCTCTGCTCTGGGTTGTTCTGTTCAGCACAGTAGTGGTCGCCGGGTATGTCTGGCGCCAGCGGCGTAGTAGTAAAGCCTAAATCTGCCGAGAAGGCAAAAGGATTTTAAAAGGAGTAACCATGCAGATCAAGCGTACAGACCGCATTCATTATGTAGCCGTCGATTTTCCCGGGATGGATAGTTCCGTACAGGGTTTCACAACACGCCACGAAGGCGTTTCGCGCCCTCCGTACAACTCACTCAATCTCGGTTTTAATACGCAGGATCAGCAGACGGCGGTTGAGGGAAATCGCAGCCTGCTGGCACGTGCCTTCGGCGTTAATCAGGAGGCACTGGTAACGCCGCGCCAGGTTCATGGCAACGATATCATTGTGATAAGCGAGCCGAATGAAGACTACAGTCATTTCCTGGGAGTTGAGGGGGACGCCGTTATCACCAATCAGCCGGGTGTGTTGATCGGCGTCTGTGTAGCCGATTGCGTCCCGATTCTGCTTTGTGATCCCGATAAAAAAGTCATCGCTGCGGTACATGCCGGCTGGAAGGGAACTGCCGGAGGTTTGATTTCAAAAGCCGTTGCCGGGATGCGTTCGGAGTTCGGATCTGATCCGGCACGCATACAGGCGGCCATCGGTCCCTGTATTCAGAAATGCTGCTATCAGATAGACGAACCGGTCAGGCAGGCTTTCCTGCAGGGGGGCATTGCCTGGGGTGATTGCGCCGAGCCGAGCGGAGCCGGTACGTGGCAGCTTGATCTGACCGCAGCCAACCGTGAACTGCTTCTTCTGGCCGGTGTTGCGGCCGAAGCGATTCAAACCTCCGGGCAGTGTGTCTGCTGTCACAGCGAGCAGTTCTTCTCCTATCGTCGCGACAAGGATGAATCCGGACGACAGATGGGGTTTATCATGCTGAAAACGGTTCGAAGTTAATAGTTCGTGGTTCGTGGTTGCTAGCGTATGAAAATTGATAAATTTGAAGATATTGATGCCTGGAAAGAAGCCCGAATTCTCGTTAAATCTGTTTACGAGGCTATGGAGAATATTCGCGATTATGGTTTTCGTGACCAGATTCAGCGCGCATCAATTTCTATCATGTCTAATATCGCTGAAGGTTTTGACAGAGGAACAAATAAAGAATTCATTTATTTTCTGACCATTGCCAGAGGCTCTGTCGCTGAAGTTCGCAGCCTTCTCTATGCTGCGCAGGACATCGGCTATATTGAGCAGAAGGATGGTGACCGCTTCCAACAGCGTTGTTCAGCAATTGCTAAAATGATCAATGGCTTTATACGTTATCTGAAGTCAACATCACGCCTTTCATGACTAAAATCGGTTCACGATTCCAAGTTCATAGTTGACCGTTTAAACCAGGAACCTCGAACGTTGAACCACGAACGGAGCAAAACATGCTCGCAAAAGTTTTCAGCAGCGCTCTGATCGGTATTGATGCCATTCTTGTGGACGTCGAAGTTGATCTTGCTCCCGGACTTCCCGCTTTTGCTACGGTGGGATTACCGGATGGTGCGGTTAAAGAAAGCAAGGACCGCGTCAAGGCGGCGCTGAAGAACTCCGGGTACGATTTCCCGGCCCGACGCATTACTGCCAACCTGGCGCCGGCTGATATTAAGAAGGAAGGCGCCGCCTATGACCTCCCTATCTCGATCGGAATCCTGGCCGCCACTGGTGTTATCAAGGGCGCGAAACTTCATGAATATATTTTGCTGGGAGAGTTATCGCTGGATGGCGGTTTGAAACCGATTCGTGGCGCGTTATCGATGGCGGTAGCCGCCAAACGTGCCGGCCTGGCCGGCCTGATCCTGCCTGCTGAAAACGCCCCAGAAGCGGCAGTCGTTGAAGGAATTACTGTTATCAGCGCCAGCTCGCTTTCCCAGGTAGTCGAGTTTTTATGCGATCGTGAGATAATCGAACCGTGCCGGGTTGACCTGCAGGCGCTTTTTTCCAGCTCCAGCGAATATGGTGAGGATTTCAGCGAGGTCAAGGGGCAGGAACACGCCAAACGCGCACTGGAAGTGGCTGCGGCCGGAAGTCATAACCTCCTGATGATCGGCCCCCCCGGTTCCGGAAAGACCATGATTGCCCGCCGCATCCCGACCATTCTGCCGCAGATGTCGTTTGACGAAGCCATAGAAACCACCAAAATTTTCAGTGTCAGCGGTATGCTGGAAAAAGAGCGGGCCCTTCTGGCCGTGCGTCCCTTCCGTTCTCCGCATCACACCATTTCCGATGTCGGCCTGATCGGCGGCGGCACAACACCAAAGCCGGGTGAAGTCTCCTTAGCCCATAATGGCGTGCTTTTTCTCGATGAACTTCCCGAATTCAAGAAGAATGTTCTCGAAGTGCTCCGTCAACCGCTCGAAGACGGTAAAGTCACCATTTCCCGATCGCTACTTTCCCTCACCTACCCTGCCAGGGTCATGCTGGTTGCTGCCATGAATCCCTGCCCCTGCGGCTATCTTTCCGACCCGACTCACCCCTGTACCTGCACTCCGATCGCCATTCATCGTTACCGCTCGCGCATCTCCGGGCCGCTGTTGGATCGCATCGACATTCATATCGAAGTGCCGGCGGTCAAATACCGCGACCTGGCCGACCGTGGTGAAGCGGAAAGCTCGGCCGCCATTGCCAGACGGGTGGAGCGCTCCCGTGAAATTCAGCTTGAACGTTACAAAGGCACAAAAATCCACTGCAATGCCCAGATGACGCCCCGCTTCATCAAGAAATACTGCGAGCTGGACGCTTCCGGCAACCGCATGTTGGAACTGGTCACCGACCGGCTCGGATTCTCTGCCCGGACGTATACCCGTATCCTTAAGGTAGCCCGCACGATTGCCGATCTTGACGGCAGTACGAACATTCATGAACAACATATTGCTGAGGCGATTCAATATAGGAGTCTGGATCGGAAGACGGGTTGAATTCTGACGGTATCCTGAATATTGCCCCTGTGAAGTACGCGATTTCGATCCGGACATGCCTCTAGGAAAGTATTTGGTGACTATTCCGATTTTTTCAAAAACATTGTCATTCCTGAGGGTTTAGTCCAGAATCCCGTTTTTGAACCATGGATCCCCGATAAATTCATTCGGGGATGACAGACTTTTTTGCCTATTACGAATTGCGCTGAATAGTTACAGTAGCGGGTACGGAGGTAACAGCCCGGTTTCCCATGCAAACGAAAAAAGACGTAAGCTTTCGTGCTTACGTCTTTTTTCGTTTCGGGCTGCCTGCGCCTGCGGCCTTTGACCTTCCTTGAATGCCGCTCTCCCGTGAAAAGCGGGTTACCAGGCAGCCGGGGTCGCCGATTGCGGTGGTGTTTCTTGCGAAGAGACTCCCGGAGGCAGCTGCTCACCGGCAGGTTCCGATGCCGTCGTCTCCTCAGGCGGCGCCTCCTTGGCTGCAGATGTCACGAATGACAGCGGTACGGACTTCTCGGCGCAGACCTGCTTCATGGAGGTGTCGTAGGTACATGCCTTTAAAATTCCGTACATCGGCTTGGTCAGGTCAAAGGTATCGATATAACGGTAGCCGTAGGTACCGCAATTGAGGGTCGGTACCCCGTATAACGTCGAGTAGGTACAGGAGATGGTGGCATCTTTTCCCACCGTGCTGCCACCCAGGTCGCCGTTGGCATAAAAGACACGTGTCAACGCGGAAAGTCCTGTAATCAGTGAAGGCTGATTGTTGATATGGAACTCGGCCGAGTACCCTGTTGCCGGGGTCGAATAGCTGACATTCCAGTGGACAGCCATCGACTTGCCCACTGCAACCGATGACGGTGTAACCGTAAGCTGGTTGACGGTCATGGCGGCGGTGTCTCCCCCACCGCCTCCTCCGCTGCCCCCCGGGACGGAGTCTACGCCCCCTGTGCCGCAGCCGGACAGAACTGGAAGGCCGAACGACAAAATCAGAACAACTGTTTTCATGATGGATGCGTGTGCGTGTTTCATGATGATAATCTCCTTTTGGTGTGTGAACTGTGATGACGTGAAGATAACGGAGAAAGCGCGCACAAGGAGTAAATGAAAGGTTGTGGCAAGGTTGCCGTGCTTTTCGGATGGGACGTGGAGAAGGCAAACACTCCCGGTTTGTCAGGTTTCCGGGAGGTAAATTTTGCGCGCCTCCATATTCTTTAAGGCGGCATCAATGAATCCGGCAGCCCCGGGGCCGCTGTAGGCGATGGACATTTCTGCCCGCTGGTAGCGATGTTTTCTGTCCCGAACCGCTGAAAGCCAGTTAAAGGAGCCTTCAACCATACAGTCCCGGTCAACGCAGATGGTCTTGTTGTGGATATTATGGGCAAGAGTTATTGTTGCTCCGGCAGCGGTCAGCAGGGCGCAGGCGTCCGTAAAGCCGGCCTTGAAGTCGTTGCCGCTGCGGTTACAATGCAGATCGGTGAAGACGGTAATTGCCACTCCACGCACCACGGCTGCCTGAACCAGTGCGGGGATGTCGTCGGCTGTTATCGCTTCTGCCGTAAGCCAGGGAGAAACGATCAGCACCTTTTCCCGGGCTGATTCCAGAGCGTGTTTCAGAAAAACCCGATGCTCCTCCAGTGTCGCAAGCCGGGTCACCGCAGGAAACTGGGCAAACTCCGGGGCCGGACGTTCTGTAATCACGATATCCGTGATCTCCCGTGAAGGGTCGCCAAGTATATGGCGTGCCAGAAGTCCCGAGGGGAGTTGAAAACGTTCCGGATCGAAAATATCCACGTCTCCAAAGATCAGGAAAGAATCCTTTGCCCGTGAAACACCGACATTCAGCATACTGAGCGATGTGTCGAAGAAATAGCGGCCTTGATCTCCCGCATCATATACCGGAGAAAAAATAATAATTGCCCGCTCCGCTCCCTGGAGCGCGTGGACGGTACCAACGGTAATACCTTCGAGATTATGCGCCTGCAACTCACGTTGTATCCGTTCGGACTGATTTCTGAACGGAGTCACGATGCCCACCAGATCCCCGATGTCGTAGGGTGCTTTGCCGTTTTTCAGCCCGGCATTATACCAGCTGACAAATTCGTCATGGTGATCAGCAACCCACCGGGCGATGATTCTGGCTTCGTCCGGATTGTTTCGGCTCCCGCTTTCGCGTCCTGAAGCACCGCGGCAATGAGCCCATCCCATGGGCGGCAGATGGAATCCCTCCTTGGGGCGGTCGCTGCGCATTGGTTTCAGTCGCCCCTGATAAGCAAGCTCGTTGCAGTAAGAGATAATCTCCGGCAGACAGCGCCGATGCTCCACCAGCATAAGTCCACGCGGCTCCGCCAGAGTGCTGAAACAGCTTCTCCCTTGTGCCAGTTTCATCACGCTCCCCGCAGAGACGGAAATCCCTCTGCAGGTCGCCTCTTCAAGGTCAATTTCCAAGTACTTTTCACAATTCGCACTATCGATGGCCGCCGGGATGCTCCAGACCGGCTCTATCTGCAGCGTATCGCCGATCACCAGCGCCCGCTTTGCCAGGGCAAACGCGGCGCCGGCAATTTCCGGAGATACCTGCCCCGACTCATCCACCACCAGCAGGTCGATGCAGCCGTACAGCGGTATTCGGTAACCGGTTACAAATGCCGGCAGAGTAAACAGGGTGGAGACAAAGCAGGGGGTAATCATGGCAAAGTGTCGTAAACGACGTTCGAGCTTGTCAGGCGCTTTACTGTCATTATATTTATCTGCCAGGTCACCTTCCGTCTCCAAAAGCCAGCGAGCTTCCCAATAATGTACCGCCAGCTTGAAGGCGCGATGGCGCAGCTGTTGATCCAGCAAATCGGCGCACGATCCGGCATCCGGATCTATTCCCCACTCATGGTGCCACCTGTCCATCTTCTCTTCAGCTTTTCTGCCGGCAGTCAGTTTTTTCTGTATATCGACAACAGCGTTATTCACTTCTGTCAGTTTCTGTTCCAGAGTGCGGATACGTTCTGTTTCCGCATCCACTAACAGCCCCAGCTCGATCAGAACCGACTGCGCCTGTGTGCACCCCGCAATCTGCGGGAGTCCCGTCGAATCGGCAAATTCCCGTACGTGCGCGGCGCGTGCCGAGGCAATGGATGGAATGAAGAATAGCCAGCGGAAGTACCACGGCTCACCAGCAGTGCGTGCCTTGCATCGAGTTACGAAATCAGTAAGGCGACTCCGCTCTTTTTGCAGGGGCAGCAGTGCGCTTTCCAGAGATGTTTTTTCTGCCTCCAGTGTCAGCAGTTCCGTATTCAATCGCTCAATCAGGGCACGAAACTCCCGAACTTTGAGGACAATCCCCGGACGGGAAGCGATAGCGGTTGTAATCCGGAGAAGCTCTACGTGGAGGTTGTTGCACGCCGTTGTGAGATCAGGCGCGGAATCCTGCGTGAAATCGTTACAATGCGCCAGAAAACAGGGGATCGCCTCATCCAGATACTTCTGTGTTTCCATCCAGGCAAAAAAACCGCTGAATTGCTTGTTTTCAACCTGAAAAACGCCCTCTTGCAGCGCCTTCGGATACGCGCTGTCGGAAGGACAGTACAGGCCATAACTGCTGATCCCCGGCAGCCAGCGTCCGGCAAGCGGCCCTGAGTCCTCATAGGCCTTTCCCATAGCATCGATCACATTTGTCACTGCCTGGTTATTGGTGGAAGTGGCAAAAATCAACGGCGGCTCGTCGCCTTTAATCGCAGCCTTCACCACCAGATCCGCAACCACGCTCTGCACCAGAGTTGTTTTGCCGGTCCCGGGCGGGCCGTTTACCGCAAGCAACCCGCCATCAGGCAGCTTGTTCAGGTGACAGAGCGCTTCCCGCTGGCTTTCCGCCAGCGGATATGCAGATCCCATCTGCCCAACATGGTTACCATCGGCCAGGAACTGTTCTTCCGGCGATATCGCCAGCAGATCGGGAAGGGTATCACGGGAGCACAACGATCGGAACAGTGGAGGATACGTCTCGCTCTCGGCCATTTGTTCATACAATTGGGTTATCTGACGCGTGGCACCGGAAATTGCGCTGGAGGGGAACAGTACCCCATCGAAACCGGAATAGTAGAAGCGGCTGTGGGCCTGGCCGAAGTCAAGTCCGGTCACTGTTTTGTACATGAGGGCTGCATACTGCCACTGTGCCTCCCATGAATCCCAGGTTGCAGGAGGCATGTTTTCGGTAAGAAAGCGATCAAGGAGGTCAAGATCTCCAACCAGGGCGTCGGGAGGAGAGTTGTTCGGGGTGAGAAAGTCGCGCGGCATCCAGGGAAACTGCCCGGGGACCGGCTGCAGCATGCCGTCTCTGCCGAGTTGTGCCGGTATCCAGAGCGGCGTGATTACGTCCGGCAGGCGGGAAGAGGTGGCTTTGATATGTTTTCGATATATCCGGTACGGTGTCGGACAGAGCATCACCGGAATTTCGCTAATCTCTTTATCAACCCTGGAAAACTCGAATACTTCCCGGGCAGTGTCTTCACCGACACACTGTTCAAAGAGACTTCCCCGGCTCGCTTTCCAGCACCCTTTACCAGCCCCTCCGAGTTGCCGGGGCGAAAAATTCAGCATCATCGCATCGCGACAGCTCATCAGCCAGTACTGTGCTGCTTTTTCCCAGAATGCCATTCATTCTCCACTTGAAAATAATGATTGCCACAGAGTCACTGAGTCACTGAGAAAAACTCCGTAAACCAAAGACGGTGCTTAAGCCACGGAGTCCCGAAGGACATATGAGAGATATGCCTCGCACCTTATTGTAGTGAGAACGTAAGTGCGTTTTATTGTGGAATTCTTCGCTCTTTGTCTCTGCGTCTCCGTGTCTTGTGACATATCCCTGCCGGTAACATCAATTGTTCCGTCGGCACAAAGAAAGTTGTTAATGCTTCAATCCCCCTCGGGGGAGTCCCTGCCGGTAACGCAATGAGGAAATGGGTCGTGTTTTACAGTCATTTTTGTCTCAATCCCCCTCGGGGGAATTCCTGCCGGTAACTACCAGAAAGACCGTGGAAATTAAGCAGAAGAACAACATAATGTCTCAATCCCCCTCGGGGGAATTCCTGCCGGTAACTACAGTCGTATCGACATGAAGATCTCGCTTCCTGCTCCATCCGTCTCAATCCCCCTCGGGGGAATTCCTGCCGGTAACGAGTGAAGAGATGGAAGAACGCTACACGAAGCTGTCTCAATCCCCCTCGGGGGAATTCCTGCCGGTAACACGAGTACTCAAATGAACTTTGGAGTTACTCGATTTGTCTCAATCCCCCTCGGGGGAATTCCTGCCGGTAACTTCAAAAAGTGACGTTTGCTGCGATAACAAGTGGCTCGTGTCTCAATCCCCCTCGGGGGAATTCCTGCCGGTAACA
>DUZX01000040.1 GCA_013349325.1 Desulfuromonadales bacterium
GGGACGGCCAACAACCTGAATATCCTGTTCACCCATTTGGTGAGTCCTCCTGACAGCTAATATGCACTACTGCCGGTAGCTTACACCATTTTCAGCGTTTCAACTGCCGTTTTTAGGATAAATATAACAATTCAATTTCGGAGGTAAACCATGAAAAAAATGATCCTGATAACTGTTGCTATCTTCGTCTTGACTGCACAGCTGGCGTGGAGTGGATGCGATACCCAAGGTTGCAGTGAAGCCCGCCCCGAACAGTCTGAAGAACAGTCAGTGACCGGTACCACGCCGCAATCCGAGCAGGCCAAACCCAAAGGCAAAGCCCGCAGCATGAACCTGGACGACTTTGCCACCCCCGGCCGGGCGGCGGAGAAGGATTGTGAAGGGTCAGCCTGCCGCGAACCGGGCAAGCCGCAGGTGGAGCCGCGCAGCCAGGAGAAGAAGTGCAGTAACGCAAATTGCGACTGATCATGTACGGTGACTTTATGCAAGCCGGATTGCGTCAGAGGTAAACAGCAGGCAATCATAAAATAGAGGAGCTGCCATGAACTATAACTGGGCTGGGGATGTCATTCTGCATAATTGCGCAGTTGACCATAAACGTTTTGTATTGGGCAGTAAAAAGCCTATCAGGACTGACATCAGAGAGTTCGTCTCTCCGGCGGACGATGTCGTCATCAAGGAGACCCTGAATCTCCTTGCCAATGAGATGAATCTACCCACCACAAAGTCTCCCGGAGATTTTGACCGGCGGGCGCTCATCATTTGGGATTATGTCGCACGCGGAGTCAGGTACCAATTTGACGCCAAGCGCCAGAGGAAGGGGGATTTCTGGTTGTTCCCCTCCGAGACCATCACCCTGCGCTTTGGTGATTGCGAGGATGCCAGTTTTCTCCTGGCCAGCTTGCTTATCGGCAGCGGCATCAGCCCCTTCAATGTCCGGGTGACTCTTGGAGAACTGCATGAAAGTACCGGAAAATCTCTCGGTGGCCACTGCTGGGTAATGTACAAGAGCGAACTTGGTCGATGGTGCCTGTTGGAGAGCACGGTTGAACGTGCTCCCGGGAGCCTCCAACCTGCGGACAGGATTGCTGCCAACGGCTTGGTGAACTATGTGCCTCATTTCTGTTTCAATAACGTGCATCTCTGGTCCATCCGGCACGATGCGGTAAACTATGCCGACATTCAGAGTTATCTTAAAAATCCGAAAATGCGTCTGGTTAATCTCGCTGACCCAGCATTCCCTTCCGGCGGCCTGATTTCAATGCTGACCGGGGACAATTCTCCGGGGCATCTTGAACTGACCCAGCAGGTAATGAAGATGTTTGGCTTTTCAGAGGATGCCATCGACATTGCTGCCGATGCCGCACAGGACCCGGATTTTTACGAGTGGGATACCCCTTCCGCCCATGCCCAGACCAAGAGCGACGACAAGACAGGGAAGACAATGGAAGACCAGAACGCAGCCATTGACAATTACCGGGACTGGATTGCCTGCCGCAAGAATCAGCTGCTGCAGCAGAAAAAACCGGAATTTAAGCTGTTTTTCATCGGGTACCTGCTCCACGCCATACAGGATCTGGCTTCACATCAGGGGCTAACCAACGCCCAGCACGCCTATGAATCATACATCGACCCCGTTGCCAAAAAAGTCGGGGATTGCGACCATTCGCCCAAAAACAGAGAAATTGCAATTCAGTATTCCCATGACTATCTGGATAAACTTCTTGCAACGTATCCTGATCTGGCCAAACTGAAGAAATACAAAGGCGGATTTTCCCTGCTCGGTCACAAAGTGTCCAAGGACGATAAGGAACGCCTGCTCGACAAGGAAGGTTGGGATTTAAGTATTGGAAAATATACAATCTACAAGGACTCTGCCGAGGCATATGCGAAGGTAATGAGCGATAACCCCCGAATTACCTGGCCGTGTGATGGCGTCTTCGCCGACCTGCTCGCTACGGTATAGGACGGTTTATCGGCAAAGGAGAGGAATGCATGGACTTTTCATTTGATACCGGTTTAACGGGATTCAATCCGCGCAACGCCTATAGTTGCGGTCTGGCGGCACAGCTTGCCTACGAGACCGATGGCAATGCATTGCGCAACACGCTGTCATCGTGGGGTTTTGCCGATTCGAGAGTCTTTTCCGACTCGCAAACCGACACTCAGGGCTTTATTGCCGGCAACAGTGCAATGATTCTGGTTGCTTTCAGGGGCACCGAACCGTCGCATCTGAAAGATTGGATGACCGATATGGACATCGACCAGGACCAGGGGCCGCTGGGCAAGGTACATTGCGGCTTTTACCGGGCGTTGTGCAGGGTGTGGAAAGATATAGTCACATATCTCGCAGAACTCAGAAAGACCAATCAATCTGTCTACATTACCGGCCACAGCCTTGGCGGCGCACTCGCAACTCTTGCCATTGCCAAGTTGCACGCTGAGCAGAAGATTGATGCGCATTCCCTCTACACCTTTGGCCAGCCGCGCGTCGGGAATATGCAGTTTGCCAATAACTTTAACCAGTTGTTCAAGTCAAAGGCCTTCCGCTTTGTCAACAACAACGACATTGTGCCTCGCATTCCTACGCGCATCCAGTTCTATAGCCATGTGGGAACGTTATGCTACTTCGACCACAACGGCCAACTGCAGTATGATCTTGAGAGCTGGTATCGTATGCTTGACCGCATCCAGGGAGATCTGGATTCGTTTCTCAGTGCAACACTTATCCCGGATCAGATCAGTGATCACTTTATGGATAACTACCTGATCCGATTGAGGGCATTGGTGAAATGACTTGACTTGGCGCGTCGAGAGATTTTTTTTGATGGTTTTTCTACGGAGATTTTTGTCGGATTGCCGTCTATGGATATATCAACAAATTTGGAGGTGAATGATGAAGAAAATGATCTTGATGACCGTTTCAATTCTTGCCCTGGCTGCGTCGCTGGCGTGGGGTGGCTGTGACGATCAAGGTTGCAGTAATCACAACCCCCAACTGCCGGAGGAGCAGTCCACCACCGGCACCGCGCCGCAGACTGAGCAGGTCAAACCCAAAGGGAAAGCCCGTAACATGAACCTGGACGACTTCTCTACCCCTAGTCGGGCAGCGGAGAAAGATTGTGAAAGTGCCAACTGCCACGAGCCGGGCAAGCCGCAGTTGGAACCGCGCAGCCAGGAGAAGAAGGGTCAAGAAGACGGCTGCGGCAGCAATTGTAATTGACTTTGACTGATCTAAGGAGATGATTCATGTGCGAAAAAGAAACAATAATAGTTGAAGAAAAACCAAATGTTGTGGTTGAAAATCAGGTGTGCAAAACAAATTTTTTACTGATATTCCTTGAAAAGTGGATGCCAGCACTAATTACTGCCGGTATTGGAGGTGCCCTTGTCGCAATTTTGGTGCCGGGAATCCAGTCAAATTATGCGGAAGAGGCAGCACTGAAAAAGCGCAAAATTGAATTGTGGGAATCAATCGGTTCGAATTTTACATATTTCATTAATGCCAACTTTCAGCTTGTAACTGTAGCAAGTGAAATAGAACGACAGGAAAAGAATAACGAAATCATACCTTCGACAGTTATGAACCGAAAAGAAGAGTACAGAATGGCGCGAGATTCTTATGCATCAAAGCTAAACAGTGACTTAACAATGGCTTCTTTTTATTTTGGGAAACCAATTAAATCGCTTACTGGAGAATACCGAAAATGGATCATTTCTATTGCAACATCCTCAATAGAAAATATGCCCCCACGATCAGAATTTGAGAAGTGGCGTGATCGTTTTCTAAACGATATTGGTCAGCAAGTGAAATTAAACTAGGAGGAAGGTAACTATGCGATATTTATTCATATGCATATTGTTTTTTGTATTTGTTCAAGTTAATACACAGGCTGATCTTTCTACAGTAAATAAATGTCCAGGATCTGATTGCCCAATCCCTGCACCAATGCCACCTGACTAAGGAAGAGAACGGTTGCCTGGATAACAAAGCTCTACGACCGGCTTGCGTAAGGAGGTCGGGGTAAACAGATAGGAGATGATATGAACAATCAAAAGTTACTGGAAATATGCATTTTTGCAACTTTGGTGATGAGTCCAATTTCTTCTTTTGCTGGGCAATGCGGAGATTATCCAAAATGCATAGAAGGTTCCATTTGCGTAAATGGAAAAACTTATGTTTGTGGAAAACAGAATAACAGTTGTGGTCCATGGAGCACAATTCCTGGATGTCCAAAAAATACTACATCAGATAAAGAAGATGTTGTTAATTCAGTTATTGACAGCACTCCGCAGTCGACCGAGCAAGCAGCGCAAAAAGAAAGTGCAAGGGGTGCCAGCATTGACGACTTCGTCACCCCCCGTCGGGCAGTGGAGAAGGATTGTTCGACCAATGACTGTGGACACGAACCTGGGAAGCCGCTGCCGGAACCGCGGGCACCGGAGAAAAAATGCAGCTCAGAACAGGGGTGCTAATCTCATTACTTTTCAGGGGGTGTAGCGATGAAATGTTCAAGAGTTTTCATAGTGTTTATCTGTTTCTTTACGACTGGTTGCTGGCATTCACCAGTAAAGCAGCCGATGCATTCGGCGCTGGAAGATCTTACCAGCGAAGTCAAAACTATAAAGTCAGATGTAGTTGATTATTCGTCTGCTTTTTCAATTAACGGGCTTGGCAAACAGCAGGGTGGAGGTATGTATTTCTATCATTCTGGAGATGATGTTGCAGATACATATGCATTGGGGATCAGTCCCAAGTTTTCATTCCTTGTTGAGTCCATGTTTTCACAAAAATGCTCCGATGCTCATCAGCCTTGTGGTCTAAATCAAGTACTGGACTTGCGCAACCGCTATTTGCAGGCAAAAGAATTATTGGTAGAAGCTGCTGCACTGGAATTCAAGGTCGAAGCAGCTAACGCTGGCATGAAAATGACTGACAGGATCGCTGGTGAAGCAATGGCTGCTAAAATACTCCTACCTTCAGTAGAGAACCCTCCGTTGGATCAGTTAAAAGCAGAATTAACGAAAGTGACTGAACAATTTCGTCATGCAACAATAAAAGCAGATGCTGCCAAACTAGCGATTATCACCCAGATGTCTACGGGCAATCTCCTGATTGCCCGTTGGAACACCGAAAAGAGTTCATCTGCTTCAGGACAGCTAACAGATGATGCATCAATCCAGAAGGACAAAAAGACCAGTAGTAATGGTGTGGTGGTGTTGGGCGATCTACGTGTTACGACAATTGTCCCGGGAGAGGACTATCTTAAAGCGCTTCTGGATTTGGAAATGCCTTTGAGCCTGCTTGCTGGTAAAGTTGGAATAGTTACTTATGCCCTGCAAGCCAAGCATGTTGCCTATGTACAAGAGAGTGATTATGAAGCATCTCTTGCAGCCAAACTTGTATTGTCTGCAGAAAAGATAAAGGGCTATGTCGATAACATTCAGGAACTTTATAAAGCCCTCAATCTAAAACTTGGATACCAGATGAGCGAACTTGCCAATGTTGGCAATGCGGGAGTAATTTCTGGCGCGAGCGTAGCTGTTAAAAATTATTCGTTTTGTGACGGTAGCGAACATGAGAAGTCAATCAAAGCTGAGCTTGATAGAAGCAATGGTTACACAACCGTATATGCTGTCAGAACTCTTCCCAAACAATTCGCTGAATATGTGAACAAGTTAGAAAATAAGAAGAAGATGGAATTGTCAAATAAACTGAAGTGCGGAAATTGATGGCAAAAGGGAGACATGCTCACCCGCTGGCGCACCTATACCTCTGAACAGAAGACCCAATTCATCCTCAGCCTGGTGATAGGCCTGGTGGTGTTTCTCTACCACTACCTTGCTCGGCAGGAGAGGGTTGAGACGCGTGAACTAAAACTGCAGGGTAGAGAGGCGCATGTAGTGTCAAGCCAGCCTGCACCTGTTTCATCCACCAGCAACCGCAGCGAACGCTTTTTGCAGACCCTGGCCCGTTTTCTGATTCGTCGCAGCGGCTATGACAAGTGCCGGTAATAATATATTCCGTGATTTTTCCCTGCTATGCCGCATATCCTGACAATCAAAAACTTCCGGAAGATGAGGAACGGTGAGAGTGGCTGCAACTGAGCCTGATCGCTTTGAGGCATGATGTGAAAATAGTTGCGTTTTTCCTCCAGATAATTTTATTCGGTTACGCTTCCTTTGGTTTTGCCGAAGGTTTACCCAGACTGGTGGTCCAGACCGGACATGGCGGCGATGTGACGGCGCTTGCCATATCGCCAGACAGTCGCCTGGCAATTTCAGGCGACCGGAACGGCGGGGTCGTGCTTTGGCACCTCGCGACAGGGCGGCAGCTCCTGGCATTTGCCGGCCACAAAATCATGGTGAAGCAGGCGCTCTTTCTGTCAGGCCGCGCTGCCTGCAGCACTGATTTTAACGGCAATGTGCGCTGCTGGAACCCTGCTGACGGTGCCATGCTCAGCGAATTCACCCTTGACGGCGAAGGGGTGCTGGCCGCCTCACCTGACGGCACCACTCTGGCTGTTGCCTCCACCTTCGGTCTGGCAAGAGTTATCGATCCGCTTACCGGGAAGGTAGTTTCTGCAACAGAGTTGCCGTCGCCGGTCTATCAGCCGACCGGCATCGCCTTTATCAATAACGGGAAAAGCCTGGTCATCAGCCGGGCGGACGGCACCCTCTGGCGATGGGAGACAGAAGGTGACAAACCACCACTTTGCATCCATCAGGGAACCGGCAGGGCAACTGCCCTTGCAGCCTCACCGGACAGGCAAAGCCTGCTGGTCGGCTGGGAAGGGGGCAGAGCGTCCCTTCATGCTGCCGACGGCACCGTTATCTGGCAGCAGCAGCTCGACCCCGAAAAAGTCAATGACATCGCTGGAATCAGCTGGCTGGGGAAGCACCTCGGCGCCGCGTCTAACGGCTATCAGGCCATCCTTTTTTCGACCGACAGGGGGAGCAGCCGGGCAACCCTTTCCAGCACAGGGTTTAACGATTATCCCCAGGTAGTTACCGCAACTCGCGACGGAGCCCTGCTTCTGACCGGGGATCATGACGGAGCGCTTACCGTATGGTCTGCCGGCGGCGAGCGGCGAAATAGACTCACTGCTGCGGCAGAGCCGATTTCAGGCGTTGCTGTAGTCCGTCGTGATGCAGAGGACAAGGGGCGGTTGCTGGTGGGTACCACAACCCAGGAACAGGGATTCGCTATTCCTGCACGGGGCGGGATCCGGGTGTGGGATCTGGCGGGCGGAAGCGAAATTCAGCTTTCGGGTAAATCAATCGGGACAGTAAAAAGCCTGACCAGCAGAACGGGGGGCCGGGAGGCGCTTGCCATACTCACCCGGAGCCGGGAGACGTTGACGGGTATGCTTGGCCATGAAGATATTCTGCTTCGAATCAATCCGGAAGGGGTAGAGAGCGGCGGAAGCAAGACCGCCATCTCTGCCGTGCGTTGCTCGACAGGGGCTGACCGCTGCCTGTCGGCGGAATACGTCGACAACTCTCCCGCCATTGTGGCCGCTTCGGCCATCACCATCTTTGCGCCAGATACATTCTCTACCGGCCCTCGCCTCGGCGACAAATATGTCCTCATGGGGCAAACAATCATGACAGTTGCTGAGGGCGGCAGCCGGGCGCTCACCGGCGCTATCGGCCTCCCCATCAGGGTATGGTCACTGAATACCGGAGCAGAAACTGCCCGGTATGACGGGCATGCCGGCTACCCGGTTGCAGCGGCCCTGTCACCTGATGGCAAACGAGCGGTCTCCTTCGGCAGAAAGCCGCTGGGCGGGGAGAATACCTTGCATCTCTGGGTTGCAGCGACCGGCGCCCTGACCCGGAAGTATCCCCTGCCGTTCGAGATCGATTCCCTGATGTTTTTAGATATGGATAGAGTAGTGGCGGTCAGCGGCCATGACATCTACGAAATTGATCTCACTGGCGGCGCATACATCAATTTTAACGGGGTTCTCGGCGGTTCCGCCAGAGATATGGTTCTCTCCCCGGATCGTCGCCATCTCTTTATCGCCGATAGCGGCAACTCTGTGGGCGTGTGGAGCCTTGCAAGCCGGATACTGCTGGCCAGGTTGATCTCGCTCCCCGACGGCACCTGGGCTGTGGTCGCGCCGGACGGCCGTTTTGACACCAATAATCTGGAAGAGATAAAAGGGCTGCACTGGGTGATGCCTGACGACCCGTTCACGCCGATTCCGATAGAGCTGTTCATGCGCGACTATTACGAGCCGCGCCTGTTGGCAAAACTCATGAACAATACAAAACTCCCACCGGTGAAGCCGATGCTGGATACCAACCGGGTACAGCCACAGGTGGTGATCGACAAAGTTGAGCCGGTGGCTGGCCAGCCGACACAGGTCAAAGTGACGGTTACTGCAAAACAGATGGAGCGTAACCTCATCAAGAGCGGCCTGCGCGACCTGCGGCTGTTCCGCGACAGCCAATTGGCAGGGTATGCTGACTACGATCTGCCGCTTGATTCTGATGGCAAATTTTCCCGGACTTTCACGGTCACCCTCCCCCATATGCAGGAACCCCGCAAAGAGGCCTCATTCACCGCCCACGCCTTTAACAACGGCCAGATCAAGAGCCAGACCTCCAACAAGGTAAGCGTAGACCTGCCGAAAGGCACACCGTTACGCAAAGCCTACATCATCGCCATCGGCGCCGCCGACTACAACGTACCCATATTCAAGGCACTGGAGTTTCCTCCGGCTGATGCGGCAGCCTATATCGACACCTTGAGCCGCAGTCTCGTCGCCTCCGGAACATATTCCAAGGAAAACATCATCCCCGTTCCGCTTACCAACAACGGTACATGGAACGAAAAGAAAGGGAAATGGGAGAACAACACCTATAATCTCGCCAAACGCGACATCATCAAAGGGGTCCTGGAACGGCTGGCCGGAAAAAACAGCGGCATAAAACTGCCGGATAATATCACCTCAAAACTTCAGCCGGTCACCCCCAACGACCTGGTCATCATTGCCTTCTCCGGCCATGGCTATCCCCCTGTTGCCAAAAGCGGCGACTTCCTGCTTGCCACGACAGACGAACTCCCCGACATCAACCGGCCTGCCGATACCTACATCAATACCGACACCCTTAGCTCCTGGCTGCGTGACATCGCCGCAGGCAGCATAACTCTCATCATCGACGCCTGCCACTCCGCCGGAGCAGTCGATAACGACTACAAGCCCGGCCCCATGGGGAGCAGCGGGCTCGGCCAGCTCGCGTACGACAAAGGGATAAGGATACTCGCCGGCACCCAGGTTGACAACTTTGCCAACGAATACCCGCAGATCGGGCATGGGTTGCTCACCTACACCCTGCTTGAAGAAGGGCTTAACGCTGGCAAAGCGAAGAAGGATGACAGCGGTCTCATTGCCATGAAGCAGTGGCTGGATTATGGTGTAAGCGAAGTGCCAAGGATCTATGGCGCACTGGAAAGCGGTAACTACCGCACCCCGAAGGGCGCCATTGTTAGGGCGGGCAATCTACTGAAAAAGCTTAACATCACCACCCAGCGCCCGGCCCTGTTCGACTTCCGACGTACTCAGAGCGACGAACTGCTGTCGGTGATAAAATAGCGGGAGTTTTTCCCAAAACAGCCGTCCCAGTGCATAACGAAATCAAATCAGGAGGATTACAACGTGAAAACTATTCTTACTACTCTTGCCATCATGGCACTGACCGCATCACTTTCATGGGGTGGAGGTTGTGGTGACGAAAACTGCACTGGTCGCAGTCCGCAGCAGCCGGGGGAGCAGTCTGTGACCGGCAGTGCGCCGCAGGTGGAGCAGTCTGCACCCAAAGGGCGGGCGCGCAGCATGAACCTGGATGATTTTGCTCCCGATGGCCGGGCGGTGGAGAAGGGTTGTGACCCTGCAGATTGTCGCGAGCCTGGCAAGCCGGAGGTGGAACCGCGCAGTCAGGAGAAGTAGAATGAATGCGGCAGCAATTGCAATTAACGACTTGCCGTTTGGCAGGTTACTGGTATATTGTTACCTTATAGATAACATGTGATCTCAAAAAGGTAACAATATGCTTGAACCTCTCCTGGTATCTGCAACCTGCGAAAAAGCGCTGATCTTCCTTTCTGCCCGTAACGAAGGATACCTGCGGGAAATTGCTGATTTCTTCGGTATCGCCCCGGCGCCGCTGCTGCGCCAGCTGGAAAAGCTGGAGAACGGCGGCATCCTGTACAGCCGTTCTGTCGGCCGCACCCGGCTGTACAGCTTCAATCCCCGCTATCCGTTCCTCGCCGAGTTGCAGGCCCTGCTGGCCAAGGCGCTTACCTTCTACCCCGACGACATCCGTGACCGGCTGCTTAATGACCGTCGCCGCCCTCGCCGCAAGGGGAAACCGCTGTGAAGCCGGTGGCGGAGATGACGCTGGGTGAACTGGCAGCCTATGTGGTTGGGCAATTGTGCCAGCACGGCATTGAGGTCGTGCTCACCGGCGGTAGTTGCGTCTCGCTCTACAGTGACAACCGTTACCAGTCTTTCGATCTCGACCTTGTCGAACGCTACCGCGTTGAGCGGCGCAAACTTACAACAACACTGGCCAAAATCGGCTTTCACCCGCATGAACGGTATTTTGTCCATCCCGATACCCCGTACTTTGTTGAATTCCCGGCCAGCCCTCTGGCCATAGGCGGTGAACCGATGCGCGACGTGGCGGAACTGGTTTTCCCGACCGGTACCTTGCGGCTTCTGACCGCGACCGATTGTGTCAAAGACCGGCTGGCCCACTATTACCACTGGGGCGACCGACAGGGGTTGGAGCAGGCGCTGCTGGTGGCTGCACACGCAGAAGTTGACCTGAACGAGATCGCCCGCTGGTCTGCGGCCGAAGGGATGGCAACTGAATTCGGGCAGATCAGTGATGAACTGGAACGGGCGATGAATAAACTGCAGTAACTTCTTTGGGATATTTCAATCTCCCTGCCGTCCATATTCATAACGAAATCAAATCAGGAGGATTACTACATGAAAACAGCTCTCACCACTCTTGTCATCATTGCCTTGACCACCTCGCTATCATATGGTTGTGGCGGTGCAGGCTGCAATGATCGCAGCCCGCAGCAGCCGGAGGAGCAGTCCGTGACTGGCGCTACACCGCAACTTGAGCAGGCTGCCCCCAAAGGCAAGGCCCGGAGCATGAGCCTGGAAGACTTTGCGCCCGATGGCCGGGCGGCGGAGAAAGATTGTAGCAGTGAACAAAGTTGTCGCGAAATTGGCAAGCCGCAGGTGGAGCCGCGCAGTCAGGAGAAGAAGTGTAGCAACGGAAATTGTGACTGATCGAGAATGGAGTGACTTTAAGAAAACCCGCCGGATCGCACCAGGCTTCTTCCCAACCTCAGCACACCAAAACGGAAACAGCTCCGGAAAAAGCACCCTGCCGCATAAATCGGAAAACCGATCCGCTTGAAATAAAGATGTGAGATTTCCCTTTTCCAGCCGTCGTCGGTATCATCATATAAAAAGCAGTTGACCCTTTGATTATGTTACAAACTGCCGATATTGTTCATCATTTACAGATCAGGAGATTCGCCAAATGGGTGAATGTAAAAACCGAGCTGATGTACCTACTAGCCGCGTTGCAGTAGACACTTTTGCCGGTCGTATGCACCATTGGTTGAAGGTGGTAAGAACTGCCCCATATTTGGTACCAAATTGGTAGCCAAAACAGCCACCATACAGTTCGTCATCCCAAACGGCTGACCGGATTGGATGCCAAACATTCCCCTACCACCAGTAGTACCAACGCCAGTACCACCATGGGACATAGCAGGGCCGGTAATCCGTGCTGGAGAAGGCATACTTGAGCAATGTCCAGAACGGTTTCCCCTTCACATAGCCATGGTACAGCCGTACCTGCACCCGGTCCATCAAGATGTATGGAAGAGAAATGCAGGCAATACCGATAGCCCACCACCAGAACGACTTCGGGAAAAAGAGGCCGACCAGTAGGCCTGACATTGAACTGGTCAGCAGCGGCACGACAATGGCGACCAGCACCGCCGGGAGTTTCGCCCGTTTCGGCTGTCGTTCCCTGAGCCACTGCTTGGCATCATAGTATTTGATGGTATCCGACATGGGAGTTCCCTCAAGATAGTGATAAATGTATCAAACTCCAAAACTCAACAGGAACAGGGAGCTGCGACCTTGACGTTTGTTTCTAAAGCATTCTGGTACAGTGTGATGGCCTCGTCGATCTGCTTGATGCGGTATGAATCAGTCATTCTCTTGAATGCCATGGTAAGAGAGCGACCACTTTCCTCTATCTCAGGATATTCAATGACTCTGGCCAGATAACAATTGTGCTCTTCGTCCCAGTTGATTTCAACCGATGGGTGCTCGTCCTCGATAAACAGTGGCGCGAGTTGCGATTGCGGCATATCGTGCCGCTTGCAGTAATACTCGGGAAAATCCCGGCGCAATGCGGCAACATACTGGTCAGGGCCAGTGACGTCATTTGGAAGTCGAATGGCGCGTGCAGCAGTGCCGGCATCAAATTTCCAACCGGCGCACCATTTAGCAAACGAATACGAAATGGTCCCGAACTCCTTTGCCAGCATGGGGTCCAGAGAGAACGCCGATCTGGAACCTCGCTTTTCAATCGTCCTGATCCTGCCTGCTCTCCGCAGAAGGTCGTGCACATGATCTGCCCGTCTGCAGATGACCCGGGATAATTCAATGACACTCATCCCCATCTTGTATGCGTCAATGATCCTTTCATACAAGTAATCCTCCAACCCATCACTGATAACCATTTGACTGTCCCATTCATCTCTCATCATTTTCTGTCTCCTTTACGTGTGTAGTGTGTCTGCGACATAAACCGTTTCCGGGGCCAACAGACTGATAGCCTTGCCGATGGCGATATCCAGCATGATCACCTCCCGGGCGCTCAGATAGACTTCGCCGACAGGCATGCCATTATCAGCCACGCTGATTTCCAGGGACTGAATGCCGTTTTTCTGCCGGGCAATCATATTGAGTGCCTGTGGATTGAAGTCATCATCATGAAAGAGCGCCATCGCAAGTTCGATCTTGCTGCCTGCCTTGCTGCTCCGCTTCCAATAGGCCTGCATGAAATAGTTCAGCGTTGATTTCACCATGGCCAGTTCTGAGAGGTCGTTACCGATGACAAAATCCCAGAACTGAACACACACGTTAACATTCCTGTCGAACCGGTTCAGGTAATGCCCGCCTTTATCGCGAAATTCCCGGTGTGTTACCAATGCCTGGGCCGAAACCCGTATCCCGTGCAGCTTGAAGTCAATCAATGACCCTCCACCTCCTTCCATAATTTGCTCAGGTACGTTGCCGATACCTTCAGTTTGCGCTTGCTCTGCAGATAGCCGGCGATGATCCGGAAACCCATGCCATCCGCCTTCAGCCCTTTTACCTCTCCCCAGTAGGCCAGGATCTTCCGGCGTAATGCAGGTATCCTCCCACTTTGAATAAGTCCGGCAGCGCTCGCCTTGCGCAGGTGGGAGAAGTCGTCGTACTGCTCCTTCTCCGCCACCCGGTACCCTTTGCCCTTCACGGTGTCCCAGCCACCTTTTCGGGCAGCCATGACAAAGGCGCAGTACTTATTGATCCTGCCGTGGAGATCGGGACGTTCCTTTTTGAGCTGAAACGACTTCTTCACTCCCTCCTGGAAAATCTCGATGATATTTTCCTCCGGCAGCGACGCCACCCAGGAAAAAAGCTTTTTCCGCTCATGTTCCGTCAGGCCGGTGATCAGGTTCAGTTGTTCGGTCATGTCATCCTCTCGTGTACGTCAGGGTCTCCCGTAGCCGGAAGTGAGAGGTTTCCAGGGAGGTCTGCTGCAGGGCCTGTTCGTGGTTCATTCCGTGCTTGATGCACTCCAGGTAACGTTCCTGGGCGAAGTTGTGTTTGAGGCCGTGGCTGCCTCGGCCCGGGGCATATTGGCTGGTAGCCTTGGCAGCCGTGTTGATCGCCTCAACATAAGCGAAGTAATCGCTCTCCAGCTTTCCGTGCCGGTCGAGATATTCTTCAAGCCTCCGGTAGGTCGGGACGGAAACGAAGTGCTCCGTCTCCTTACCCCCTTTCTCCACCGAGGAAACGATGCCAACTGCTGAACCAGTGACCGGATCGTTCCCGATACCGCGCAACCCATTACTGGTAAGCGGGTTCTTCAGCCGCCGGTTGCTGGGTGCGCCGACCCCTTCGGTGCGCAGGCCGCCTTCGTACTGTAGTGATGCCTGTAACTGGAAAGTCCCATCACTGATGGCGGCGATCAGCCGGACCGGATCGGGGTAGGCCCGGTTGTCGAAGATCTTGCTCGATTTCCGGAGCAGTTTCCGGCTGCGGGCATAGAATTTCATTCGCAGTTTTTCAGTCTCCAGTCTGGGAATCTCCTGAGCATGGATCTCGATATAATGATTGATGGCGTACTCGAACTTTCCCAGTGCCGACAGGATGGTCTCCATGGTTTGCCGTGAGCGTTTCTTTTCGACGTAGTGCGTCAGCCGTTCTTCAAGGTACTCGGCCATGTCGTTCTGTACCGACAGGGTTTCGAGGATGCTGTTTCGCCCGTTCTTATGCATGAATTTGGCTAAACGGTGGGCCTCACCTTTGTAGACTTCACATGATCCGAATGAACGGATTCCCTTATCGGTATCCATCTTTGACTTTCCGATGGAACGGACCGAGTGGTAGATCGCTTCGATCTGGGAGTGCAGTGATGTCGGCCACCTGTGTTTCATTGCTTACCTCTGGTCGTTGCCGGCCCGCGTGGTGAGATGACATGCTCTTTTTCCGGCATCGCCATGCCGACGGTAGCAGCTCCGTCTTCCTGCTTTTCGTAGTGTCCCTTGTATCCGGACCGGGCAGGGATTCCTGCCATCTGTCCTGCTGTCTGTCGTGAACCGGGACGCTACCGGTAGTTCACATCAAACAGGTCCTCGATTGTGCCTGCCAGAAAATGCCTTTCCATGGCACCGGACTTCGGGAGTTTCCCGGTCCGTCCTCAGATTCCGGATCAACAGTTGCCTCATCGTTGAGCGGAAACGCCTTTCCAGGGGCGCCGTTACCGGGGGTTCTCCGGCCGTCTTCGGATTTCTGACTGCGTACGGTCATGCGAGGGGGAAGTGCATTTACCTCGACATGAAAGGGCTCTGCTCAGGTTGGCCAATCCCGTGGGTGGTGTCCGGCCGGGCCATAAGACTCACCAGCTCTTGGTTCACCGTGCAATGATGCTGCGAAAAATCTCTCCTATCTGAAAAATCGTAACTGTTTTGTTTGTTTCCTATATCTGCGCAACATAGCGATATGCTGTGGTTCTCTCCGATTCAGCTACGCGCTGCTGACAGCATTAGTACTCATTTGTGAGCACATATCGGGCTCATGTGGTCTACCCAGGAGACCAGTATTGAGCAACTCCTGTCGCTGCTGATTGAGCCGTTCTCTCTGGAGCCGTTCACGCGACTCCCGGTCTTTTTCTGACAGCATCGATTCCGGCAGCGGCTTGAACAAGTGCAGAAACTGTCTGCCTTCTTCGCTGGCGCACCACTCCCGGGCCTCTTGTGATTGTTCCTCTTCCTCTACAGTACGCTGGTGCTCAATGGCCTTTTTATTGGCGAGATTTTTCTGCTTGATTGCATCCTGGTCACTCACCTGTTTCCGTTGGTCAGCCGCATAATCCCGGCGCACTGCACTGCGCAACAACCCGCCAGTGAGATCCTTTCGTGAGGCCATCAACAGAAAGTTGCTGACAATTACCTCATCACCGGCCTCTGCCTCCTCATGGGCAATCTGGCAGGCGTCCCGCTGAAGGACTGGGGGAAGGGCTGTGATTGCTTCCCGGACGGCCTGTGAAATTATCTGTTTTGCAGAAAATCGAGATTTCCCGGCAGCAGCCCTGCTTCTGTTTTTCTGGGTTATCTTCTGAGTAATCTCTGTATTTGTATCCCTCTGTAGACCCATAGCTATAGTACTGGAGTCGGATAGCTCTCCCTCTGCAGAGGTATAGCTATGGGTCTGCAGTACCATAGGGGTCGATATTTCACGTAATATCATAGTGTTAAGGCCGATATACATGGTGTTGGACATGCGTTGCCCCTTGACGACGATGGTTCTCAATTCTGTCCAGATCACTCCAATACGTTTCAATGCCTCCAGAGCTGCGTCCACATCATTCATGGACATTCCAAAATAGGCGGCCAGTGATCTTCGGCTCTGTTGCCACAAATCCGCTTCGAATTTCTGGGCGCGTCCGACTACCAACTGGTTTCTCGGGTCAAGGACATCAACCGGTCGATACATGTAGGTGATCCGTCCCAGGAGCAGTATGGCTTGATAGTAAGGTTTGTTCTTGCGCCGGACGTGGCGGAACCAGCTGTGATCGATCAGATCTCCCGTGGGGGCCCATCCTGACAGGTCCATAACGGCCTGACTTTTGATCTGGTAACTCATACCGCGAAACTATTGGGCATCAGCCGGCTCTGCCGTGACCATCTCATCAAACCAGGCTTCGATATCCGAGCGTCGATAGAAGCGCCGACGGCCAATGGTGAGTGACTTCGGCAGTTTCCCTTGTTTGCGCCAGTGCCACCAGGTCACGTTAGAGACCCCAAAGATCTTTTCCCGTAACGTCTTGTCTGCAATCAGTGGATCAACGATACATCCTTGTAGTTTGTTCTTGGAAATGTGTTCAAATGCCTGCTCAGCGGCTACCAGATACATAAAATACCTCCGTTAAAATAACTTGCTATCAATATATATCCTAACGTTAGAAAATCAAGCAAAAAAGTAATGCATCAAAAATAATTTTAGTGTATGAAATAAGACACTATGGAACGAAATGAACGACTGACAACAATCAGGATACTGAATGGCCTTACACAGGATCTGCTTTCGACCAAGAGCGGACTGCCCCGTGGGTCGATCAGTATCTGGGAGAAGGGCAACAACGCCCCTTCCCATGATGCAGTTCCGAAGCTTTCAGCCGCGCTGAACGTGCCGTCCGGCTATTTGATGTATGGCAGCCCGCCACTGGATGCAGCGGTCTGGCAACCTATGGTACCTGCACCGCGGCATTTACCCACGCTTGCCAAAGAGTTGGCCAACAACATGGCAGGCTTTTGCGAGGAAAATCAGATTACCCGGTTCGCCTGGTACCAAGGGGATGATGGGCGGGTTATTTTTCTGGGGAAAGCGGACAGGCCCTATAGTTTTCTGTTGCTACAGAAACCGGAATTGGATCGATGTATATCAAAGGCCTTAGAGTCGCTGGAAGGTCACGAAATAAAGGGTCTTGATTTTTATCCACCTTTTGATATTGGCTTTTTGGAGGAGATGGATGTTGAGCATCTGAAGCTCTTTTTACGGATGGCACAGAACAGTAAGCTTGAGGTCGATGGCGAGGGTATTACGACTGAGTTTATGAAGACCAAGCAGAACCTGGGTCTTATCTCTGATTCAGAGTATAAAAGCTTTGCAAGTAATGCGTACATTCATATGCGTGCAGTGCTTGATAAACTGGAAAAACCTGTAGATTGGCATCCGGGTACACTTAATCCCCGGTATCACACACTTATTGAAAATGAATCAGCCATATTCGAGAGCCTTTTCGAGGTGTGTGAACAGAAATCACTTATCTGGACAGGTGAGTTGAATGAAGAGTTAACTGATATTACTAGGAAGTTTTTGATGGCTCATGGGTACAAAGAGAAGAAGTAAATGTTACAGATAAATCAACAGAGGTTCCACAAGAGGTTCCATGAAGCAAAAAAGGGGTTACAGAATGAACTGTAACCCCTTGAATTTGCTGGTCGGTGAGACTGGAATCGAACCAGCGACCCCCTGCTCCCAAGGCAGGTGCGCTACCAGGCTGCGCTACTCACCGACGAAAGATAGGTTGTATAGCACAAGCTACTATGATAACGCAACATAATAATCAGCATTACGTAAATTAAAAATCCAACCGCTGCCAGAGACGCAACACGAATTGAATTACGCATTTCCAACTCAATCCTGAAATCCATCAGCCATATCACGACGCTTAGCCGTGGTATAGAGCGACCATTAAAAAAATTGCACCATAACCTGCTGTATTATAGATGCAATAAAAAGGTCCGTTTTTTGCATAAAGGATAACGTGTTCCTGTAGGAAACATATAATGTAGAGAGTGAGGTTCCATTGCATACTCAAACAGGAAATGATACCACGCTCGCTTGCAAGAGAAATGGCCGGAGATTTAATGTGGAAAAGAGATGCATACTGTATCATAACGGCGTCGAACACCACTGCAAAACGGTGAATCTATCCATTTCCGGCGTTCAGATAGCATCTACCGATTTCCCCCCCGCCAATCTCAAAATTGGTGATATCTGCGGCCTCTCGTTTACGAGTAACCACGTATCGACACAGGGTGAATACGAAAGCAAGGTTACGCGCGTAGGACTGTCAATGGTTGCCCTCAGCTTTCTCAGCCTCACGTGCTAGACTGACACTCCATTCCAGAACCAGGCGGTTATAGTTCAGATTGTAGTCCTTAAGCGCCAGACTGACGGCGGCATCAAAAGTCATCCCCTGACCAAGATCGCCTAAAATCTGCTTCACACGGTGCCACCCGTAGGATGTCACCATATAATTGACCAGCGAATAACTCTGCTGATAGGCTAACCCGGCCTCGCTGGAAGAAAATGCACCAAAGCCCCCCTCAAGCTTGCGAAAGTCTGCATATTTACCTGAACGGGCCGCCCGCTTAAGTGCCATCAACGGTTGATTGTACTGCATCCTCCCAAACATTTCGGCAATCCCTTCATTCAACCAGAGCGGACAATTTCCACGTGTCAGCTCAAAAACGATCACGTGCGCATATTCATGGTAGAGCACGCCCCGTAAAGCAGGTGTGACCTCCTTTACGGCTCCAAACGGCAGCCGAATGGTACCGTCGTAAAATCCACCCGACCAGTCCGGAGAATCGGTAACCGTCTTGTAGTCAGCCCGCGTATAGATAGCCACCGGTACGCGCGCCGCCGGAAACAGCCCCAACTCCGCCCCGACCAGATTTGCCGCCGATTCAAGCACATCGAGCAGTGCCAGCGCAAACGTGCTGTCAACATCCGGATCATAGGTAAGGTTAAAGCGTGAACTGTGGCCACGATCCATGCCGGCTTCCACCGCAATCTCCTTACGCGCCTTTGCTAAAAGTGCGCTGATCTCTTTCCGTTCCGGCGCCAGCTTGAGCGCCTGCTCCCACAGTTCCACCGCCTCAGCGCGGTTGTCCGTATCATACTGAACCAGACCCAGAAAATAGAGCACTTCGACCGAATCAGGCGAAAGCTCCCGAGCGCGCTGCAGCTCATAACGGGCCACATCGTAGCGTTTTAAATTATAGCAGCAGATGCCGTGCAGCAGGGTGTAGGTGGTGTTGTCGGGATAGAGCTCCAGGGCCTTGACGAAGTTTTCACCAGCTTGCTCATATTTCTTCTGCTTGAAGAACTGGTGCCCATAGGCGGCGTATCCTTCCGCCAGATTCTGCTTGAGCGTCACATTCAGCGGAAACAACGCATACGCCTGACTCAGCTGTTCAAGCCCTTTTTCGTACTGGCCGCGCTGGATGAGTTCACGCCCGCTGACGCTGTGAATGATCGAATCAGAACCAACCGGGAGTGCAATGGCTGGAGCGGTCGACAGCACGGACAGACAGCAGAGAGCGCAGAAGCACGCCGTGCCGGTGAGGTGGGTGCCTTTCATGGAGAGGTGAGAAACGTATGGATAGATGCTGCTATTCCGACCGGGTCAAGCCCCAGCATGGCGCGCAGCTCATGCTGTTCCCCCTGTGGAATAGAGCTGTCGGGGTAGCCGAGCCGTAGCAGACGCACGCCGGTTACGCCCCGCTGTTCAAGCAGCTCCAGTACGGCGGTGCCGAAGCCCCCCTGCAGGACGTTCTCCTCCAGGGTAATCAGGCGACCGTGACTGCGGGCCAGCTCCAGAATTAGCTCTTCGTCGAGCGGCTTGACAAAACGGGCATTGACAACCGTCAGACTGATGGCTACAGCGCCCGAATCCTGGCCGACATCCAGCAGAGTTGCCGCTTCCAGAGCAGGATAGACCAGCGAACCGAGTGCCAGCACAGCAGCGCTTGAGCCCGAACGGAGCGTTTCGCCCGTACCGACTTTCAATGGCACCGGCGTCTGATCAAGTGCCACACCATAACCGTTACCACGCGGGTAGCGCACGGCAGCCGGCGTGCCCAAGTTGATGGCGGTAGCCAGCATATGCTGCAATTCGTTTTCGTCTTTCGGCGCCATGACCGTGATATTGGGGAGATGCCGCAGGTATGAAATGTCAAAAGCACCATGATGGGTCGGCCCGTCACTGCCGACAACCCCGCCCCGGTCAATGGCAAACGTGACCGGCAGATTCTGCAGACAGACATCATGACAGACCTGATCGTAGGCGCGCTGCAAAAAGCTGGAGTAAACGGCAAAAACCGGACGATAGCCGCCGGAAGCAAGTCCGGCCGCAAAGGTGACGCCATGCTGTTCGGCGATGCCGACATCAAAAAAACGATCGGGAAATTCCTTTGAAAAACCGGTCAGTCCGGTACCGTCCGGCATAGCGGCTGTGATGGCGGTGATCCGTTCATCCTCGGCGGCCAGTTTGCAGAGCGCGGTCCCGAATACAGCCGTATAGGAGGCCGCCCCCCCTTTGCCTTTAAGAACCTTGCCGGTTGCGATCTCAAACGGTCCGACGCCGTGAAACAGAGACGGGTTGCCTTCAGCCGGCTTATAGCCCTTCCCTTTTTTGGTCAGAACATGCACCAGGACGGCGTTATCAAATTTTTTGACACTCTCCAGCGTTTCGATCAGTGCCGGCAGGTCGTGACCGTTGATCGGTCCGATATATTCGAATCCAAACGCCTGAAAGAGCATGCCGGGTGTAAAGAGCCCCTTGAAGGATTCTTCCACCTTGTGAGCCAGCTGTAGCACATGTCCACCCATGTCCGTCCGTTTCAGGAAGGATTCTGCATTCTTCTTGAAGCGGTGCAGAAACTCGCTGGATGAGGTGCGCGACAGAAAGGTCGAGAGTGCGCCGACGTTTTCGGCAATCGACATTTCATTGTCGTTCAGGATAACGATCAGGTCTTTATTGAGATCACCGGCGTGATTGATGGCTTCATAGGCGATGCCGCCGGTCATGGAACCATCTCCGATAACTGCAACGACTTTGTTTTTGCGGCCATCCAGATCGCGGGCAACGGCAAAGCCGGTAGCGACCGAGATCGAGGTGGAAGAGTGCCCGACATCAAAAGCATCGTGCTGCGACTCATGCCGTTTCGGAAATCCGCTCATGCCGTTCAGCGTGCGCAGAGTCGGGAACGTAGCCTGGCGTCCGGTCAGCAGTTTGTGGGCGTAGGCCTGATGCCCGACATCCCAGACGATCTTGTCAGCCGGTGTCGTAAAGACCCGGTGCAGGGCAATCGTAAGATCAACCACTCCCAGACTGGGAGCCAGATGACCGCCGTTTTTGGCGCAGGTTTCAATAATCATGCTGCGCAGCTCAGCAGCTACGGTCGCTAACCGGGCAGCCGGAAGTCGTTTCAGGTCGGCGGGAGATTGTATGGTTTCAAGAAGAGACATAATGTGTGCCTGTAATGCATCAGATTTTTGCTGTGTTCAGTTTTTACGCTTGACAATATAGGCAGCGATTTCCCGCAGCGGATCGGCCTCACTGCCGAATATCTCCAGAGCCCGCATAGCCTCATCCATCATGGCCTGCGCCTCCTCTTTGGCAGCGCTCAACCCTATCGCCGCCGGATAGGTCGCTTTGCCGCGCGCTTCGTCACTGCCGGCATCCTTACCGATCTGCTCGGTGGTACCTTCGATATCAAGGATATCGTCGGCGATCTGAAAGGCCAGCCCGGCAGCTTCACCATAACGGCTAATGGCCGCCAGTTTGGCGGCATCGGCGTCACCCAGCAGGGCGCCCGCCACGACCGAAGCCTTGATCAGGGCACCGGTTTTGTGGGTGTGAATATACTGTACCGTCGGCAGATCGATGCCCTCGCGCCCTTCACTCTCCATATCCACAACCTGACCGCCGACCATACCGTAAGAACCGGCACAGGTTGCGATTTCATGAATTACCGCCAAGCGGGCTGACGGTTGACACCCCGCCGCATAGCGGCTGTCACTGACCAGCTTGAACGCCTCCGTCAACAGGGCATCGCCGACCAGAATGGCAATCGCCTCGCCGAAGACCTTGTGATTGGTCGGATTTCCGCGCCGGAAATCGTCATCATCCATGGCCGGCAGGTCATCATGAATCAGGGAATAGGTGTGAATCATCTCCATGGCACAGGCCGCCGGAACGGCTCGTTCGCTGTCACCTCCCACCGCCTGGCAGGCCGCCAGCAGCAGGATCGGGCGCACCCGCTTGCCGCCTGCAAAAACAGAATAGCGCATGGCCTTGTGCAGGCTGTGCGGCAGTTCAGTCTCCCGTGGTAAAAAACGCTCCAGCGCCGCATCAATCCGGGCGCACTGTTCAGTCAGATATTGTTTCAAATCCATGAGTAACTACCTTTCAATCAATTTTCCTGCGATTCAAACGACTCACGTTTCAATGAGCCGTCCTTCTGTTTCAGTAAAATTTCAACCCGTCGCTCCGCCTCATCCAGCTTTCCGGAACAGAACGCCGCGTGTTTGACGCCCTCTTCAAAAGCTTTGAGCGACTCCTCCAGCGAGAGTGAACCGGCTTCCAGGCGCTTGACGATATCTTCCAGTTTTTTCAGGGATGTTTCAAATTTTTCCGTTGCCATACGTGTCTCGCACCTTTAAATGTAAGTTGTGCATTATACAGATATGCCACAGGGCGTCAAGGATTGGCAGATTCGGTGCCGTGACCCGGCAGCCCCCCTGCCCTCACTGGAGAAATTATTGTTTTTCGCCCTGTCCCCGCAACAGCTCCTCAAAAGCACTCACCGAAAGCGGACGATGGAAATAAAATCCCTGAATTTCATCGCACCCCTGTCTCTGGAGAAATTCCAGCTGCTCACGTGTTTCGACACCCTCGGCAATGTTATGAATATCAAGTTTATGCGACATGGCAAGAATAGCCTCTACAATTGCCTGATCCTGAACACTTGTACAGACATCGGTCACAAACGAGCGGTCGATTTTGATATGATCGATCGGCAGTGTCTTGATATAGCCCAGTGATGAATATCCGGTGCCGAAGTCATCAATGGCAATGGTGATACCCCACGCCCGCATGCCGAAAACACCGGCAACATTCGTTTCAATATTTTTGACCAGGCAGCTCTCGGTAAGTTCAATTTCAAGCTGATCAGCATGAGCGCCGGTTTCGTCAAGAATGCTGCGCACCAGTTCCGGAAAATTCTGCTGCTCGATCTGACGACTGGAGACGTTGACACAGTACCTGATGCAGGGAAGACCGGCGTCACGCCAGATTTTCATGGATGTACAGACGCTGCGCAGAATAAATTCCCCCAATGGAAGAATCAGCCCGGTTTCTTCTGCCAACTCTATGAATTCGGTCGGCGGAATTCTGCCACGTTCCGGGTGATTCCAGCGGACAAGCGCTTCGGCAGCCACGATAGTTCCGGTTGCAGCTTTAATGATCGGCTGGAACTCGATGAACAGTTCTCCCCGTTCCAGTGCATGACGCAATCCGATTTCATTTTCCAAACGCATGAGTGCCTTCTTATTCATGGCAGGGGAAAAGTAACAATAAGAATTGCGACCCGTTTCCTTGGATGAATACATAGCCATATCGGCATGTTTGATAAGAGTTTCCGCATTGTCGCCATCATCCGGATACAATGCTATACCGACACTGGCGGTAACATGTAACTCTTTCCCCATGAACGAGAACGGCGCCTGAATCGAATCTATCAGTTTCTGGGCAATGTAGGTCGTGTTTAACGTGACTCCGAGATGTGTGATCACCACGACAAATTCATCTCCTCCCAGGCGGGCCAGCGTATCGTTGGCCCGGATATGACCCGTGAGACGCCGGGAGACTTCAATCAGCAGTTGATCGCCGACGGAATGACCCAGGGTATCATTGATATCCTTGAAATGGTCAAGGTCGAGGAAAAGTACCGCCAGACTGGACTTCTCCCGATTGGCCAGCGCAATGGACTGTTTGATGCGGTCATAGAAAAGAGCGCGGTTCGGCAGACCGGTCAGAGAGTCAAAATAGGCCATTTTCTGAATCTGCTGCTCCGCTTTCCGGCTTTCCGTAATGTCTTCAAACAGCGTTGCGACCAACCCCTTGTCGGGAGAAAACGCCTGCACATTGTAGAAATAGTCTTTGCCCGGCAGACACATCTCGAACGAGACGGAAGCGCCGCGCTCAAGGTTATTCAGCATTTCAGAAATAAACTCCCGGAAGGTATCGCCAAACAGCGTGAAACTGTTTCTGCCGACAATTGCGTCCGGATTGCCTCCGAACATTTCGGCACAACTTGGATTTGCATCAATCAAAGTTAATGATGAGAAGCCCCCGTCCTTGTCAACGTAAACCTTATGCAGCGCCATCCCCTCATTCATGGTCTGGTAAAGTGAGCGGTACTTCTTTTCGCTCTCTTCCAGCTCATGAATTGCCGTATTCATGAGGCGCATCGGCAGTGCCCGGAATATAAAAAACAGGATAGTCGCAAGCAGTGTTGAAAAGAGGGCTGTTAGAGCCGTCTTGTAGAGGATCGGACGCAGTGACCGCGTCACTTCAAGCTGACCGACCGCCAGACCGGCATCATAAATAGTGCGGCGATGTGTTGTAAACGGCTGTAGCACAACCTGGCTGCTTTGAGCAATAACCTGGCCGGACTTGTCGCGAATCGTCCAGAACTGCGGCACACCGTCATGTGCCCGACGCTCGAGCAACTCCGCGAGCCTGACCTCTTCAAACCGCCACATCTGCGGATTTGACAGTATGATACTGTTCACAGCCGCACCGGTAATCACACACTGCGATTCAAGCGTACTCACAAGATTCTGGTGAGCTATAAAAAAATAGGCGGCCGGAACTGACAGGGCGATCAACAGAGAAACGCCACGCGCCAGAACCATGATCATCTGCTGGAGTGGACGGCTGGCTTTATTCATTGGTGAGCTGCTGCTCCAAAGGTGACATGAACTCCGTTTGCAGTTGCAAGAGCCCTACCTTGCGGGGAAAGCATAAATTTGATTAATGTGTTGGCGGCCGACGTAGTTTTTGGACCGGTTACAATACTGATCTCTTTTGAAAGCGGGTACGAGCCGCCGACAAGCGTTTTGGGAGATGCCTTAATGCCATTTAACGACAACAATGTAACCGGAGGTTTTTCGACAATAATACTGGTCATGCCGGTTGCACCCAAACCGCCGGCAGTTTTTGCAACGGTATGGTAGGCTTCAGGATCGGTAACGGCGATAACCATGCCGGAGCGTGAGCGGGCCGTATTCATGGCGGTAACCATTCCGGGTGAAAGCTTACTCAGCAGTTTACTGTCAACATCTTCGTTCGGTCGCATAACCAGGCGAATCGTCTCGCCATTCGGCCAGGCAGTCATTTTACCACGGTAAATATCTTCAAGCTCTTGTGTCGTGATATCTGATTTGCGGACATTTTTTTCGGCGATTATGATCAGCGGGGTCACACCATATACCTGTTGGCGGGCACCTTTGGCCACCTCTTCCGGCTTGAGCGGTTTGCTGCTGAGCACCAGATCAAGAGCGCCGGCCAACAGCGCTTTGACCGCTCCGGAGCTGCCCAGCGGTTTCTCCATGACGACATGAATATTCTTGTTGCTTTTATGAAACGCCGCAATCAAAGGTTTCATCATATCCAGGGCGCTGCCGGAACCGTTGACCGTGACCGTTTCGGTCGCCCGGCAGATACCGGGTGTGAACAGCAGCATGGCCACCAGATAATACATGCATACGACGACGATACTTTTTTTCTTCATATTCCCTCCGTGTATGTTGCTGTAGGAGCGCCTTGCAGGCGCGATTGCCGACAGTGTTCTCTATTGCAGCAATCGCGGCAACATGCCGCTCCTACGTTTTTTGATCGTATCGTTACGTTTGAGCGTTGCCAGGAGGATTCGCCTCTTCAACGCGGCACTGTAGCCACCCTCGCCTCAAAGTCAGCAGCAGCGGATCGCCGACATCCAGCGTGGCCGCGTCAGTCACGACCCGGCCGGTATCCGGCCTGATGGCGATGGCATAACCACGTGCCAGGGTTTTTAGTGGAGAAAGCACATCAAGGCGCGCGGAGTTGTCTCCGAACTCCTGCTTGAGACCATCCAGCGACTGCAGCATCACCCGTTCGGCCTGCAGCGCCAACAGATTGATGCGTTGACGGAGTCCGTCGATGCGAAGCTGCGGATCGTTATGCCGCAGCACACCCTGCAGACGCTCGTGCTGTTGGCGATGACCGCCAAGAGTGCTCCAGACTGACTGTTCAAGCCGGATTGTCAGGTCATCCATGCGCTGTGCCATATGTCCCAGCATCGTCCGGGGATCGTGCAGCAAACGGCGCAGCGTTTCAAGGCGGCCATCCAATGCTGCCAGCCGGTTTTCCACCGTCAGACGCAAGCGATTGTTGAGTGCTGCCACCTGATTGCGCAGCTCATCGGTACTGGCGATGACCAACTCGGCCGCCGCTGACGGGGTCGGCGCGCTCAGGTCGGCGACAAAATCACAGATGCTCCAGTCGGTCTCATGGCCGACCGCCGAGATAACGGGGATTTTCGAGCGATGCAGCGCCCGGGCGACGACCTCTTCGTTAAAGGGCCACAGGTCCTCCAGCGAACCACCACCACGACCGACAATCAGAACATCTATCCCGGGCAGCCGGTTCATATCGTCCAACGCCCGGGCAATCTCAAGGGCAGCGCCTTCACCCTGTACGCGCACCGGGTAGATAACAACATCCAGGGCAGCAAAACGACGCTTGAGCACATTGAGGATATCATGTATGGCTGCGCCAGTGGCAGAGGTGATCACCCCCACGCGCTGCGGAAACAGTGGTAACGGCTGTTTGTGGGATTCTGCAAACAGCCCCTCTCCCGCCAGCTTTTCTTTTAACTGCAGAAAGGCGGTTTGCAGGGCGCCGACTCCGGACGGTTCAATATATTCGCAGATCAGCTGATACTCACCACGCTGGTCATAGACCGAAATACGTCCGCGCACAATCAGAGCCATACCGTCTGTCAACCGGAATTTCAGGTTTTTGACGGCACTTTTGAACATGACACAGCGCAGCTGAGCCCCGGCATCTTTGAGGGTAAAGTAACAATGCCCGGAAGAGGGATAAGAAAGATTGGAGACCTCCCCCTGCACCCAGAGCTGCTCGAAATTTTCCTCAAGCACCCCGCGCAAGAGGGCGGTCAGGCGGGTAACAGTCAGAATGGTTTTTTCTCTGAACAGGTCCAAATCAGTTGCTCACGCGCATACCCAGCAACTCCTCCAACGAAACGGTCGTATACGTGGCCGCCGTCAGTTTATCAGCAGGATAGCTGTTCGTAACGGCCACGACGCGCAATCCAGCTCCCAATGCGGCAGATATTCCGGCCGGAGTATCTTCAATAACCAGCACTCCCCCTTTTGTAAGCGGATTCTTCTGAAGTGCTGAAAGCCGGTCAAAGGTGAGCCGGTAACAGTCTGGATCAGGCTTGCTGGCCGCTACGTCGTCTGCCGTTACGATGACAGAAAAGCAGTCGCCAAGCTCCAGCAGCGTCAATATCGGCAGGATATCGGAGAGCAGCGCCCCGCTACAGATCGCCAGCGGGGTACCGGATGCATGCAAGCGGCGAACAAGTTCGATGACACCTGGATAGGGCACGACTCCAGCCCGGATGACATCCTGGAAAACCGCCGCTTTCGCTGTAATCAGCTGTTGCAGCCGGGCGGCGTCCAGTTCGCGGTTAAGTGCAATGAATGCTTCTTTAAAGGCGTCCCGGTCGTCAAAACCAATGTAGGTTTCAACATATTGCTGCCAGGTAAAATGAAATCCGTGCGGCTCCAGAACTCTTTGAAATGCGCGATAGTGAAGCGGTTCGGTATCGACGATAACACCGTCGAAATCAAAAATTACCGCCTCTGCCTGAAGATTGTTGGCAAAATGTACCATTGTCAATTTCCTTGTTCGCGTGAGTATTGTCTCTACAAAGACAGAAAACATGGCCTGTCGGGAACTTTCAGCATCAAATATATAGGTTGACGATCCGATTTTATATTGTATTATCATCAATTAAACAAGCTGAAACTGGTGTAGAATCCGGCTCTGCATTCAACTTTACTGAGGAGGCTCAACATGGCATTACGAGTATCGATTAACGGGTTTGGAAGGATCGGCAGAATGGTAGTGCGGGCTGCAATTGCTGATGATTCAATCGAATTTGTGGCCATCAATGATTTGACCGATGCCGCAACACTGGCCCATCTCTTCAAGTACGATTCCGTGCATGGTACGTTTCCGGGAAGCGTTGAAGTGCAGGGAGATAACATCATCATTAACGGCAAATCTATCGCAGTCCTTGCCTGTAAAGACCCTGCCGAATTACCATGGGGCTCGCAAAAAATTGATATTGTGATTGAATCAACCGGACGCTTTACGGATAGGGAAAAAGCTGCCGCCCACCTCAAAGCCGGCGCGAAACGGGTCATCATATCTGCTCCGGCAACCAACGAAGA
>DUZX01000041.1 GCA_013349325.1 Desulfuromonadales bacterium
ATTATCGATGCTTCACCCGTGCCACAATGTCTCGTAGATGATAAACAAAACATTACCTTTCTGAATAAAGCCTTTACTACTATTTTCGGATACACCCTTGAAGACATACCAACCGTTGTTGATTGGTGGCCCAAAGGCTATCCTGACCCGGAATATCGAGCTTTGATAGCGAAAACCTGGCATGAGCGTGTAGAAAAAGCAAAGCAGACGGGAACCGCCTTTGAGCCTATGGAGGCTACCTTAACGTGCAAAAACGCATCCTTGCGAACAGTTATTGTCAGTGCGACTAATCTCTGGGAGCCATTTGAACAATTCCTTTCCGTCACTCTGTATGACATCACCGAACGAAAAGAAAGCGAAAGGGTTCTGCAGGAAAGTGAGGAAAAGTTCAGGACGCTATTTGAAAATGCAACTGACGGCATATTTTTGCTTTCTTCTCAAGGTGACATTGTGGCGCTCAACCCCGCCTTTGCCTGTATGCATGGCTACACTATTGAGGAAATGCTCACAATGAACCTCAAAGACCTTGACACTCCGGAAAGTGCCCAGCTGGCACCCGGGAGGCTCCAACGAATTTTTGCTGGGGAAAAAATGTCGTTTGAGGTCGAGCACTTCTGCAAAAACGGGCGAACGATTTCCCTTGAAGTATCGGTAAACCTGGTTGTCTTTGGTGGTAACGAATATGTATTAGGATTTCATCGGGATATCACTGACAAGAAATTAGCAGAGAATGAGCATATTAAACTGCAGGAGCAATTGAATCAGACGCAACGGCTTGATTCAATTGGACGTCTTGCGGGTGGGATTGCTCACGATTTTAACAATAAATTGATGGTGATTCTTGGTTATGCCGAATTGTTAAAAATGACGCAAAGCGACAAAAAAAAGAAGTGGAGAAACTTTATCAATGAGATCATTAATGCCGGACAACACTCTCAGGAAATAACAAAGCGCTTGTTGGCATTCTCCCGAATGGATACAGCAAATAGAGATAAACTTGACCTGAATGTACTTTTGAAAGAAATCAGGAAAACGCTCGGCAGGATAATTGGAGAGCACTTCTCTCTTAGTTCTGAACTTCAGGATGATCTCTGGTCTGTGCGCACAGATCCTACCGAGTTTGACCAGATCATAACAAATCTTGTTGTTAATGCCCGTGATGCGATGCCAGAAGGTGGCACTATAACTATCCGTTCCAAAAATGTAACGAATGATAGTAGTCAAGCCTCAGTGCCGTCAGGGGATTTTGTGGTCATTTCTTGTCAAGATACCGGTTGCGGAATTGATGAGACCGTCTTGCAGCATATTTTCGAACCTTTTTTTACAACGAAGGCGGTTGGAAAAGGAACCGGACTAGGTCTTTCCAGTGTGTATGGAATTGTCAAAAAGCATGAGGGACATATAACTGTTCAAAGTGAACCGGGAAGTGGGTCCACTTTCTCAGTATATCTACCTCGCCTTGTTGAAAATAATACCCTTGAATCAGCAGAAACATCCGAGGGCGAGACGTTAAATGGCAATGGGACTATTCTTCTTGTTGAAGATGAAGAGTCCGTTAGAAACATTACCAAACTGATGCTAGAGACAATGGGATATGTCGTAATAGCCGCTGAGACTCCATCAATTGCCATTGAACTGGGTTGTGATACCCTACAAGACTTTGACTGTGTTCTTTCAGATGTCGTTATGCCCGAAATGGATGGGATTACAATGAAAGAAAGAATAAATGTACGATGCCCCGCATTGCCATTCGTATTCATGTCTGGATATACTCCCGACATAATTGCAGAAAAGCAACGAAAAACCGATAACGTTCCTGTTCTCAAAAAACCTCTTAATTTCGGGCAATTAAACAAGATATTACTTCAACAGATCAGATCGAAAGGAAATAAGAGTGCTGCGAATACTACTTATTGACGATGATACTCAAATAACTGGTTTACTTGATAATTTTCTTGTACGAGAAGGGCATACCGTTTTTACCGCTTGTAATGGTAAGGAAGGGTTGAAGCTAGTAGACACTGTTACCTTTGATCTGGTGATAACAGATATAATCATGCCTGAGCAGGATGGGCTTGGGGTCCTGATGTCGCTCAAAAACAGGCCGATTCGTCCCAAGATCATCGCTATGTCTGGAGGCTCTACATCACTTGACCAAGAGCATTTGCTTGATATGGCCAAGTTGATAATTGCAGATGTTGTTATTAACAAACCTATTCAGCTGTCATATTTGTCCGTAATAATTAATGGAATGTAAAATGTAACGTAACTATATGAGGTTATATTGAATATTCAGGACGGATTCCCGCATCTACATAATTTTTACTGGTTATAGAAGGAGAGAAAACGGATGAATACGACATTTTTTGCACCAGCAGAACAGGCTGACACTACGATAGTTTCTGAACAGCATCTGTCGATAAAGCGTGAGGTCTTCATAACGGCGATGCTCCAGGCTGTCCCGGATTTCATGATGGTACTGAACGAACAGCGTCAGATTATTGCTGTCAATACACGCCTGCTGGAGGCGTATGGAATTACAGACCCGTCGCGAATAATTGGATTGCGGCAGGGTGAAGTGGTTGGCTGTATTCATAGCAATGAAGGCCCGGGTGGATGTGGGACGTCAGAGCATTGCTCTGTTTGTGGTGCCGTATTGACTCTGCTTGCCAGCCAGCAATCTGGTGAGCAGGTAGAAGGTGAATGTCGTCTCTCCATAGCCCGTAACGGCGGAACAGCACTGGATTTTGAAGTAACTGCAACGCCATTGGATGTCAATGGTACCCCGCTCACGATTTTAGTACTCAAGGATATCGGTCCGGATAAGCGGAGACAAGTTCTGGAGCGCACGTTTTTTCACGATATCCTGAACACCGTTGGCGGTATCAGCGGCATTGCCGAAATGCTGGCCGACAGTGAAGATCTGACACCGGAATCAGAAGCAGAGTATAAGCAGCTGATTGTGAGCCTGTCTGAAAACCTGGCGGAAGAGATTGCCCAGCAGCGACGCCTGTTATCGGCTGAAAAGAATGAGTATGTCCCGGAGATGAAAGATACGGATCTTGCCGAAGTCCTCCAGGAGGTCTGCAGTCTGTACGGCAATCATATCCGAACTCCCGATCGTTTGATCCGACTGGAAGATGTCCCGGCATGCCATGTTACGACTGACCGCGCGATGCTCCGTCGCATAATCGGCAATATGGTTCTTAACGCTCTTGAAGCAACACACGTCGGCGGAACAGTCACGGTAACGTATGTCGTTGGCAGCAATGATGTTTGTATTAAGGTTACGAACGTAGGAGAGATACCACAAGACGTTCAGCTGGGGATTTTTAAACGTTCATTCAGCACCAAGAGTAAAACCGGCAGAGGTATCGGGACATACAGCATGAAGCTCTTCGGTGAACGATACCTCGATTGTACGGTCGGATTTAAGAGCGCCCAAGGGGAAACCACGTTTTTCATCACGCATCCACTACCCGCATGATTTCCAGGCCACAGGGGTTACTGGCATTTCGTCGAATAACGAAGCGCACAGATCTGCAGCTTTTACTGAGCAGGCAGCAGGTCTCCGCCCTCTCTGTTCCTGCTTCGGTTGGGCGGATCGGTCTCAATGTCATGGAAAGAGATTTCTTTTGAATGTCTTCTGCGTATGGTTCGCCAGAACTTGATTGTGAGACAATAAAACGTCAGTGCAGGTTGCGAGGTTAATGAGCATGAACACACGATTCAGAAACTGGCCGATACTACCCAAAATAATGACTATTTCTGTCATATCCGTATCGACGGCGATCAGGTGTTGCAGAAAACTATCAGTATCGGTACCTGCGAATACCCTTCCGACAGCGACACGATCTGGCAGGCAATCAAGTATGCCGACGTTGCTATGTATCGTTCGAAAGAGTCGGGACGTAACCGCTGCACCCGCTTCACTGCGGAGATGTGGGAAAATGGTCAAATATAAATAATAAAGAGTTGTGTTGATAAGGAAACAAGAGAATACTGCTGCCGGTCAGTACAGAATCAGGAAACGCATTTCCAGGGTGAGAGCATGTCTGAATCAGCCAACTTCAGCTATCTGCAGAATATTCCGTTTTCCGAACTGGCCAGCAGCTACCTGAAAGCCCTGTTGGCGGCGGACCGGAACAGTGCCCAGCTGTTAATTACGGCTGCCCTGAATAGCGGTTTGTCCATTCGTGATCTGTACCTGGGAGTATTTCAGCCGGTGCAGCAAGAAGTCGGGCGGTTGTGGCTCCTCAATAGTGTTAGTGTTGCTGAGGAACATTTTTGTACCGCTGCTACCCAGACCATCATGTCTGAACTCTACCCGCACATAATCTCCGCACAGCGTTTGGGCAGAACCCTGGTTGCTGCCTGTGTCGGATCTGAACTCCATGAAATCGGTGTTCGCATGGTTGCCGATTTTTTTGAAATGGAAGGCTGGGACACCTATTATCTTGGAGCTGGCATTCCGCATGACCAGATTATAGCGGCCCTTGAACAGCGTAAACCTGACCTGGTTGCTCTTTCAGTTACCATGACGTACCATATCCCCAAGGCTTTAGAGCTGATTTCAGCTATTAGAAATACCTGTCCCGAGAATACTGTCCACATCATGGTCGGGGGAATCCCATTCAACAATTCGCCCGATCTTTGGCGTACCGTGGGCGCCGATGTATGGGCCACCGACGCTGAACAAGCTGTGCTGGTAGCGCAACAGCTGATACAGAAATGTGGTAAATAATCACCACTCAAAGGAATACATCATGTTACAGCAGCCGGCAGGAAAAGGATTTGTTGTTATCTGTGATGCCGTCGGCATCCTGGAACAGGTTATCCAGAATGACTATGAACTGTCACGCGATTTTTCCGCCGGGAGTTCCATCACCGGTATTTTCGATGAGGCTTGTCTTGAAAAGGTACTCCTCTTTCTGGATGCGGCTCGCTCGAAGACTTCTGTCTTTGACTGGGAACTGGTTATATCTCTGACAAGCGGTCCGGCAACGCTCCACTGTTCAGCCGTACATCTGAATGAGAAACTCATATTTGTCGGTGCCAGTTCTCGTGCGTCTGCTATTCAGGTGATCGAGGAGATGCTCAAGATAAATAACGAACAGACGAACCATCTGCGGATACTGATGAAAGATCTGCAGATCGCTTCCGCGCAACTTAAAGTTCGTGATGAGACCCTCTATGACCAGATGACCCATTTGAATAACGAACTTTCTGTCATGCAGCGTGAGCTGATGAAAAAAAATCATGAATTGGCTCACCTGAATCAGCAGAAGAATTATTTCCTTGGCATGGCGGCTCATGATCTCCGCTCGCCGCTGGGAACCATTGTCTCATATAGTGAATTTCTGTTGGATCAGGAACGAGTGCACACTGCAGAAGATGACCACAATCTTGTCGCCGTCATCAAGAAATCCAGTGAGTTTATGTTGGGTATTATTAACGATCTTTTGGATATATCCAAAATTGAGTCGGGCAATCTGAACCTGAAGTTGCTTCCGCTGAAGCTGAAGGAACTGATTTCAGACTGTCTTGAAAGTTATCGTGTGCTGGCAATCAAGAAAGGGATCAAGATTCTGGAAGTACATGATGGAACCCTGCCGGAAACGGTAGTCTGGGACAGATCTAAAATCGAGCAGGTGCTGAACAACCTTGTGGGCAATGCCATCAAGTTCAGCCATCCCGACAGTATCGTAATACTCCGGCTTTCCAGCGATGAGCATCTTCTGGTCATGCAGATAGAGGATCAGGGTGACGGGATGCCGGTCGAAATTCTCGAACAGTTATTCATCCCTTTCAGCACGGCCAGCAGAGTTGGTACTCATGGTGAAAAAGGAACCGGTCTCGGTCTTGCCATAGCCCGACGTATGGTCGAGGGTCATGCTGGCTCGATTCGAGCCGAAAATATACCGGAAGGGGGGACGCGCATGATCGTCAAGCTCCCGGTCGGAGGCCACTGATGCCGTTGCGCAGTGTTATGGTCGTGGATGACAATACAGATATGCTTCATGTCTATGCCCGTGTTCTGGCTCAAGAAGGGTTTGAAGTTTTTACTGCCGCCACCGGAAATGAATGTCTGGAACAGTTAGCCACCATTCATCCGGAGATTTTTTTGATGGATGTCGTACTTCCCGATTGGAATGGAATCGACTTGGTGCGGGAGATCAAGAGGCGGCCTGAACTTGCCAACAGTATGTTTGTCCTTCTGTCCGGTCTGTTAACGGATAGTGACCATAAAATCAAAGGACTTGAAGCCGGTGCTATGGATTATATGGCCCGTCCGATACCCAATAAGGAGCTGGTGGCAAAAGTAAAATCACTGATCAATGTTATGGATTATCAGGATTCTCTGCTGGAACTCAGCAAAGAGCTTGATCAGCGGGTTACGGAACGCACCCGAGAGCTTGAAGAAACGATCGCAACTCTGCAAAGGGAGATAGAAAACAGAACCAAACTGGAACAGCAGTTCCGTCAGGCGCAGAAGATGGAGGCGGTGGGTACTCTGGCTGGAGGCATCGCCCATGATTTTAATAACATTCTCCAGATTATTTCGGGAAATGCCTACTTTAGAAGCCGAAAAGATTCGGCACGTGGTGAACATTCGCCCGAGATAGACCAGATTCAGGAAGCGGTGGAGCGGGGGGCGAATCTGACGCAGGGGCTGTTGGCGTTCAGTCGAAAACAAACACTGAACATGCACCATCTCGATCTCAACAAGCTCATTTCTCAAAGTGTAAAGCTTGGTCGTCGTCTGGTGGAAGAGAGTGTTTCAATTTCAGCTGAACTCTGCTCGGATACATTGGTGGTGATGGCCGATGCAGGTCTGATCCAGCAGGTATTTTTCAATCTGATTACCAACGCTCGCGACGCCATGAAATCCAGCGGCACCATTACCGTTCGCACATCCCTTGAAATTATTGAGGATACGGTAGAGCACTTCTGTCTTGCTCTTCCAGGTCCGCCTCCACCAGGTAACTATGCTGTTATAAGGGTTACTGACACCGCTGGAGGAATTCCGAAAGAAATAATTGAGCACATTTTCGACCCGTTTTTTACTACCAAGGAAAATGGCAAAGGAACGGGACTCGGTCTTGCGATGATTCACGGTACCGTCGTGCAGCATCAGGGCTTCATTCTGGTATATATCGTCGCTGATGTCGGCACAACATTTTGTATCTATCTCCCTCATTACGCTGATGTCGATGCGCGTGATCATGTCCCTGTCTGTATGGACGTTGCGACAGAAAACTCAGAAAAACATACTATTCTGGTCGTTGAAGACGATAAAAATGTTCGCGATTTGGCAGAGATGGCTCTTTCCAACAGCGGTTATCGCGTGATGAGTGCTGAAAGCGGTAAACGTGCCGTAGAACTGTTCCGCAACCACCACGACACAATTTCACTGATTCTGATAGATGTTGTCATGCCTGAAATGAACGGACAGGAAGCGGTTCAGCGAATACGTGAAATTAACCCGGATATTCCCTGTATGTTCATGTCCGGGTACGGGGCGGACATTTCCAATCTTCATGATGGTCCTGAATATACTGCCGTTATGAGAAAACCGTTCAATCTGTCTGATTTGTTGGTAAAAATCAATGATATCTTAGAGCTGGCGCCACCGCCCCGAAACAGATAGCCTCAAAAATCCTACATTGAACAGGGGGTGGAAGAATGCCACGAATACTGCTTGTAGACGACAATGACGACTGGCGATCTCTTATTGAACGGCGATTGATTGCCAAAGGGCATACAGTGTTCAGTGCCGTAAATGGTGTAGAAGCTTTAAAGATACTGGAAAGCAGACAGGTAGATGTGATGATCACCGACGTGGTAATGCCGGATATGGACGGTTTTGAACTGTTTATGACACTGAGAGAAAAGCCGGATAGGCCCTGTGTTATCGTTATGTCGGGAGGTGCATATGGTCTGGATGGCGCCAATCTGTTGCATATGTCCCATCTCATGGGTGCCGAAAAGAACCTGTTGAAACCGTTTGGATTTGCCGATCTGGAAACCGCCATAGCTGAAGTCCTTGTGAATCGAAGCGTTATCCAGCCGGATACCGTATCTCCCCATAAAAGCCTTGAGCCGTAATTCAGTCGACGAATCATTCGAAATTTTAGAAAGAACCGGCGATAATAATTCAGATGTGCCGCTGAAAGCACTTGATTTGAAACTCATTGAAAAAGAATGGCTGACTCCCCCTCCGTGTACACCTGGATGGAAATCTTGTCCTGCTGTACGATTACATCCTTGAATTTCAGATTTTTGATATCGCATTTGAGGTAGACGTGATCCAGGAGCTTCATGCGGGTCAGGGCCTTGGCTGCGATCTGGCGGGATTGCTCCAACTGCTGGGTTACGTTCATGTTCAATTTTTCCTGAATCATGCCCCTGATGGTACCATGCAGAAACCAGGCAGCTGATGTAAGCAGCAGGCTCTGTGTTTGCAGGTCGAAGTCAACATCCTCAACAGAAAATACGTTGGTCTGCGGGTTAAAGACCGGCTTTGCCGTCAGATAGATGAGACCATCCAAAGAACCCTGAGTTACCAGTTTGACAACCAGCTTATCTCCATTCCCATACAGATCAAAATCTTTGATCACAACACTTTTACCATCAGAATCGAACTTCTTGTCCAGCAAAAGCGGCGCAGCAATGGCTCGCAGATCTTTGTAAAACAGGTCTGCGTTCAGAGCAATACGGAACGTTTTGTCGAACGAGTTGACCAGTTTAAGATTGGGAAGTGGTTGTAACGGTTGCGTAATCGGTTCTGGTCCGATGACCATTTCGGCGAATGTGTTGATGCCGATGCTCAATTTAACTCTGTTGTTCTGAGCATACAGCGGGAAAAGCATTACCTCGCGGGGAGTTAGTTTCAACCAGCTATTATACTTCTTGTCCAGCAGAATCGGAGCCTGAGCGGTGTTCCAGACCTTGGTGACCTGTGCTTTCAGAGGGAGCAATTCGTTGATCTTCTGAGCGACCAGATCTGAGACGATTTTCTGAACCGGATGCATAATTCCATCTACGATAGTACGTGGCTTAAACGACAGCGGTCCGACACCAACCTCTTCTGCCAGGAGGTCACTAACCCCCTGATAATAAACTTCAGTACGCAGACGCCAATCAGGCAGGACGCTGGCGGTTACCTTGAATTTCAGCTTTAGTGGCAGCGGCCTGGTTTCGAACATGCTGTAGCTTACCGACAGCGTAACCGGCAGGGTGATGTACAGAAAATTATCTGAAGCGCTCATTACGATGGGACCGTTACGCAGAACGTCCGCCGACAACCCTTTTGTCTTGGTAGCACCTTTATAGAGCTCTTTCCGGACGGTCAGATTGAGGATCTTGGCAAGCTCATCCGCTGACATTTCAATCGGAATGTTGAGTGTGGATGTCTCTTTATTGAGAACCGCTCGAAAAGCTTCGAGAGCAGGTTTTTCAGCAGTGACTGACGTATCGGCACATGAATTTGAAGAAGCTGCGAACAGCAGTGCTGTGACTAAAAAGAGGGTAAGTCCTGCAAGATAGTAGTTACTTCTCATCGTTGATCTGATCCTTTAATACGCCGCTGGTCTTAAAAGTTACAATACGTCGGGCTTCAATAGTCAACGCCTCACCGGTCTGCGGATTGCGGCCACGGCGGTCAGCTTTCTGCTTTACAACAAAGCTGCCGAAGCCCGATATTTTCAGGTTGTCACCAGATTCCAGGGTGCTTTTCATGATTGAAAAAACCGCCTCCACCATCTCGGCTGATTCTTTTTTCGTCAGACCGGTGCCTTCTTGAACCTTTTCAAATAAGTCTATTTTGGTCATAACCCCCCCTGCTTGATTAAATGTGACGGCATACTACATTTTCACTACATTTTTTTCCAGCACTTCCGGAACTATTTGAAGTTTTTTTCAATAAACCAATACTTGACATGGGTTATATATCTATTTATAAAACAACATTACATAGTATCGCTTAATCGTATGAGTCCGCACTATCGTCGCACAGACGATATACAACCCCAATCAGGAGGATAACATGCTGAAAAAAATGACTGTTACACTGGCGGTAACCACGTTGATCTGTACGACATCCCTGGCAGGAGCGGCAGAGCGGGCTACAAAAAAAGAAGCTGAAGCGATGGTCAAGAAGGCCGTTACCGCCTATAAAACCGGCGGAGAAAAATCTTTTACAGATTTTACTGCTCCCAGCAAGAAGTTTGTCAGCAAGGATCTCTATATCGTTGTGTATGATGTTACCGGTAAATGTGTTGCACACGGTCAAAACCCCAAGCAGGTCGGTAAAGAACTGATCGGAATGAAAGATCCTGATGGCAAAGCATTTGTTAAAGAACGAATTGAACTTGCCAAGTCTAAAGGTTCATTTTGGCAGGATTATAAATTTACCGATCCGTTGACCAAAAAAGTTCTTTCCAAACAGATGTACTGTGAAAAAGCCGATGACAAGAACATTATCTGTGGTGGTATTTACAAGGATTGATATTTCCAACGGAGGCATTTCATGACATCTCTTTTCGCACGCATGAACATGGCCAGCAAACTGTTCGTGTCGCCTCTGGTCTGTCTGCTGTTTATGCTCATTTCCGGGGCGGTCTCTCTCTGGGGTATGCGTATGCAGCAGGCCACCATAGAGGAGATGCACTCCGTCCGTTTTGCCAATTATGTCAAAGCTGGCTCGATTGATAGTGATACCTACAGCATTCATACTGATCTGTATCGCCTGATTACGCTGTCAAAAGTCGGATCCGATCAAAAAAAGATGGCCGAGGAAACCAAAGCGATTCAGTCCCAGCTATCCGAGGCACATAACAAGGTTAAAACTCTTTCCGGAGACGCTACGCTTACTGCTGAAGAAAAAAAGTTCATGATGGATATTTCGACGTCACTGACGGCCTATGCCAAGGATGCCAATGACATGCTTGATATGCTGGAATCGGATGTCAACGCAGCAACCATGTATATGGGCCAGGCTGATGACAAATTTGCGGCATTAAACAAAAAATTTACAGAATTCATGAAGCATGAAACAGCCATGAATGAGGCCGGCAGCGCGCGATCAATCAGCGCCGGCAAGCGGGTTCTGGTTGTTCTGGTTGGAGCGATTCTTTTCTCGCTTTTCGCCACAATCGCCCTCAGCTATCTGATCAACGGCATTATTATGGCCCCGATTCGTAGTACCGTTGAAGTTATCGAGGCTATGGCCAAGGGAGATCTCACCAAGCGTATCGACATCCACTCCTCTGATGAAATCGGTAATATGGCCCGTAATATGAATGAGTTCAGCGTTTCATTGCAGGATATTATCCTCTCGTTTGCCAACAACGCGCAGGAGTTAGCTTCGGCCTCGATAGAGTTAAGCAGCACGTCCGGTCAGATGGCTCAGGGAGCAGAGAGCCTGGCCTCACAGTCAGCCACGGTTGCAACAGCCAGTGAAGAGATGACCGCAACCAGCAGGGATATCGCCCAGAACTGTCAGCTGGCTGCTGATAGTTCACGCAGTGCAATGACCGCTGCAGAATCCGGTTCAGCGGTGGTTCACCAAACGGTCAATGTTATGAACAGGATTGCCGAACGCGTACAGGGTACTGCAGCGACCATCGCCGGTCTTGGCACCCGCAGCGATCAGATTGGCGCCATTATCGGCACAATTGAAGATATCGCCGATCAGACCAATCTGCTGGCGCTTAATGCCGCCATTGAGGCTGCCAGAGCTGGTGAACAGGGGAGGGGCTTTGCCGTTGTTGCCGATGAAGTACGCGCTCTGGCTGAAAGAACCACCAGGGCGACACGTGAAATCGGCGAAATGATCAAATCCATACAGAATGAGACACGCAATGCCGTTGCAGAAATGGAAGCCGGCGTTCATGACGTCCAGCAGGGTACTGATGAAGCCAGTCGGTCCGGTGCTGCCATACGCCAGATACGCGATCAGATAGAAGCGGTTGACCATCAGGTCAATCAGATTGCAACTGCAGCAGAAGAACAGACGGCTACAACAAGTGAAATATCCGCGAACATGCATCAGATAACGGATGTTGTTCATCAAACATCGCGCGGCGCACAAGAATCGGCTGTTGCCGCCACACGCCTCTCTACATTGGCAACCGAGCTTCAGCGGGTTGTCTCACGTTTTAGAATCAGCTGATTAATGAATGACCGCTTTGCCAGCTGAAAGGAGTCCAGCATGTGGGGAAAACGGAAACTTATCATAAAGGCGGCAGCAGGCATCTTCAAGTTGGCGATGGTAGAAGCCGGTTCGGCATGTATTTCGGTGTATAACTCGGGCTTGAACCTGATCCGCCAGAGTCGCGGAAGTGAGGCACAAACCAAAAAAGCCGAACTGGAACGCTCAATGCGTGCATCCAAAGGGAAAATACTTGCTCTCACGTATGAAATAGGGAAAGAGGGTGTTCGCCTGAAGTGGTACAGCATGCTGCGCAGTCGTCAAAAATGACCCCTTTTATCATGACAAAAGCATTTGAAACAGAGAGCAACTGAGCATTACAAAGAAAAATGCAGGTTGCAACAAAAACACCATTCACTTATCCGGTTAATCCTGGTGTTGATGTAACTGTTTGGTTTCTCAGTTTCTCAGTTGCTCTGTGGTTCGTGAACTGCCGTTTTTAGGTTTACACCTTGATACTCAAGGCCCCATCAACGAGAGTTACCTGTAACGTCCCGCCATCTCCGACACTCCCGCCGATTATAGCCCGTGCCACGCGTGTTTCAAGCTCGCGCTGCAGATAGCGCTTGAGCGGGCGGGCCCCGTACACCGGATCATAGCCGGCCTTCGCAACAAAGCGGAGCGCTTCGTCGGTAATTTCAAGTGTTATACGCTGTTCTTTCAAGCGATACTTGAGCTGTTCAGCCAGCAGGGCTGTGATCTTCATGACTTCAGCGATCTGCAGTGGCTTGAAGAGTACGATATCATCTACCCGGTTCAGGAATTCGGGACGAAAACCGCTCTTGAGTTCACTCATAACACTCTGGCGGGCATCTTCCCTGATCTCACCAGTGGCTGTAATTCCTTCCAGCAGATACGCTGAGCCGATATTTGAGGTCATGATGATAACCGTATTTTTGAAGTTAACCGTGCGCCCATGACTATCGGTGACGCGCCCGTCATCCAGAATCTGCAATAATATATTAAAGACATCCGGGTGTGCTTTTTCAATTTCGTCAAATAACAGCACGCTGTACGGTTTACGTCTGACCGCCTCGGAAAGCTGCCCCCCCTCCTCATACCCGACATATCCGGGAGGCGCCCCGATCAGGCGCGATACAGCAAACTTCTCCATATACTCCGACATATCAATGCGAATCATATTCTCTTCCGAATCAAAGAGCGCTTCGGCCAGAGTACGAGCCAACTCTGTTTTACCGACTCCGGTCGGTCCGAGAAAGATGAAAGAGCCGATCGGACGACGGGGGTCCTTGATTCCGGAACGGGCCCGCAGAACGGCATCTGATACCAACTGCACCGCTTCATCCTGGCCAATCACACGCTGATGCAGAATATCCTCCAGCCGCAGCAATTTTTCGCGTTCACCCTCGACCAGCCGCAGTACCGGAATGCCGGTCCAGTGCGCGACAATCTCGGCAATCTCGTCCTCGGTGACCTCTTCGCGCAGCAGTTTCTGACCGCCGCGCTTCTCGTTCAGGGTACCCTCATCGCTTTTCAGGGCGTTTTCCAGACCGGGCAGTTCCGAATATTTAAGCCGTGAAGCCTGCTCCAGATTACCGGCCCGTTCAGCCTGCTCAATTTCGCGACGGATTTTTTCAATCTGTTCGCGCAGCCCCTGAACGCGCAGGATGGCGTTCTTTTCGGCATCGTACTGGGCCCGCATGGCGTTGGCTTTTTCACGGTCATCGGCCAGATCTTTGCGCAGCGCTTCAAGCCGGTCCAGACTGGCTTTGTCCTTCTCTTTTTTGAGGGCGACCTCTTCGATCTCCAGCTGCATGACCCGCCGCGAAATTGTATCCAACTCAGAAGGCAGAGAGTCGATCTCGGTGCGCAACATGGCACAGGCTTCATCGACCAGATCGATCGCTTTATCCGGCAGGAAACGTTCGGTTATATAACGATTGGAAAGCGTGGCAGCCGCTACCAGGGCGTTATCCTGAATCCTGACGCCGTGATGAACCTCAAAGCGCTCGCGCAAGCCTCGCAGGATGGAAACGGTATCCTCCACGGTCGGCTGCTCGACCAGTACCGGTTGAAAACGGCGCTCCAGAGCGGGATCTTTTTCGATATGCTGACGGTATTCGTCCAGTGTAGTGGCGCCGATGCAGTGCAGCTCACCACGAGCCAGCATCGGTTTCAGCATGTTGCCGGCATCCATGGAGCCTTCCGCTTTACCAGCTCCAACGATGGTATGCAGCTCATCAATAAAGAGGATGATGCGCCCTTCGGCCTCCTTTATCTCGTTCAGAACCGCCTTCAGGCGTTCCTCAAATTCGCCGCGATACTTGGCGCCAGCCACCAAAGAGCCCATATCCAGGGCAAAGACGGTCTTATCTTTCAAGCCCTCCGGCACGTCACCCCGTACGATACGTTGGGCCAGACCTTCAACGATGGCGGTTTTGCCGACACCCGGTTCACCGATCAGCACCGGATTATTCTTGGTCTTACGCGACAGTACCCGGATCACGCGACGTACCTCGTCATCCCGGCCGATGACCGGATCAAGCTTGTCGTTTCTGGCCATCTTGACCAGATCGCGGCCATACTTTTCAAGTGCCTCATAGGTCGCTTCTGGGTTGGCACTCTGCACACGCTGACTGCCGCGCACCTCGGTCAGGCTTTTCAGAAAACGCTCATGCGTGATGCCGGCCTGCTTGAGGATCCGCCCGGAAGGCACTTTCTCCCCTTCTGCCAGCAGCGCCATAAAGAGATGCTCAACCGAAACATACTCGTCCTTCAGCCGTTTGGCCTCGGCCTCGGCCGCTACCAGAATCCGGGAAAGGCGCTGGGAAACATAGATCTTGCCCGCCTCCGTACCGGGGCCGGAGACACGCGCCTTGCGATCCAGTTCGGCTTCAACCTCTTGTTTAAAACGTTCCGGTCGTATATCCATGCGCTCAAGTAGACGCGGCACCAGACCATCAGGCTGATCAAGCAGTGCCCAGAGCAGATGCTCGCCATCCACCTCGACATGCCCGAAGGCAACAGCCTTGTTCTGAGCCTCGGTAAAAGCTTCCTGGGATTTCTGAGTCAATCGATTGAAGTCCATAACGCCACCTTCTTGTTTACAAAATGAGATCCTGTTTATGAGGTAAGCATGCTGCCCGCGAATGTCAAGCGGGGAGGGGAGCTTTATCCACTAAGCTCAACTCAGACACGGTCATATCCGCTCTGTTTACAGGAGCTGATTTGCCGTCCTGGCCGCTTCGTTCTTGACTTTCCCCCCTTCCTTTGGCAGTATGGCCGGCCATGAGAAAGCTAACCAGACAGATATATATTGGAAATATTGCAGTTGGCGGCGACGCTCCCTGTTCGGTGCAGTCAATGTGCTGCACGGATACGCGTGATGTCGCCGCTACGATTGCCCAGATTGAGGGCTTGGCAGGGGTAGGGTGCGAGATTGTTCGCTGTGCCGTGCCGGACATGGACGCTGCCGTGGCATTGGGGCAGATCAAGCAGCAGAGCCCGATTCCCGTTATTGCGGATATTCATTTCGATTATAAGCTGGCCCTGCGGGTGCTGGAAGGGGGCATCGACGGCTTACGTCTCAATCCCGGTAATATCGGCGAAAAATGGAAAGTTGCGGAAGTTGTTAAATCTGCAGCCGAGCGTCGCGTGCCGATCCGCATCGGCGTCAATGCCGGTTCGCTGGAAAAGGAACTGCTGGAACGCTATGGCCATCCCTCTGCTGAAGCGATGGTTGAATCCGCCCTCGGGCATATCCGTATACTTGAAGAGCTGAAGTACCAGGAGATCAAAGTATCACTGAAGGCTTCTGACGTCATGAAGACAGTCCAGGCCTATACGCTTCTTTCCAATCACGTCGATTATCCAATGCATATCGGCATCACTGAGGCCGGAACAACTTTTTCCGGTACGATCAAGTCCTCGGTCGGCCTGGGTATTCTGCTGGCGGCCGGCATCGGTGATACCATGCGCGTCTCTTTGACCGGCGATCCGCAGGATGAGGTCAGGGTAGGGTACGAAATTCTGAAAAGCCTCGGCCTGCGTCAACGCGGTGTCAACTTTGTCTCCTGTCCGACCTGCGGTCGCTGTCAGATCGATCTGATCAAGGTGGCTGAAGAGGTCGAAAAACGGCTGCAGGGGGTTGACAAGCGTATTACCGTTGCAGTGATGGGGTGTGCTGTCAATGGCCCCGGAGAGGCACGCGAGGCCGATGTCGGAATTGCCGGCGGTAAAGGGGAGGGGCTGATTTTCCGGCATGGTGAAATTGTCCGTAAAGTCCCCGAAGACAAACTGGCCGAAGCCCTATTGGAAGAAATAGAAAAACTTTGAGGTGACAATGCGTTACAGTCGTTATTTTATACCAACGGTTAAAGAAACACCATCGGACGCCGAGGTGGTTTCTCACCAGCTGATGTTACGGGCCGGCATGATTCGCAAGCTGGCGGCCGGCATCTATAATTACCTGCCGTTGGGATTACGCTCGATCCGCAAGTTCGAAAATATCGTTCGAGAAGAGATGAACCGGGCCGAAGCGATTGAGATGCTGATGCCAGGTGTGCAGCCGGCCGAACTGTGGCAGGAGTCAGGGCGCTGGACGTTTTACGGCAAGGAACTCTTGCGCTTTAAAGACCGTAAAGACGCTGAATTCTGCATGGGACCGACTCATGAAGAGGTGATTACCGATATGGTGCGGCGCGAGATCAAGAGCTATCGCCAAATGCCGGTCAATTTTTATCAGATCCAGACCAAGTTCCGTGATGAAATTCGTCCCCGCTTCGGCTTGATGCGCGGCCGTGAATTCATCATGAAGGATGCCTATTCATTCGATGTTGACAGCAGTGCGGCTGATAGTTCCTACGACCGGATGTATCAAGCCTATATGCGCATCTTTACGCGCTGCGGCCTGAATTTCCGTGCGGTCGAGGCCGATACCGGCAGTATCGGCGGTTCTTCTTCGCATGAGTTTATGGTGCTGGCCGAATCCGGTGAGGATGCCATTGTTTCCTGCAATGCTTGCAGCTACGCTGCCAATGTTGAAAAAGCCGAATCGGCTCAGCTGCCGGTTGGCACTGAAACCGGACTCCTGCAACTTCAGGAGATAGCGACACCGGAGATGAAGACAATCGCTGACGTGGCTGCATTTTTAGGTGTTGCAACGGAAACTACCGTCAAGACACTCGTCTATGCTCATGAAAATGGCGAAATCGTTATGGCGCTTGTACGTGGCGACCACGAATTGAATGAAATCAAACTCAAGAACCACCTCGGGTGGGACGATATCCAGATGGCATCCGAAGAGCAGATTCGGTCCTGTACCGGCTCACCGATCGGTTTTCTGGGACCGTGTGATCTGAAACAAAAGATTAAAGTAATAGCTGATAACGTCCTCAAAAATATGGTTAATGTAGTTATCGGTGCCAATCAAAAAGACCTGCACTTTACGAATGCCAATTGCGGACGTGATTTTACCGTTGATATCTTTACAGACATTCGCAGCGTCGTGGCCGGAGATCCCTGTCCGCGCTGTGCTGACGGCAAACTTGAGATGTGGCGCGGGATCGAAGTCGGGCATGTTTTTAAACTTGGTACAAAATATTCAAAAGCGCTCAGTGCGACCTATCTGGACCCGGACGGCAAAGAGCAGGTTATCTTCATGGGGTGCTACGGCATTGGTATAGGGCGTACCGTTGCAGCCGCCATAGAACAGAACCACGATGAAAACGGCATTATTTTTCCGATACCGATAGCGCCGTTTCACTGTTCTCTGGTCGCTATCAATAACACCAAGGATGCGGTCGTTATGGCGGCATCCGAGGATATTTGCAAACAGCTTGAAAATGTGGGCATTGAAGTGCTGTTCGATGATCGCGACGAGCGTCCCGGCGTCAAGTTCAAAGACAACGATCTGATCGGCATCCCGTTACGGCTTGTCGTCGGCAGCAAGAGTCTTGCTGAAGGAAAGGTTGAGCTTAAAATCCGTGCCACTGGTGAAGTGCACACTTTGTCGATTAGCGATGCTGTCAGCATGATACAACAGCTGGTGAAGGGCGCTCTTGAGCGTGATTAACTGAACGGGGAAGCCATGCAGTCACATTTGATCTGGGAACCAGAGCGGGAGTGCATGCCGCGCGAAGAGCTTGAGCAGTTTCAACTCGAGCGACTACAGGCGACTCTTAATCGTGCCTACAAAAACGTAGCCTGTTACCGTACAAAATTTAATTCACTCGGTATCGTGCCGGAAGATGTGACCTCGTTGTCTGATCTTTCTCAGCTTCCGTTTACCACAAAAGAAGACCTGCGCCTGAATTACCCGTACGGCATGTTCGCCGTGCCGCTGCGCGAAGTAGTCAGAATTCATTCTTCATCCGGCACAACCGGCAAACCGACCGTCGTCGGCTATACAAAAAATGATCTCAAGCTCTGGTCGAATCTGGTGGCACGCGTGATGACCGCTGCCGGCGTGACTCATGATGATGTCGTGCAGATCGCTTTTGGTTACGGCATGTTTACCGGTGCTTTCGGCCTGCATTACGGCACAGAGACGATCGGCGGCGCCGTTATTCCGATGAGCGGCGGCAATACCGATAAACAGATCCTGATTATGCAGGATTACAAGTCGTCTGTATTGGTCTGCACCCCCAGTTATGCGGTTACCATAGCCGAACGTATTGAAAAACAGGGCATCGATCCACATTCTTTGGCACTCAGGATCGGCCTTTTTGGTGGCGAACCATGGTCGGAAGCGATGCGCAGTGACATTGAATCGCGCCTGTTGATCAGCGCCACCGACAACTACGGTCTTTCTGAAGTAGTCGGTCCGGGAGTAGCCGGTGAATGTCAGCACAAAAACGGCATGCACATCGCCGAGGACGCTTTCATCGCTGAAATCATTGATCCCGAAACCTGCCAGGTGTTACCCCCCGGCAGCATCGGTGAACTGGTTCTGACCACCATCTCCAAAGAGGCTTATCCGATGATCCGCTATCGAACACGGGACATTACCAGCCTTGATTATGCAACCTGCAGCTGCGGTCGTACGATGGTGCGGATGAAAAAAACCCTGGGCCGTACGGATGATATGCTGATTATCAAAGGGGTTAACGTATTCCCCTCTCAAATTGAAGAGGTTCTGGTTGCCATCGAAGGGTGCGAACCACACTATCAATTGATCGTTGATCGCAAAGGGACGTTGGATGTTCTCGAAGTCTGTATTGAAGTTCGCGAAAATATCTTCTTTGATGAGATGAAAAAGCAGCGCGCTTTTCTGGATATGGTCGGCAAGCGGATCGACTCTGTTTTGGGGGTCGGCGTGACCGTCAGACTGGTCGAACCGAACAGTCTGGAACGGCACGAAGGCAAAGCCTCACGTGTCATTGACAGGCGGATTTTATAATCGCTCTCGAAGGATTGATTGAACTTCCAAGCCGCTCGCCAGCTTTGATGCTGAGTGGGCGGCTTTTATATTTGTAAAGAGTTTACATCGAATGTACGCTATACAGAAACACATTGAGAATACTGCCAAAACGGCACATCCAGTAGCAGAAGGAACCCTATGAATATTAGAAGACTGTCGGCCGGAGATATCATTGAAGCCCGTTGTACAAAGTGCCGTGAAGTACTTAACCATAGAATCGTGGCCATGGTTGATGAAAAAGTGGTCCGGGTTGAATGCAATACCTGCAAAGGCACACATAACTATTATCCGCCGCCATCGGTAAAAAGCCCGAAAAAAGTTGTCGTAAAAGCTCCGGCAGTCCCACGGGTGCCAAAAAAAGATCCGGCAGAGGCAGATCGCGAAGAGTGGTTGTCGCTACAGGAAGCCATGGAAACCGAAACCGCATTTACCTACGACATGAACGGCAGATACCGTGTCAAACACCTCATTCAGCACCCTGTCTTTGGCGTTGGCATTGTCAAGGTCGTAATCGTACCCAACAAAATGCAGGTTCTCTTTAAAGATGGCACGAAATTACTGCGCTGCCAGAAAGTTTAAACCCGCACATCAATTCCCAAATTCTCACCCAAGACCAAGTTCATATATTATGTCAAGTACACGATGTGCTGTGTACTTGACATAATATATCTTATGAGACATTTTGATGTGAATGTATAATTAACTTGCATTTTCAAGGCACTATCAGTAATGTACCGAAGTTCGATCCAAATGAACCATCTTGAGGAGCTGTATCACGTATGAGTAAAGAAGAAGCCATTGAAGTTGAAGGTACCGTTGTTGAACCGTTGCCAAACGCAATGTTTCGCGTCAGACTTGAAAACGATCATGTCGTTTTGGCACATATTTCCGGCAAGATGCGCAAATATTTCATCAAAATCCTCCCCGGAGACAAGGTAACCGTAGAACTTTCTCCCTATGACCTTACCCGTGGACGTATTACTTACCGCGCTAAATAGGCCGCTGCATATCTGATTGAATACAACAGGCCCGTCCGTTATGGAGGGCTTGTTCTCGTTTCATAAATGTTCACACTATCGCACTTGGAGGATGTATGTACAGCGTAGCAGATTTGAAAAAAGGGCTTAAAATTACACTTGATGGTGATCCGTACCTGGTTGTCGCGTTTGATTTTGTCAAACCGGGCAAAGGTCAGGCGCTGTATCGTACCAAAATGCGTAACATGATCAACGGAACTCTGCTTGACCGCACGTACCGTTCCGGTGAGACATTCGAGCCGGCCAACCTGGAAGACCGCTCGATGGAATTCCTCTACAAGGAAGGCTCACACTATACGTTTATGGATCAGCAGACCTATGAACAGGTCATCATGGAAGAGGATGCCATGGGAGATGCCAAGAACTTCCTGCTTGAAAACCTGAAGGTCGATGTCATGCTGTTCGGTGAAAAGGCGATTGGCGTCAGTCTGCCAAATTTTGTTAATCTGCGCGTCATTGCAACCGAGCAGTGGGCCAAAGGTGATACCAGTGGTAATGACTCAAAACCTGCTACAGTTGAGACCGGCTACGTTCTGCGTGTACCCCCTTTTATTGAAGAAGGTGAACTGATCGTTATCGATACGCGTAACGGTGAGTACTCTACTCGCGTCAAAGGGTAATACGTGAAAAGTGACCTGCTGCATCTGCGGGCGCATGTTATAAAATCGATACGTGATTTTTTTTGGGAGCGGGGGTTTCTTGAAGTGGAAACCCCCCTTCTTATTCCTGCCAACGCTCCTGAAGAGTATATTGACCCTATATTCGCCTTCCCCGGTCTCCAGCTGCAAACTTCACCGGAAATCTGTATGAAACGACTCCTCGCGCGTGGGCATTCCAAGATATTCCAGATATCACACTGCTGGCGCTCCGAAGAGCGCGGCTTACGACATCTGTCTGAATTTACGATGTTGGAATGGTATCGATCCGAGAGTGACTATACCGCTCTGATGAATGACTGCCGCGAACTGCTGCAGAGGGTTGCGCAGCTTTCTTGCCCGCATGCGAACTTTTTTACCCGTAATTCTGTAAAAATCAGTCCGACGCATCCCTGGCAGCATATAAGCGTCCAGGAGGCGTTTTTACGCTTTGGACAGGTTGACGTCTTGGATTGTCTTGAAAACGGCCTTTACGAGGAAATACTGACGTCGGTTATAGAGCCGGCCCTGACCGATTGTAATGCGCCAGTTATTCTGATGGATTATCCGACGGAGTTGGCCGCTTTGGCTCGCACAAAGCCTGGAAGCCCGCAGCTTGCTGAGCGGTTTGAGTTGTATGTCGGAGGGTTGGAGCTGGCCAACGGGTTCAGTGAGTTGAACGATCCGGTTGAACAGCGCAGACGCTTTGAGGCTGCCAACCGTATGCGCCGTCACATCGGGAAAGAAAGTTTGCCTTTACCGGAGCCATTTCTGGAAGAATTGTCCGGCATGCCGCCATCGGCCGGAATTGCACTGGGGGTTGATCGTCTTGTGATGTTGACGGCCGACGTCGAGAGCATTGACGAGGTGGTTGCCTTTACTCCGGAAGAGTTGTGATGTCCCGGTATGTCACCCGTTCGCCGGTGTAGGTACGAAGATAGAGCAGATCGCCATCCCGTTCCATCTGATCCGGTAGAATCGCCACCTTCCCCTTCCCTCCCGGCAGATCGATAACATAATGCGGCACCGCAAGTCCTGAAACGTGGCCGCGCAGGGCGCGCATGATTTCAAGTCCGCTCCTGACCGATGTTCGAAAATGGGCGGTTCCTTGCACCAAGTCCATCTGATGCAGATAATACGGTCTCACGCGGATCCGCAGGAGGCCGGTCATTAATGCGCGCATGGTTTCAATCGAATCGTTAACATCTCGCAATAACACGGTTTGGTTACCAAGCTGTATGCCGGCATTCGCCAAAAGTGCGCAGGCTTGACCGGATTCGTCAGTGATTTCTGCCGGGTGATTGAAATGGGTATTTATGTACAGCGGGTGAAACTGCTGGAGAAGATTGCAAAGTTGCGGAGTAACCCTCTCCGGCAAGGTAACCGGCACGCGACTGCCGATGCGGATAATGGTAACGTGCGGAATGGCCCGCAGCCCGCTGAGAACCGTATGGAGCGCCGCATCATCCAGCATGAGCGGATCACCGCCTGAAAGGATAACGTCATGGATGGCGGGATGAGCGGCAATGTATTCCAAAGCCCGCTGTAATTCGTGTCGATCCATAGGTGCATCGCCGGAACCGACCAGGCGTTTACGCATGCAAAAGCGGCAGTAGACCGGACAGCGCCGTGAAACCAGCAACACCGCCCGATCAGGATAGCGGTGTATCAGTCCCGGCACCGGACTTAATGAGTTTTCGTGTAACGGATCAGGGCACTGGTGCTCATCTTCAAGTTCGCGTACATCCGGCATACATTGACGCCAGATGGCGTCACCATGCTGCTGAATCAGACTGGCGTAATAGTTCGATATTCGTACGGGATAGCGCGCTGATACAAGATTTTGATTGGAGTTTGATTTATAATTATAGTTGTTATTATAAATTGTTGTACTTGATGACTTAAAGTAGTGCATTATGTTATTCCTGTGTGACGTGCGACAATTTTTATCAGCAACTGTCGGGCTATCTGCCATGTTTTGTATTGAAAATAATAAGCTTTTATGAAATACACAACGGTAATTTCGCATAAAATGCTGTACAGTCAGGATTTTTTCACTGAAACGGTCATTTCCTCTGGTTAGCCACTATGTATTCCAACTATTTCGGATTCAATGAAAAACCATTCACGCTGACCCCAAATCCGCGCTTTATCTATTTGAGCAAGAGCCACAAGGACGCCTTCGCGCACCTCCTGTACGGCATCAACAATCATTATGGATTTATAGAGCTGATTGGAGAAGTTGGTACCGGTAAGACGACCGTACTGCGGACGCTGCTCGGCCAGTTACACGAAGACAGCTACCGTTGTGCCCTGATCTTCAACCCATGCCTGTCAGGTGTCGAACTGCTCCGTAGCATCAACCACGAGTTTGGTCTGCCGGCACAGACAGAATTTGCCAATGAGCTTCTGGCCGAGCTCAACCGCTTTTTACTGGCTGAAAATTCCCGGGGCGTAACCGTTGTACTGGTTATTGACGAGGCCCAGAATCTTCAACCGGTGGTGCTTGAGCAGCTTCGTCTTATTTCCAACCTGGAAACCGAGAATGACAAGCTGATTCAAATTGTTCTGGCAGGTCAGCCAGAGCTTGAATCTCTTCTGGCGAAGCCTGAGTTGCGCCAGCTTAATCAACGCATCGCGGTACGCTATAAACTGAAGCCAATGAGTTCGGAGGAAACCAACTCGTATATCGGACATCGGATGACGGTAGCCGGCGAAACCGGCGGTGTTTCGTTTAGCCGGAATGCCATCAGACTGGTACATCTCTTGTCCGGCGGCACGCCCCGTGAAATCAACAACCTCTGCGACCGGGCACTTTTGATCGCTTACGGAGATGAACAACGGACGGTCACACCAGAATTCATCGCACGGGCCCGACGGGAAATCCAGTATCTGCCTCGTAAAAAAATGCGGGCACGCATTCTGATTGCGGCAATTGTTCTGATACTGGTTGCAGGGATTGCAACACAGATCTCCACGTTTGATTTCATGGCATGGCGCTTGTACCACCCCCCGGCTGCTGACACGGTACATGAAGCTAAAGCCAGACAAGAGAATTCTCACAGCGGAACTGATCAACAACGCTACCGGATGCTTGAGCAGGAACTGCAGGCGTATGATCAGAACGATGTCCATCTGAGGGCCTTCAACACCTTGATAGCCTACTGGGGAGCTCCTCCCGTTACACACACTTCTCGAGAGCTCACCGTTCCGAAGCAGTTCACGAAGCTTGCAAAGAAAAGAAATTTACACGTTACCGCCTATAAAGGCTCGCTGGAGCAGGCCATCCGTTTTGGAATGCCGATTCTGGTTGAAACCAGGGTCACCGGCACGCAGAAGAACTACTGTCTGGCGGTGACACCTGCAAAAAATAATTCGTGTTTCATATCACCAACTCTTTTTAACCGGAATTCACTCAGCCTGAGCGACCTTCAACTCCTGGTCAGCGGTACTTTCTATCTGGTGTGGCACAATTCGGGACAACTACCGGATATGATTACTGCAGACTCATCTGTATATATGATTAAAAAATTACAACTATTGCTCACACAGGCCGGCAGTTTTCACGGCGCTGTTGATGGTATGTATGGTCTTTCAACAGCCCAGGCGATACGTGACTTTCAGCAGACTACCGGTATCGCACCCGATGAAAGCGTGGGAGAACTTACGCTGGCTGTTCTCTCACACTACGGACGCACTCAAAAAACACCATCTCCTGCATCATCCGGACAAACACCATGAGTTCAATTCTGAAGGCACTTAAAAAGTTGGAAGAGGAAAAAGCGGTCCGCCGTCCCGGAGTCGTATCACTCGATGCAGTTATTATGCACCCTGATGCAACCAAACCACGCTCATCTCCGGTCATCATGGTAGTTGTCGCCATGCTCATTTTTGGCGGCGGATCGGTGGCTACCTATTTCATCATGATGCGGTTGATGCCCCCGCAGCAGATTGTTTACGGAACAAAACCGGGTAAAGAGAAACCGCTTCCAGCACCTGTACCAGCAGCAATCCGCTCTGGCGCCTTATCAACTCCATCCACTCTTCCGACCGAAATTTTGCCGGAAGAGGTAGTTGTCGTACCGTCACAGCCATCGACCACAAGACAGAATGTAAAAACGCTGCCGATGCAACGTCCGGCAGTTTCCCAGCCAGCCCCGCCCAGGGTGGTGCAACAGGCGGCGCCTTTGAAACCGGCAACCGGCCAGCCACCACCGTCTCAGCTGCAGCATCAGCCGGTTGCCCCCCTCCCCTCCGCCATATCTGTCGGCAAAGCAGCAGCTCCGCGTCTCAGAGTAAATGGAATTGCGTTTCAGAAAGGAAGCTCTGACAACATGGCCATTATCAATGGAACGCCGGCCTCCAACGGTTCAACAGTTGAGGGTGCAACGGTGGAGGAAATTCTGAAGGATCGGGTCAGATTCAGCTTTCATGGGGAAACCATCGAGATACCGTTGGGACAGTCAAACCGGTAGTAGGATCACACTCAGCGGGTAATGACCTTAATAAAGCGGACCAGATAATCGATACCTGACCAAATGGTCAGGACGGTGGCAATCCAGAGAAAAAACATCCCGATATGGTGCATGTTCACGGTCAAGAGCGGGTGTGCAATTCCGAAGAACCATGAGTAATCGTAGTGCAGTATCAGACCGAGTATGGCCACGATCTGGAATATCGTCTTGAATTTTCCCAGGTCGCTGGCCGGAATGACAATTCCTTCACTCGAAGCAATCCCCCGCAAACCGGTAATAATAATCTCACGCCCCAAAATAACCAGCACCATCCAGGCCGGAACGCGATCAAACGGCAAAATCATGATCATGGCGGCCATAACGATCAGTTTATCGGCGATCGGATCCAGAAATTTGCCGAACACGGTTACGATGCCCATACGGCGGGCCAGATAGCCGTCCAGCCAGTCGGTAATGGATGCAATGGCAAAGACCGCCGCTGCCCAGAAGCCGGCATCGCGTGAAGGTGACAGCAGCAGTGTTGCCAGGAGCGGAATGGCAGCGATCCGCATCATCGTGAGAACATTGGGGATATTGAGGATCTGGTTGGGGCGGGTAGTCGTCATCAGATTCCACTTGACTGATACGACTGCATATAGGCCAGCACGCGGTTAACGTACGTGCGTGTCTCGTTGAAGGGAGGAATGCCGCCATATCTGGCAACATTGTTCAGTCCGGCGTTATAGGCAGCCAGCGCCAGAGACACATCGCCTTTAAAGGTATCCAGCAGAAAACGGAGATATTTCACGCCACCTTCCACATTATCTTTCGGATTGAAGCGGTCGGCAACCTTGAGCGATTTGGCCGTCTGGGGCATCAACTGCATCAGGCCACTGGCCCCTTTGTGGGAGAGCGCATTCGGGTTGTAGCCGGATTCGGCATGAATAACAGCCTTTACCAGCGAAGCATTTACGCCATATTTTTGTGAACAGTCCTTGATGAGCTGCTCATACTCGGCCGGGTTGACGGAACCGGCATATTTTAGTTTCGTACGCAGCTCACGGTCTTTTTTCAAGTCCCGCATGAATACCTTAAAACGTTTATCGGTGGGTGCGTCAGTAAAATGAACAATGCCTTCATCATCTTCATAGCGATAGATATCAGCGTTCGCCAGAGTGCTGACGACACAGAGACAGATCAGCAACGAACAGGAGAGTGCTCTTTTCAGCAGATATGGAGAGACGTCACAAGGCATGCCTCCAATAATCCTAAAAGAGGTCGATTTGTCAAGAGTTATTCTGATTGTATGAATCTGCTTCATTTACAGAAATCATGCTCTACGATCTGATCCGTACCCTTTTCCTCTCTACTTATCCGGTTAGAACAGTGCCTTATACAAAGTTGCAAACAAGCTCCCATCAAATATGTACACTATCAAAGCAGAATCAGGCTGCCAATAAAAAATATAATATCTCACTAGTGTCCGGAATAATTGAGTTTGTACTTCTGTAACAGCCCAAGTTCTTTGAAAAATATCAAAATTGTGCATGTCGTCGATTTCAAACGACTCTGAAGTCTGGCATCCTCCCCTGAAAA
>DUZX01000042.1 GCA_013349325.1 Desulfuromonadales bacterium
AAGAAGGCTCCGCAATCTGCCTCTCCTGCCACGTCAAGTAAGTGCGATTGAAAGAGCTTCCTCGCCATACGGCGATGGAAAAAGAATAATAAAAGCAGCCGGGGAGAATTCTCCGGCTGCTTTCATTATATCAGGGCTACAGAATGTGCTGATATCGCTCCAACTATCGCTAATGCCACAAATATACTCCGTTGAATACCTTAAATACATGAGAGCGTTTTCCTTCAAGCTGATTAACCAGAACAGAAGCTGCCGAGACGGCACCGCCGTAAATTAATAATTTAACATGCAATATCAATACATTAAGTTCATTACACAAACAATGCTGTATACCCCATAACAATACACAATGCGGGCAATAGCGTGTAGCCACTCCGTTATATCACTAGAATTACGAAAATGTTTATTACGAAGTTAACGGGATTCTATCGTTGCGTCACACCGTAGCGATAATTTAATTCGTGATAACAGCAAATTGAACATAGCTCCATTTCATTCTGACAAATGATTCACTAAAATGAAAATTGGCGCGGCATTTGCTTGTTTTATCTCCAAACATAGCTATAAAAGGTGCCATTCAGGCACTCGGACAAAAAGGATACATCTATGTTAAATAAAATCTCTGTAGCAGCTGTCTTAATAATTCTCGTGGCAGGTTCAGCGTATGCTGGTATCGTTGCACAAACCGGTATTAATGGTTCGTTCCACGACATGAACGCTGTTGCAGGAGCAACAGACGATTCAATGAAGAGGACCTGTGTTTTCTGCCACACCCCGCATAGCGCCCAGGACACAAATAATGCACCGCTCTGGAACCGCAACACGACAACATTCGACTCAAGCACGTATGCCTGGATTACTCCGGCAAACGCTCCAATTACTATAATTGATCCACTCATCGGACCGACGAGACTTTGTATGTCCTGCCACGATGGCTCTATCGCCTATGACTCGCATAATACAAGCGGTGCTACTGTCGGCACAGTATCTTTCGGGGCAGCTTCGACCAGAAAAATTTCCGATCTCGGCACGACACATCCTGTCGGTTTCTTGTATTCGGATGCTCAGGCTGCCCGTCCGGGAGAACTCGTTGACCCGGCAACCGGCTACATTGCTTCACCTTCAGCCAGCATGGCAGCAAACGCTTTTGACACACGAAACCGCTCAGCTTTAACTTACAGCTCCAAGAAAATTCAGGACACATTGTACGGCGGCGCCGTTATGACCTGCTCTTCCTGCCATGATGTTCATAACACCGTGAATGCCAAATCAGACACCGGCTTAACCTACAACTACTTCCTGCTTGCACGCGAAGAAGGTTCCGCCATCTGCCTCTCCTGCCACATTAAGTAAGTACAGCTACAAATTCTCTCTTATCACTTAGTAGGAAAGAAAGTTAACCAAATAACAGCCGTGGTATTTCCACGGCTGTTATTTTATTTCTGAATGAAGAGGAGGGGAAACCTGACGAAAAAACCTCCGAGATCTATAAAACATCGGAGGTTTGGCGTGCCAGAGTCAACAGGGGTTTTGTTAATACTTGTTGAATTAAAAGAATTGTTTTGCAAAATTGGCAATGGTCATGGCAATTAATGCACCAAGCATCCATTTCAGCAAGTTCAGATCTGCCTTTATCGGGGCTAATTCGATTTGAAAGTCTTTTTTTGTGACCAATTCAGATTCATCAATTGCAGCACGCATTGCTTCAGACAGACTTTCAGCCTGCTTCTCGTCAAAGCCGGCATCTTTAAGCCGTCGAACAAATAAGTGTGTATCAAAAGTTATAGTAGACATATTTGGGAAGCTAGCAGAGGTTACCACTATGGTCAAGAAAAATTCTCCATTTTAAGTGTAAACCGTTCCGTTATCAGCTCGTGCTGAGCTTGTCAAAGGTTAAACGGATGTTTACGGCGAACTAGAACGAATAAAATAAAATAATGGCCCCATCTCTTCAGAGATGGGGCCATTTCAGGTTTTAATTCGTTACCGCTCTTACTACGGGCAACTGGTTTTAATGCTGAGAACTTTCGGGTTGTGTGTTGTATGACACGCTTTACATGCGTTGGCGATGCCGGTAAAAGAGCTATGGAATGTATATGCTGGTGGTGGCCATGCCAGTCCATATGTATTATCAGGATTATGGCAATCGATACATTTCACTGTTGGATTATGAACTCCCAGTACATGACAGAATCCACAGGCGGCGGATCCGGCGCGGACAGAATGTTTGCTCAATGCAAAATCGGTGACTATCGCAGGACTATGGCAGGTAACACAAAAATTGCCACTACCGGATGAAGCAAAGTTATAGTTAAAAGTAGCTGTACTCACCGCTCCTTTTCTGAGAGGACCGGGATGATCACCGGCCAGAACGGTGCTGTGACACTGAGAGCAGATAACCCCCTTGACTTTATGCCCTGAGGATGACCAGTTACCGAAAACATTGCTGACAATGCCTGGGCCGTTGGCACCATAAGCAGAATGACAGTCGTAACACTGGGTGTGGACAAGCCCTGTAATATTATCATAGACGACTGGCGGAGGTGGCGTACCATCCGTGACCGTGACTTTGGTGGATGCAGTTGAACCTCCGGTCACGGTGAGCGTAAAGGTGTAGACACCAGTGACCGTCGGCGTGAAGCTCACTTGAGCACCAGCAGTGCTATCGGCAATCACCTTGTTTGTCGGATAATTAGGACCGGAAGTCTGCGTCCACGAATAGGAGCTTGGGGAACCGGTACTGGAACTCCCGTCAAGAGTTACCGGGTTTCCAATCAGAACCGTTTGAGATGCAATGGTTTTAGCGACAGGTGGCGAGAAGAAGGTACCGCTGATTGCTATATTGTCAGTAAAGGTGAAACCTACAGGCAGGGTTACCGTTACAGAAGCACCAGCCGCTGCCGGCAGTACAGAACTGACCGTGGCTCCTGCAGGAACACCGGTGATACTGGCCACACTGGCAATCGCCAGATCCGGGGAGAAAGTGAACTTCCTCGCGGAAATAAGCTTGCTGCCGTAATAAATGGTGCCAAGATTCGTAGGAGTCACCGTGCCGCCAGCGTCAGCAAAAGCCGTAACAGATACCCGTTGTGGGGCGAAATAGGCCTGCACGCTCTGGGCAGTCGGCCCCTGAACCGTATAAGAAGTCTGGCCAGGAGTTTCAGTAACATTATTGTAGATCACCTTGCTGATGGTGTATCCCGTATTGGCGTTAACTTTAACGGTAAGCGGCTGACTTGTCGTGTAGTTTTTATAGATCATCCCGTTAAGCGATGTCTGTGGCACACCATCTCGTACAACAATTGTACCACCCACGGATGTAACCCACGTGCTTAATGACCATGCATGAGCCGCAAGCGGCACCAGGCATACAAGAAAGAGCACAGCCCAAAGTTTTTTGTTCATGAATTACCTCCATTAAAATGCTAACTATCAGAAGATGGACACTGCTGAAAAAACGGTGTTGTCAGAATAGTATTCCAATAATATTTTTACGATAATACGGAAAGTTAGTAAATATGTAAATCAAATAATATGCTATGTAACGTACAGCTCTACGCTGGTTGACAGTACGGTGAATAAGCCATAGAACCTACTTGCTATAGTTGCAATTATAACGTAGCCAAATTATTGTACTGCAATAAAGAAGGTGTCAAGGCAACGGGTCTCATAATAAGCTTCAATGGCCGATGTCGTCAAAATGCACTGGTTTTTTTGAGAAGCGAATGATACTAATCCGGAGGATCTTTTCGTCTTAAAATGACCCGTACTCGTATACACCTTCCATTATACTGCGAAGAAAGATTAATCTCTGCTACAGGTACCACCTGCAATAGCAAACCAAATGGAGCGTATTTAATGAAGTCTTCTCCTTACCCCTTCAGATAGCCTTGAGTGACAAAGCAGCAGTGTTTTAGATGAAAAATAGAACGAAGCAGGCAAGGATTCGACGTGATTAACAACAAAAAGATTGTTGTGGTGCTTCCGGCCTATAACGCCGAAAAAACACTGGAGATGACATGGAAGGAGATTCCACCTGAAGTGGATGATGTGGTGCTGGTAGACGACTGTAGCCCGGACAGCACAGCGGTTCTTGCCCTGAAGTTGGGGATAACCACGGTGGTTCACGAAACAAACAAAGGCTACGGAGGGAACCAAAAAACCTGTTACCGAACCGCGCTTGATCTGGGGGCCGACATCGTCGTGATGGTTCACTCGGATTACCAGTACACCCCGAGGCTTGTTACGGCCATGGCCGCCATGATCGCCTACGGAGAGTTCGATGCAGTTCTCGCTTCACGAATCCTGGGCACCGGTGCCCTGAAGGGAGGTATGCCGTTCTATAAATACGTCGCCAACCGTTTTCTTACGTTGGTGGAAAATATTCTTCTCAGTGAAAAGCTATCCGAATACCATACTGGATACCGCGCGTTTTCCCGAGAGCTGCTTGAAAAGCTTCCCCTCGACGCCAACTCTGACGATTTTGTATTCGATAACCAGATGATCGCCCAGATGGTATGGTTCGGTTTTCGGGTCGGTGAGCTTTCCTGTCCCACCAAGTACTTCAATGAAGCATCCTCAATCAATTTTCGCAGAAGCGTCATCTACGGCCTGGGGGTTCTCTGGACAGCTTTACAGTTCAGACTTAACAAGTGGGGGATTGGTGACAGACAGATGTTCAAAGACAAGTGATGAATTATTTTTTTAGTGGCTAACAAGAATTGAGTAAAAATAAAAGTGGCCCCACCTCGGAAGAGATGTGGCCATTTCTAGTATTTCGCTGAAGGCTTTTTATTGCTACTTTGTTACCGTCACCGCACCCGTAGAAAAAATAACACTATCAAATGTTTTGTTCAGACTTTTACTGTTGAAATTTGTCATTGTCTGACCGGGAAGGAGTTCGACTTCCTGCCCTACTTTTACCTCCATCGTCGGCACAGCGCCCCACACTTTTTTATCTCCGCAAGCGATAAGAATATAAGTATAACCGCCCGAATCCATGGTTTCGAGTACTTTTCCGGAAATAACCTCTATACCTGCTTTACGAAGCTGTTCCTTCGTGGCCTTACCTTCAAACGCTTTCGGATCTGCATTTAGAGCAGGATGCCCGGTTGGCATGCTGTTTTGAGCTGGTGCAGCACTCGGGACATCGGCAGCAGGGAGTACCGCCTTTTGATCCTCCACCAATCCGGGTGCGAATACGATGCTTTCAAATGACTTATTGAGAGTCCTGCTTTTAAAAAGCCCCATCTGCATGCCAGGCTTGAACTCAACTTCCTGACCAACATTTACTGTAGTAGCAGGAACAGCAAACCAGGCTTTTTTCCCATCATTTTCAAGTTGTACATAGGTATAGCCGCCGGAACTTATGGTTTCGGTCACCTTACCGGAAAGAAACGGTTTATCCGGCACAACGACTGCTTTTTCTTTGTTCTTAGTGGCAGTTTCAGATGAGGTTGATTGATTTACTAAAGGTTGTTCCGCTGGTGCCGACTGAGTCGCAGTAGTGGTTGCACAACCACTGAGCAGGCCAGCTGCCAACCCCGCCATCATTACCATTCCAGAAATATTCCCGTTTTTTTCCATGTAACTGCTCCTTAATGAATTAGTAAACTAATTTTACTGCACTACTTTACTAGTACAATTGATGAGCGCTCCGTAGATTTAGCTCTTCGTTGCAGAGTTCCATCTATTACCTCGGCGTTCCATAATATTTCTTGTCCGATGGAACTGTCCGCACGTACGTTAGCATCAATAGTAATTTCCGCCTGTTTGCCAGCCTCAATAGTATCAACCTTAAAAACCAGCATGCCACCGGTTTCTTTAGCAAAAGGTGCACCAGATGCCCCGACGAGATTTACCGCAGAAGGCAGCGACAGCTTAACAGACAATGCGTGAGCAGACAAAGAGCCTGAGTTAATAATCGTCAACTGATACTGTAACTTGTCACCCGGACTTACTTTCTTGTTGGAAAGCTTTGCTTCAATCCGCAATAATGGTGCAGAGGCAGCAATCTGGCTGTCTTTCTGAAATACAACATCATTGAATCTAGTTGATACCGCTTTAAGTGTGAGCATAGTTTTCTGCCCGTCAATCAAGCCGGCAGGAATTCTAAACCGTACATTCCCCTTTAATTTTTCTCGGGGAGCAAGCTGTATAAGCGTAATTTTATCATCAGGCCTGCTAACACTCTCCATAAAGCCATCAAAATCTTTCGGCGCCGAGAGCATGAGCATAAACTCTTCCGTATCTTCCCCCTGATTGACAAGTTCAAATGGCAGACTCGTGGCACTATCAACCGGCAACGAACGATTTTCTCCGTGCAACTCGAGAACCGCTTTTATGAGATCCTTTGAACGTGTCTCAAGCACGAGACGCTCGATTTCATCGCGTTCAATCTTAAATTGTAGTTCCTGCTCCGTCTTTAGTTTAGCAGCAGCATCCAACTTTACGAGCATGATATCTACTCGCTGGCTCGGTGCTTTCACATAAGAGTTAGCGTTGTTCTCTGAATTTACGGGTAATGCCGCATTAGCATTTATGGAAATCTGATTCGGGTTTACACCAAGATTAATAAAGCTATCTCTCACACGCTGCACTCTTTTTTCTGAAAGGATAACAGTGTCTGCTATTTTTTCAGTATCACGAGAATGGGCTTTAATGTGAACCATAAAATCGCCTGACTCATACAGAGAAGCTGCGATTTCATTGAACCGCTTAATATAAACCGGTTTTATATATAAGCTGGTGCCATCAAAATCGACCGACAATTTCTTGACAACTTCGATTTTTACAGGCGGCGCAATCTCTGGAACTTTTAGATCCTCTGAAGGTTTGACAGCAGATTTATCCTCCTTTTCAGTAGCGGTTGTTTTTTTTGCCTCTACATTTTTAGCAGGATCGTCCTCTATAACTACTATTTTTTTCTTTTCCAGTACAGGCTGAGTCACTATTTTCTTAATTCGTTCCTTACCGAAATAATAGCTTAGTCCCACTCCGATATCTACGTTCTGGCGAAAAATTGAGTTTTCATAGACGCCCACGTGTCGCACATCAGCTCTGATTGCCAGGTAATTTTGTAAAAAGTACTTCAATCCCAGACCATAATTGAGCAGAATATTTTTATTGCTACTACCATTTCCGTCGCTAAAAATCCCGCCTACCCCGGCAACAAGATATGGCATCCACTTTTTGTTAATAGGGAAAGGGTATGACGCATCGAGTCGAAACAGATAACCGGAGGCATCACGTGCGACCGTTTTTGAACTGGCATTGAAAAAGTTAATTGTCGCTTCCAGCCCCAGATTATCAGCAGCCGATTTCCCTATTTTTTCATGGCCTACTTTGACACCGTATAATGCCGCAACGTTACGCTGCTCAGAACCTGCAAAAAAATAGCTGCCTACTGTCGAGGAAATAGAGAAGCCACCCATAGTTTCAGGCTTGGGTTTTGGCTTAGGTTTTATAATTTCAGCGGCGGGCGTGAGCGTTGGCTCTATTAAATCAGCGGCCATGGCAGGGGGTTGAAGTGTAGCTGATATAAGCATGATCAATATGAGTGCAAAGACATTTTTTGCCAAGTACATCTCCAAAATTCATTTTGTTTTCCACTATATATCAACATTGCAATGAGTTCAACCTAAACAACTATCCAGCTCGTCATGTTTCAATATGAACACAATTGCTGCACACAAGACACAACTCCGTCATTTGCCTGAAACAATCAGATATGTTTCAATGAAAACTCGTTTCATGATTTGTGCATAAAAATTACACGAAACTACTCTTTAAAAGAAAAAAATATGGCATTTTAAAGACTATTTATGATAGAGTCTTCTAAGGTTTAAAAACCATTAGCGTGTGAGTTACAGGAGTCGCCAGCCATGGGACATTCAGCTAAATACCGTATAGGCAAAATCCTCGTGGATGCTGGCTTTCTGAATCAGCATCACTTGGATAGTGCATTACAGGAACACAAACTGACCAACGAGCGCGTAGGCGAAACACTGGTTAGGCAAGGCGTGCTCTCGGCAGTGGATATTGAGCTTCCTTTGATGATTCAGGGACAGCTTGGCTCAATCGAAAGCGCAGCCAAACTTGCGGTCGGCGAACGGCAAATGCTCGGACAGCTGCTTGTTCAGTCTGGGCATATAACTGCCGAGCAGCTGGATCACGTAATCGCAGAACAGCACCGTAGCGGCGAAAAGCTTGGTGAGGTGCTTCAACGTATCGGATTGCTCACCGAAAAGCAGTTACACGGATTACTTGTCTTTCAGCAGAATCAGGACTCAACAGATTCTTCGCCACTCAGACTGGGAGAACTGCTGATTTCGACGGGGCATATTGCTCGTGGGCAGTTGGAGGATGCTCTTCTCAGACAGAAGAAATCTGACAAAAACATTGGAGATGTTCTCATAGAAGCGGGGTATGCAACCCCAGGAGGCATTGAAAAGTGCGCCCGCTTGCAGAAGATGCTCACGAAATCTGTTCTTGCTGCCATTCTGGCTATTGGCATGGGGACGGAAGGATATGCGGAAACATGCGCCTTTTCAACTCAGCTGCAAGACCCGAATCTAAGATCAGAATACATAGCAAAAGTAGCAACTGAAACCGGGAATATGGTCGCCTACAACACCTATACCGAAAATTCTGTTGCATCTGACGCATCAGATGACGGCTCTGCTTCCAGCTTCTTTTTCGGGACCTCCGCTACAGTAAAAAATCAGGGGAGTTCCACCCTTGATACGTTCAGCAAAGACTGCCTGGGGTGCCACGATGGATTTCAAGCCAGCGACCGCAAGGTAAACTACAAAAACACACCCGGCCAAAAATCACATTGGAGCAATAAAGGAGAATCAGAGCATCCAATCGGCATGAATTACTCCGCCTACGCTGCTGCAGATCCCAAAGGCTATAAGCCTGCTCCTGCCTTTGGCTCAAAAATGATGTTTGTAAATGGCAGGGTCGGATGTACAACCTGCCATGACCCGCTTAACCAAGAGAAGGGTCATCTGGCAATGAGTGATTACCGTAGCGCTCTCTGCCTGACCTGCCATACTAAATAAGTAACCTATTTCAAATATCCGAATTTTTTCATCCTGTATCTGAAGGCGTCAATACCGAGGCTCAGTTTTTTTGCGGCTTTCGATTGATTCCATTCAGATATCTCAAGAGCCTGCCTGATTAGCTCCTTTTCCACCTCTTCAATATCGATTCCTTCAGCCGGCAAGCGGAATGATGATGCCGGGGCACCGCCTTGCGGTGTGGCTTTGGCAACAATTTCGAGCGGCAAATGTTCGAGCAGCAACGTTTCGTCATTTCCAAGAATAATCGCCCGCTCGATAACGTTTTTCAACTCCCTGATATTTCCAGGCCAGTTGTAATCAACCATGACCCGCTCGGCCATCGAAGCGATCCCGACAACTTTTTTGTTGAATTCACGGTTGTAGTTTGCAATGAAGTGTGTTGCCAGCGGGATGATATCCTCTCTGCGTTCACGCAGAGACGGTAGAAAAATCGGAATAACCTGCAAGCGGTAATACAGGTCATTCCGGAATGTTTTTTCCTCAATAGACCTTTGCAGATCTTTGTTGGTAGCTGAAATAATCCTGACATCGACAGAAAATACACGTCCACCGCCGATTCGCCGAAATGAACGATCCTCAAGAAAGCGGAGCAGTTTTGCCTGCATGCCCATTTCCATATCACCGATCTCGTCAAGAAAAACCGTCCCGCCATCAGCCAGTTCGAACAATCCTTTTTTGGTTACTTTTGCATCAGTAAAAGCGCCTTTTTCGTGGCCGAACAGCTCACTTTCGAGCAATGTTGCCGGTACCGCCGCACAGTTGATAGCGATGAACGGCTTTTCGGCACGATTGGAACTATAGTGAATCCATTTAGCGACCAACTCCTTCCCTGTTCCGGATTCCCCCTGTACCAGAACGGTTGACGCCTCGCTTTTGGCCACTTTTTCGAGTACTTCCATTAAGTAAGCTACCTGACGGCTCTCGCCAACAATATTGGGGACACCATCCTTTTTTGTTTCTGTGCGTAGTCGTACGACCTCCTGCTTGAGGTCAGATGTTTCCAATGCTTTTTTTATAATGATCGACAACTCGTCAAGATTAAACGGTTTGCTGATGTAGTCGTAGGCACCCAGACGCATGGCGTTGACAGCCGTATCAAGACCGCTATTGGCGGTAACCATGATGACAGCAATATCTTCATCATGTTCTTTGACTTTTTCCAGGACATCTATGCCGCTCATGCCGGGCAACTGCATGTCGAGAAGCACCAGATCTGGCTGCTCCTCCCGGACCAAACGCAGTGCGTCTTCTCCGTCTCCGGCGGTCACAACTTCATATCCCTGCTTTTTTAAGTTCTGTTCCAGGGACCATCTGATTAAATGCTCATCGTCGACAATTAAGAGTTTATTGCGCTTCATAGAGTAACCTCGCTCACTTTGTTATCATCTGTAATATGACAGGCGGGTAATTCCACTGTAAAAACGGTGCCGGTGTCCTTATCGCTACTAACCCTGATATCTCCATTATGCAGCTGTACCAATTTGCAACAGATGGGCAATCCCAAACCGGTCCCCTGCGCCTTGGTCGTAAAAAACGGCGTAAAGATCTTCTCCAGTATCTGAGGCGGTATTCCTGCACCGCTATCGGAGACATCCACCCTGACAAAATCCCCGTCATTCTTAAACGTTAAAGAGCTTCTGATTGTCAGTACCCCTCCGTTCGGCATGGCCTGGAATGCGTTCAAGAGGATATTCAAAAACACCTGCTGCATCTGTTTGTCATCAGCATATACAGGCGGAAGGCCTTCTTCCAGCTCAATCCGTTTCTCAATATTGACTCCTCCACGATGCTGTGAAGCAAACTTGAGCGTTGTTTTAAGAATACTGTTCAGATCAACACAGGAGAGTTGCGGCAAGGATGGCTTACCAAAAAAGAGCAGGTCATTAACGGTCTTATCCAGCCGGATAACCTGTTCGAGCACTTCACCCAGGATCATACTGTGTGGATGTTCCTGATCCATATCATCCTTTATAATACTGACAGCCGCTGAAATACCTGCGAGTGGATTTTTAATTTCATGGGCAATACCGGCCGCCATTTCACCTATAGAGGCCAATCTATCCGCACGCTCCAATTGTTGAAAGTGGAGTTTTTCCAGTTTTTTCTGCGTACTGTCAAGCCGATCTACCATCGAATTAAAACTTCCAATCAAGCGGCCGATTTCATCCTTACCGTGGTAATCAATGCGTACATTGAAATCACCGTTCTCGACCTGCGACATTGTTTCAATCATATTATCAAGTGGTTTTTTAACGAATTTCAGGAGGATCAGAGATATTGCAATGGAGAGAAATACCGTGATTGCGACTGATGAGAAGATAAATATTCGCGATGCGTCCAGCATCTGCATTCTGGTACGGTTAAGCGAATAGTTTATATTCAGAACGCCAATCACACGTGCCTTGCTGCCATGACAGGCATGGCAGGCGGCCTCATTATAAATCGGCTTGACCATCGACAGAACTTCTCCATGCGGCGGCATATCAAAAATTCCGTAGTTTTTGGGGTTCTGATACAACCGGTAATCGTTTGCTCCAACGGTACGGCCGACCTCATTTGGAATCGACGACCGCAAAATAACGCCATGGGGATGAAATATGCGCACTCCGACCAGTTGGTTGTGCTGTCCCACCATCGCCAGGATAGATCCGACATCCTGAACATTTCCAAGATGCATTGTGTTGTAAATACTGCTTTCAACAGTATGCAACAGTAGTTCGGTGCTTTCGCGTGCAGTTTCGATCAGCATATCCTGCTGGTGACGCACGTTATAGGTAGCATAAATAAAGATGCCACCCACCAGAAGGGTAATCGAAGTGACTATTACGCGTGTTGTCAAACTTTTAAACATTCTAAACCTTTATATTTGCTATTTTTTATCCGGATTGCCAAAAAAATTGAGGATCGTATCATCGAGATTTGCAGGCGGTTTTGAAGAATCCGTCTGCCGGGAAGATTCAGACGCCGCAAGAGGGCTGCGGGGCGCCTGTACCGGAACCTCAAACAGCAAAGACAGATCACTGCTCGAGGTTTGCCGGGAAGTTGGAGGTGATGAAAAAATGTCTGCGACCGTGTCACCGTGCGGCTCAAGCACCGGTATTTCATAATTCTCAATTAACGTGGCGTTAACCAGAAATGCCTTGTCGTCAAATTCACCGGCTTTGAGGCGGCGCATCATCTCTTTGTGCTGCTCTTTCATCAGCTCTTCGACAACGATTTCAAGATTTTCCATCCTGAGAATGTCGGCATAGCTTGTTTTCCGGGAACTGATAATAACCCCGCCACGATACAACAGAGTGATGATATGGGGACTATCGACACCACTGTCCTCCGTTTGGACGTGAAATAGCTCCCCTTTGTACGTAATATTATGATTAAATCCGAGAACCATGACATCACCTGGCCTTCAATTACGTCTTTTCACGGTACCATATTTTTTTAATGAAATGCAATCGCTTATAAACTCAAGGAATATTCACTATGCAACACCTGTTCAGGAACGCACAACCCATTGGCAGAATTGATCACGATAATTTCCTCTCCAATAAAAGGATTTTATCGAGTTCCCTTGTTCGGAGGTGATGACACATGATCCGGTGTTTTTACCGCATCCGGCTGTGACGGTCCCCCGATATCGTAGTCGGCCACCAGCGGTTCAGAAATATCGAGATGACGTAACATATTTTTCGGATCACCATCGATACTTATTTTCACCTTTTTAATATTCTGAAAGTTGAAAGCAACCGTATCCACAAGCGAAAACACCGCCAGCATCTCAGCCGAACTGCCGGAAGGGAGTCCATCAAGAAAAGAGCGTGACAGATCAACCGTTACCAGTTCACCGTCAAAGCTGACTGAATTAATGGTGGTACCTTCAGGCAGCGCTTCATCAAGCTCTCCAACCGGGCCGGCTACGAGTTCGTCAAGCAGATCTTTCAGGCAGGCTTCAGGAGTGCCACAGGCATCAACTTCGCGGGCCTCCCGCTCTAGGCTGGTGCCATTCGCGACGAAGAACAGTGTGACCGTCCGCATACCGGTCAGCTGCTGTTGTGATGGTGGCGTATCCGGAACAGAGTGACTGTTGCGATACTTTTGCCAGATCATGACACTGAAAACCAGGACAATTACCAGAAACGGTACCACCAGGTTTATATTGATTTTTTTCCGTTGCCGTAGCGCCACGTAAATCCCTCTGCTTAGTCTGTTTCATCTTCCAGATTAACCTGAAAAACGTCGCCAAGACGCCCACCCAGAAAACGGTTTCCTACTCGCACAAAACCGGCGGGAATGTCGCTGACATAATAATGATGATTACCCTTTTCGGATGCGGGACGCTGCAACTGTTTCTCCGCCAGAATTGCAGCAACCGTTCGAGCCGTTTCTTCGGCGGAATCAACCAGCGTGACATCCGCCCCCATCACCTCGGCAATCAGCGCTTTCAACAACGGATAGTGAGTGCATCCCAGCACCAGTGTATCAATCCCGGCCTCTTTCAACTCCTGTAGATAGTTCTGAGCGGTCAGACGTGCCACCTGATTATCGATCCACCCTTCTTCAACCAACGGCACAAAGAGCGGACAGGCACGGGTATAAACCACGGCTTCCGGCTGTAGACGCTTGATAGCCCGTGTATAGGCGCTGCTGCGAATCGTACCTGCGGTGCCGATGACTCCAATGCGTCCGCTATGAGTTACTTCAACTGCACGTCGAGCCCCCGGCTCAATAACTCCAACAACCGGTATTGACATCTGCCGTTTCAGACTGGGCAAAGCCACTGCTGAAGCGGTGTTACAGGCCACTACCAGCAGTTTTATATCCCGTTTCAGCAAAAATGACCCAATTTCACCCGCATAACGCGTCACAGTTTCGGGAGACTTGGTGCCGTACGGCACGCGGGCAGTATCTCCAAAATAGAGTGTATCCTCCTGCGGTAGCACACGCATGATCTCACGCAGAACGGTTAAACCACCTACGCCGGAGTCAAATATTCCAATTGATTGCCACGTCACAGGTAGCGCACCTCAATAATTTTTGAAATTGGGAACTATATCCTTTTTCGCACGTTACAGGCAAGCCAATTACACAAATACACAAATAATCGTTTCTCGTACAGATGAAGCTCGATTCACCTTGACGAAGTACCACCAATTGCATATTTTTCATTCCATTACCGTACAAAAATGCTGTATACAATCGGATCCATGAAACGCTTGTTTGACCGTCAGGTACTGATCTAAGCAGGTTGCAAAGGAGAGAGAGCATGTATTCATTCGACGCTGTTGATAAAAACACCATCGCCATGGTTCTGGCCGGGGGTAAGGGAGAGCGACTGAGTCCACTCACGCTGCGTCGGGCCAAACCAGGCGTAGCTTTTGGTGGAAAATACAAAATCATCGATTTTGTTCTGTCGAACCTCTTCAACTCCGGCATCAAGAAGGTCTATATTCTTACGCAGTACCGGGCCTATTCCCTCAACAAACATATTCGCGAATCCTGGGGTAAATGGACCGGTCTGGGAGAGTTTTACGTAGCCATATCACCCGAAACCAGCAGTGAAAGTGAAGAGTGGTTCAAGGGGACTGCCGATGCGATCCTGCAATACCTCCGTTTTGTGGAGTCATCAGACGCCGACTATGTTGCCATCTTCGGTGGTGATCATATCTACAAAATGGACATCACCCAGATGATTAACGCTCATCGCATGAACCGGGCCGATATTACCATCGCTGCTCTGGAAGTTCCAAAAGATGAGGCCAGCCGCTTCGGTGTTTTTTCTGTTGATGACGACGCAAGGGTCGTTGCCTTCACTGAAAAGCCAGACGCCCCCGAAACCATTCCGGGGCGAGACACCTGTTTCGCATCAATGGGCAATTATATTTTTTCGACGAAAAAACTGATTGAAGTCCTTTTGGAAGGCAAAAAGCAGTATGAGGACCTTGATTTCGGTAAACACGTTATCCCTATGATGCTGTCAGCTGGCGACCGGGTATTTGCCTATAACTTTAACGATAACCTGATTCCGGGCATGAAGACCGAAGAGCGAGGCTACTGGAAGGACGTCGGCACGCTCGACTCCTACTATGAAGCCAACATGGATCTGATTCATGTCTCTCCACAGCTCAACCTGTACAACTACAAGTGGCCGATTCTTACAAATCAAGGCAATCTGCCGCCTGCCAAGACGGTTTTTGACGATGGAGACCGTCGCGGTATAAACATCGATTCTTATGTCTGCGGCGGTTGCATAACCAGCGGCAGCACAGTCCGGCGCTCGATTCTCGGCCCGCTCTGCAAGATTAACAGCTACAGCCTGATTGAGGACTCAATCCTGTTTGAAAACGTTACCGTCGGACGTCACGTCAAGATCAAACGGGCCATCATCGATAAAGCGGTAGTAATTCCGGACGGAACAACCATTGGCTACGATCCGGAAGAGGATCGCCGTCAGGGCTATACCATCACAGAATCAGGGATTGTTGTAGTACCTCGCAAGGACAAATAAAACAGGAGAGCACACGACTCTTGACAAAAGACGGGGTACTTATTACCTTGTGAAAGTTAGCACTCAGCCAGCAGGAGTGCTATTTTTTTGAGGTGGCACCATGGACACGGAACTATCGCCCCGCAGCAGACAGATACTTGAAGCGGTTGTCGAAGATTATATCGCCACGGCCGAACCGGTCGGCAGTAGTGCTGTTACCCGCCGTCATGAGCTGACGCTGTCGCCGGCCACCGTTCGAAATGTGATGGCCAACCTCGAAGAACTGGGGCTGCTGGCATCGCCGCACACCTCCGCTGGCAGGATCCCGACCGAAAAAGCCTACCGCCTGTATGTTGATTCACTGGTGGCTTTGCGCCAAGTCAGCCGCGAAGAGAAGCGCCAGATCATAGCACATTGCCGCCAAGTCGGCACCGGACTTTCCGGAGTGCTCAAGGCGACCAGCCGGACCCTGTCGCAGCTTTCAAATTACATGGGCATCGTGGTTGCCCCCAGCTTTACCGCTGATGTTTTCCGGCATATCGAGTTTATACGGCTCGGTCATCGAAAAGTTCTGGCAATTCTGGTCTCCTGCAAGGGCGCCATCCAGAACCGCCTGATTGAAACGGAGGATGATCCGGCGCCGGAAGAACTGGTCCGGATCGGCAACTACCTGAATGAGATGATGGAAGGATTGACCATCACCCAGGTCCGCGAACGGATCCTGGCTGAAATGGACAACGAAAAAGCCCAGTATGACCATCTGCTTTCACGCGCCTTGCATTTAAGCAAGCAGGCTGTAGCCCTTGAAGGTGATGAAATTTTCGTCGAAGGACAGGCTCGCATCCTTGACCAACCGGAGTTCAGCGACGCCGGCCGCATGAAAGAGATCTATCAGGCTTTCGAACAGAAGGGACAGCTCGTACAACTCCTGTCGCGCTGCATGAATGCCGATGGCGTCCAGATTTATATCGGCTCGGAGACCTCGCTCAGCACGTCAGCCGGCGTCAGCCTGATCACATCCCGTTTTGTTACCAGCAGCAACACCGTCGGCATGCTGGGTGTTATCGGCCCGACCCGTATGGGCTATTCAAGCGTCATTCCGATTGTAGATTTCACGGCCCGGATGGTCAGTCGATTGTTAAGTGAAGTATAGAAGTTATCTTACATCAAACCATTACAAAGGATACTGTTATGGAACCAGAAGAGAAAGAAGAAGCAGCTGAAACGGCTGCAAAAACTGAAATATCCGCCGAAAGCGCTACTCCGGAAAGTGAACCGACGCTTGAAGAACAATTGATTGCCAAAGAGAAGGAGTCCCGCGAAAACTGGGACCGCTTCCTGCGGGAGCGCGCTGATCTGGAAAATTATCGCAAGCGGGTCAGCCGCGAAAAAGAGGAACTGCTGGCTTATGGCACCAAATCATTTATTGAGGAGATTCTTCCGGTTGTTGACAGCCTTGAACGTGCTCTGGCACACGCCTCCGAAGATGGTATCGGCGCAGTTGTTGAGGGAATTCGCATGACGCACGGCATGCTGCTGACAGCTCTCAAGAAATTTAATGTTACCCCGATCGAGGCCGCCGGCACCCCCTTTGATTCGGCTTTTCACCAAGCCATGTCGCAGGTACCATCCGACGAACATGAGCCCAATACGGTCGTCGAAGAGTACCAAAAAGGGTACATGCTTAAAGACCGTCTCCTGCGGCCATCCATGGTCACCGTGGCAACAGCAATAAAATAATTAACCCGACACCTTGTTTTTTCAGAATACGATGAATATCTTCAGCTACAGACACTATTAAGGAGGAATCAACATCATGAGTAAAGTAATCGGAATCGATCTGGGAACTACCAATTCCTGTGTTTCTATCATGGAGGGTGGCGAACCGGTTGTTATCGCCAATTCGGAAGGCGGACGTACGACACCTTCAATGGTTGCTATGGCAGATAACGGCGAGCGACTCGTCGGTCAACAGGCTAAACGACAGGCGGTCACCAACCCTGAAAATACCCTCTATTCCATTAAGCGACTGATTGGCCGCAAGTTTGATTCGGAAGCGGTACGGAAAGACATCTCTATCTCTCCCTTTAAAATCGTCAAAGCCGATAATGGCGATGCCTGGGTAGAGGTCCGCAGCAAACGCTATTCACCACCTGAAATTTCCGCCATGGTTTTGCAGAAGATGAAGAAGACGGCCGAAGATTATCTGGGAACATCTGTATCCGATGCGGTTATCACCGTACCGGCCTACTTCGATGACTCACAGCGCCAGGCCACCAAGGACGCCGGTAAAATTGCCGGTCTGAACGTACTGCGCATCATCAACGAGCCGACCGCTGCTGCATTGGCATACGGTCTTGACAAGAAAAAAGATGAAAAGATCGCCGTCTTCGACTTGGGTGGTGGTACTTTTGACGTATCCATTCTTGAACTGGGTGATGGCGTTTTCGAGGTTAAGTCAACCAACGGCGATACTTTCCTAGGCGGTGAAGACTTCGACCAGCTGGTAATCGACTGGATTGCAGACGAGTTCAAAAAAGACCAGGGCATCGACCTGCGTGGCGACAAAATGGCGCTGCAGCGCCTCAAGGAAGCCGCCGAAAAAGCAAAATGCGAGCTTTCAACCTCAGTCGAAACCGACATAAATCTTCCCTTCATCACTGCCGATGCGACCGGCCCCAAACATCTGACTCTGAAGCTTTCCCGCGCCAAGCTGGAATCAATCTGCGCAGGCCTGCTGGCCAAACTGGACGGCCCCTGCCGCACCGCTCTGAAAGATGCCGGACTTTCTCCCAGCCAGATTGACGAAGTCATCCTGGTCGGAGGCATGACCCGTATGCCGGCAGTTCAGAAAAGAGTTGAAGATATTTTTGGCAAGGCACCTAACAAGGGGGTCAACCCGGATGAGGTCGTCGCTATCGGCGCCGGAATTCAGGGCGGCGTTCTGCGCGGCGATGTCAAGGATGTACTGCTTCTGGACGTTACGCCACTGTCGCTTGGCATCGAAACTCTGGGCAGCGTCATGACCCGCCTGATCGAAAAGAACACCACCATTCCGTGCCGCAAGAGTCAGGTGTTTTCAACAGCCGCCGACAATCAGCCGGCAGTTTCGATCCACGTACTGCAGGGTGAACGCGAGATGGCCCGCGACAACAAGACACTGGGCAACTTCGAATTGACCGGTATTCCATCGGCTCCCCGCGGTCTGCCGCAGATTGAGGTAACCTTCGACATCGATGCTAACGGAATCGTTCATGTTTCTGCTAAAGATCTTGGTACCGGCAAAGAACAGTCCATCAGCATCACCGCCTCTTCCGGGCTTTCCAAGGAAGAAATTGAAAAAATGGTTCGCGACGCGGAACTCCACGCCGACGAAGACAAGAAAAAGCGTGAAGCTATCGAAGCCCGTAATCAGGCTGACAGCCTGGTCTACAGCACCGAAAAATCACTCAAGGAACATGGTGACAAGATCGATGCGGTTGAAAAGGGTACTATCGAAAACAAGCTGGCTGACCTGAAGAAAGTTATGGATGGTGATGACGCCGAAGCCATTAAAAAAGCTTCTGATGAGCTGGCTCAAGCTTCTCACAAACTGGCTGAAGCCATGTATGCAAACAAATCTGGCGAGGCTGGTGCCGATGCTGCAACCGGCACTGACCAGGCCGGAGCTTCCAAAGCAAAGGATGATAAAGTTGTTGACGCTGACTTTGAAGAAGTGAAGGAAGAGAAGAAATAGTAATGCTGTAGAGTACAGGCTGGGCGCACCGTAGGGACGGATTTTTCAATTCGCCCCTACGCGTATTTTAAGATACAGAGGACATACTTGTGGCAAACGGCGATAAACGTGATTATTACGAAGTGCTGGGGGTTCATCGCAACGCCTCGGAAACCGAGATAAAAAAAGCCTTTCGCAAGGTTGCCGTTCAGCATCACCCCGACAAGAACCCGGGTGATACTGCGGCTGAAGATCGCTTTAAAGAGGCGACCGAAGCCTACGAAGCGCTTTCCGATCCCCAAAAACGGGCTCAGTATGATCAATTTGGTCATGCCGGAATGTCCGGTTCCGGCGGCTTTTCCAGCGGTGGATTTGGCGGTGGAACTCCGTTTGGCGACATTTTTGGTGATATCTTCGGTGATATTTTCGGCGCAGGTGCAAGCGGTGGCGGCGGCCGGGGACGTTCTCAGGGGCGACGCGGAGACGACCTGCTCTATAACATGGAGATCAGTTTCGAGGAAGCCGCCTTTGGTGTTGAAAACAAAATCGAGATACCATTTGCCAAGCGCTGCAGCAGCTGCAATGGATCCGGTGCCAAAGCCGGGAGTGATCCTAAAACCTGTCCCACCTGCCGTGGAGCAGGTCAGGTACGTTTCCAACAGGGCTTTTTCAGCGTCAGCAAAACCTGTGGATCGTGTAACGGAGAGGGCAAAATCATTGACGATCCCTGTCCTGACTGCCGGGGTAAAGGTACAACCCGCGACACGAAGACACTTTCCGTCAAGATACCAGCCGGTGTTGAAACCGGGTCACGCCTCAAGGTAACCGGTGAGGGTGGCCAGGGCAAAGGGGGTCCTAACGGCGATTTATACGTCGCTATCAATGTCAAGGACCACGCCATCTTCCAGCGGGAAGAGAACAACGTCATCTGTGAAATCCCGATCAGCTTCATTCAGGCTACGTTAGGATGTGAATTGGAGGTTCCGACTCTGGATGGCAAAGTCAGCATGAAGATTCCGGACGGTACCCAGTCCGGTAAAATCTATCGCCTGAAAGGCAAGGGCATGCCATCACTGCAGGGGTATGGACGTGGCGACCAGCTGGTTGTAATCCGCATTGAGACGCCCACCAATCTTAATAAAAAACAGAAAGAGCTGCTTGAAGAATTCGCCAGAATCAGCGGTGAAGATGTACATCCCATCAAAAAGGGATTTTTAGACAAGGTTATGGATTTCTTAGGATAGCGACGCCACCGACTCAGTAATACAACGAGTCTGTCGCCTGACAGGCTCGTTTATTTTCTTGCCTCTCTACCGTTTCTAATTTACTATCTTCGCTCATTTTCACTGTCTGCCGGGACTCACCATGGATAAGCAGCAGCTACTCGAAAAAACCACCGAAACGTTGCGCCCCTTCGAGACAGCCAATCTGATGACCACTATTCAGACACTGACTCTGCAACAGATCTTTTCACACCCCGCTGTTCTGATTACTATTGTTGTGGTATTTTTTCTTGGAGTTGTAAAACGCTCTAAAACAGTACTGCTGACTCTCTTCGGAGTACTGGGGCTGATTGTCCTCATGCGCTACGCCATGCCGGCCGGAGGAGAAGAGTTAACATTCAAGGCGCTGCTGCCATTTATCGGCATAGGTATTACCATCGGCGGCGTCATTATCTACTTTATGCTGATAAAATCCGACTGATACGGAGAAAAGGAACGAGCACATGAAAATTGATAAACGGGACTGGATTTTTATAGCTATGGTTGTTGTTGTACTGGGGATCTTCGTCTGGATTTCAGGAAAAGAAAAAACCACCACCGTACCACGAGACGCCATGCACCAGGTATCATATGATGCCGCCTTTAAAAATGCGCCCGGCCCGGATGCATCCATCTTTAAACGGGCATTTTTCAAACCGGATAAAAAAGGTGCCGAGGTCTACTGTGAACCTTGTCACCGCGAAAAAGAGGTTCCCTTTCCCCCCAATCACCCCCCCAAGAACCGTTGCCTGTTCTGTCATAAGCTCAAAAAATAAAAGTAGCGGCTTTTCGATCACCGAAATATCGTACAAAAAACCTTCTGAAACACAGAGCAACAACGCAGCAGAGACGTTTATGTTTTATAAGCCGGAGAGCATTACTCTGTTGCTCCGTTGCTCTGTGTTTCAATTGACGCTACGACATCATCCACGACAACATTCTTCCCCGGCTCTTCAAAGCTGATCCGCCCGATTTTCCCCGCACGCAGTTCCCTCAGAAACGCCTCAGCCGCCCGATGAATATCAACAACTCCACCCGTAGCAAGACATCCCAGGCGGCGGCCGATCGCTTCCAGTACCGCTTCAGGCGTCTCCGGCAGATCGGTCAACTTGTAGCGCTCACCTATCAGATCAGGATAGCGCCGCATCATGTACTCTGCCGCAAAAATCCCGACACAGGTATAATCAAGCGCACTGGCCCCGATCGCCCCGCTGGTAGCCAGTCGGTAGGCCACGTCCTGGTCATCCATGTTCGGCCAGAGAATGCCGGGTGTATCTGAAAGGACAATGCCGTTACGCAGATCGACCTGCTGACCACAGGTGGTAATGGCCGGTTTGTCGCCTACTTTTGCCATGCTTTTTCCGGCCATGGTATTGATCAGGGTCGATTTACCGGTGTTGGGAATCCCAAAGACCATAACGCGCAGCGGCCATCCGGGACGTCCGCGATGCGGGACCGTGCGCTGACAGAGTTTGATCAACTGCTGGACATCACCATGCAGCCTGGCCGACATCGGCAGAGCCTTTACCCCCGCTTCGCGCTCATAAAAACTGACCCAGGCTCTGGTGATAGCAGGATCGGCCAAATCATGTTTGTTCAAAATTTTGATACAGGGCTTACTACGTCGCATCTCATCCAACTGGTGATTGGAGCTGGAAAAAGGGAGCCGGGCATCAAGCACCTCAATGATCAGATCAATCTTCCTGATCGCCTCGGCAATCTTTTCCTGCGCCTTGCTCATATGTCCCGGATACCATCGAATCGTCATATTTTTCCCTTTTCAGTACAGATCATACTTCAGCAAACGACACTCGATTGCTCCGTTAAACAGGACGTAGCGGCGCGAAGCTTTCAATCCAACGTATTTAGCCAGCTCCAGATTGCCGGTCAGCACATATCCCGTCCAGCCACGACAGCGCTTCTTCATAACATCCCCGATCTGGCAGTACAGTTCGCGCAGATCATCCTCTTCACCCAGGCGCTTGCCATAGGGGGGATTCAGGATGACGACCCCGCTGTCACCTTCCGGCTGAAACGCCTGCAGAGCGGCATGAAAAAAGTGTATCTGCCCTTCCAGGCCCGCCTTGGCGGCGTTTCGCCCGGCAATCAACAACGCTCGACTGTCAAGATCATAGCCGGTTATCAGACCAACCGGCAGGGTGCGGATTTCACACTCGGCTTCCCTGATCAGCTGATTCCACAACACCTCATCAAAATCGAGCCAGCGCTGGAAACCGAAATCCCGCTGCAGTCCCGGCGGGATGCGGGCCGCCAGCAGAGCGGCCTCAACCGGAATGGTGCCTGAACCGCACATCGGGTCAGCCAGCGGCAGCGAGCCGTCCCATCCGGTCAGGGCGATCACCGTGGCCGCCAGTGTTTCGCGCAGCGGCGCTTCATTTCGTTCCAGACGATAGCCGCGCCGGTCCAGAGAATCGCCGGAGCTGTCCAGACTGAGCGTACAGACATTTTTATGCAGGTGAACATTGATGCGAACGTCCGGCATGGCGGTATCGACGTTGGGGCGCTGGCCGCACGCCTCGCGGATTCTGTCGACAATCGCATCCTTGGTCTTGAGCGCCACAAAGCCGGAATGCGTCAGCGCTGAATCACGCAGACTGCAGTCAACCGCCAGAGTCATTGCCGGGGTAATCAGCTCCTGCCAGGCGATCGCATGTACACCGGCGTACAGATCGCCCGGTGTCATGCAGGGGAAAACGGCCAGCTGCACCAAAACGCGACTGGCTGTCCGCAGCCAGAGGTTGGCTCGATACAACCCGCTGCGGGTGGTAATAAACGCCACGCCGCCCTTCCCCGGCATAGCTCCGCTGATGCCAAGCGCCTCCAGCTCTGCAGCGGCAACCTCTTCGGCACCACGTGGCACGGCCGCAAAGCAGTTCAGAGCGGCATCCGATCTGACCACGGCGGGTGTACTTGTTTCAATCACAGCGGGAACAGCTGCTTTCGGCACGGGCGCTTGAGGCTTTTCAGGTTTTCGTGGCAACCGTGGTCCCGGTCTCAGAATATGTTTACGATCTGTCATTGATCTTCCTTTGTCTCAGCAGCCCAGATAGCTTCCAGAAGGCGCTCCGTCTGCTGCGGCGTACCGCTGTTATCTATTACGACTTTTCCGTAGAGCGCTTTCTCAGCAAGCGGCATCTGGCTGGCAACCCTCTGCAGCGCCTGATCACGGCTGAGGTGGTCACGTTCCATCAGACGCTCCAGCTGGATCTCGTCAGCCACGGTAACGACCCAGATTTCATCAACTCTATCGCTGACACCGGCTTCGATCAGCAGCGGCGCCATATATACCAGCCTCCGATGACCTGCAGACACCGCGTGGGCAATACGCTCATCAGCCAGCTTGCGGATCTGCGGGTGCAGAATCGCTTCCAATTGCTGCCGTTTTCCTGCATCAGCAAATATTATGGCGCCCACCTGAGCGCGGTCGAGCTCACCATCAGCTGTCAGCACATCTGCTCCAAACAGGGCGGCGATCCGCTCCAGAGCAGGGCTACCCGGCTGTACCGCTTCACGGGACAGCTGATCAGCGTCGATCACCGGCACACCCCGTTCGCGTAAAAAGGTGGCGACACTGCTCTTACCGCAGGCAATGCCACCGGTCAGGCCGATAATGTGGATTCCAGGCTTCATACCGCCTCCGGTCGCGCATCTTATCAGAGCACCACCCAAAATGACAGATTTTTGGCTTGAGTTGATGCAGTAAATAGTGTAGTAGTTTTCGATCTTACAAATGAACGTCTTTCGCAAAGAGGGCGGTTAGCTCAGCTGGATAGAGTACAGGCCTCCGAAGCCTGGGGTCGTGCGTTCGAATCGCATACCGCCCACCAAAAATATTAAGCACTTACGAAAACTCGTAAGTGCTTTTATTTTAACTTGCAACCTCTTGTGCAACCTCTATAGAGAATTACTACTTTTCTGTGCTCATCCGAAGTCTTAAACGAATTGTTTCGACAGGAGGTTACCCCGTCTATTGCCTCCTATGTCGGCATTGAGAATGATTTACTCCTGGACGCGATTGCTGATCATATCGCCAGTTTCCTTCAACCGACGCTTGGTAGTGATGTCTTCGCTGCAGTGGACATTTCACGGAATTCGAGCAAAAATGAGCTTTCAACCGCCTGCCTGACAAAATCATACTTCTGCATAATCCTCGGTAGATCAAGCGCTGGCATTCCCGTATCCCAATAATACCAGTTCCGTACACGTTCGGTAGGGATGTTGAGTACGCTTGCCACCTGCTTTGTCGAAATCCCCTGCTTTTGCAGCAACCTCATAATATATCTCGTTACCTCACCATTGTTGAGATCTTTTTTGTGGCTAATCAGCCACAGATTTTTTGTAGACATACGCCCCTTGTTGGATGAATGTATTACCGATTACCGGGATATTTTGTGTTGTAACAGGGAGATACGCAGAAAATGCTGCAAACGGGAACTGCATATACTCCAAGCCAAATAATGAGCCTGCGCCTGAAAGGTGCCATGTATATCCGCATGTCCACAGAGTTGCAGGTGGAGTCACCGGAAAATCAGGAGCGGGCAATACGTGCCTATGCCGCTGAGTATGGCATTGAAATCATCAAGACCTATGCGGATCTGGGTGTCAGCGGGATCAATACGGAAAAGCGGGAGCAGTTTCAGGCCCTGATTGACGATGTGGAACAGGGGCGGAACGGATACAACATTGTCCTGTATCTGGATGAAAGCCGCTGGGGCCGGTTCGTCGACAGCCGCGAGGCTGAGTATCACCGGATGAGGCTGGAACGCAGAAACGTCGTGTGCCAGTCCTGCGAAAAGCCGGTGACGCTGACCAGCAACCTTGCCGACCGAATCATGACCCTGCTGCGGGACGAAAGCGCCAGCGATTATTGTCGCCAGCTTTCACAAAAAGTGTGGGCGGGACAATGCAATCTGGTGTCAAAAGGATACCGGCAGGGAGGTGTGGCGGGATTTGGGCTGAGGCGTATGCTATTGGATGAAGCCGGTAGACCCAAGCAGGAACTGGCGATGGTGCAGCGGAAAAGCCTGCTCACCGAACGGGTGATTCTGATGCCGGGACCGGATGACGAACTTCGGATTGTGAGCTGGATTTATGACCAGTTCATTGCCGGAATAAGCGAAACTGACATTGCAACGCAGCTGAACGCACAACCCATTTTGGTCGCCCTTGGTCGCGCGGAACTGTGTGCGAGGTGCTGACCAATGAGAAGTATGTCGGCAACAACTTGTTCAATCGCACGTCTGGCAAGATGAAGAGCAGAGCCAAGCCGAATCCAGAAAGCGAGTGGGTGCGGAAGGAGCACGCCTTCGAGCCGGTAGTGGACATGGAGCGTTTCTATACCGTTCAGGGGATTTACCGGGAGCGAAACAAGAAGACTACTGACGAAGAGCTGCTGCAGGGACTGCGGGATTTGTACGCCATTCAGGGTCGACTGTCGGCGCTGATCATTGACGAAGCTGATTTCCTGCCTCCCAGCAGTCTGATCAGCAATCGTTTTGGTGGCCTGCTGCGGGTCTATCAGATGATCGGCTATACTCCGAAGCGCGACTATCAGTATGTTGCCATCAACCAGCGACTGCGTTCCCTCCATGCCGAGATCGTGGCCGATGTTGTCCGTGATATTGAAAACCTCTGTGGCAGGCGGATTCCCATGGACCCGGAAAGCTGCCTGCTGGAACTGAATCACAATCTATTCATTTCCGTCGTCATCAGCCGCTGCTTCACCACCCCTTCCGGAACCCGGCGTTGGAAAATACGCTTCGACAGCGGTCTCCGTCCCGACATAACCGTAGCGGTACGCATGGATGTCCGTAATGAAGCGTTCCAGGATTACTACATCCTGCCCGCCCTGGAATTTTCAGATGGGCAGTTGAAGCTGTCGGAGGAGAACGCAGGATTTCTGGACGGCTTTCGTACCGACACTCTGGATTACTTGCTGAAGCTGAGCATCAACATCTCTCTCGACAAGGCGGTGCACCATGGAGCATGGGGCCGTAGCGCTTATTCCCATTGAAGATATTCACATCCTGAACCCACGGGTGCGCAATCAGATCATTGCCGAAGAGATCCGCAGAACATTCGGAGCGTCGGCCTGAAAAGACCCATAACGGTTGCTCCCAGGAAAGACTCAAAAAACGGCAAGAAATATGACCTGGTTTGTGGGCAGGGGAGGATTGAAGCCTACATTGCCGCAGGGGTGACTGAAATCCCCGCAATAGTTCGCGAAGTAAGTGAAGAAGATGCACATCTCATGAGCCTGGTGGAGAATATCGCCCGGCGCAACAGCAGTGCCCTGGAACTCCTGCAGAGTATCAAGTATCTGAAAGGTCAGGGGTACACGGACGATGCC
>DUZX01000043.1 GCA_013349325.1 Desulfuromonadales bacterium
CAGTTTTTCGAGAACGGAGCTGCTGCCTTTATCAGCGACAAACGTCCTCAAAAGCGTGTTGAAGAAACCAAAATCCAGCAACTCGAAGCCAAGTTGGTGAGGAAGCATGAAGTGCTCTCTGAAGGGTGAACCTCCGGGGACGCCCTTCATATTTACACATTTGAGGGGGAGAGATATCTCGAGTGAGGGAAATCAGATATGGCTCAATTAAATGAAACACTTTTGAAGGAAATGACCAATTGCCTTGTGCAGACATTTCAGCCCGAGCAGGTCACTCTCTTCGGTTCATACGCATGGGGAACCCCGGATGACGGCAGCGATATTGACTTGTATGTTGTCGTTCCGGAAAGTAGTGAACGCCCGGTACAAAGGGCTCGTCGGGCACGCGCCTGCATCGGGGATGTACGGGTAGCTCTTGATATATTGGTGAGAACACGGACTGAAGCTGACAAGTATCGACATCTCAACGCTTCGCTTGAATGTCAGATTTTTGAGAAGGGGCGGGTGCTTTATGAGCGGAACTAAAGAGGAGCTTGTCAAAAGCTGGTTTATCAAGGCTCATCGCGATCTTCTCTCTGCTTTTGAGCTGGCTTCAGCAGAAAAACCGCTTCTTGATACAGCAGCCTATCATTGTCAGCAGGCAGCAGAAAAAGCGGTCAAATTTAGCGGCTCAATCTTTTTTTGCTTTTGTTCTCGAGAAACTGCCGATTGAGACTCACCCATAACCCCCATGTCCACTGAAGAACTGAAAAACCACATCGCCACCTATTGCGCAACCCGCCCGGAGATCGTCGCCTGTTATCTCTTCGGCTCTCGTGCGACCGGTAAAGAACGACCGGGAAGTGATGCGGATATTGCTTTTCTTCTGGATAACACAGTTGTCGCTCGTGATTATTTTGATCTGAAGATGGCCTATTTATCTGCACTTGGAGCCTTGTTGCGGCTTGATATTCATCCGCTGATCATGAATGATGCCGGTGAGGTTGTGTTGGGACAAATTTTCAAAAAAGGGGTGCCGGTATACGGTTTTGATTCGCTTGAATGTATTCGATTCAGGATGCTCCAGTTCTCCCTGATTGCCGAATTTGCTCCTCTGCGGGACAAAATGGAAGAGATATTGTTCCGAAAATACAAGGAGGCGTGTTAATGGTAGATCGCCGCATCATTTCAGAAAAAGTTGACACCGTGGAAAAAAGTATCAAACGGGTGAGAGATCGCTGTGGTCAGAGTGTCGATGAATTCAAAGTCGATGAAAACCTTCAGGATAGCGTTGTATTACACCTGATGCAGGCGATTCAGGGCTGTATTGATCTTGCAGCTCACATTGTCAGTGATGAAGAACTTGGTCTTGCGTCAAGTACACGGGACTTTTTTTAGATTCTTTCCGACAACAAGGTTATCAGCCCGGAACTCCGGGAAAAATGATTCACGCTGTAGGTTTCCGGAATCTGGCGGCACATGAATACGCCAAACTTGACATGGTACGGGCATATGAAATTGCCACTGGCGATATTCAGGATCTTGAAGAATTTATCGGAGTAATCGTCAGACGTTTTGCCTAAAAAAAACCGGGAGCACGCTCCCCGCAACCATAAGGAGATAAAATGCCGAAAAGAACAGACATCAAAAAAATCCTCATCATCGGAGCCGGTCCGATCGTTATCGGGCAGGCCTGCGAATTTGACTACTCTGGAACCCAGGCCTGCAAGGCACTGAAAGAAGAAGGCTATGAGGTGATGCTGCTGAACAGCAATCCGGCTACCATTATGACCGATCCCGATTTTGCCGACCGGACCTATATCGAACCGGTCACCCCGGAAATCCTTGCCAAAATTATTGAGAAGGAGCGTCCAGACGCCCTGCTGCCGACGCTGGGGGGGCAGACGGCGCTGAATACTGCTGTCTCGGTTGCCGAAGCCGGTATTCTGGAGAAATTCGGCGTGGAGCTGATCGGTGCCAAGTTGCCGGCTATCAAAAAAGCCGAGGATCGTACGCTTTTTAAAGCGGCTATGGAAAAGATCGGCCTGGCGGTCCCCAATTCCGGCCTGGCTCACAATTATGTCGAAGCTATGGAAGTTATCAAGACGATCGGTTTCCCGGCTATCATCCGCCCCTCATTTACGCTGGGTGGCAGTGGCGGCGGCATCGCCTATAACCTGGAAGAGTACGAAAAGATGGCGATGGGGGGCATCGACGCCTCGCCGACGGATGAAATCCTGATTGAGGAATCAGTGATCGGCTGGAAAGAGTATGAGCTGGAGGTTATGCGCGATACTGCCGATAATGTCGTGATTATCTGTTCGATTGAAAACTTTGATCCGATGGGTGTACATACCGGTGATTCCATTACCATTGCTCCGGCTCAGACCCTGACTGACAAGGAGTATCAGATTCTGCGCGATGCTTCGCTGAAGATTATCCGCGAAATCGGTGTCGATACCGGCGGCTCCAATATCCAATTCGGGATAAACCCTAAAAACGGACGACTGGTGGTCATCGAGATGAACCCGCGCGTTTCACGTTCATCAGCACTGGCCTCCAAGGCGACCGGTTTTCCGATTGCCAAGATCGCTGCCAAACTGGCGGTTGGCTATACGCTGGACGAGGTTACCAATGATATCACGCGCGAAACACCGGCCTGTTTCGAGCCGAGCATCGATTATGTCGTTACCAAAATACCGCGCTTTACCTTTGAAAAATTTCCGGCTGCCGATGCTGACTTGACGACGCAGATGAAGTCGGTCGGCGAAGTCATGTCGATCGGGCGAACGTTCAAGGAATCATTCCAGAAAGCGATCAGGTCACTTGAAATCGGAGTCAGCGGTTTCGATTCCCGGCTGTTTGAACTGGGCAGTGAGACCAGGCGCGCCCTGACGGTCAAGGAACAGCAGCTGCTGCTGGAAAAACTGCGCGTACCGAATGCCGACCGGCTCTGGTACATCGGCGATGCCCTGCGCAGCGGTATGAGCGTGGAGGAAATTCAGAAGCATACCGCAATAGACCCCTGGTTCCTGCACAATATCCGCCAGATTATTGAGAAAGAGGATGAGTTGAAGGAATTTGATTTTGGTGCGATGTGTAGGGGCGAGGCGCTGCCTCGCCCGAATGGTGCCATTGGCGACAGGGCGACCCACCGGGTCGCCCCTACGGACATCCTGCTCGAAGCCAAACAGATGGGCTTTTCCGACAAGTTTCTCTCGAAACTCTGGTCGACAAGCGAAGAGGCTGTGCGTGAGCTGCGCTGGAAACTGGAGGTGCGACCGGTCTACAAGCGGGTTGATACCTGCGCTGCCGAGTTTGTTGCCTACACGCCGTACATGTATTCCAGCTACGAGGAGGAGTGTGAGGCTGCACCGACCGATCGCAAAAAAATCATGATCCTGGGAGGCGGGCCGAATCGGATCGGACAGGGGATCGAGTTCGATTACTGCTGTGTGCATGGTGCTTTTGCATTGGCTGAAGATGGCTATGAAACCATTATGGTTAACTGCAACCCGGAAACGGTCTCGACCGATTATGATACCTCCGACCGGCTCTATTTTGAACCGCTGACGCTTGAAGATGTCCTAGAAATCGTTGCTATCGAGAAGCCGGCTGGTCTGATTGTACAGTTTGGCGGGCAGACACCGCTCAAGCTGGCGGTTGCACTGGAAAAGGCCGGTGTTCCGATTATCGGCACATCGCCGGATGCCATCGACCGGGCCGAAGATCGTGAGCGTTTTCAAGAAATGCTGCACAAGCTTGGACTGCTACAGCCGGAAAACGGTACCGCCCGTTCCTTTGAAGAGGCCGAAAAAGTGGTCGAGCGGATCGGCTATCCTGTGGTGGTGCGTCCTTCCTACGTACTGGGGGGCCGTGCCATGGAAATTGTCTATGATCAGGAAAACCTGCAGCGCTATATGAAAACGGCCGTTCTCATTTCTCCGGAACATCCCATTTTGATCGATAGCTTTCTGAATGAGGCGATCGAGATCGATGTCGATGCGCTCTGTGATGGAACTGATGTGGTAATCGGCGGCATCATGGAGCATATCGAAGAGGCCGGCATTCATTCCGGCGATTCGGCCTGCAGTCTGCCACCATACTCGATCGGTCCTGATATTGTGGCCGATATCCGCCGTCAGACGGTATTAATGGCGCTGGAGCTTAATGTTATCGGTCTTATGAATGTTCAGTATGCCGTAAAAGGGGACGTTATCTACATTCTGGAGGTGAATCCGCGTGCATCCAGGACATCGCCGTTCGTTTCAAAAGCGACCGGCAGACCGCTGGCCAAGATTGCTGCCCGCATCATGGCCGGCAAGACGCTCAAAGAGTTGGGGGTTGTCAGCGATATCATTCCGAAACATATATCCGTCAAGGAGGCCGTATTCCCGTTTGTCAAGTTTCCCGGAGTTGACACGCTGCTGGGACCGGAAATGAAATCAACCGGAGAGGTGATGGGTATCGGTGAAACCTTCGCCGAGGCCTTTGCAAAATCACAGTTGGGTGCCAATGTCAAGCTGCCGCTTTCCGGCAACGTCTTTATCAGTGTGCGGGACTCTGACAAGAAACATGTTGTCAGCGCTGCTGAAAAACTGTATAAAGCCGGTTTCGGCATTCTGGCTACCGGAGGCACCGCTTCATTTCTGGAGGAAAAAGAGCTGCCGGTGACGAGGATCAACAAGGTGTTGGAAGGGCGTCCGCACATCGTCGATGCAATCAAGAACGGGCAGGTCCAACTGGTCGTCAATACGACCCACGGAGCCCAAGCGGTGGCTGATTCATTTTCAATCCGCCGGGAATCACTGATGCACGGTCTGGCGTATTACACGACTATTGCCGGGGCCAAAGCGGTGGCTGACAGTATCCTTGCCCTGCAAAACCAGGAACTGGGCGTCAAACCTATTCAAGATTATCTTCGCTGAATTTTATACAGGAGCAGATTACGAGATGTCTCATTCGATTCCATTGACACGTGAAAGTTATGAAGCATTGCAGGAAGAGCTGAAACGTCTTATCCGTGAAGAGCGCCCGAAAGTTATACAGGATATTGCTGAAGCACGCTCGCATGGTGACCTTTCGGAAAATGCAGAGTACGACGCAGCCAAGAACAAACAGGCCTTTGTTGAGGGGCGTATTCAGGAAATCAACGGCAAAATGGCGCGCGCCCACGTCGTCGATTTGACCGGTATGAAGCCTGATAAGGTTGTTTTCGGCTGTACGGTAACCCTTTACGATACCGCCTCGGAAGAGGAAGTCACCTACAAGATCGTTGGTGAGGACGAAGCAGATATAAAGGTAAGTAAAATTTCCTGCACGTCTCCGGTCGGCAAGGCTTTGATCGGCCACAAACTGGATGATTCAGTCAAAGTTGTCGTTCCGTCCGGCACAAAAGAGTATGAAATAATTGAAATCAAATACGAATAGCAGATTTTGGCTGAGACTTGACGGTACAAGGAGTAAGACATGGCAGTGGCAATTACCAAAGATATGACGTTTTTTGAGCTGATGCGCACGTATCCGCAATCGGTCAAGGTGTTGCAGAAACATAACCTTGGCTGTATCGGTTGCATGGGAGCCCAGAATGAAAGCCTGGAACAGGGCGCCAGAGCACATGGACTCGATATCGAACTATTAATAAAGGACCTGAAGTCCGCTGTTGAATAATGACAGGATTGCTTCCTCTTCGGCACTGTAACCCTCATTGGATCCATCCATGAGGGTTTTTGCTTTATGAAAACTTCGCTCATGAACATAGTGGTTGAAAATAACGGCACTCTGATTGTACCGGCTCAGGCGGTTGCTACATTAGGTCTGTCTTCCGGAGACAGAGTAAACGTAACCCTGAGTGATGGTGAAATTCGACTGTCGCGCGCTGCTTTAAGCACCTCCGTTCCTGATACGGTTCGTGACGAACTGACGTTGGCTTTTCAGATAAAAAACATGAATTTGCAGACATCTATCCGGAATATAAAAGGTGTCGGCCCAAAACTGGCGGAGCTGCTTGAAAAACGTGATATTAAAACGGTTGAAGATGCGCTGTTTTTCTTGCCGCTGCGTTATGAGGATCGTCGTGAAGTGACCCCGATTGTGCGACTGCGCCCCGGGCAGAGTGCCGTTTTTTCGGGAAAAGTCGTGTCTGTGGATGTGACGACGACCAAAGGCGGTCGTTCGGTTTTTGAGGTAATCCTCGGTGATGATTCCGGAACGATCTGCTGCAAGTGGTTTCATGCCAATGCAACCTGGATGAAACGGGTCTGGAAGATCGGGCGTGAAGGGGTCTTTACGGGGGAGGTAACCCAGTTCGGCTATCAGCGTGAGGTACATCATCCTGACGCGGAATGGTTGATCGAAGGGAGCGATGCCGGGGCATTCCTGGCGAGCGACCCGGCCAATTTCGGCCGAATCGTCCCGGTCTATCCGCTGACCGACGGATTGCATCAGAAAACCATTCGGCGAATTATGCATGAGGTTCTGGACGGGTTTCTGCGGAATGTCGTAAGCTGTCTGCCGGCTTATCTGTTGCCAGAACTTTTCCCGCCGCTGCCGGATGCACTTGGTCAGGTGCATCTGCCGCCGCAGGATGCGAATCTTGATCAGCTGAATGCTGGTAATACGGCCGCTCACCAGGCGCTGGCGTTTGACGAATTTTTCTTCTGGGAATTGGGACTGGCGCTTAAACGGCGTGGTGTGGCACTTGAGGAGGGCGTCGCTTTTCAGGTCAACCACCGCTACACCAAAGAGCTGGTACGCCTGCTGCCATTCGAGCTGACAGCTGCCCAGCGCCGGGTTTTATCCGAAATAAAAAACGACATGATGGCACCACACCCGATGCACCGCCTGGTGCAGGGGGATGTTGGTAGCGGGAAGACCGTGGTTGCGTTGATGGCGGCCCTGATAGCGATTGAAAACGGGTATCAGGTGGCCATCATGGCGCCGACGGAAATTTTAGCGGAACAGCATTGGCACACGATACATGGCTGGTGCTCTCAGATGGGGATTGAGGTGCTGCTGGTAACTGCCGGTTTGAAGGGGGCGGCCCGCAAGGCAGCTCTGGAAGGGATTGCATCTGGTCGTTCGCAGATTGTAATCGGCACGCACGCCGTTATTCAGGATAAAGTTGAATTTGCACGTTTGGGGCTGGGAGTTATCGACGAACAGCACCGCTTCGGCGTACTGCAGCGCGGTGTCCTGAAAAAGAAAGGCATCAATCCGGATATCCTGGTCATGACCGCCACCCCGATACCACGCACCCTCGCCATGACGCTGTTTGGTGATCTGACCATCTCGGTTATCAACGAATTGCCACCCGGTCGGCTTCCGGTTATGACAAAGGTTTTTTTCGAGTCACGTCGCCGTCAGCTCTATGATATGATTCGCGCCGAAGTGCAGCAGGGACGGCAGGTCTACATCATCTACCCGCTGGTTGAAGAGACCGAAAAGTCCGACCTTAAGGCTGCCACCCAAATGGCCGAACATCTGTCTGCGGAAATATTTCCGACGCTTCGTATTGCGCTACTACATGGCAGAATGAGTCCGGAAGAAAAAGAAAATGTGATGTCTGACTTCAAAGCACGGCTGGTTGATATTCTGGTTTCAACGACCGTCATTGAGGTCGGTATTGATGTTCCCAACGCCAGCCTGATGGTGGTTGAGCATGCCGAACGCTTCGGACTGTCGCAACTGCATCAGCTGCGCGGCAGGGTAGGCAGGGGCATAGCTCAATCGCACTGTATTTTGATGACATCCGGCAAACTCTCCGAGGATGGCGAAAAACGGTTGCAGGTGATGTCTGCGACCAGCGACGGATTCCGGATTGCCGAGGCTGATCTGGAAATCCGGGGGCCGGGCGATTTTCTCGGTACGCGCCAGGCCGGAATGCCTGACTTTCGGGTGGCAAACATTTTGCGGGACGGAACACTGCTTGAGCAGGCGCGACAGGCAGCTTTCGGGCTGCTTGAACAGGACCCGGATTTTGCCGAGGCAGGACACCAACGCATCATGGGTGAACTGATACGACGCTGGGGAAAACGGTTGGAGCTGGCTACCATCGGGTAGCAGTAAGGACAGGATCTTAAATGCGCATTATCAGCGGTACGGAAATATTTAGCACTAATTATGAAGCTTCAATAGTCACGGTTGGAAACTTTGATGGCGTCCATCGCGGGCATCGGGCTGTTTTTCGTTGTTTACGCCAGGCGGGTGCCAAGCATGGATTGCCGGCGGTAGCCGTTACCTTTGATCCGCATCCCATGAAGGTGCTGGCGCCGACTACGGCCCCGAAGCTGATTACGACCTCTGTGCAAAAAGCGGCTTTGATTGCGGCAACTGGAATAGATGGTCTGGTTGTGGTACCTTTTAACGATGAGTTTTCGCGCATGTCAGCCGATGCATTTGTCGAACGTATTTTATGCAGTTCACTCGGTATGCGGCATATTGTAATCGGGCATGATTACGCTTTCGGGCGAGGACGCGAAGGTAACTTTTCAACGTTGGAACGTTTGGGAACCGAATATGGATTTACCGTGGAAGATCTGTCCGCCGTCGGAGAAGGGGAGGTCATATTTAGCAGCAGTCTGGTACGGTCTCTGATTGCTCGCGGTGAAATGGCATCAGTTCCCAGCGTGTTGGGGCGTTACTACATGATTTCCGGTACGGTTGTTCATGGTCGTGAAATCGGGTTGCAACTCGGTTACCCAACCGCCAATATTGCGACCCTCAATGAACTGATTCCGCCAGACGGTGTCTATGCCGTTATGGTCAGACTGGATGGCGCTCTTTTAAAGGGGGCCTGTAGTATCGGTATCAACCCGACCTTTTCCGACAGTTCGCGTACCATCGAAGTTTTTTTACTGGATTTTTCGGCACATATTTATGGCCGTGAGATTGAGGTCTTTTTTGTGCAGAGACTGCGCTCCATGCAGAAATTTTCTGACGTATCGGCTCTCAAAGCCTCCATCGCCAACGATATCAAACAGACTCGGCTGGTTCTTGAAGAGGTTAATGAATTGTTCATTACCCCGCTGCACAGGGTCGGTTCTGTGTGAAAAAAAAAGGGGATCTGAAATTCTGGGTAGGTATCGGCATCAGTTTTTTTTTCATGGCACTGCTGTTCAGAAAAATTGATTTCAAACAGTTGATGATGGCGCTTGCCACGGTCGATTACCGCTATATTCTGGCTGCGGTTATCAGTACCTTTATCAGCCTTTTTTTTCGATCGGTTCGCTGGCATTTCCTCCTTATTCCCGAGAAACGGATCCCGCTCTCCTCGTTATATCCCGCTACAATTATCGGCTATATGGCCAACAACCTGCTTCCGGCGCGTCTGGGCGAATTTGTGCGGGCATATCTTCTGGCGCAGCGGGAAGGGTTGCAGATGCCAACCGTTTTTGCCTCACTGGTCATTGACCGACTTTTTGATGGCTGTACCGTCATACTGATACTGCTGATTACCCTGTTTACGCTTCGCTTGCCCCACGGAATGATGGACGCCGAAACGGCACTGAAAACGGGTGGAGTTGTGACTTTCCTTCTTTATTCCGGGGTTATAGGGTTTCTCCTGCTCTTGAAGCACCAGACCAAGCGCACGCTGGCTTGGACGGCAATTCTGCTGAAACCACTACCGCACAGGTTTTCCGAACGGATCATAGCGCTACTTGGCTCGTTTATCGGCGGTATCAGGGTATCATCACGGGGAGGGCATATTGTTGCATTGCTGTCTTCATCGCTGATCATCTGGCTATTTTGCATTATTCCGGTAAACATGGTACTACAGGGCTTTGGCATCAATCTGCCAATTTCCGCTTCGATGTTCATCCTGGTGCTGCTGGTTTTTGCCGTGATGGTTCCGGCTTCACCCGGTTATATCGGGACGTACCACTATGCCTGTTTCAAGGGCCTTTCGGCGTTTGGTATCGCTGAGACAACCGCTGTCAGCATTGCACTGGTTATTCATGCGGTCGGATTTTTCCCGGTCATCATTGCCGGATTCTACCATCTCTGGCGCGAGAAAATCTCTCTGACCGACATCCAGCGGTCGAACGAAAATCTATGAAATATTTTTCGATGAATCAAAACCGTCTTGATCTTTTCCTGGTGTCATCCTGTGTGATTCCGTTTGCAATCTACATGTTGACTCTGGCGCCTTCGGTGACGTTCTTTGACAGCGGCGAGTTTCTGACGGCAACCGCCTGCCTCGGTTCCGCCCACTCACCCGGATATCCGCTCTTTTTGATGTTCGCCAAGCCGTTTACCTGGATTCCGCTTGGAAACATCGCATTTCGTATCAATGTTGCTACAGCAGTCTCTTCTTCACTGGCCTGTCTGGTCGTCTACATTTTAACAACATATATACTTGCCAAGGATACGCTGCTGGAAAACAAACGCTTCAGTCTGCTGGTGGTAAAAAGTGCCGGTCTGGCGGCGGCGATCTCGTTCAGTGTGACTCCGAGACTCTGGCTGCAGTCAAATCATGATAAGCCCTATCCGTTGCTGGCGTTTATTTCAGCTATTATTTTCTACCTGCTGCTGAAGTGGCGTGACGAATATCGTGCCGGTAGTGAGCGCCCTTCGTATGTGTATGTCTGTACATTTCTGGCCGGACTGGCCATGGCGGTTCACCAGACGATCGTACTGCTGTTGCCGGCCTGGATTCTTATGATCGTCTTGACCGATTGGCGCATGATAACCCGGGTCAAGGAGTTGATTCTTGCAACAGCCTTTGCCATGATCGGTTTTTCCGTACAGCTGTACCTCCCGCTGCGTGCACTCGGCAACCCGCTGCTCAACTGGGGTGATGCCAAGACGGTTGATCAGTTTCTCTGGCATTTCCTCCGCAAAGGGTACCCGTCCGACCCACCCGTTAGGAATCTGGCCCTGCTCTGGGAGCAGATCAAGGCGTTTAACATAGCCCGCGAGTTTACCTGGATTGGGGTGGCTCTCCTGCTTCTGGGGTTGGCATACCTCTGGAGACGAGAGCGAACGGTTGTTGCCGCTTACCTGCTCTCGATACTTACATTCCTGCTTGTGATTGTCGGCTACTTTAATACGGCTTATGATGTTATTTTTCTGACAGAAGAGTTCTTTACGCCGCTCTATCTTCTGACAGCCGTCCTGATCGGTGTCGGTCTCTTTTCTCTGCTAAAATTTGCAATCCATAATGCCAGCATCCCGGATCGTATCGGTACTCCGATCTATCTGCTGGTGTCGGTGATGTTCTTTTCGTTGCCGTCGGCCTTGTGTGCCGTGAATTATTATGAAAACGACCAGCATAACAACTACATCGCCTTTGATTATGCCTCCAACTCCTTGCGATCACTGCCGCAAAACGCCGTCATGTTTACCTGGGGAGACAGCGGCGCATTTCCGCTCTGGTATCTGCAGGGGGTCGAGCGTATGCGTGAGGACCTGGATCTCCCGCATACGCCACACCTGGTTTTTGACTGGTACCTCAATTCAATGCCAAGGCTTTTCAGGGAAAGTAATCTAAAAAAATATGACGTTGTTTCGTCGGGACCTGAAGTTGCCCTGCGAATTGCCATTACTGAGAATCTGGGCATCAGACCGGTCTATATTGACTTCTCTACGCGCTATTCGGTTGAATTCAAAGAATATATTCCGATTCAGAAAGGTATTGTGTACCGTATCAGGAGGATGAACGAGCCGGGCGGTATTCCTGACAGTACGGTCTGGGATACCTATAGTAATCGCGGTGTTCTGCAGAAAATATCGTTTCTTGATCTGGATACCGGTAAGGCCATCCTGATTTATGCGAATGGCTTTATCGAAGCGGGAGAATTTTTACTCGGTATCAACCGGATTCAGGAGGGGCAAATGATGCTGCAGCGAGCGGAGCAGATTTCACCAGAAATGCGGAATCCCGCCCAGCAGATTCGTCAACGTTTCGGTCTGGCACGATAGAATATACTGAAGAAACCGGAGCTGCCGGGCATCTGATGCAGGTAACTGCACGCTTGACAGTCGCTGTTATTCCTCATAGTATGGCGCGTCACACTACACAACGGGGGATACATGCAGTCTAATCGACTGGGAGAAATCCTTGTTAAAAACAACCTCATAACCCGTGTCCAGCTCGACAGTGCCCTGGAGGAGCAGAAGCTTTCCGGCAACCAGATGCGTCTTGGCGGGATCCTCATCAAACAGGATCTGCTGACAGAGGAACAGTTGACGCTGTTTCTCTCCAAACAGTATGGTGTTCCGAGCGTCACTCTTGCCGATTATGAGATAGATCCCGCCGTCATTAAAATAATTCCCGCCGAAGTAGTTCAGAAATATCAGTTGGTTCCAGTCAACAGGGCCGGTGCTACGCTGATCGTCGCCGTCTGTGATCCCGCCAATCTGTTTGCGCTTGAAGATATCAAGTTTATGACCGGATATAACGTTGAAATGGTTATCTGTTCAGAACGTGAGATCAAAAACGCAATTGATAAGTACTATGATCAGTCGGCTTCATTGGCAGAAGTGATGAGTGATTTCGATGTCGAAGACATGGAAATCATCGGTGATGAAGAAGAGATCGATGTCGGTTCGCTGGAACGGGCAACTGAAGATGCTCCGGTTGTTAAAATGGTTAATGCCATTTTGCAGGATGCCATCCGTAAAAAAGCCAGTGATATTCATATCGAACCGTACGAAAAACTATTCAGGGTTCGCTTTCGTATTGACGGCGTTTTGTATGAAATCATGAAGCCGCCGCTGAAATTGAAAAATGCGATTACCTCCCGTATCAAAATAATGGCTGAACTGGATATCGCCGAACGCCGTCTGCCGCAGGATGGTCGAATCAAGATCAAGCTGGGTGGCGGCAAAGATATGGACTTCCGTGTGTCGGTACTGCCGACCCTGTTTGGTGAGAAAATTGTTCTGCGACTGCTTGACAAGGGCAATCTTCAGACGGACTTGACCAAGCTCGGCTATGAGCAGGACGCATTGAACAACTTCATGCATGAAATTCATAAACCGTTCGGCATGGTTCTGGTTACCGGACCGACCGGTAGCGGCAAGACGGTTTCTCTCTATTCGGCGCTTTCAGAGCTCAACAAGGTCTCCGAAAATATCTCCACCGCTGAAGATCCGGTTGAATTCAACTTTGCCGGTATTAATCAGGTACAGATGCATGAGGATATCGGCCTCAACTTTTCAGCGGCACTACGTTCGTTTCTGCGACAGGACCCTGACATCATCATGATCGGGGAGATCCGCGATTTTGAAACTGCTGAAATAGCCATTAAAGCCGCTCTGACCGGCCATATGGTACTTTCCACGCTGCATACCAATGACGCTCCGGCTACCATCAACCGTCTTCTTAATATGGGTATTGAACCGTTTCTGGTCGCTTCGGCGGTCAATCTGATTACCGCGCAGCGTCTGGCCCGCCGGGTTTGTGCCGAATGCAAGCAACCGGAAGATATTCCGGTTCAGGCCCTGATTGATGCGGGCGTCCCTCCCGATGAAGCAGGCGCCTTCGTCTGTATGCGGGGGAAGGGCTGTCCCGTCTGCAATAATACCGGATACAAGGGTCGGGTCGGGTTTTATCAGGTCATGCCGATGCGTGAAGAGATCAGGGAACTGATTTTAAATGGTGCCAATACTGCTGAAATAAAACGGGAATCCATGCGCATCGGTATTAAGACCATGCGTCAATCCGGTTTGACAAAACTTAAGGAAGGTGTAACCTCTTTTGAAGAGGTCTTGCGCGTAACGGTTTCCGACGATTAACCGGGAGGTACTTCAAAATGCTTAATCTTCACCAGTTATTGAAAATCCTGGTAGAATCGAACGGTTCTGACCTTCATATTACGACAAATTCTCCTCCGCAGATGCGCGTGGATGGTCATCTGATGGCGATGGACTTCCCGCCGATGAATCAGGTTGAAACCAAACAGCTCTGTTACAGCGTCTTGACGGATGCTCAAAAGCATAAATTTGAAGAAGAAAACGAACTGGACCTTTCGTTCGGGGTCAAGGGACTTTCGCGTTTCAGGGGTAACATGTTTATCCAGCGTGGCGCGGTTGCAGGAGTCTTCAGGGTTATCCCCTACAAAATCATGACCTTCGAGGAACTGGCTCTGCCTCCGATCGTGCCGGAACTGGCTGCCAGACCGCGCGGACTGATCCTCGTTACCGGTCCAACCGGCAGTGGTAAATCCACGACGCTGGCCTCGATAGTTGATTACATCAACATTAATCGCCATGAGCATATCGTGACGATTGAAGATCCGATCGAGTACCTTCACCCGCACAAAGGATGCCTTGTCAACCAGCGAGAGGTTGGTGCTGATACGAAGGGTTTTAAAAACGCTCTTAAATACGTTCTGCGTCAGGATCCAGATGTCGTACTGGTAGGCGAGTTGCGCGATCTGGAAACCATCGAGGCGGCCCTGACCCTGGCTGAAACCGGTCACCTCTGCCTGGCGACCCTGCATACCAATTCCTGTGCCCAGACTATCAATCGTGTCGTAGATGTGTTTCCACCCTATCAACAGACCCAGATTCGGGCGCAGCTCTCATTTGTTCTGGAAGGCGTTCTCTCTCAGACCCTGATTCCGCGCATGGGTACAAAAGGGCGGGTTCTGGCGCTTGAAATCATGGTGCCGAATGCTGCCATTCGCAACCTGATCCGCGAAGACAAGGTTCACCAAATCTATTCCCAAATGCAGGTCGGGCAGGATAAGTTTGGTATGCAGACCATGAACCAGGCACTTTTCTCACTCTTCCAAAAACGCCTCATTTCTCTGGAGGAGGCGCTTGGCCGCTCTCAGGACCCCGAAGAACTGAAGCATATGATCAGTAATCCGTCGGCAGGTGCTCAGCGCCGCCCCCAGATGCACTGATTTTGAACAAGGAGACGTCTTATGCCAAAATTTAACTGGGAAGCCCGTACAAGGACAGGTGGCACGCAGAAGGGTGTTATCGAAGCTGCGACTGTCGATGTTGTTGAGGCACAGTTGAAAAAATACGGTTTCAGCAATATCAGCATAAAAGCTGAAGCAAAAGGCATCAGCATAAAACTGCCCAAGTTTGGCGGTGGTGGCAAAATTGATACGAAAGAGCTGGTGATCTTTACACGCCAGTTTGCGACCATGATTGACTCGGGCCTGCCTCTGGTCCAATGCCTTGATATTCTTTCCAGCCAGCAGGAGAACAAAACCTTCAAGGATATTCTTCTCAAGGTAAAAGAGAGTGTTGAAAGCGGTTCTACCTTTGCTGATGCGTTGGCCAAGCATCCCAAAGCCTTTGATGCGCTGTTCGTCAACCTGGTTGCGGCTGGTGAAATCGGCGGTATTCTCGATACAATTCTGAATCGTCTGGCCGCCTATATAGAAAAAGCGATGAAGCTGGAAAAACAGATCAAGGGTGCCATGGTCTACCCGATCACGATCATGTCAATTGCCGTTGTGGTCGTCGGCGTTATTCTGGTTTTCGTTATTCCTACCTTTGCCAAAATGTTTGTCGAGTTCGGTGGAGAGTTGCCTGCTCCGACTAAATTTGTCATTGCTCTCAGTAACTTCCTGATCAAATACATTGTTGTACTGATTGCCGGCTTCTATGGAGCGGTCTGGGCGATAAAAAAATACTATGCCACACCGGTTGGTCAGAAAAATATGGACCGGATGGCACTCAGGGCGCCGATTGCTGGACCGCTGATCAGGAAAGTTGCCGTGGCAAAATTCACGCGTACACTCGGTACCATGGTCAGTTCCGGCGTACCGATCATGGATGGCCTTGAAATTGTTGCCAAGACGGCCGGCAACAAGATCGTCGAGGAGGCGATCTATTCGGTACGGCAGGCGATCTCCGAAGGTAAAACCATGGCGGAGCCGCTGGCTGCCTCTGGTGTCTTTCCGCCAATGGTTGTGCAGATGATCGCGGTCGGTGAGGCGACCGGTGCCATGGATACCATGTTGAACAAGATTGCCGACTTTTACGATGATGAGGTTGATGATGCTGTCGGTGCCATGACAGCCATGATGGAGCCTCTGTTGATGGTCTTTTTGGGAACAACCGTTGGCGGTCTGGTTATTGCGATGTACCTTCCGATCTTCAAGCTGGCTGGTGCAGTCGGCGGCTGATCATGGCAGGTGAACGAAGACTCAGAATCTTCATTAATGCCAGAATTATCGTTTCATTTCTCTTTCTGGTATCAACACTGCTGTTAAAATATCAAAACGCCCCTATTGATTTCGGGCGTTTTCAGTCTGGTGTTATCAGGCTGATGCTTTTTTCCTGCGTTTTTTCAATTGCCTCGTTGTGCGCCCTCAAGCTGAAGCGTTTTACCAACTTCCTGACCTACCTCCAGGTTATCTGGGACCTCCTGTTTGTCACCGTACTGCTGCTCTTTACCGGCGGCATCCTCAGCCCCTACTCATTTCTGTACCTGCTCTCGATCATGGTCTCCGGAATGCTGCTTGGACAGCGGGAGGCTCTGTATACCGCCTCACTATGCGGTATTTTGTATGGTGCCATGCTCGATTTTCAATATTTCGGGTATCTGGGATTTATCGGCTTAAGTCAGGAGGATGCCCAGAATGTCGGCGCTTCACGTCTTTTTTATACTATTTTTCTTAATTTTGTCGGATTCGGCCTGACCGCTTTTATCACAGGTTATCTCTCCGAGCGTGCCCGGGAGAGCGAGGCAGCCCTTCAACAGACATCGGTCGACTATCATGAACTCGAACAGCTGAATACCATGATCGTGGCCCACAGCGAGAGCGGTCTTATCACCACCACCACAAGCGGAAGAATCAGGGTGTTTAATCCGTATGCCGAGTCACTGGTGGGCGTCAGTCAGTCGGTCGTCTACGATCAGCCGATTGAGACGATCTTCCCGCAGCTGTCTGGATGGTTACAACTTCCGGATGACTCCAGTGCCAGAGAATTTTGCTACAGCACGCCAACAGGAGCGGAAATGGTGGTCGGCTATCGCGTCGCTCCATTTGATGACGGGCAGGGACACCAGGCGGGCTATATCCTGAACTTCCGGGATATTACGGCAATTCGCCGCATGGAGGAAGCGCTCAAACGAGCTGATCAGCTGGCTGCATTGGGCGAGGTCTCGGCACGCATGGCCCATGAAATCCGTAATCCGCTGGCCGCTTTGAGCGGGTCGGTTCAGCTGCTTGCCGCTCGCGGTGATCTGGTGGATGGTGATCTGCGGTTGATGAACATCATCACCCGCGAAGCTGACCGTTTGAATCAGCTGATAACCGAATTTCTTGAATATGCCCGTCCGCACACACCCAATCGTGAACAGGTTAATGTTCACAGTGAAACGAGAGATATAATTCTGTTGTTAGCTGCCGATCCCCGCTTTAAGCATATTTCCATCATCAATGTTGTCCCGCCTGATACCGTGGTCCGGGTCGATCCGGGCCAGTTACGCCAGGTCATGCTTAATCTGCTGCATAATGCTGCTGAAGCCATGACTTTCGGTGGAAACATACAGATTGATGCGGAACTGCTGACCTATGGCGAGCCGGGCAGTTTGAAAACTGCCGGCGTGCGAATCAGCGTTACCGACAACGGCCCCGGTATTTCTTCTGAGGCGCTGCAGCATCTCTTTGAGCCGTTCTGGACCTCAAAAGCACATGGTACCGGTCTCGGGCTGGCGATCAGCTATCGTATCATTGAAGCCCACGGCGGCATGTTGACGGCCGAAACACCCGCTACCGGCGGTTGCCGATTGATTATTCATCTCCCGAACGTGTAAATCGTGGCAATTCCCTTTACCTACAGTCTTCGCAATCTGACTATGAGAAAATTAACCACTTTTCTCACCGCTGCCGGCATGGCGCTGGTCGTGTTTGTTTTTGCGTCAATCCTGATGCTCTCGGCCGGTTTGGAAAAAACACTGATTGAGACCGGATCCGACGATAATGTCATTATTACCCGGGCATCAGCAAATTCCGAAGTACAGAGCGGGATTGAACGGTTGCAGGGTGCTATTATTGAGAGTCTTCCCGAAATTGCGACCGGCAGTTCGGCGGAACCGCTCCTGGCTAAAGAGCTGGTTGTTCTGATAAGTCTTCCCAAACGAGGCAGTGCAAAACCTGCCAATGTTGTCATACGCGGTATTCAGCCCACTTCGTTACTGCTTCGACCGCAGATAAAACTGATGGAAGGGCGTATGCCACGTTCCGGTTCCTCAGAGATCATGGCCGGAAGTAGTATCGCCGAGCGTTTTACCGGCGGAGGCATTGGTGAAACGCTTCACTTTGGCATGAGAGACTGGACGGTAGTCGGAATCTTTAATGCCGGAGCGACCGGCTTCAGTTCGGAAATATGGGGGGATGCCACCCAGTTAATGCAGGCATTCCGGCGTCCGGTTCATTCTTCGATTACCTTCAGGTTGCGTAACAGCTCTGAATTTGAAGCCGTTAAAGCCAGACTGAATGCCGACCCGCGTCTGACGGTGGATGTCCGTCGTGAAACGCGCTATTACAGGGATCAATCTGAAGTTATGGCCAAATTTCTGCGCATTCTGGGTATCTCGCTGACAGCAATATTTTCGGTCGGAGCCATAATCGGGGCCTTGATTACCATGTATGCCGCAGTAGCAAACCGGGTTGCAGAGATTGGAACGTTGCGGGCCCTGGGATTTCGAAGCTCCAGCATTCTGACCGCTTTTCTGATGGAAGCCTTGTTGCTGGGTTTACTGGGTGGGGTCACCGGTTTGATCGGTGCATCATTCATGCAGCTGATTACGATTTCAACCATGAATTGGCAGACCTTTTCCGAGTTGGCCTTCGCATTCACGCTGACGCCGGAAATTATCGTTAAATCGTTAATTTTTTCAATGCTGATGGGACTGATCGGCGGCGTTACCCCCGCAATCAGGGCCAGCAGATTGAAAATTGTTGATGCGTTGCGGGAACACTGAATCCTATCCTTCGCAGTTATTTTGTCCGGGAATGCAAGTTGCACTCTCTACTGTAACAAAGGTTACCAGTTGGAAGAATTCTGATATTGAATGATTGGGCCCTGCCTGCAGGTTTGGAAACTCTTTGAACTTCACGTTTTGATCCGGATCCCAGGTCATGCGTTACTTCATCATGATCTTATTGCAATCAAGGTCATTGGATTGATGCGGAGTTTTTATCTCATCAGGGTGGCCGATGCTGATAATCGAGACAACTCTGAACTTTTCCGGAAGGTCGAGCAGTTCTTTAATGTACTCCTCTGCGGATTTCTGCGAGTCGTGTGCACGTTTGCGGATCTGAATCCAGCAACTTCCCAATCCCAACGATTCGGCTGTTACCTGAAGCAGAATTGATGCTATGGCGCAATCTTCTACCCAAACGTCGGATTTTGTAGTGTCTGCGCACACGACGATGCCAAGTGGGGCTCCTTTCAGAAACGCGGAGCCATGTTCCTTCGCCTGCGATAGTTTTTCGAGCAGTTCGCGGTTTTCAACCACGACAAAATTCCCCGGCTTGTTATTTCGCGAAGATGGTGCGAGGAGAAGTGACTCAATCAGGATATCGAGAGATTTCTGATCGACAGAAGTGGTCAGGTATTTCCTTATGCTGCGGCGTTTACGAAGAAGTTCAATCATAGCGTTTTCCTTTTTGTGAGTACTGACAAAGTACTCTTAATGGAATCAGCTGTGTTGTCAAATAAAAAGTTCTGTAACTATTTCAGCACAGATTTTAAAAAGCTTGTCATTCCCGAGGGTTTAATCGGGAATCCAGACTTTGACTTCGTGGATCCCCGATAGAATCACTCGGGGATGACAGGCTTTTTTGCTCGTATTTTGAAAATGTCGAGTAGACCGGCTTCTCCCAATGCAATACTCTGATTCATGTTTACGTTGCCGCCTGATTTCGCAGAGGATGTCGCACTATTTGAGCATTTGCCGTCTCCCAAAGCTCTGCCGTCTTCAGCGTTCTGGCCTTCTTCAGCCATAGCTACAAATCGTTACGATATTTAATCAGCAGATAGAATCCACCGACGCCACCCGCCCCCATGAGCAGGTCTCGAAACCAGGGGACCGGAAGATCAAGCATGGAATAGATAATCGGGTCCAGCAGAGCTGAAGTCAATAAACCTACAGCCCCCCATGTCAGTAATTTCTTCACTCGGTTTTACCTTGTATCAGCATCACCTGAGCTATGTTACTGACTCGTTCATAATCTTCCGGAGTGTCCATATCGATCACTATCCCGGGATCATCAACCGCAACTTCATAGTCACGGGTGGAATGACGGCGCACCAGATCCCGAAGTGTCATACCTGCGCGCAGCTCGTCAAGGATTGTTCGGGGAAAAAGTAGCGGATGTCCCCGTTTGCCCTGTTGGCAAGGGACAATGATGCGGTCGGGGTAGAGTGTGTGGCTCTCTGCTAACAAAATGATCGTGGCGGGGTCCACCAGAGGAGTGTCACACAGGAAAATAATAATACCGCTGTATCCGGATCTCAGAGATTCGCGCCCGGCCCGAATAGACGAGGCCATATCTGCGTCAGACTCCTGATTTACCGTAACGTGAGCGGAATAAGTCTTTGCAGCAGCAGCCACATCGTGGCCATCGTCCGAAACAACGACGACTATTTCATTAACGCCACCAGACTGAAGCGTGTCAACGCAACGACCAAGTACCGTCGAGGTACCTAACGGCAGAAGCTGCTTGCAGCTCCCCATACGACGCGATTTACCTGCTGCAAGCAGAATGGCGGCAACGGTGCTGCTCATGTGTGTCTCTGAAGCTTGATCAACTGGGCGACAATACTGACGGCAATCTCTTCCGGGGTTTGCCCTCCTATATCAAGACCGACCGGCGTCACGACCCGTTTGCGTTGGGCAGCAGAAAAGCCCTCTTCTTCCAGAGCTGTAAACAGCACTTCACCTTTGCGCCGGCTTCCGAGCAGACCGATGAATCCTGCTTCTGTCGCCAGACATCCCCGCACTGCATCAAAGTCGTGAAGGTGTCCCGGAGTGGCAATGACAATGTAACTCTTGCTCGTCACGGTCAGCTGATGTAATGCAACTGCAATCGGGCTGCAATGAATCTCATCGGCACCCGGGAGCAGTGCAGCTGTAGCGCAGTCAGGTCGATGATCCACCACGACCACCCGGAAGCCACAGCCATGAGCCAGACTCGTTACGGCCCTGCCGACATGGCCGGCACCGAACATGACCAACTCTGGACGTCCTCCGTGTGGTTCTATAAAGACCGACATGCTACCGCCACAGGCAAACCCGTGCTCCTCGGTCAAAACATACTCAAGAATCCTAGTCTCGCCTACTGACAGAGCTTTCAGCGCAGCCTCGATGGTTTCAGTTTCTACCCGTCCACCACCCACTGACCCCAGTAAACTGCCATCGCCGCGAACCAGCAGCTTTGCTCCTGATTTACGGGGCGAAGAACCGCTATGGGTAATAACGGTTGCCAACGCATACGGTTTGCCACTGCGGGTAAGCCGGACTATTTCCTCGTGTAATTCAAGTTCTGTCATATCAATTCCTTAAAAATCAACCCGGCATCACAAGCGGTACTACGCTTGCTTGAGCGCAGTTTTTATCTTGTCCGGCGTCATCGGTAAGCTTCGAATTCTGGCTCCTGAAAGAGCAAAGAGTGCGTTAGCCACAGCCGGGGCTATCGGCGGTACACCTGGTTCACCGACTCCGCCCGGAGCTTCGTTACTGGCAACAATATGCACCTCTATCTGTGGCGATGCGGATAAGCGTACCAGTGAATAGGTGTCAAAATTACCCTGCTCGACCCGGCCGTCTTTGAGGGTGATTGCTCCGTAAAGAGCGGCAGAAAGTCCGAAAATTATGCCGGATTCCATCTGAGCCTTGATAATATCCGGGTTGACAATGCGCCCGCAATCGACAGCGCAGACGACCCGGTGCACCTTGATGGCACTCTTTTTATCCAGCGAAACCTCTGCAACCTGGGCAATAAAGCTGCCGAAGGATTCATGCACGGCAATTCCGAGTGCTCTGCCTTTCGGGAGCGGTTTGCCCCAACCGGCCTTTTCTGCGGCAATTTTAAGTACATTCAGGTTACGCGGATGTTTGGCCAGGAGCGTCTGGCGATACTGACAGGGATCTTTTCCCGCTTTATGTGCCAGTTCGTCCAGAAAGCTTTCCATGACAAACGCGGTGTGAGAGTGGCCGACTGACCGCCACCAGAGCACCGGGACACCGTTTGTAGGGCTGTGCAGCTCTACCCGCAGGTTGGGAATGTCATAGGGGGTGTCGGAGGCACCTTCAACGGACGTGTGATCAATTCCGTTCTTGACCATGACCGGCTCAAAAGCGGTTCCTGCAATAATCGACTGGCCGACAATTCGGTGATACCATGCCAGGGGATAACCCTTTTTGTCCAGGCATGCCTCCACGCGGTTGTACCACATGGGGCGATAATATCCGGCTCGCATATCGTCTTCACGCGTGCGAATCACCTTCACCGGCTGACCGATAGCTTTGGCGACCTGGACCGCTTCAATGACAAAGTCCGAACCGGTGCAGGCCCTGCGGCCAAAGCCGCCCCCAAGGAACGTCGTTTCAAAATCAACCTGCTCCGGCTTCAACCCGGCCACTTTTGCAGCAGCAGCGCGGTCAACCGTCTGAAACTGACTGCCGGTCCGAATCAGGCAATGTTCTTTCTTAAGGTCTACAAAACAGTTTAACGGTTCCATCGGCGCGTGGGCTAGATAGGGCATTTCAAAGATAGCTTCAATTTTATCAGTACTTTTAGCCAACAGAGCTTCTGCTGTGCCATCTGAGCGGGCGATCAGGCCGGGAGTAGCGGCCAGTCGGGCATATTCTTCATGCATGGCTGCGGTAGAGATTGATGCCCATTTTCCATCTTCCCAGGAGATTTCCAACAGTTCGCGACCCTTCATCGCCTGCCAGAAACTGTCTGCTGCCACAGCAACACCGGCATCCACGGCAACGACGCTCCGTACTCCCGGATATGCCAAAGTCTTGTCTGCATTGAAGCGAACCACCTTTCCGCCAAACACCGGTGGACGGGCAATAACGGCAGTCAACATGCCTGGTGCAGTCACATCAATCCCGAAAATGGCCGTGCCGTTAATTTTGGCTGGACTATCAAGACGCTTGGTCGATGAACCGAGCAGGTTTTTTTTGCCGCTTTTTAGCTTCGGATTCTTTGGAACCGGTAGTTTTGCTGCCGTATCCACCAATGCACCAAAAGTAAGACGGACTCCGGATGGACTTATCACACTTCCGTTTTCGGCGCGGCACGTTGACGGTTCAACCTGCCACATCTGTGCGGCCGCTCTCACCAGCATTTCACGTGCCGCTGCACCGGCCAAAGACAAACGCTCCCACTCAGAACGGACACTGGAACTTCCACCGGTAACCATCAGCGGCCCGAACTGGGCGTGATTATATTCCGGTGCTACCGGCGATGCAATAAAAGTAACGTTCTGCCAGTTGCAGCACAGTTCTTCGGCAACCAGCATGGGGAGTGAGGTATACACCCCTTGTCCCATTTCTGATTTATTAACGATAACGGTCACGCTCTCATCCGTCCCGATGCGCAGGAATGCATTGGGTGCAAAGACATTGTCAGAAGCGGCCAGTGCATCCCGTTGCCCAAGAGGCAGGTGGCAGGCCAGTACGAGCCCACCACTCAGGAGCGCACTCGTTTTGATGAACTGTCGACGGGTCATCACGGTTTTCTTGCTCATGTCGGTTTCCTCACTTTGGCTTTTTTTACGCCGCTGGCAGTATGTATCGCCCGTCGGATACGATCATAGGTTCCGCAGCGGCACAGGTTGCCGCTCATGGCTCGATCAATATCAGTATCTCCCGGCTTCGGGATCTGCGTCAGAAGTGCCACTGCAGACAGTATCTGGCCCGGTTGACAGTAGCCGCACTGCGATACTTCCTGCGCAAGCCAGGCCTGCTTGACCGGATGATCATCGGGAATCCCCTCAATGGTAATGACAGCTTTACCCTGCACTTCTCCCACCGGTGTTACACAGGAACGAAGCGGAACCCCGTCAACCAGCACCGTACAGGCGCCACACAGCCCTTCGCCGCAACCATATTTCGTTCCGGTAAGCTGAAAATGATCCCGCAATACCCACAGAAGCGGAGTATCTGCTGCAACGTCTGTCTGTAAACTTGTGCCGTTTACCTTTAAAGTTACCATGGTTAATTTTTCCTCCTGTGTGGATCGCATGTGTGCGACGGTGTGACGTAAGCGGATGATAACAAAACCTATCACGAACAAAACGGATTCATGCTCACCATAATAAAAAAAGCTCTCTCATGCAGTATTTATTTTTATGGCGCTGACTTCTGCCGCGATTGTTCCGTTTCTGGCGGTGGTAAATTGCTCAGCGTGAATAGGACTTTTGGTTCGTTTGTGATAAACCATCACGAACGGAGGAAAGTCCATGCGAAAGAAATGTCACAACTACACCCCAGAAGAGAAGGTTTTCATTTTACGGCGTCATTTGGTCGAGCATACGAAGGGATCAGTGTCGCCGTACGCACGTGTAATTAACGGGACGGAAACGCACAAAACCTGACCCGGAATGCAGCAAAAACGTTATAGTATATAAAACTTGTAGGTATTGTATAAAATAAACTTGACAGCAGAATCACTCTTTTGTTAGGGTACACGAAATTCGAGCTGACCAGAAAAACTGGAGGCCGGGCAGGAATGGGTTGTTATGACCATTATTGCCCGGCTTTTTTGTATTCTACCTCCAAGGAGATCGCGATGATTAAGGAATGTGTACGTAGAGGGTTGGTTGCTGTGGCTGCTATGATTTTGTCTTTTACCGCAGCAGGCGCGCAGGAACTTCATTACAAGGGCTTTTCGCGGGGTAGTGCGCTGATTACGGTTCAGGAGTTGAAACAGCTGATCGACGCGAAGGATCCGAAGCTGGTGGTTCTGGCCTCAGAGAATAATGTTGAATATTTTCTGGGACATATTCCCGGCTCCCACCAGATTGACCGCCCGGCGATAGAAGCGCCGGCTGCCAGTCAGGGGGGTATTACTGGAAATATCGTCTCTGCAGCCGATTTTACGAGACTGGCACAACGCCTCGGCATTGATCAGGATTCAAAAATCGTGGTCTACGATTCGCAGTATGATGCCACCCGACTCTGGTGGGCTCTGACCTATTACGGCAAAGCGAATGTGCGTGTACTGGATGGCGGTATCAAGGCCTGGAGAAGCGCCGGATATACGGTCGACCTGCTGGCACCGCCGCTGCCGATCCGAAACGGAACATTTGTCGCCAAAGTGGCCGTGCCATCACTGCGAGTGGATACTTCTGACATTATCGCTGTTCAAAAAAATCATCTCGGTCAGATCTGGGACAACCGCAGCATCAAGGAGTTTACCGGCGAGGAGCTGAAAAAAGGGGCGAGCCGACCCGGTCGTATTCCGGGCAGCCTGCACAACGACTGGGCCCAGTTCAAGACCAAGGAAAATAAGGCCGAATGGCGCAGTGCCAATGAAATCAAGGCTCTGATCAGCACGCTGGGGTATGAAAAGAACAAGGATCACTACTTCTACTGCCAGTCCGGTGTGCGCTCTACACAGGCATTATTTGCTCTGTATCTGACAGGCTGGCCACTCGAAAAAATTCACAATTATGATAGCTCCTGGATCGGCTGGTCACGCGATACGAACCTGCCGCTGGAATCAGGGATCGTATCAGGTGCTTCAACGAAGCTGGTCAAGTAAGGCGACGAAACGCAGGAGGAGAAACTATGAGTATCGTACTGGTTGGCGGCATGGATCGTCTGCATGATGAGTACCGGATGGAAGCGAAGCGACAGGGGGTGGATATTCAGATATTCAGCCAGGACCAGCAGAGCATGTGCTCCAAGATCAGAAAATCAGAGGGAGTCGTGATCTTTACCAACAAGGTCTCACATCAGGCACGTAACAGGGCGGTAAGTACCGCCAAGCTCGAAGGGATACCGGTTTTCATGCACCACTCCTGCGGTGTCTGCAGTCTGCGCGAATGCCTGCAATGCCTGGAAGTTATCGGGCGCAAGACCGATAAACACATGCTACCAGGTGGACCATCATTTCTGAAACACGAGAAGCAGGGCAGGAGAGAACTATGAGCACCACTGTGACCGGAAGGGCTTACACATCGACGTTGGAAGAGGTCGCTGCGCGCTACCCTGATGTACCGCGCCTGATCATACTCAAAACCGATGTGCAGCGGCGTGGGGTTTTCTACAGCGATGCGGCGGTCACTCTGCTGGACGAACGCCTGCACCAGACCACCGGAACCCATATCTTTGGCACGCGTGACGGCATGTTGAAACTGCGACCGGAATCGCTGCTCTTGCGGGATGGCTCCTCGATTATCCCGATCGTTTGCGTCTCGGTATTGAAACCGACCGGAACGGCCGTCTGATCTGCTCTGACGGCACCGTTAACAAAACCCTCTTTGCGATCGGCCCGCTGCGAATACCAGAGCTTTTTGAATCCATCGCAATGCCGGAAATCAGAGTACAGGCTTCAGATCTTGCCCAGTTGCTGACAGCTTGATTACTGCAATCACTATTTAATTAATGCAAAATCAATAGATATTATCACTAGTGGCCGGAATAATTTCAGAATAATTTCAGTTGTTTAGGTTTTGCAGTAGTGCTGTTTTTGTAATCACTGAATGTAAGTAGCTGGTTTAGCTCAGTTCTTTCAAAAACTGACACGC
>DUZX01000044.1 GCA_013349325.1 Desulfuromonadales bacterium
AATCTGACTGACCAGTCAGGTGTCTCTCCTGGCATCTGCTGACCTCCTGAAAGTCTGAAAATTTCAGGTCAGCATAGCTTGAAGATCGGTGGGAAGATAGATGGTGCTCGGTTGACGGTTACACTGATGTTGAGGATACAGGCTTGGGAGAGTTCACAGTCAGTTATCCTGAAAGTACTATCTATCTGGCTAATAGTTTAGAGCAAAAGGGTAACTTTAGAATAATTAGTTTTAATCAATATACAATTAATTTGATGCAGAAATAGATATGATTTTAATTGATTTCATGCCCTGTTTGAGGGATGGAAAAGAGAGCAGCAATTATGAGTGAAGTAGAAAAAACGATTTATTTTGTTCCACAGAGGGCCCCTACAGTCAAATACAGCTGTGAAATGAATCACCCCGCCGCAAGCGGCCGGGTGTATCTGTAACCTTAGTTGATTCTTTAATCCCCCAAGAAGCAGAGAATTTACCAATAGAAAAAAATTTTAATAAAATAACTTATAATATTTAATAATACTGCGTATTAAAGGAGTATTTAAATGAAAATGAAATTGACTATAAGTCCTATTATCATGATATCAGCTGTTTGCCTCTTTCTGTCAGGCTGCGCAACTACTATAAGAGTGCCGGTTACAAGGCCTGCTGAAATTAATTTACGCGGTATAAATAAAATAGCTATTGGGGAAATTAAGGGGAGAGGCGGTCAAGTTGTGGCAGACTCTTTATCTTCTAGATTGTTTGAGACACAAAAATTCGAAGTAGTTGACAGGGAACATTTAGAACAAATTTTGAAAGAACAAAAACTGAGTACGTCCGGTCTCGTTAATGAAAAAAATGCCGTGAAATTGGGTAAAGTTGTAGGAGCTGCAGTTCTTGTTTTTGGCAATAATTCATTAATGAAATATGATCAAACCAAGCTGGTAGACAAGCCTTGGAGAGATAAGGATGGCGTGACTCATCAAACTCACTACATTAAGGGTATTGCAAAATTGACAACTACATTGCAACTTGTAGGATTAAGTACGGGTAAAATATTAGCTGCAAAGACTATATCTAAAACGGCTGAACAAACTACTTCCGCTGATAATGGTTGGCCAGAAGAGCCTGATAGTGATGCATTAACTAGTTCGACCGTTAGTGATGTTGTCAATACTTTCATTAAGATGATAGCCCCCTATAGTGATTATGAAAGTGTAACGTTTGCAAAAACCGATTCTGACCTTCCTGAGTTAGAACGGTGCGAAAATTATGCGAAAATGGGGCGGTGGAATGATGCTATTGACCAAGCTAAAATTGCAACACAGAAAAAACCTACTCACGTGGGGGCATGGTGGGATTTAGGTATAAGCTACCAATTTAATTATATGTTTAAAGAGGCTGAAACGGCTTTTAATGAGGCGTATAAAATAGAGCCAGATGCAAAATATCTTAGGCAAGTTAGTGAAGTAAAGCGTTTAGCAGCGGAACGTAAGAAGCTCAATGATCAAGGGGCATTATAACTTTATTACGGTAATACAGAATACGATTAAACGTTTTCTGTTTGTAGTTTCGATAGGCTAAGTTTGCCGTAATCGTTTCCGATTGATGGGGCTGATGTGAGCCGGGCAGAGTACACAACGTTTTCAATATGCGGAGCGTGGGAACGAAAAGTAATATAGATGATGAAAGTGCTACCAGATAGTAGTGACACCTGATGAGGCAATGAGATGATCTTTGGTGACAATCGGTACATTCAACATGCGTCCAGTCGCTGCAATAATACGATCCGGCATGTCGGGCGCTGCGTTGCGAGGGATGGTGGCGAGGGCGTTGGCTACGGCTTCATCAACCGCTATGACGATGAATCCATTGCCGCAGGTAAGCGCTTCGATTACAGATGCAGCCGCCTCTTCGGATATGCGCCGCTTTTCACCGAGGTACATGACCTCAATCAGGGTTATTGCACTGACATACAGCGGGGCATCCAGATCATACGCAGAATCAATTGCAGCCATCGCGGTCGCACTTAATCTGCCCGGATCGCCGAGATACCAGATGGCAGCATGGGTGTCGAGCAGAAGACCGGTCATTATGAAATATCTCTGGGGAAGTTCTTCCACATCTCGGAACGGAGCTCACGAATGTCATCCTCGGTAACAGTAATACCCAATCCATTCAGTATCCCTTTTAACTGTTTGCGCGGCTTTTGGGCCGGAGCATCGGGAATTACCAGGCGAATATACGAATGTTCCGGCAGAACGACATGTTCCAGAGGAAGAAAAACCCCATTTTCATATCGTGCGGCTATTGTCAGGCACATGGTCGTATCTCCTTTACGGAGGATAATACCATGAGGGTACCAGTGCATCAACCATTTTGAGTTGAGATAGCAGCATGCTTGTGATATTGGTCATGGCACCCGCACCTCGTATGCGGGTGCTTTTTTTATGGAACGCGAACCCAGGAGAGTCAAGGAGATGATCATGACCCGTGAAATCAGTATTGCTACGATGAGGCTGGGCGGCAATCGTCCGCTGGTGCTGATTGCCGGCCCGTGTGTTATCGAAAGCGAATCCGCTACGCTGCGGCACGCCGAACGCCTGATGACAATCTGCAACGCTCTTTCCATACCTTTGATCTTCAAAGCCTCCTACGACAAGGCCAACCGCACCTCGGTCAACGCTTACCGCGGCCCCGGCATGCGGGAAGGCCTGGCAATTCTGCGTAAAGTCAAAGAATCTCTCGGTGTGGCGGTTGTCTCGGATATACACTCAATTGAGCAGGTTGCACCGGCGGCCGAGGTGCTGGATGTGCTGCAGATTCCGGCTTTTCTCTGCCGCCAGACCGACCTGCTGGTAGCGGCCGCCCAAACCGGACGGGTAATAAATGTTAAAAAAGGGCAGTTTCTGGCTCCCTGGGATATGAAAAACGTAGCGGGAAAAATCGCTGCCAGCGGCAATGAGAATATCATCCTGACCGAGCGGGGCGCCTCTTTCGGGTACAATAATCTGGTGGTGGATATGCGCAGTTTTCCGGTCATGCGCGCCACCGGCTATCCGGTTGTCTTTGATGCCACCCACAGTGTACAGCTACCGGGAGGCCAGGGAGACAGCTCTGGCGGCCAGCGCGAATTTGTAGAGTACCTCTCACGGGCTGCGGTAGCGACGGGAATCGATGGAATCTTCATGGAGGTGCATGAAGAGCCTGACAAGGCGCTCTGTGACGGTCCCAATTCAATTTCACTGACGGAACTGCCCGGTTTGCTGAAGATGCTCAAAACGATTGATGCCACCGTCAAACAGGGGGCATTCTGATGCTGATCGAAGAAGCACAGCGGGTTATCCGGGTTGAAGCCGAAGCGCTGCTGGCGATGGCCGATCGTATTGACAGTTCCTTTGAACGGGCGATCGAACTGATACTGGCAAGCAGCGGACGCGTAATCGTCAGTGGTATGGGCAAATCCGGGCTGGTCGGTCAGAAGGTTGCCTCCACCATGGCTTCCACCGGCACCCCGGCTTTTTTTCTGCATCCGGCCGAAGGGATTCATGGTGATCTGGGTATGATCATGACCGGAGACGTCGTGATCGCTATCTCCAACAGCGGTGAAACGGAAGAGATCCTGCGGATACTGCCATCAATCAAGCGTCTGGGGGCGCATCTGATCGCGCTAAGCGGCAATCCGACCTCAAACCTTGCGCGCAGCAGTGATGTGTTTCTGGATGTTTCGGTCGGTGAAGAGGCCTGCCCGCTCGGTCTGGCACCGACCGCTTCGACGACGGCAACGCTCGCCATGGGGGACGCGCTGGCGGTTGCGCTGCTGGTCAGGCGCGGCTTTCGGGCGGAGGATTTTGCCCTGTTCCACCCCGGCGGCTCGCTGGGAAAAAAATTGATTCTGCGGGTTGAAGATATGATGCATACGGGCGATTCCATTCCGCTGGTGCAGATGGATACGTTGATGAAGGAGGCTCTGTTCGTCATAACAGACAAGGGGCTCGGCGTTACCGGCGTCTGTGATGACAGTGGTGCCCTGGCGGGAGTCATTACCGACGGCGATCTGCGTCGTGCGCTTGAGCGTGGCTACGACATCCTCAACCAGCAGGCCAAGGGCATCATGAAAGCGGGACCGCTACGCATCAAACGCACGGAACTGGCTGCCGCCGCACTGCAGGTTATGGAGAAGCGCTCGATCACGTCTCTCTTTGTCTTTGATGATGATCTCAGTACGGTACCGTGCGGAATCATTCATCTGCATGATATTCTGAAAGCGGGGATCGCCTGATGACCGACAGACTGAAAGATATACGACTGCTGCTACTGGACGTCGACGGCGTCATGACAGATGGCGGAATCATTTATGACGGTAACGGCCTCGAGACGAAAACATTCAATGTCAGAGACGGCCACGGCATCAAGATGCTGCAGCGCTATGGCATCATTATCGGGATTATCACCGGACGGAACTCACTGGTTGTCGATATTCGTGCACGCGAACTGGGTATTGATCTGGTCTATCAAGGAGCCTTGACGAAGCTGACCAGCTACACTGACGTGAAGCTTAAAACCGGGCTGCAAGATGGCCAGATCGCATACATGGGGGATGATATCATTGATGTTCCTGTCATGCGGCGGGTTGCCTATGCTGCAGCTCCGGCCGATGCCCAGGATGAAGTCAAAGCGGTTGCTCACTATATTTCGTCGCGACCCGGCGGGCACGGCGCGGTTCGGGAGGTCTGTGACCTGATTCTGAAAGGGCGAGGCCTGTGGGATCAAGTTACCGAACGCTATGAGCTAGAGCCTTCAATCTTTGTGCCAAAAAAATAATTGCCCGCTACGTTGTGCTGGACAGCCATCGTCCTCGATGGTATAGTCCCCCACTATTATGGTATCGCCCGTTTTTAACAGGCCGTTGCTGCTGGCCATTCTCGTAACAACGGCGATCATCGGCATCGTGACAGCCATATCCCGCAATGGCTCTCACGGCGCACCGCCCGTGCGTTCGGCTTTCCAGCAGCTTCCCCGCAACATAGATATCGCCTTGCATAAGGCCAGATTCAGCGAGCTGCACAATGGTTCTGTTGTCTGGGAACTTGATGCTGATCGGGTCGAATACGACAAGAGCGGTGACCTGGCGCATCTGAGCGGTATAAGTATGAACGTTCTTCGTCCCAGGAATGCCGGTAGAATTTCGTTACGCGCCGACAGTGGTGATTTTCAGGCCGCCAGCAAAAACGTCCTGCTACGCGGAAATGTCCATGTCTTCAGCGGGGACGATGTCAGCTTTGATACCTCTGCACTTGATTATGACGCCGCTCGCAGTCAATTCTCAACGACCGCCCCGGTGACGTTCAAGCAGCGGCGCCTTACTTTGAAAGCGGTCGGCATGGAATTGTCGGTCGACGACCAGCGTGCCCGTTTCAAAAGCCCGCTCGAAGCGACTATAGCCGGTGTGACTGCGTTGAAATAATGTTTTTTTGATTTCGTTGCGATAAGGCACCTTGAATGACGATGAAAACTCTGCTAATTCTTGCAATCTGTTTGTGCAGCGCGGCCTCAGCCCAGGCGGCATCGCAGGCCGCTGCTCCAGGCCGGGACCGTTCGGGTTTACCTATCACGATCAAATCAAACGAATTGACAGCCGACAACAAGGGAAAAATAGCCGTTTTTTCCGGTAAGGTTGTTGCCAAACAGGGTGATATAACTATCTTTGCCGATAAGATCGCAGTCAACTATGGCGAGAAAAAAGGTGAGGTAGAAAAAATAGAGGCGACCGGCAACGTACGTATCGTCCAGCAGAACAGAACCGGTTTCGCAGCACAGGCAGTTTACAATAGCCGCAACGGACTGATCGTTCTGACCGGCACCCCGCATGTGACGCAGGGCAGCGACAGTATCAGCGGGAAAATCATCACCTATTACGTTGACCGGGATGTAAGTATTGTTTCGGGTGGCGGCGATTCACGCGTAGAGGCGGTCATTAATCCGCCTGACAGGAAAGTCAATGCAGACGGGCGCTGACCGGTTACGGCTCTGGACCAGTGGTCTCAGAAAAAATTATAGTAATCGCCAGGTTGTAGCCGGGGTTGACATCGCGATTGACGCCGGGAGTATTATCGGCCTGCTCGGACCGAACGGCGCCGGGAAGACGACAACGTTTTATATGATTGTAGGGTTGGCGCAACCGGATGGCGGTCACGTTTTTCTTGGTGAGAATGATATCACCCCCCTGCCCATGTATCAGCGTGCCCGGCGCGGCATCAGTTACCTGCCGCAGGAAGCCTCGGTTTTCCGGAAACTTTCGGTATCCGACAATCTCCTGGCTATTCTTGAAACGGTAGAAGCGGATACACAGCTGCGCCGCCAGCGTATGGAGCAGTTGCTGGAAGATTTTCATATTACCCATATCGCTTCATCGAAAGGGTTTTCACTGTCAGGCGGGGAGCGCCGTCGGGTTGAGATAGCACGAGCACTGATAACGAATCCCTCATTTATTCTGCTTGATGAACCGTTTGCCGGTATTGACCCGATAGCGGTTGCAGATATCCAGTCGCTGATTATTTCCTTGAAAAACAGAAATATCGGCGTATTGATCTCGGATCACAACGTGCGCGAAACGCTGGGTGTCTGTGACAGCGCTTACATTATGAGCAGTGGAGTTGTTTTGGAACATGGTACCCCGGCTGAAATAGCCGAGAGCAAGATTGCCCGTGAAATGTATCTGGGAGACGATTTCAGATTATAATCGTCGTTAATTCCTGAATTTTCAGAAACAAGGGATATGAGGTTGACGCTTTATGGCAATGGAGATGCGCCAACAACTTAAAATGACTCAACAACTGGTGATGACTCCCCAGTTGCAACAGGCGATTAAACTGCTTCAGCTGACACGCTTGGAACTGCAGGATGTCGTGCGTCAGGAGTTGGAAGAAAATCCGTTACTTGAAGAGACAAACGAGCACGAGGACATCAGGGAACCGGACACGCTTGAGATAGCCGAACAGGAACTGGAACCTTCCGGAGACAGCGCCGATTTTCATGAAGTTGAGACCGGCGAAGAAACCCTGCGCGATTGGGACAGCTATCTTGACGGCTACAATTACAGCTCCGGTGAACAGCAGTATGGCGGCGAAGATGAACGACCATCATTTGAAAACCTGCTGACCCGTAAAGGGACTCTGATTGATCATCTGCTCTGGCAGCTCCATATGGGACAGTACTCAGAAATGGACGTCCGGGTCGGCGAAGTCATCATTGGCAATATCGATGATTCCGGTTATCTGAGAGCATCCCTGGCAGAAATTGCAGCGGCAAGTTTGGCAACGGAAGAGGATGTCATTGATGTTCTGGACTGCATTCAGGAGTTTGACCCTCCCGGCGTGGCGGCACGTGATCTGCGTGAATGCCTGCTGATACAGGCGCGCAGCCTCGGGATGAAAGGGAGCATTGTTGAAAGCATCCTCCTTAATCATCTCTGCGATCTTGAAAAACGGAATTACAAACAGATTGCCAGATCCTTGAAAATCGACATCAACCAGATTCTGATCGCTTCCAAGATTATATCCGGCTTCGACCCGCGTCCCGGCTCATTGTTCAATTCAGATGATGTCCACTACATCTCCCCCGATATTTTTGTGCACAAGCTGGGTGATGACTATGTCGTCATGCTGAATGAAGAGGGTTTGCCGAATCTGAAGATAAGTGCTCAATACTCGGAATCCCGTAGCGCCGGGTCCATCGATTCGCAGGCAGAACAGTACATCAGCGATAAAACGCGCTCCGCAGCCTGGCTTATAAAAAGTATTCAACAGCGTCAGCGCACCATTTACAAGGTTGCCAAAAGCATCATCCGTTTTCAGCGTGAATATTTTGATCGCGGTATCGAGTATCTCCGTCCGCTGGTTCTTCGTGATATCGCTGAAGATATCGGTATGCACGAATCTACCATCAGCCGGGTTACGACAAACAAATATATGCAGACCCCGCAAGGGCTGTTTGAACTGAAATATTTTTTCAACAGCGGCCTCTCGACCAGTGAAGGAGAGTTCGTCGCTTCCGAAAGTGTTAAAAACCGTATCCGTGAAATCATTGAAAAAGAAGATCCCAAAAAACCGCTCTCCGATCAAAAGATAGCCGAATTACTGACCGGAGAAACAGTTAACATTGCCCGCCGTACTGTTACGAAATACCGGGAAATGCTCAATTTTGGTTCATCATCTGAGCGAAAACGACATTTTTGACGATACGCCCTCGGTCGGTCGTCCATATCACAGCAACAATACATACAGGAGGATGGCATGCAGATAACAACGACATTCAGGCACATGGAACAGAGCGAGGCGCTTAAGGCGTACGCTGAAGAAAAAATCGACCGGGTAGTGAAATATATAGACAACCCGATCAATGTGCAGGTCTATTTTAGCGTTGAAAAGAAAATCAGACACATCGTTGAAATCGTTATCACCGCCAAGGGAGTTAACACCAAGGCATCTGAAGCAACGAACGACATGTATGCCGCGATTGATGCAGTTATCGACAAAATCGAACGTCAACTGGTTCGCTACAAGGAAAAGATCAAGGCTCACAAACCTAATGGTGATGAACATGGCCGTCAACTTTCCAAGAAGATCTTTGAAGCCGACAGCATCGAAGCGACAACCGGTTCAGTTGTGATCAAAACAACAACCGAAACCGCCAAGCCGATGTCGGTAGAAGAAGCGGTTATGCAGATGGATCTGCTGCACAAGGATTTCATCGTGTTTACTGATGCCGACAGCAGCGAAATTAATGTGCTGTATCGACGCAAGGATGGAAACTTCGGCCTTATTGAACCGCAACGAGGCTAGAGAACCATCTGACCATGGACGGAATCTCCCTCTCAATACAGGATCTGCTCAGCGACACCGAATACGGTCTCGGTTTGTCGCTGCTGGCAGGCCGCCAGGGCATATCGCACAGGGTTTCCAGTGCCCGAATCCAGAAACCGGGGCTGGCACTGGCCGGTTACACCGAGCACCTGCATCCTGACCGGTTGCAGGTGCTCGGTAATACCGAAATTTCTTATCTGCAGACGATCGATAGTCAGATTGCAGCTGACAACCTCGCTGCGCTCTGCAGTTTTCAAATTTCCTGTTTTATCGTTACCAAAGGGCTGACCCCTCCCCGTCTGCTCCTTGATTTGGCAGAAAGAAATGTGATCCCCGTTCTGGCCACGCCACACCAATCTTCAACCTTTATCTCTCTGATTTCGAAATTTCTGGAAGAGCGGTTGCTGCCAACAACCCACCTGCATGGTGTGCTGATTGACGTGCTGGGCGTCGGTGTTCTGCTCTCCGGTAAAAGCGGGATCGGTAAAAGCGAGTGCGCCCTCGATCTTGTCATGCGCGGGCATCGTCTTGTGGCTGATGATATGGTCTATATCAAGAAAAAGATGCCGGCTGTTCTGATTGGACAGGCAGAGGAATCACTCCAGTATTTGATGGAGATCCGCGGTCTCGGAATCATCAACATCAAGGATCTGTATGGTGTTTCATCCATTCGAGACAAAAAAATCATTGATATGCTGCTGGAACTGGTTGAGTGGGATGAGTCTCACGAGTATGATCGTCTGGGTGTTGATGATCGCACCACGACGATATTGGAACTGGAGATACCTCACATCAGCATACCGGTCAGACCGGGACGCAACCTGGGTTCAATTATTGAAGTCGCGGCGCGCAATTATCTGCTGAAAGGGATGGGATATCACTCGGCCCGCGATTTTCAAGAACGGCTTTTGGCCCGTATCGAGGCCAGACCGCTTGGCGATGAGGTGGAGTAAGCATGCGCATTATAGTTATCTCCGGCATGTCGGGGTCCGGAAAATCTACAGCGGTCAGAGCTCTTGAAGATGAAGGCTTTTACTGCATCGATAACCTTCCGATACGACTTTTCAAAAGCTTTGTTGAGTTAATAGGAAAATCAGGCGAATCCTTCAAAGGTGTCGTACTGGTTGCAGATATTCGTGGACGAGAATTTTTCAAAGGGTACGAAAGTGCATTTCACAAAATTTCAAAAGCCGGGCATAACGTCGAAATTTTGTTTTTTGACGCTCTCGACGAAGTTCTCATACGCCGTTTTTCAGAGACCCGCCGCCGTCACCCGGCTGATGACCACTCTTCGGTAACGGAAGGAATCCGCATCGAGCGTGCACAACTGGCCGGTTTACGCCAGATGGCCACCCGCCTGATCGATACGTCGGAATTCAACGTCCACCAACTGAAAGATTTTATCCTGCGCATCGTCAGAGGAGAAGAGAGCGAACATCCCCTGATGGTTGAGATCCAGTCTTTTGGATTTCGCTACGGTATTCCCCTGGAATCCAGCATCGTCATGGACGTGCGCTTCCTGCCCAACCCTTTTTTTGTCAAAGAGTTAAAGGCCGGCTCCGGACTCGACGACGCTGTGCGTGACTATGTTATCGACAATGTGGTTACGGCAGAGTTTCTGGACTATTTCTTCCCGCTTCTGGATATGCTGCTGCCTGCTCACCGTCAGGAAGGGAAAGCGTATCTGACCATTTCCATCGGCTGTACGGGGGGGCGCCATCGCTCGGTAGCTATTGCGGAAGCTACCGGCATGCATCTTCAGACAAAATGGCCGACCGTACGAACAATTCACCGTGATATAGAAAAGGGCACGACATGACGGGACTGGTACTCGTAACTCACGCAGGTTTGGCAAGCGCTTTACAGGCCGCTGCCGAAATGATAGTTGGTCCGATTGAAAGCTGCTCTGCTGTGGAGATCTCCGCAGACGAACGTGCTGATGACATCATGGCCCGCTTTACTGCAGCGGTTAGCGCTGTGCAAGCTGACGGAGCCATCATCATGACGGATCTGTTTGGCGGGACCCCTTCAAATATGGCTATGTCATTTCTGAAAGAAGGGATCGTAGAGGTGGTAACCGGCGTAAATCTGCCGATGCTGATCGAATTCTGCTCACGCCGTGAGCGGATGCCGGTCTCAGATCTGGCCGCTTTACTGCAGCGTTCCGGCCGTGACGGCATCATGGTTGCGGGAGAGTTTCTGAAGTGAAATTTTCAGAGTAGAGGGAAAAAACCACATCATGCTCCAAAAAGAATTTTTAATAGTTAATAAATTGGGACTGCATGCCCGTGCATCTGCTCTTTTTGTCAAAACAGCCAGTCGCTTTGCATCCGAAGTCAGGCTGTCGCGTGAAGGTATTGAAGTTAATGGCAAAAGTATCATGGGAATCATGATGCTGGCTGCGGCCAAAGGCTCAATCGTTTCATTGTCCGTTGACGGCGCTGACGAGACCGAGGCCATGCAGACGATCGGAGAATTGATCGAGAATGGATTTGGCGAGGAATAATGATATGCAGCACTTCTCCGGAATTTCGGCTTCGCCCGGGATTGCAGTGGGGAGGTTGCGGGTTGTTGATCGACGCCGTTCTGTAGTATCCGAATACCTTGTCTCACCGGAAGATGTAGCTCACGAAATCAGCCGACTGATACACGCCATTAATGCTACGCGTATCGAACTGGAAGCCATCAAGGCACGCCTGGCTGACTCAACCGGCGAAGATCACCTCTTTTTTATCGAAACCCATCTCCTGATCCTGGCCGATGAACGGCTGGTATCTGAAACCACTGAAACCATAACGTCCGGACTCATCAATGCCGAAGGCGCTCTGCGCCGAACGCTGCTCCGCTATCGTGAAATCTTTGCCGGAATTGGTGATCCGTACCTGCGCGACCGAATCAGCGACGTAGAAACCGTCATCGAAAAGATTCTGTGCAGCATGAGCGGCACCACCGTTGAGCAGCTTCCGCAACACGAAAGTCAAATTGTCATCGCCGCCCATGACATCTCCCCGGCAGATATGCTGCAAATCAATCGTGAACATGTCCTGGCCATTGTAACCGAGGTTGGAGGGCGGACATCTCACACCGCTATTCTTGCTCGCGCCTTTGGAATACCCGCTGTTGCCGGGATTGAAGGCATTGCTCACTATCTGATCGATGGCGCGCCGGTAATTGTTGATGGCCTTGCCGGGGTTGTCATTGTCAATCCTGACAGTGAGACCTTTACCGACTACCTTACACGTAAGCAGCAGTACGAATATGCTGAATCAGAACTTCTCAAAACGGCTGCTCTTCCGGCAGTAACGGTTGATGGCCATACGGTTCACCTGCGCGGAAACGTTGAAATACCCGAAGAAGGGGCTTCTGTTCTCAGCCATGGTGGCAGCGGCGTCGGACTGTACCGCACCGAAATGCTGTTCATGAACCGCTCCTGCATGCCGGATGAAGAAGAACAGCTGCGCAGCTACCGCGCCATGCTGCGCGCGATTGCTCCGCACCCTCTGACCATCCGAACACTGGATGCCGGCGGCGATAAGCTGCTCGATGGCATTGACCATGCGGTTGAGTCGAATCCAGCTCTTGGCGTCCGGGCCATTCGTTTGTCGATGAGCATGCCGGATGATTTTATGAAGCAGCTGCGTGCGATTCTGCGTGTCAGCGCCGAAGGGCGTGTGCGGGTTATGTTTCCTATGATTTCCGGTATGGAGGAAGTCAGAATCATTAAACGTATGCTTGAAGAAGCCAAACGCGAATTAGCGGCTGCCAACATCCCGTATGACGAAGGTATTCAGGTCGGTATCATGATTGAAATACCGGCTGCCGTCACCCTGGCCGACCTGCTGGCCCGTGAAGTTGATTTTTTCAGCGTCGGAACCAACGATCTCATCCAGTATACACTGGCGACCGATCGTAGCAACGAACAGCTTTCCTATCTGTATCAACCCCTTCATCCCGCTGTTTTACGCTCGCTGCGCCGGATTGTTCAGTCGGCTCACAGTGTCGGCATCCAGGCCTGTCTGTGCGGAGAAATGGCCGGTGATCCGCTCTATCTTCCGGTACTGCTCGGTCTCGGATTTGACGAACTCTCCATGGGAGTCGGCTCTCTGCTGCGCGTCAAGCAGATTTTGCGGCGTTGCAGTCGCGAACGGGCTGCCCGGATTGCCGAGGGGTGCTTTGCCTTCTCAACCGCTGCTGACGTCGAGACGTACCTGCACCAGCAGATTGCTGCCGATGGCATCGAGAGCTGTGACTGATGACAATTCCTGCATTGTATGCGCTGTTTGCCGCGCTCTTCGGTTTGCTGGTCGGATCATTTCTGAATGTCTGTATCTGTCGCCTGCCAAAGAATGAATCCATCGTTTCCCCCCCTTCGCACTGCCCCCTCTGTTCGTATCAGATCCGTTGGTACGATAATATTCCCCTGTTGAGCTACCTGCTGCTGCGCGGTAAATGTCGCGGCTGCGGTGCCCCGATTTCCCTGCAGTACCCTCTGGTAGAACTGCTGAACGGGACTCTCACGTTACTGCTTTTTCTGCGCTTCGGCCCGACATTGGCCTTTGCGACGCTGTTTCTGTTCTGTTCCGCGCTGGTTGTGATCACCTTTATTGATATTGAGCATCAGATTATTCCGGATGAGATATCACTGTCCGGAATAGTGATCGGATTTGCACTGTCGTTCTTCATCAGGGGTCATAGTTGGCAGAATTCGTTGTGTGGAATCCTGTTGGGAGGCGGCAGTCTGCTGCTGGTGGCCTACGGATACCAGCGCCTGACCGGCAAGGAGGGTATGGGGGGAGGCGATATCAAGCTGCTGGCCATGATGGGTGCCTTTCTGGGGTGGAAAGCGGTGCCGTTTATTATTCTGGCAAGCTCGCTGGCCGGTTCGATTATCGGTATTTCCATCATGCTCCTGCAAAAAAAGGATTCCAAACTGGCGATACCTTTTGGTCCCTATCTGGCGTTCGGAGCGGTTCTGTATATTTTTTACGGGAGAACGCTTATCCGATGGTATCTGGGATTAAGTGGTTTTACTCAAGGTTAGAGTAGTATGCCGTCTGTTCCCTCACACCTTCGTCCAACACTGACGGTTTCAATCCTCGCCTTTCTCGGTTGTCTGCTGCTCCTGACTTGGCTGCTTTTCAGTCTGCTGGCTTTCAAGACCGCTGCAAATGACCTCTATTCCCAGAAAGGTGAACATGCCCGTACACTTTTAACGACCTATATCAACCAACTACCTGAGCAGATTCCGACCTATCCGGAAGGGTTCATGTCGCCCGAAACCCCTTCTTCCGGCTATGTACAAAAACTAGCTGAAGACGCCTCTTTTGCGCGCCTCTCCCTGCTTGACCGCAACGGCAAGCTGATCTTCAGCTCCGGACGGGACGATGTGGAACCGTATCTGCCGTTCAAAGGCATTCCTGACTCTGCCACGGGCAGTTTCATCCGCCCTGACGGCAGTTCGATAGCACACATCATTGCGGTAAAACGCAATGGACTGACGGTAGGCAAGGCTGGACTACTGCTGTCGTTGAACTCCGAGAAAGCCCGCCTGAACCGAACCCGCCAGATGATGATCGCCTATTTTGCTCTGGATTTTATTCTGCTACTCTGGTTGGGCTCTTTTGTGCTTTCGAGAATTGTCGTCAATCCAATCAATAAATTGCTGGCGGCAACAGAAAAAATCATTGGCGGCGTGTACGGTCAGCGCCTGCATGTTTCCGGCAGCGCCGAACTGGTCGGACTGGCGGACGCTTTTAACCGGATGTCCGCCACGTTACAGGGTAAGGACCGCCAGGTGGCCGAACAGATGCAGGCCCTGGAACAGGCCAACCATGAGCTTAGTCAGGCCCGCGAAGAATCGATCCGCACAGAAAAAATGGCCTCTATCGGTTTGCTGGCTGCCGGCATGGGACACGAAATGGGGACTCCACTGGCATCAATCATGGGCTACGCCGACCTGATCGCCGGCGAAGATCCGCACAACCCCGCTCTTCAGGATTACGCCGGTCGCATTTCTGCCGACTGTGCCCGTATCGACCGGATCGTACGCGGACTGCTCGATTACTCACGGCCACGCGCCGCCAGCAACGAGCTGGCCGATATTCAGCAGGTGGTCTCGGCGACGCTGGAACTGTTGGCTCAACAGGGTGCCTTCAAGCAGCTGCAGATTTCAATGCAGATCGAGCCGGGTCTGCCTCATGCTGTAGCAGACCCCTATCAACTTCAGCAGATACTGATCAATCTGCTGCTCAACAGTCGCGATGCGGTACTGCCCGGCGGAGAGCTTGAAGTTTCGGCCCGTCTAGACTCCGCTGAAATCTGCATTGATGTCCGCGATAATGGTTCCGGAATAGCAGAAGAGCATCTGAAGCACATTTTTGATCCGTTTTTTACAACCAAACCGCCCGGCAAAGGTACCGGTCTCGGTTTAGCACTCTCTGCCCGTATCGTGGAGGGTTTTGGCGGTAGGATCATCGTTACAAGCAGACCCGGCGTCGGCAGCTGTTTCTCTGTCTGGCTGCCGGTTGCCGCACAACGAACAGGAGCTTGATGTGAGCGGAGCAGCGCACATTCTGATTATCGATGACGAAGAGAATCTGAGACATATGCTGTCGGTCATGCTGACACGGCAGGGCTATGTCGTCACCTGTGCGCCTCACGGTCTGGCCGGTCTTACCTGCCTGAATGATTCAGCCTATGATTTTATTCTCTGCGATATTCGCATGCCGGAAATGGATGGGAAAGCATTTCTTGTGCAAGCCCTGGAGCAGCACGTATCCGCGCCGATCATCATGATGTCGGCCTACGGGACGGTTGAGACCGCCGTTGAATGCATGAAAATGGGAGCCTATGATTTTATTTCCAAGCCTTTCAAAAAAGATGAAATAATCATGGTGCTTAAAAAAGCCGAGGAGCGGGAGCGGCTTAAGGAAGAAAACAGCCGCCTGCGGGTGGCAATTGCCGGAGGTTTCACCTACAGCGGTATCATCAGTCGCAATGCCCGTATGCAGGATATTTTCAGCCAGATTCGAAAAGTTGCAGATCTGAAGACAACGGTCTTGATTCTGGGTGAATCCGGAACCGGTAAAGAGCTGGTGGCGCGCGCCATCCACACGAACGGGGTTCGGGCCGCTCAACCATTTGTAGCGGTAAATTGCGGCGCCATACCGGAACATCTGCTGGAAAGTGAGTTATTCGGACACGTACGCGGTGCCTTTACGGATGCCTCCAGCGACAAGACCGGTCTGTTCGAGCAGGCCGATGGCGGTACGCTGTTTCTGGATGAGGTTGGTGAGATGCCATCCATGTTGCAAGTCAAACTGCTGCGGGTACTGCAGGAGGATGAAATCAGAAGAGTTGGTGCGGCTGTCTCCAAACGGGTTAACGTGCGGGTCGTGTCAGCCACCTCCCGTGATCTGGAGGCCGATTTCAAATCAGGGCGATTTCGGGAAGATCTCTATTTCCGGCTAAACGTATTCTGTCTGCAGTTGCCGCCGCTGCGGGAACGCATTGAAGATATACCAATGCTGGTGGAACATTTCATCAGCAGCTGCCTGCACGGACGCGGCATGGAACATTTGACTGTTGACCCGGATGCCATGCGCAGTCTGATGGCCTACAGGTGGCCCGGTAATGTCCGCGAACTGGAAAATGCCATTGAACGGGCCGCCATCGTCTGTGAATGTGGGCACATTACCACGAACTGTCTGCCAGCTACGATATGTCCGGCTTCTGACGGTTTACCACTCTCCGATCCTGAAGAAAATCTGTCCATCAAGGTCGCTGAAGATGCGATTGAACGTGATCTGATACGGAAAGCGCTTGCCAAAACCGGTGGTAACCGTACCCAGGCGGCAAAAATTCTTGAGATCAGCCACCGTTCACTGCTTTACAAAATGAAAGAATATGGAATAGAGTAGCCCATTAAAATCCACGCCCAACCTGAAAGGAACCACCATGTTGAAACAGTTTATTTTTACGCTCGTTGTTTCCGTACTCCTGACATCTCCATCGTTTGCCATGGCCAAAGACGGCTGTAATGGCGATTGCACGTCCTGCCATTCGCTGACTCCTGAAGAGGCCACCAAACTCCTCAAGAAAACCGGCGCTACGGTTACGTCCGTCAAGCAGGCTCCTGCCCGTGGTCTCTACGAACTGCTGGTTGAGCGCGAGGGGCAGAAGGGTCTGCTCTTCATGGATTACGGCAAGAAACATCTCATCCAGGGGCAGTTGGTTGATATCGAAAAACTTCAGCCGGTTTCAGCCCATCAGCAAAATCTGCCGCAGCCGAAACAGCAAACCTCACTGGATGTGAAAACCATCCCGGTAGCCAATGCCATCGTGATGGGCAACCCGAAGGCCATCAAGAAGCTGTATGTCTTTACCGATCCGGACTGTCCCTACTGCCGTAAAGGTCATGCCGAACTGAAAAAACTCGCAAAAATCGCACCGGATGTGGCCATTTACGTCATGCTCTTCCCACTGCCGATGCATCCGGGGGCCTACAGCAAGTCCAGAATGGTTCTTGAATCACAGAGCCTTGAACTGCTTGATGCCATCTTTGAGGGAAAAGATGTACCCTCTCCGGTCAAGGAGAGCAGTAAAACAGCTATCGAAGCAAATATTGCATTCGCTACCGCGAATGGTATCTCCGGTACGCCAACGATGGTGCTGTCTGACGGTACGATTCAGGTCGGTATGCGTGATGCTGAGACAATGAAGAATATGCTGGAAGGGAAATAGCGAGTGTGGTGCTGGTGCCTGACACCCCGGAGAGGCAGTTTTCTCCGGGGTAGTTGTTAAAACGTCATCAGCCGTTTGATCAATCCCGGAAAGGCGATATCAATAGTCATGATTACGGTCAGCACGATCATGGCAACAACGGTCAACCAGGCGATGATATTGAAAAGTGGGCCGTTAACGTAGCGTCCCATCAGGTTTTTGTCATTGATCAGTTTGATCATAAACATCAGTACAAATGGAAGCACGGCGCCATTGACAACCTGCGAGATGAACATGATCGCCATCAGCGGAGCGTTCGGAATCAGAATCAGGCAGGCGCTGATGGTAATGATGATCGTGAACAGCCAGAAAAATTGCGGAGCCTGCTCGAAATCCTTGTCAACGCCCGATTCCCACCCCATACCCTCACAAATATAATAGGCAGTCGAGAGCGGCAGGATGCAGGCCGCAAACAGCGAGGCATTGAAAAGGCCAAAGGCGAACAGCGTCGAGGCATGCTGTCCGACGAGCGGTTTCAGAGCCAGGGCGGCATCGGCAGCGGTTTCAATTTTCAATCCGTGCAGGTGGATGGTTGAAGCACAGGCAACCATCATAAAAAATGCTACAACGATGGCCATAATGCAGCCGAAGATGACATCTATACGTGAAAAATTGTACTGATCGGCAGTGATGCCCTTCTCAACGACTGCCGCCTGCTGATAAAACTGCATCCAGGGGGCGATGGTAGTGCCGACGATACCGATCAGAGTCATCAGGTAGGCGTTGTCCGTTTTGAAGGTAGGGGTAACCGTCGCCTTCATGACGACCGGCCAGTCAGGCCCGGCCATAAAAGCGGCAATCGGGTACGCAATATACACCAGACAGGCCACCAGGAACACCTTCTCCACGACCTTGTAGGATCCTTTGACGATCAGTAACCAGACCAGCACGGCACTGACCGGCACGGAGAAGTATTTGCTGATACCGAAAATCTCCAGGCTGGCTGCGATACCGGCAAATTCGGAAATCGAGTTGCCCATATTGGTCAGGAGCAGCGCAACCATGACGTAGAACGTGACTTTAACACCGAAGGATTCGCGAATCAGGTCCGACAGCCCTTTGCCGGTAACAGCCCCCATGCGGGCGCACATTTCCTGGACCACAACCAGAGCAATGGTAGTTGGAATCATCATCCAGAGGATGGAGTAGCCATAATTGGCGGCGGCCAGCGAATAGGTGGTGATACCGCCGGCATCATTATCCACGTTGGCGGTGATGATACCCGGTCCCAGAATCGCCAGAAAGATCATGACGTTACGTGGACTGAAGTTCTTGAGTGGTTTTATAAATCTGAATTGGGAAATACGGGAAAACATAATTAGCGCCGCTTTATCTTAATAATTTGTGGCAGGTAATGCGCCAGAACATCGTCGACGGTGACGATACCGGCCATTTTTTCATCGGCGTCAAGTACAGGTATGGCAATCAGATCGTATTTGGTAAGCATCTCCAGCATATCTTCCGGCTCGGCATCGATCGGCACGGATTTGATGTTTTCTTCCATGATATCGTTAATCAGCGTTTCCGGCGGGTTCATGATTAAACCTTTGAGAGAGACGACTCCTTCCAGATGATCATCGGTGGTGACAACATAGCCGTAGAAGATGGTTTCGACATCATCGGCGCACGCCTTGAGGATCTCCATTGCTCGCCCGACGCTGATATCAGACGTAAGCCTCAGGTAATCCGGGTTCATCAGACCGCCGGCCGAGTCCTCCTCATGCTCCAGCAGCTCCTGAATGTCCTCGGCATCTTCCTGATCCATCATATCCAGCAGTTCCTGTGCCTTTTCTTCCGGCAGGTCAGACAAAACGTCTGCGGCTTCGTCCGGCTCCATCTCCTCCAGTATATCTGACACCTCTTCATCGTTCATCTGGCTGATGACGACGTTACGCATCTCCGACTCAAGTTCGTAGAGCGTCTCACCGGTAGTCTCCGGATCGATCGTATCAAGCACGGTACGAATATTCTGGATCGGAATGTTTTCGAGGATATCGGCCAGATCGGCGGGATGAATCTCGTTCATCTGGTTGCGGGCGATATTGAGCGCCAGCTTTGAAGAATTGGCTTCCAGCGGCTGGACATACTCCCAGCTGATCTCGGTGTGCGGAATATCCCGTCTGATAGCCAAAGCAAAGCGTTCGCCGAATTTTTCATACCCGAGACGGCGCAGCAGCCCGCGAAAGCCGATATCTACGGAAAAAATGCACAATTTTTGATTGAGGTTGCCGAGTTTGATGTCGTTAACCCGCACAACTTTGGCACCATCCACATCAACGATCTGTTTGTCCAAGAGGTCACGTTTGACGAGGATTTCACCATCGCGTGGTTCAAAACTGGTCAGTGCCGCCGGTTTTGCTCCGACAATCGAGATAACAACGTGCGTAAAGAGTGCCACTTCATGCCAGGGGAGCGATTGGAAACCACGGCGGGCTTTGATGACGATATGCGAGACCTCCGGAAAAACGTCTCCCGGAATCATGATCAGATCACGCAGAACGCCCAACTCTTCCCCTTTGCTGTTTATAACCGGGCGTCCCAATACGGCGCTGAGGTATACTTCGTTAATTTCAACTGTCATACGGGATTCTTTCGTAAAAAAAGGGGCTTCCGAAGAAGCCCCTTGACAAATAACAAGGCACGACTTCCTCTCTGGTTGACTTTTGGCAGTGCACAACGTAGGTTTTATAAAAACCAGCTACTTTGGGTAAAGCCTTAAGCCGACAATACCTGGTCTACCCATTGGCGTCTTTCGACATTTTTGGGCAGCAGCCTGTGTTTGTGCAAACGCCTCTGCTAACGAGGATATGTAGCTGAAATGTATAGTCGTGAGGTCATGTTTTGTCAACAAAAAAGGCCGACTGGAGCAGTCGGCCTTTTAAAGCTGATGGGTACTGTCTTTCAAGCGTACGTCGAAAAGTTAAAACTGTTGCCGCTTTTTGCGGCCGGTTGCGGAGCCTGGGCAGCATTCTGTGCGAGCATGTTCGATACCTGATTCAACTGAGTTGCCGCCTGTTTCATCATCGTTGTGGAAAGTGCCAGCTGCGTCTGATCGTTGCGCATGAGGAGCGATGAGCCACCAATTGAACTTGTATCCATAATCCACCTCCAGATGCTTACGAAAATAGCGCGCTGAATGGAGGATTGCAAGCAGTAATTCTCTACAGCTCAGCCTGATTTCAGCCTGATCAGATGACACACGTAAAAAAACTGGTACACTGATTGTATCAGCTACTTTTTTAACGGAGCACGATATGCTAATAGAATGGTGGTACTGGATTGTTATCGGTATCAGCCTGATCGGGCTGGAGTTGATGGTACCTTCGTTTACGATCATCTGGTTCGGTCTCGGCGCACTGGTAGTCGGGGCTGCCAGTAGCATCTGGTCCGGCATACCTGTCGCCGGTCAGATTGCGCTCTGGTCAGTGACGTCGATCGGTTTTACGCTCTTGTGGTTCACATACCTGAAACCGAAGGGTGACCGGACGCATGCCGGTATGTCCAAAGAGGGAATCGTCGGTGAAACCGGGATTATTATTCGCGGAACCGAGGACAGCTACGGACGCGGCATCGTCAGGTTTCGCATTTCAGTTCTGGGTGCCGATGAATGGAACTGCTATTCCAATACGGTTCTTACCGTCGGGGATTCAGTTCGGGTGGTTGATATTGAAGGTCAGATTTTAAAAGTCACAAAAATATAGGGGGCTGTATGCCGGGGATTATTATTTTTGCAGTACTGTTGATTGTGGTGGCGGCAACGCTTTTCGCAGGAATCAAGACCGTCCCGCAGGGTCAGGAATGGGTGGTGGAGCGACTTGGCAAGTACCATGTCACACTCAAACCGGGGCTCAATTTTATCATTCCGTATATCGATATTGTCGCCTACCGCGTATCGACAAAGGGTGATGTGCTCTCAGTCGGTGCCCAGGAGGTTATTACCAAGGATAACGCCGTCATTATCACTAACGCTATCGCATTTATCAAGGTGACCGATCCGACCCGTGCCGTCTACGAAATCCAGAATTACGAATATGCCATCCAGAATCTTGTCATGACCTCGTTGCGCGCCATCATCGGGCAGATGGATCTTAACAGCGCTCTGTCGGAACGCGAACATATCAAAGCCCGCCTGCAGGAGAATATTTCCAAAGAAGTTGCCGCCTGGGGTATCTACGTCCAGTCGGTCGAGATCCAGGATATCAAGCCGTCCGAGTCGATGCAGAAAGCCATGGAGCAGCAGGCCAGCGCCGACCGTTTTAAACAGGCTACTATTCTTGAAGCGGAAGGGAAACGGGAAGCAACCATCCGCGAAGCGGAGGGGCGCCTGGAGGCGGCCAAACGTGAGGCTGAAGCCCAGATCCGACTGGCCGAAGCGTCCTCCAAAGCGATCGGTGATATCAGCGCCGCCATCAAAGATAACGATCTACCGGCAGTTTTTCTGCTGGGTGACCGCTATATAAACACTCTACAGAAGATAGCCACTTCACCGAATGCCAAACTGGTGATCCTGCCGTCCGATCTGCCGGCTGCCATTCGCGGCTTGATGGGAAAGGGATAACAGGAAACCACACGACATGCCACTTCCCCGCATTACCTCTAAACGTCGCCTCGTTCAGGCGCTTCTGATAGCTGCTGCGCTGCTGCTGCCGTTTGTTACCGTTGCCGGAAATCCGTTTCTGCGTGTGGATATATCAAAAATGACGTTCTTTCTGGCGGGGATACCGGTCAGAATTGACCAGTTCTATCTGGTGCTACTGGCAACGCTGCTGGCAGTGGCCGTTTTTTTGCTGACTACGGTTGTTTTGGGAAGGGTTTGGTGCGGCTGGCTCTGTCCGCAGACGGTTTTTAATGATCTGGCTGAACTGGTTGGGGCACGTTTTCGCAGGAACTTTCCGGTACCGGTTACGCGCCTGGTTGAACATTTGACGGCGCTTATTATAGCAAAACTGATCGCATTCAACCTGCTCTGCTGGTTTATGCCACCTGGCCAGGTCATGAGCAGTTTACGGAATTTCACCGCCAACCCGCTGATTTTTTCAGTTTTCCTGATCATGACACTGTTTGGATATCTGAACCTGATCTTGGTCAAACGTAGCTTTTGTCACAGTTATTGCCCCTATGGCCGGATTCAGACCGCCCTGATGGACGAGGGGACTCTCAATCTTGCCTTTCTGGATGCGACCCGTGAGCGCTGCCTCAAATGCAGGGCCTGCGTCAAGGTCTGTCCAATGGGTATCGACATTCGCAACGGTTTTCAGATTGAATGTATCGGTTGCGGTCGCTGCATCGATGCCTGTCGTAGCGTTATGGAGCGACTTCCGGGAGAAGTGGGACTGATCGATTATCGTTTTGGCGAACGGCAGGAATCACGCCTGCGCGTGGGAGCAAAAACCATAGCGCTCTCGCTGTTGACCCTGCTGTTACTGACAGGCCTGGTATGGGGAGTGCTCGGCCGCAATCAGACCGCATTTTACGTGCAGCGCGTTGCGACCGCCGAAACGAAAATGATGGCGGATGGTTATCAGGTTCAATCTTGGCGGGCCGTTATCGGCAACCGATCGCAGGAAACGGCCAGCTATTCAATCCGGATCGCACCTCAAACGGTAAGTGATATCAGTCTCCTGGGGCAGACACACGATATTCAGGTAGCACCCAACGAACACCGTACCTGTACGTTTTTCATCCGCCGTAAAATTTCCGCACAAAGTAGCGCACAAATTGAACTGCAGCTCGTCAACAGTGGCGCATCAGTCGCCTCGGCCCTGCTGACGCCATAACTGTTCGTGGCTCACCTGGTACAAAGGATAAAAACTTTGAAGGCATTTTTTATCTCTGCTGCTCTGCTGTTTTTCCTGTTACCCGCTCCACAGGCCCAAGCGGCAGATGCTGCCACAGCACGCGATGAAGTCGCCCTGCTCTCCGGGTACGGGATTACGCACCGCTACTTCGGTGCGACCCGCACGCAGGTGCAGACCTGGGATCTGATCGCGCGCTACGGATATTTTCTGTCACGTGAGGTCGGCGTAGACAGCTGGTACCAGGGGCGCCACGAACTTTTGATGGAGGTACCCTATCATCTGGCAATTGATCAGGGGGGGAGGTCGATGACAGGAGGTTATCTGTTGGGGAGCTGGAAGTTTACCAGCATCAAGGATCTGGCACCCTATATCTTCGCCGGCGGGGGAATACTATTTGTGGATCTTGGTTTGCAAAGCATGGGATCACGTCTTAACTATTCGTATCAAGGTGGGACCGGCCTACAGTATTTCATCCGCCCGAATCTGGCCCTTATGGCCGAGTACCGTTACCATCATATCTCCAACGCCGGAACTGCCTCTCCCAACGAACCACTCAACTCCAGCAAGTTTCTGACCGGCATCACATTCTACCGTCAATGACTTCCTAAGCCTGTTGGTTATGTAAGCGCCTTAACGCCAATCATTGCAACGGCCAGCCCTATGCACATCATTACCGATATCAAGGCCATCCAGATCAAAAGGCTCGTGCCCCTCCCCTGCCCTGCTTCCTTAGATCTGATTTTCTCGATCAGCAGCAACAGAGCCGCGCAAAACAGAGCAACACAGATCGAGACACAGAGTGGGCACCAACTGCCGATGATGAATTTTTGTATCCAGAGCAGGCGCAATTCAGCGCCTATTCCGGAAAAAACCAGGGCTGCAAGCAGATAATTTAAAACATCGACCTTTGTACGCAGCCAGAGCAGCAGCAGAAGTGAGCTGAAATAGGCTATACCAAAGGGCCCCAGGCCGAGACCAAAGAGCGTAAAACTTGCGGCATCACTACAGGCCGTCGCAAGACACATTTCCTCGATTACAGAAAATATGGATACTGCCCACCCAACGCCTACTGCCACCCACACGAGAATTGGAAGAAGAGAGCGTCTAAGCGTTACGACAAGCGCTGCGTCCTGACGTTCGGATAATGTTAGCATGACGAATAACCTCACCTTATTCTTACATGGCCCCTTTACCAGTAAGAACGGTACGAATGGTGCGCAGAAAGATGATCGTATCAAGCATGGCACTGCGGTTTTTGATATAGTAAAAAGGGGGTAGCCAGTTAGCTCCTCCTGAGATATAGTAGACATATCCATTTTTGTGAAGGGGATATGTCGATGGACAGGAGAAGCTTACCAAGCACGCACCGAAAATTTGTACAGCAGTTC
>DUZX01000045.1 GCA_013349325.1 Desulfuromonadales bacterium
CAGGGGGTGGGGGAAGCTGCAACGGAGTACTTTCATGGCAACCTCCCCCCCACCCTAACCCTCCCCCGCCAGGGGGGAGGGAGCTTTTTGTACGATTATTTAAGTGTTACTTGGTACTAGGTTGCGGTTATGTTTTTGTAGGGGCGATGCCGTTGGCTCGCCCCAGCCGCACTAGTCAACGGAATTGCATTTTGCATCAGGGCGACCCACCGGGTGCGCCCCTACGAAAACCGAAATTATCTCTGGGTCGTCAAAGCAGCCAGCTTCTGAACCTGCTGCTGTGCCCGGCCGGAGTCGATCGCTTCGGCAGCCATACCTATTCCATCTTTCGGAGTGGTCACTTTTCCGGCTGCCAGCAAGGCGTAAGCGGCATTTAACAAAACAATATCTCTTCTTGGTCCCAATTCTCCCGCCAGCACTGCGGTAACGATCTCCGCATTGATTACGGCATCGCCCCCTTTGAGCGCCAGCATCGGACAACATGTCAGACCCAATTGTTCGGGGGTGACCGTGCACAGTGTGACGCCGGTCGGAGTCACTTCGGCTACCAGCGTTGCGCCGGTAAGGGTCATCTCGTCCATGCCGTCTGAACCATGCACGACAAAGCCGTGACGGCAGCCCAGTTTGTGCAGTACACCAGCCAGCTTTTCCACCAGATCCGCGCGATAGACGCCCATGACCTGACAGTCGGCGCCGGCCGGATTGGTCAGAGGTCCCAGAATGTTGAAAATCGTGCGGATGCCGATTTCGCGGCGCGGTCCGATGGCATGTTTCATGGCGCCGTGCAGGGCAGGGGCGAACAGGAAACCGATGCCGATCTGGTCGATACAGTTCTCTACCGTTTCGACGGTTACATCCAGATTGATGCCCAATTTCTCCAGTACATCGGCACTGCCGCAGGCCGAAGAGACCGAGCGATTGCCATGTTTGGCAACTTTGACGCCACAGGCCGAAACGACAAAAGAAACCGTCGTGGAGATGTTAAAGGTGTTGGTGCCATCACCGCCGGTGCCGACAACATCCAGGATCGTCTCGCGGTCGATATTTATGTCGTCCCGGTCAATGTCCAGGACACCTTTGCCGACGTGGATCGGCGTGGCGTGCTCACGCATGACCCGTGCGGCACCGGTTATCTCTTCCACGGTTTCACCCTTCATGCGCAGGGCGGTGATGAAGGCGCCGATCTGCGCCGACGTACATTCACCGGACATGATCTGGTTCATGACTTCGATCATCTCACCTTCGGACAGATCTTCCCGTTCGACAACTTTTGCGATAGCTTTTTTGATCATGGTGTTTTCCTCAAGCGTTTCAATTAAAAAATGTAGGAGCGGCATGTTGCCGCGATTGCCTCAATAGGCTGAACTGCAGGCCATTGCAGCAATCGCGCCTGCAAGGCGCTCCTACGTAAGCTGCATAAAAAACGGGGATGCGTAAAGCATCCCCATAGTGTAGTGATGTATGTAAAAGAGCAGTTATCAGCGCCCTTCCTTGATCTGCCGGATGGCTTCCTTGATGAGCGTTTCAGCAAGATCAGGGACGACCTCCCAGACAATGCGTTCAATAACTTCACGGGAAACTGAGGCGATAGCCGCTTTGAGCTGCTCCTCGGTCAATGTGGCAGTCATGGCGGGTGCTTCAGCGACGGGAACTTCTGCTGCAGGAACATCCGCTACGATAGGAACCTCTTCTGCAGGAATCGGCGCGGTTTCTTCAGGTACACATTCCGGAAGCGGAGCAGGTTCCACTTCTACAGGAGTTACCTCCTGTGGAACGACGGGTTCAGGTACGACAGGTTCAGGTGCGACATCGTCTATTGCGGTCGTGATAAATGAGGAAATCTGCTCATTTTCAAGGGTGATATCACCGAATTCTGTAGGTTGAGGTGCTGCAAGCGGCTCAAGAGATGAGGGTTGATGAACTCTGGAAACTACCTCTTCGGTAAATTCGAATGTATTTTCTTCCACCGGAATCCATTGAGAGCCGGTGTGATGTACGGGTTCTTCCGTTGGCGCGGCAGATGGTTCAGCCGGGGATTCTGGTTGAGCGTTGGCAAGGGCAAATACATCCGTCTCTTGCGGAAGTTCAAAAGAAACGGTCTCTTTAGCAGGTGCGGTTTCTGTTTCAACCAGCGGCGTGAAGGCATCCCAGATATCGGCCGATGTCGGAGGAATGGCAGCCGTTTCAGCGGCCGGTTCTGCTGCAGGTGGTGTAACAACCTGTTCTTCCAGTGGGGCAAAAACGTCGCTGGAGTCAGCAAACGAAAAAGCCTCAGCTTCGGAATCATCAGGCCCTTCAACAGCTGCAGTATTCACGCAGATTGCTGCGTCGTGACTGCGTGAAGCGCCCAGTTCGACCAGGTCTCTGACTTTGGTTACGATCTGCTGCGATTCAAATGGTTTGGCAAGAAAATCATCGGCGCCGCAGCTTTTTGCTTTTGTCTCATCAAACGGCTCAAACGAGCCGGTCAGAATCATAATCGGTTTCAGTGCAAGCTCAGGAGTTGCCCGTATCGCTTCAGCAACTTCGTATCCGGACATGCCGGGCATAAGAGCGTCGATCAACAGGACGTCCGGGACTATTTCACGGGCCTTTTCGAGGGCGGTTTTTCCGTTGTCGACGATCGTCAGAGAGTATTCGTCACCTCCGAAAATGATGCCGATTACCTTCTGAATGGTGATACTGTCATCGGCGACCAGCAGTTTAATGCTCATCGATTCCTCCCTTGCTGAGTTGATGAGGCGGAAGTTATAGGCTGAAAGTTACTAGCACAGGCGTGATAACGTGTCAAGGTATTAGCGTTTCAAGGGATTTGCGGATTCGTAATGATTTCATCGACGAGTGCAGGGTGGCCAAAAATTGAAACTGCCAGCGTCGAAATATCACTTCGCAGACGGTTGAAGTGATGAATATTTACGTAATCGAGACGAGTTGTCAGCAGGATCACGAACAGGTCCTGGTCCGGGTCGATCCAGATTGAAGAGCCGCTATAACCGGTGTGACCGAACGACATCTCTGAAAAGAAAACGCCGCGAGGAGAGGAGAAGGGGGAGTGGATATCCCATCCCAGCCCCCTGATGATACGACCGTTGCTGTAAAAATAGGGAGCCGTCATCTGTGCTATGACCCGCGAGCTGAATAGTTGTGCTCCCGTCTGTGAGCGTCCTTTGTTGAGGATCATGGTTGCGAAACGGGATAGATCGGAAGCTGAGCTGAACAGCCCGGCGTGTCCGGCGACACCGTTCAGGCGGCGAGAATTCTGATCCTGCACAATGCCGGCTTGCAAAACTCTGCTGTTGCCTGCTGTCGGGGCTATGGACAGCGGAACGTCTGATGGAGGCCTGAAAAGTGTGTCAGCCATGGCGAGCGGCGCAAACAGCTGTTCGGATGAAAAGCGTTCCAAAGAGATGCCGGTTACTCTGGTGACCAGTTCACCCAGCAGAATAAAATTTATATCGGCGTAGCGAAAGCGGTTGCCGGGCAGGCTGCCGCTATTTTGTAGCGCTACCTTTGCCAGGGCTCCCGCTGTTGGATTTTCAACCGGAATATCGATGTCATTGATGCCGGAAGTGTGCGTCAGCAGGTTAAGAATGGTGGTTTCTTCGCGACCGGTTCCTTCGAATTCCGGAAACCAGCGCGTGATCGGATCCAGCAGATTGATCTGCCCCTGTTCCAGCAGTTTCATAATGGCCGGTGTCGTCGCGATGACCTTGGTCAAAGAGGCGATATCAAAGATCGTACGGTCTGAAAGCAGAGGGTACTCCGGCGCTGGAAAGAGACGTCCGCGGGCTGTGCTGTACTGCAGCCCGTTTCGATCTCCTATGACAACAACGCCGCCTGCTATAAGCCCTTGACGCATGGCGCTCTCAAGTACCAGGTCGATGGATGTGGCCCGTCCGGCATCGATCAGGCTGTCTGAGGCATACAGGTAACGGGCATTCGATACAAACAGGCAGGCGCAGAAGATAACACAGAGCGGGAAGGTTCGGCTGACGTTCTGAACGCGATAAAAAAGCCTCCGTAACCGGAGGCGCAGGGTGTGTAGACTATAGGGAGTGTGCATCAGGTACGATAATCGGCGTTGATGGAAACGTATTCATGCGAGAGATCGGAGGTGTATACCGTAGCGCTTCCATTTCCAAGACCCAGGTTGACGTTGACACGAAACTCTTTCTGTTTCAGAACTTCGGAGCCGCGTGCCTCGGCATCTCCACCGGCAAAGACGCCCTGGTTGGCCATGCAGACATCGTCAAAGTACAGCGAAAGCAGTGCTTGATCAACGGCAGCTCCCGAATAGCCGACCGCCGCAAAAATTCGACCCCAGTTGGCATCCTGCCCAAAAAAAGCGGTTTTTACGAGGCTGGAATTGGCAATCGCCAGTGCAGCTTTCTTTGCATCAGCGTCATCCGTTGCACCGCTGACCCTGATTTCTACAAACTTGGTCGCTCCCTCACCATCTTTAACGATCTGTTTCGCCAGTGAAAGCAACACTTCGGCCAGGGCTGTTTGAAAAACCCGCGCTTCGTCAGTTCCGGCAGCGATGACCGGATTGTCGGCCATGCCGTTTGCCATGATCAGGCAGGTGTCGTTGGTGGACATATCGCCGTCAACTGTGATGGCGTTAAATGACGAATTGACGGCATCTCGGAACGTCTGCCGCAGAAAAGCCGGATCAACGGCGGCGTCGGTGATAATAAATGAGAGCATGGTTGCCATGTTGGGCATGATCATGCCGGCCCCTTTGGCGATTCCGGCCACCGTATAGCTGACGCCGCCTGCCTGACAGCACCTCGATTCCATTTTGGGAAAGGTGTCGGTGGTCATGATCGCCCGGGCCACGTCGTCAAACGTACCGGATGAACGCCCGGCAATCAGAGCCGGGATGGCAGCCGTAAAGCGATCCAGCGGCATTTGAACGCCGATCACGCCGGTGGATGAAACCTGCAACAGATCGTCATTGATGCCAAGACCTTCTGCCACCAATCGCGAAGTCTCTCTGGCGGCGGTCATACCGTTGTCGCCGGTACAGGCATTGGCGTTGCCGCTATTAACCAGTAGTGCCTGCGCTGTCCCAGCGGTTATGCGTTCGGCAGAGAGCAGCACCGGTGCCGCTTTGACTGAACTGGTGGTAAATACGGCAGCAGCGACCGCCGGAACGTCAGACACAATCAGCGCCAGATCCGTGCGTCCCGGTTTTTTTATGGCAGCCTCAACGGCTGAAAAAGTGAAACCTTTGATGTTCATACAGGCACCCCTCGAAAATATTTTCTGACTCTACGGAATTTTTGTCTGCTCTTCAAGAACAAAAAGTTGAATCGACAAATTGGGACCACTGCCAGACAGTCTGCAGCTGTCAACATTTGTGGATCATGGCTATTCTGTGATTCACGACGACTCGATTGCACCCGACAACACACGCAATCTATAACGGTGTCGGATTCGGCGTCAGCTGGTTTGATGCCGAAAGCTTCTATCTACGCAGCAGCGTTGCCTGGCGCACCGCCGGAAGTGCCAGCGGACAGAGTGATCTTGAACAGCCGACGGTCTATTTTCAGGTGGTAAAAAAATTGTGATTCGCTAATGCAAACGCCCCACTTCCTGAAGGAAAGTGAGGCGTTTGTACGTACATGTTTTTTCTCTGTTTATTTTCCGCAGCACTTCTTGTATTTTTTACCGCTGCCGCAGGGGCAGACGTCGTTGCGGCCGGCCACTTTCTGGCTCTTGACCGGTTCCTGGTGGCGCTCTTCACCCCCCAGGTTGAAAATGAGCTTCTGGCTGCGCTGCTCTTCGGCCAGTTCCTCAATCTCTTCACCGCCGCGATCAAGCTGAACCCAGTAGATCCGTTCAACTACCTCTTCACGAATTCTGACCATCAACTCCATGAACAGGTTATAGGCCTCTTTCTTATACTCCTGCTTGGGATCTTTCTGGCCGTAGCCGCGCAGGCCGATACCCTCTTTAAGGTGGTCGATATTAAGGAGGTGATCCTTCCAGTGTGTATCGATAGCCTGTAGCATCATGACCTTGATGAGATGGTCCATCAGCTCATCGCCCATCTCCTGAACTCTGGTATCAAATATGGCGTGTGCCTGCCCGCTGAGAGTGTCGTTAAAATTGACCGGTGTGAGACGACCAAGCATCTCTGGTGGCAGATCGAGCTGCAGATTGAAACATTTGTACACAATTTCGCCAATGCCCTGCCAGTCCCACTCTTGGGCCGACACTTTATCGATGGCAAAGGTTGCAACGATATCTTCAACGGTTTCGTCCAACATTTCGACAAAACTAGCGCGAATATTTTCCCCGGACAAAATTTCACGTCGCTGGGTGTAAATGACTTCACGCTGTTTGTTCATGACGTCGTCATACTCGATCAGATGTTTACGGATGTCAAAGTTGTGAGCCTCAACCTTTTTCTGAGCATTTTCAATGGAGCGGGAGATCATGCCGTGTGTGATGGCCTCTCCCTCCTCGATTTTGAGCAGATCCATGATTTTGGCGACCCGCTCTGAGCCGAAGATGCGCAGCAGGTCATCTTCCAGCGACAGATAGAATCGGGATGAACCGGGATCACCCTGGCGCCCGGAACGACCGCGCAGCTGGTTATCGATGCGGCGTGACTCGTGGCGTTCAGTGCCGATGATATGCAGACCGCCCAGCTGGACTACTTCATCATGCTCGGCTTTGCAGTCGGCCTTATACTTTTCAACAATAGCCTGATACTGCTCGTCCGTTGCTTCCGGGTTGGCCCTGCGCCACTGTTTTGCCAGAGAATCCGGATTACCGCCCAACACAATATCCGTTCCACGACCGGCCATATTGGTGGCGATCATGATGGCATGTTTACGACCGGCCTGAGAAACAATCTCTGCCTCGCGTTCATGTTGTTTGGCGTTCAGCACGCTGTGTGGCACGCCCTGGCGCTTCAGCATCTCTGCCAGTACTTCCGATTTTTCAATCGAAATGGTGCCGACCAGACAGGGTTGACCGGTGGCGTAATGCTCCTTGATATCCTCGATAACAGCCTTGAATTTTTCGGCCTCGGTTTTGTAGATCACATCCGGAAAATCCGGTCGCAGCAGGACCCGGTTGGTCGGGATGACGCTGACTTCAAGTTTGTAGATCTTGTGAAATTCCTCAGCTTCGGTGTCGGCAGTACCGGTCATGCCGGACAGCTTGCTGTACATTCGGAAATAGTTCTGGAACGTGATGGTTGCCAGGGTCTGATTTTCATTCTCGATCTTGACCCCTTCTTTGGCCTCGATCGCCTGGTGGAGTCCGTCTGACCAGCGTCGACCCGGCATGAGACGTCCGGTAAACTCGTCAACGATCATGACTTCGCCATCCCTGACGACATAATCAACGTCCAGTTTGTACATGGAATGAGCGCGCAACGCCTGGTTAACGTGATGCAGGATTTCAATGTTGTGCGGGTCGTACAGGTTGTCGATTTTGAGCAGTTTTTCTACCTTGAGGACACCCTGTTCAGTCAGAGCGGCGCTTTTGCCTTTTTCATCAACCGTAAAATCACCGGAATACTGTTTTCGTTTTCCGGAGAGGGTATTGGCCTCGACGTCGATAGCCTCGCCTTTCTCCAGTTTTGGAATGATGGCGTTGATAACGTAGTATTTGTCGGTAGAGTCCTCAGTTGGCCCGGAAATAATCAGCGGGGTACGCGCCTCATCGATCAGAATGGAGTCGACCTCATCGACGATGGCGTAATTGAAGCCTCGCTGAACGTAATCATCCAGGTCAAATTTCATGTTATCGCGCAGGTAGTCGAAGCCGAATTCGTTGTTGGTGCCGTAGGTGATGTCGGCAGCGTAGTTTGTGCGGCGCTGTTCGTCCTCAACGCCGTGGATGATAATGCCGGTAGTCAGTCCGAGGAAACCGTACAGTCTGCCCATCCACTCCGAGTCACGTTTTGCCAGATAATCATTGACCGTTACGACGTGGACACCTTTACCCGAAATGGCATTCAGGTAGGCGGGCAGGGTGGCGACGAGTGTTTTACCTTCGCCGGTTTTCATTTCGGCAATTTTTCCGGAATGCAGCACCATACCGCCGATCAGCTGTACATCAAAATGGCGCATGCCGAGAACACGTTTACCGGCCTCACGACACACGGCAAAGGCTTCCGGAAGGAGTGCGTCCAACGATTCACCTTTGCCGTGACGCTCCTTAAATTCGACAGTTTTGCCACTGAGTTGATCATCTGTAAGCGAGGATATCGAGGCTTCAAGGCCATTGATCCTGGCAACAATCGGCCACATTTTTTTGAGCTCACGCTCATTTTTGCTGCCGATGAATTTTTTAATAAGAGAACTGAACATTCGATTATCTCCCGCATTTGAATATTAAATAGTTTTGCAAACTAGCACAACTGGCCGCGTTGCTCAATAAAAAAGGGGCGCTCACGGCAGTGATTGCCCCACAGACGGATCGTTGTACGCTGTGTAGCGTGTGCTAAAAAGCCCCGCAAGACCGGGGCTTTTTAAGGGTAGTACATCAAACGTTGAAGCGGAAGTGCATAACATCGCCATCCTTGACGACGTACTCCTTGCCTTCCAGACGCATCAGCCCCTTTTCCTTGGCACCGCTTTCTCCGTTGCTGGCAATATAATCGTTAAATCCGATTACTTCAGCACGGATAAATCCTTTTTCAAAGTCAGAGTGAATAACTCCGGCGGCCTGAGGCGCCTTGGTGCCATTCACGATAGTCCAGGCGCGGACCTCTTTGACTCCGGCGGTAAAATAGGTAATCAGCCCCAACAGGGCGTAGCCGTTACGAATCAGACGGTCAAGTCCGGCTTCCGGCAGCCCCATATCATCAAGAAACGCCTGTTTTTCATCCCCATCAAGTTCGGCGATCTCCGCTTCCAGTTTTCCGCAGATGACGACCACCCCGGCACCTTCAGAGGCGGCAATGCCCTGGACCTGCGCAACGTTGGGGTGTGCTCCCTCAAGGTCGTCTTCCGCTACGTTGGCGACGTACAGAACCGGTTTGTCGGTCAAAAGGTGCAGATCACGCATCCAGATCCGTTCATCTTCACTCTGGGCTACTCCCTGCAGTTTTTTGACCTGTTCGAGCAGCGCCCGCACACGCAGATAAAACTCGACCTCATCTTTGGCTTTTTTGTCGCCGCTGCGTGCCATTTTCTCAGCTCGTATCAGCTTCTTCTCAATGGTGTCCAAATCAGCCAGAGCAAGCTCGGTATTGATGATTTCAATATCATCAGCCGGGGAAACCCGTCCATTGACATGCACGATATTATCATCGTCAAAGCAGCGTACAACGTGCACGATTGCATCAACGCTGCGGATATGCCCCAGAAACTGGTTCCCCAAGCCTTCGCCCTGGCTGGCCCCTTTGACCAGTCCGGCTATATCGACAAATTCAATTGTTGTTGGCTGGATCTTCTGGGGTATGACGATGGCGGATAACTGGTCCATGCGCGGATCAGGAACCTGTACGATGCCTACGTTGGGCTCGATAGTGCAAAACGGATAGTTGGCTGATTCGGCGCCGGCTGAGGTGAGCGCATTAAAGATGGTCGATTTGCCGACGTTCGGCAGTCCTACGATTCCGCAGTTAAAACCCATTGTTCAATCCTTCCAGAAGTTTTTATTTTAGAATATTTCATCTCAGAACTGGCTTGATTTTTTCTATGAAAAAATGTCAACAGAAAACAGTCTATTCTACTGTTTTTTTATAGAATGTACAGGGAAATATCAGCGGCTGTCGGGTTGTGCTGCAACTATAGTGTTGTTTACATAGCCGAAGGATCGATACTTACCGCCAACTCGTAATCATCCAGCTTGAATAAATTGTTCCACGATAAACTGCAGCGCTGACAGGAACAGGGTTGCGTTATAACCCCTTTTACGAACGACAGATGCCCCAGGCCGATATCCTTGGTTGAACACCTGGGGCACCGTTCACCCGCCTGTCGTAAGAAGGTATCCCGTGTTGCGAATTCTGGTTTGTCACCACCGGCAACTTTAACCGCAGCGGCCCCGAAGGCAGCACCTTCAACCGTGGCAGCCGCTTCAGCTGCTGTCCCGCCTTCAAGAAGTATCTGAGGCGGGGTAGCATCCCGATATTGCAGGTCAACGGTGTAACCCTTTCCGGTTCTTGTTGCCCGAATGCCAAAGGTGGTAGTCCGGAGGGGCCCCAGGTTCAATTCTGTACAGCGGGCCTTCAGTGATTTTTCAGTTACTTTTGCCATCTCAATTCTCCTTTATCCTCGAGTCTTCATAAAAATAAAAATACTTATTATCACAACGAAAGCGATGAAGGGGGCGAATGCATATTTAAGTGCAAGCGGGTCGATGTTTGTCATGCAGATCCTTTTGTGTGCTTTTCAAGCTTTTCGCGTGTTTCAAGTAGTTCGGCAATCAACAGCTCTTCGTTAAGTACCAGACGACGTATCTTTGAAAGTGTCGTGGAGGTAGTCAAAAATGACAACAACCTCATGGACATTTCCCAGAGTGCCCTTTTCTGAAATATCTCCCCGCAGCGCATGATACGTAACACCGTCAAGTCCCATTAAGAGACATCTATGAACCATTCTTGATGCCCATACTATTGATACCTGCGCTTGTGAGCGTAGCACTAAAATTCATATCCAGCCAGATCCATATATATTTCTACCCGCTATAAGCTCATGATTGTGGTATTAACTATCTGTAAAATCAACAGGAGGATAGATATGTTTGGCAAATACAGTGTCGATGGCTATCGGCAGGCAGTAGAAGGGATTCAGCAAAAGACTCTGGTGCATGGCGAAAAAACGTTGATGGTGGAATTTCGTCTGCAGCCGCATGCCGCACTACCGCTGCATTCGCACCCCCACGAGCAGACCGGTTATCTGGTTAAGGGGCATATGCAGGTGACTATCGGAGAAGAGGTGTATGACATCCGGCCGGGAGACAGCTGGTGCATTCCCGGAAATACACTACATGGCGCCAAAAGTTTTGAAGAATCTGTCGCTGTAGAGGTTTTCTCACCCGTCAGGGAAGATTACCTGTGAACGCGGAAGTCTATTCTGTAACCTACCGGGTTCCTCTGACGGATGCCCAACAGGCCAGGCTTGACAGAAAGTGGCCTGACGGAGATCCTTTCATCTCCTATGAGAAAATGGCATCCTTGCTTGAACCGCTTCCCGTTGATGACCTCTACTGGTCACACCATACGGGACAGTATGTCTATTTTACCGTTCGCGGGGATGAGCTTGAAAGCACGGTCGCAGAGGTGATCGCAAGGCTGGAAACGAAGCTGGGAAAGGCATAACGCTGGACATACACCACACAACATCTGGAGCTGTCACAACATGAACTGTCCATTTTGCAAAGAGAATATTCTTGAGGGAGCCATCAAGTGCAAGCATTGCGGTTCTATGCTGAACCTGGACCCGTACAATACCATCAGCGTTGACAGCATAACTGCTGACGAAGTCCGGGCCTTCGTAGGTACGAATGCCTATTACTACATCCAGAACTTCTCGAAATTTTCCATGCTGGGCCGGGAGAAATTTTGTGTCACCTGGAATTGGAGCTGCTTTGGCTTCACATTCATCTGGATGCTGTACCGGAAAATGTACCTGCTTGCAGTTGTAACCTTCATCGTCTTCTGCATTCCCGGCCTCAATATCCTGTTACATATCGGCGCCGGGATGATCGGCAACTACCTCTACTACCGGCAGGTAAAGACAAAAATCGTCGAAATACGGTCTACGCAATCACCACAGAATGTCGTACCGGTTCTTCAGGAAGTGGGTGGAGTAAACAGGTGGGTTGTCACGGCAAGCATCCTTATCGGTATCATTATGGTGATCCTCTTTGCCGTATTCTTTTCCACCATGATTGCCTCAATGGGGCATTTCATGGAAATGACGATTTGAGTATCCGGAAAAAGAATTTCACCACAGGTTTACGGCAAACCACACCACACAATCGTGGAGTTTCTGATGCAGACGGTACACATTGAATTATCCTCACTGCTTTTAATTGCACTCGCCGGATTTTACGCCGGCACACAGAATGTACTGGCCGGTGGCGGTTCGTTCATCACCTTTCCCGCTCTCCTGCTTGTCGGGCTCAATCCACTGGCCGCAAATATGACATCAACAATAGCCCTGTTCCCGAATCAGATCACGTCGGCTATTGCAGGGCGCAGTCTGCTCAGCGATGTCGGTTCGATCCGCTTCCGCAAACTCTTCATCATCAGTTGCCTTGGTGGCATCTGTGGTGCGTTTCTTCTCCTTAACACGCCGGCAACTATTTTTGCCAAGCTTGTACCCTGGTTAGTGCTCTTTGCCACCACGGTATTCGCCTGGGGCACCTATCGCCGCAAGCCATTACATGTTGTCAGTACGGTACCCCCTGCACTGCTTATGGCTATCCAGGCATGTATTGCGGTGTATGGGGGCTATTTTGGCGGAGGTATCGGTTTCCTGATGTTGGCTGCACTCACAGTTGCAGGGCTTCCGGTCCGTGCAGCCAGCGCAAATAAGAACTTTTTGGCGATGGCAATGAATGCCTCTGCCGTATTCATTTTTGCGTTCTCTCCGCTGGTAAACTGGCACGCGGTAATTGCTCTGGGGTTAGGTGGTATCGGTGGCGGTTTCTTTGGGTCGTGGCTGCTGCATCGTGTCCCGGAAAAACTGTTGCGCGGATTTATTGTCCTGGTCGGCACTGTTTTGACAGTTTGGCTGTTTATTCGATAATGCCCTTTACAGGACGTAAAAGGACAACACAAAAAGAAAAGCCCCTGATTTTTCAAGGGCTTTTGGATGTTGCCGGACAGTGCCGGACCGCTAAATGGTGGAGGTGCGAGGAAATTAAACCGTGTCTGAATCACATTTTTTAGCCACATAACTATTCGAACTTGTTGCATTTTTCAACTCAACCTCCTGAACTCCGGAGCATTTTAGTACAAAGCCTTGTACCGAAATTTGTACTGCGCGATGTGCGGCTTGAGCGAATATGCCATAATTCTAATCGTTTACCATCGTTATGTACAGTTCGATTGTTTAAAGTAGGAATCGAACTGTACAGTTGTATGGAGAGTTTGGGAATAGAACTGAATCCGATCTCCCTGATAATCCCTGAGTAATCCGAATGCGTGAGCTGATAGGCTCATCTGCTGTCTGCCGTTAACTCAGTTCCTACGTCCAACTACCGTTACACCTTGTTTTAATTCCGCTTCGTCAATATACCCAATAGCTCCCGGAGTAGAGAGTACAAACCTGATAACATCATTTGCACTAACCAGCTCAGATGGTGGTATGCCTTGGCCGATATATCGTCTCACGGTCCAATAGGCTATGTATTTATCCTCATCCTGCTTGAGATATTCCCGTAAAAAACGTACTCGCGCCATTGTACCCGGCTTTAGTGCAACAGGAATAATGTTGACCCCGGAAACAGTGATAATTTTTCCGGTATAGATTTTTTGTACCGTTACAACATCCAGCTTCGGCACTGTGCTGTTACCAATTATGACCATTTGCCCCGCATTCGATTGCGAAGATCCAAGAAAAACGGTCATCAATAAAACAATAATAGTTGTTTTCATGACCGCCTCCTAAAATACAAAGTTATAAGAAAATGAAAAGACGTTGATCACCTTGTGTCCGCTCTCGCCACCAGGTTGGGCATCAATCGCGCTTGACATGTCACCTGTCTGTGTGCGCGCCCACTCAGCTTTTACCTTGTGGTGTGGATTTATTTGGTAGGATGTACCAAGCGCCACGGTATATTGATCGTACGCATAAATGCCATCAGCTCCAGCACGCTGAGCAGCGTTTATGACAGCCGCATTGGGAATGATGCCTGGCACAGTAGTGTTGTTGACTTTATTGTAAAGATCACGGTTTTTTTGAAGTGAACGGATCCCGGCCAAACTCACATAGGGCACCCATTTGTCAATGGGCCTGAGTACGGCAAGATAGGCACTTTGAAAGCTTGGGCTTGTATCGGTATTTGAAGTGTTGCATAAGACGTATTCGCCCATAACCCTAAAATCATATCCTATGCCGACATCTGCTCCCGCAGAGTACATCATAACACGCGTTTCTTGTACGCTGGGGACACCCGGTCCTGGCAATAGATTCGTTGTCTGGTAATACCCGACTCCAGGACCGAGAGTAACGAACGGATACGTTACCGGAGAAGCCATATCGTTTGATCGCACAGTGCCCTTTGCTACACCCATACGGTATCTGTCATCACCACGTTGGAGGGATAACGAAATACCACCGCCAGTGTATTTGAGCTTTCCAAAATGTGATCCTGACTGCAGACCGGCTACCGGTATGCTGTCACGTACATAATAGCGGTAACTTGATTCAGCGGTTGCAAAGTAAGCATCTACTGCAAACTCGTTGTCATCCACATTCCATGATTTTCTTACCATGAGGCCGTCACCATCATTGGTCTGAGCAGCGTTATATACTTCCCACGGCATCCGGGCAAAATCATACGTGGCGCCAATTTCCATGTTCTGACTGTTCAGATAGAACGGCGCCCGTATTCTCCCCGCCCGAATGAGCCAGTCGTTGGTTGGTCGCCATGAAAGAAACGCCCACGTGAGTGCCGGATCGACACCAGTGTCACTATCCATGGAAGGCGCTACTTTCCCTTGCACTGTCACGCTAAACTCATTGTTCAGCTTGACGTCAACTTGCGCTCCAAAAATTGAATCACGGCGCAATGTTCCTTTGTTGTCAATAAAGCGCTGATAGTTGAATTTCTGATCCGACACCGTGTAGCCGATGGTGCCGAAACCGGAAAGCGAAACATCCATCGCTGTTCCAAAAAGCGAGATGTCCGCCGCCACCGCCATTACCGGAACAACGACAAAAGCCAGCGCAGTCATTATCCATGTAATTATTCTCTTCATAACAATCCTTTCCAAACAAATTTTTGTGGCATTGAAATAGTGCTACCGATCACTCCACAATGATGCAATTCGTTGAACATCACTCTGGATAGATACAAATGATTCAACAATCTGTGGATCAAAGTGTGTACCACTTCCTTCAACAACAACGGCAAGTGCCTGCTCGTAGGTCATACCGGTTTTATAGGGCCGGTTGGCCATCAGAGCATCAAACACATCAGCCACTGCCATGATTCGTGCGGATAGTGAAATTTGTTCCCCCGCCAGTGCGTCAGGATAACCGGAACCATCCCATTTTTCATGATGATGCCACGCAATTTCCATAGCCATGTTCAAAAAATCACCTTGCTCACCCATGTAGCTTCCGGCTGTACGTAACATTTCATACCCACGCACTGCGTGAGATTTCATGATGCAGAATTCATCCGGAGTAAGTTTGCTCGGCTTGAGAAGCACCTGATCAGGTATAGCTATTTTACCTATGTCATGCAGAGCCGAGGATTTGGCAAGTAGCTCAATCTGCTGGCGCGACAAGCTGGCTGCATATTTCGGCTGGCTGGATAAACGTTCCGCCAATGCCCGCACATATTCCTGAGTACGACGAATATGGTTGCCGGTACATTCGTCGCGAAATTCCGCCAGCGAAACCATGACCATGATGGATGATTCCTGCAAGCGATTGACTTCCGAAAGCCGTCGTTCAACTTCTGATTTCAACCACGAATTTTGATCTTGCAGAAAATCCTGCCATGCTTTGACCTGCAGGTGGGTTTTTATTCGCGCCAGCACAATAGGCGGACTGATTGGCTTGTGAATAAAATCTACAGCTCCTAATAACAGGCCATGTTCTTCATCTTCCACACTGTTTTGTGCGGTAAGAAAGATAACCGGTACCAATTCGGTATGCGGATCACTTTTCAAACGCCGACACACCTCATATCCGTCCATTTCCGGCATCATAATATCCAGCAAAATAAGGTCCGGTAGGGTAGCTGTTGCCAACTCCAGTGCTCGTGCGCCGTTATTGGCAACTTTAACCTGATAGTGCTCAGCCAGTAAATTTGCCATCAGACTTAGATTGGCCGGTGTATCGTCAACAACCAGTATAGAAACAGCGTCTTTTGATTTCATTGTTCCTCATTTCTGCAGACTGATATTTCCAATTTGATAGTTCTAGCCAATCGGTCGGCTTCACTGAAATCAAAATTATCCAGCGCCAGTGATAGTAATGTAATTGTCTGGGGCTGGATTAATGTACTCAACTGTTTCTTTCGCACATGCCACAGGTCAACAGCCTTGAAATCCCCCTGCTCAAGCATAATTTTGAACTCACTAAACCAAGACAAAAGTTCAGCTTCTCCAACAATGTTTCCCTCTTCATAAATAGAAATTGATTTGTTAGTGAAGTAATCGTACAGGGATGTTACAAGCGGTGTCACTTTCATGGAAAAATCGTCGAGAAAAACACGCCAGTCAGGCTTATGCTCATGCAGAGCGTGTTCAAGAGCCTCGGCGTCTGATTGCGCCGCATATGCTCCCATACTCCCCAGCAACCCTTTTACCGTATGAGCCAGTCGGACTGCCTCCTCCCATAAGTCCTTGCTGGCGGCTTCTTCAATCCGAGAGCTTACATCAGTATAGTTTATAACAAAATTATTCAGCAGCCAGCGGTACAGCTCACGGTTGCCATTAGCATAACGCACTCCTTTTGCTGCATCCAGGCCGTCAATGACAGGTAGTTCTCCGCACGCTTCGACTGGTTGCCCAACTAACAGAGTCGCACTCGCAGGGTCGGAAGTTATACTATGATGCCCTTTATTGTAGTGAGCCAACACAGCATAGAGTCTCTCCGGCTCGATCGGTTTGCTGACATGATCCTGCATGCCAATGTTTTTACACCGTTCAGTTTCATCAACCATGGCATGTGCAGACATGGCAATGATTGGCAGCTGTTCGTAGCGTTTATCGGCACGCAGATACCGTACCGTTTCATAGCCGTCCATGACCGGCATCTGTAAATCCATCAATACGGCGTCGTAATAATCACCCGGTACTGCAGCCATGATATCAATGGCATGTTGCCCATGATGAGCAACGTCGGCCGTGACTCCTTTACAGGCCAGAAGCTCCACTGCCAGCTGCTGATTGATGGGATTATCTTCCACCAGCAGAATCCGCATTCCTTTAATATCAACCGCGTTTGCCACTGGTTCAGCAGACCTGATCATTTCACTGACACCACCAGTCAGCTTCTGTAACAAACCTGCAAGCATCTCCGGTAAGACCGGCTTGGTGAAAAAATACGATCCTGGTGCAAGTTGCCAGGCATTTTCACGCATAGCCTCAGAGTCATACGCAGACACTATAACAACTGTTGGAGGAGAGACAAGCGTAGCCTGCTGCAGTGCTTTAAGCAGTTGTGCACCGGACATACCCGGCATGATCCAGTCCAGTAACAATAAGTTATATGGTTTTCCGTCCTGTTCTGCTGCCTGTATCATGCGCAATGCCTGCTCGCCGCTTTCCGCATCTTCTATTCCTACCGGCACAAGTGCACTGCCGGTTCGCATTGCCTTGAGCAGACCACTCAATACTTGCCGTGCTTCTGGCAGATCATCGACGATCAGTACCCGCATCTGTTCGTGACCGGTAAGAGTGGAGGATGGTGCGTCGTCGGCTTCCGTAAGGGTAAAACGGGCGGTAAAGCTGAAGTAGGTTCCTTTGCCAACGCTGCTCTTAACCTTGATTGTGCCCCCCATAAGCTCAATCAGCTTTTTCGAGATAGTCAACCCCAAACCAGTACCACCATACTTGCGGGTGGTGGAGCCATCGGCCTGGGTAAAAACTTGAAACAGTTTCTCCAGATGTTCCGCTGACATGCCGATACCACTGTCTTCTACTGAAAAAGCAAGAGTAGCGGAATTCGTGTCGTGAGCCACAGCCTGAACAGATATTTTGATAAATCCTTTATGAGTAAATTTGACCGCATTGGAGAGTAGATTGGTAAGAATCTGCCCCAAGCGGAGGGAATCGCCTATCAGGGTGTGAGATCGATTCAGCAGAAATGAATCCGATAGATCAAGCAACAACTCAATTTCCTTCTCATGAGCGCGTTGGCGAAGCATGGCAATGGAATTGGTAATGACATCTTCGAGGCTGAAGCGCACATGTTCCAGTTCCAGCTTTCCTGCCTCAACTTTGGAAAAATCAAGAATGTCATTAATAATACCAAGCAGGGATTTAGCCGCATTATGCACCTTGCTGATGTAGTCCTTTTGACGCGGATTGAGATCGGTTTTGAGCGCGAGATAGGCCATACCGATGATGGCGTTCATTGGAGTACGAATTTCATGGCTCATATTGGCCAGAAACATCGATTTTGCCTTGTTGGCAACCTCGGTCATCCGGTTGGCAGTTTCAAGCTCCTGCTGAGCACGTTGACGTAATGAAATATCCTGTTCAATTGACTCAGCCATACCGTCAAGTGTCGCGCCGAGGGTCATGAGCTCCGTCACTACGTGTTCACTCTTATAGTTAGTTGCGCGGAAGCTTGCAGAAGACGGTTCTCCCGGAGCGCCAATCCCGCTCCGGGTCGCATAGTTGCCTTGTTTCAGTTCCCGGGCAGCATCAGAGAGCATTTCGATCGGCTGGATGACCCGGCGACGAATGACCTGAAACGCTACCAACACCATTGCAAGCGAAAAAACCACGCTAACAATAGTCAACAAAATCCAGCGTTCCAGTTCCTTTGTTGCCTTAAGCACCGCTGCCGCCGTGCGTTCATCAACTTTGACGACAAGCCCGTTAACTGACGTGACAAGTTCCGCTTTGAGTGTATTGTAGTTATTACTGTGTACCAACTGGTTAGCAAGAGTCCGGTTTGGCGTGCCCTCCGAAACAAAAGAATTTGTCTGAGGATCATACAAACCCTGCGTCGCAGCGAAGGCAATCTGCTCGACTTGTTTCATAGCTTCGGTTGCTACAGATATCCTGTCGAGCAATTGGAATTCCTCTTGACTGAAGCCCAACGACTTCATGCGCTCAACAATGGAGCTTCGCGCACCTTGATCCGGAAAGTGATGCTGAATTCTACCAGCGATTACTAAATCCCAATATTCTGCAGGAATATAATGTTCCGGATGTGGCTTTTCTCCCTGACGAATTGCCAGAATATCGTAGTAGTAGGTCAGATAACGTGTGTCGCCGGTACTGGTATATGCATGCACCAATCGTGTTAATTGTTCGGTTTCATGCAGCTGCTCGTTAGCAAGCAACATTGTGCGCTGCCGGTGCTCCTGCACAGTGATCACTCTGTTGTACGCGTTCTGAATCATGACCAATGTCATGGTACTGGCTCCAAGCGCACCAATAACAGCCAGTGAAAACCATAAGGAGAATTGTTTAAGCTTCATGAATCAACCCTCCCTTGGAAACTCCATGAGTAGGTGTGGGTGTACTGTTCCTAACATCTTTGAGAAGAACAGACGCTTCGCGAAAATCAAAATTTGCCAGAGACAAAGAAATTCGGCTGATCATATGAGGTGAAAAATGACCTTCTGCATCACACTTTCTTGATTGACACAGGTCAACAGCCTTGAAATCACCCTCACGCAAGAACGTTTCGAAATCACCAAACCAGTCTGGCATCTTTTTTTCCAACAATATACTGATCTTTAGGGTGGCTAATACAATGGTACTCCTTTATGCACAGAGATTTGCTTTTTCAAAGCAGGCTGATCGGGGTTGGTTGTTTCCATATAATTCAGTGTGTCCTGTAAATGGGACATTCTGAGTTATTGAACTACCTGCACGGCTAGAATTTGCAGAGCATGTGCCAATATTATTTGTAGCGTGTTATCAGGATTTTATAGCGTTGCAGCAGGATATGGTGTCCCGTTTGCGGGACAGTTGGGTCTGAATGGGGACAAGTAATCAGCGATAAAATATTTTACGGTTTACCTTGAGGAGATCTGCTGCTTTACATTTGTTGCCTTCGCAGTGTTTCAGGGTTGTTGCCAGAACGTTGTCGGTAAAGTCATCAACGATCTCACTCAGCTTGAGACCTGATACGGGAAGCCTAACGTGATAATCGATCATTTCGGGATCAAGGGGAGATACAACAGAGGTGGCGGGAGTGTTCAGGCGCAGATGTTCCGGCTTGATCAGCTCGTCATGCACCAGAATGGCGGCATATTCGAGTACATTGCGCAGTTCGCGAACATTGCCGGGCCAGTCGTGGGCGACGATCAGTTCCATTGCCTGCCGCGAAACGCCGGGCAGTGCCTTGCCGTGATGTTTCCGGAACAGCTTGAGAAAATGGTCGATCAGGAGCGGCAAGTCTTCTTTCCGTTTTCGCAGCGGCGGAATCGTGATGGGAACGACGTTGATGCGGTACCACAGATCTTCACGAAATTTTCCTTGCCGCACCTGTTCGGCAAGATCACGGTGGGTCACCGCGATAATCCTGAAATCAACCGGAAGCTGTTTGTTCGAGCCGGTTTTTTCAAAGGTGCGCTCTTCAAGGACACGCAGGAGTTTTGCCTGCAGCTGCAACGGCATATCACCGATTTCGTCAAGCAGGATCGTGCCACCGCTTGCCAGACTGAATTTCCCGTCCCGTTCCCGGTCCGCTCCGGTAAATGCGCCACGAGCATGACCGAACAGTTCGCTTTCCAGCAGTGTTTCAGGGATAGCAGCACAATTCACGCCGATAAAGTTGTTCGGTAAACCGCCGGAACCAAAGTGAATCGAACGGGCAAAAACCTCCTTGCCAACGCCGCTTTCGCCTGACAGACTGATGGTCGTCTGCGGGGAGCCGGTCACCTGGGAGGCGATTTCCAGTGCCTGTCGCATAAGGGGAGAGGTGGTGACAATGTTCTGAAAGCGGTAGCGTTCGGAGTAATGTCCACGTAGGGATTCATTTTCCTGCGAAATACGCCCGAACTCCAACGCCCTTTTCAAGGTAATATCAAGCGCCTGGGGGGTAAGCGGTTTTTCCAGAAAATCGAAGGCCCCGTTACGCACTGCATCAACAGCGCTCTCGATACTGCCGCTTGCCGTGAGGACAATAAACACCAGCCCCGGAAACTGCTGCTGTGCCGTTTTCATCAGTTCGATGCCATTCATGTGAGGCATTTTCAAGTCGGTAATTACCATGTCAACGGCTTGGGAATTCAAAACCGCCAGCGCTTTTTCAGCATCTGAAGCAATGATGACATCATACCCCAGACGCTGGATCTGCTTTTTGAATGCCAAGAGGAAAATCTCTTCATCATCAACCAAAAGAATTACCGGAATTTTCATGCGGACAAGGTTCTCCGATTCAGGGACTGTTGCGAAGCTTCAAACTGTTGCGTGAGCTGGTCTACCTTAACGACAAGTATGCTGTATTCGTCATTTTCTGTGGCAGCTTCCAGCTCTTCGGCAATCCGGGCAATGGCATGAAAACCCACAGTCACGGCCGCTCCCTTTAATTTATGTGCATGATGGTGCATCATGCTGTAATCTCCCTGCATAAGTGCAGAGCGGATATTCTCGGCATATTCGGGTGCTTTTGTCATAAATAGTTCAATGATATCAGTGTCATCATACATTTCAATTGTGAAAGAGGCAGGATGATTTGACGTTTCATGCACTGTAGATGTGGCCGGTACGTCACACAGGATCGCTGCGTCTGATACCCGCAACACCTCCTGGATTTTAACACTTAACAGCCTGACATCAAGCGGTTTCTGGATAAAAAACATCCCTTCTTCCAAAATTTGCTGCCGGGAAACTACATCCGCCGTATAGCCAGACATAAACAAAACCTTTGTCTCCGGGTGGCGTTTCATGATCTGGTCAACCATTTCTCGCCCACTCATTCCTGGCATAACCAGATCAGTCAAAACCAAGTCGATTTCTTGAGCGCTATTGGTAAAGATTTCAAGTGCTGTTTCAGGTGACTGAGCCTGGATTACCCTATACCCCAGTTCCTGCAAAATCTTGGTCGTCATTTTTAGGAGAATCTGCTCATCTTCTACCAGCAGGATTGTTTCACTCCCGATGAGTTGCGTCGGCATTACCTGCTCTTCTGCTTGATACTCAACCATGATACGGGGGAAATAGACGCTGAACTCCGTTCCCCGGTTGCATTCGCTGTAAACCGTTATAAAGCCTTTGTTCTGGGTGACAATGCCATAGACGGTGGCAAGCCCCAGTCCTGTTCCGCTGTCAATGTTTTTGGTAGTAAAGAACGGCTCAAAGATATGCTTCAGCGTTTCCCGCTCTATGCCATGTCCGGTGTCGCTGACCGTCAATCGGACATAGTTACCGGGACGGGCGTCAAGGTGTAGTTGACAATAGGTTTCATCAACCTGAATATTATCCGTTTTGAGCATCAGAAAGCCGGTGTTCTGCATGGCGTCTCTGGCGTTCGCTACAAGATTCATCAAAATTTGATCAAGCTGGGACGGGTCGAGCAACAGCGTCCAGAGATTTTCTGCCGTATGGCAGGTCAGCGTGACATGTTCACCAATCAACCGGGAGAGCATGTTTTTAGATTCCAGAAGATGTGTATTCAGATCAATCGGTTTAGGAACAATAATCTCCTTGCGGGAGAAGGCAAGCAATTGGCGGGTAATGTTGCTGGAACGTTCAGCTGCTGTTTTAATGGCGGTAATATTTTCCGCCAGATCACTGTTTTCCGGCACTTTCAATAATGACAGGTGAGCTGCCTCCAGGATAACGCTCAGCATATTGTTAAAGTCGTGCGCCACCCCTCCGGCCAACTGCCCGATGGATTCCATTTTTTGCGACTGATACAGCTGATCCTGAAGTAATATGCGTTCGGTGACATCCATGGCCCAACCGGAGATGATTCCAGTAGTTGCGTCAAGAGCACAAAAAAGGGATATCCAAATGGAGCTGCCGTCTTCCAGGCAACATTCGACTTCATAGCCATTGATGCGACCATCTTTCAGCAGAAGTGCCTTGAATTCATCATGCCTTTCCGGGTGTTTCCACCGTTTGTCAATGGTGCCGTATCGTTCGATAAATTCTGAAGCGGTCGGACAATGAAACGCGTGTGCCATGCTTGGGTTGACATAAAGGTAGTTTCCGTCATCACCAAGATACCGTTTATAAATACCAGCTGGTGAGCTTTCAACCAATTCACGATAGCGCTGTTCACTTTCTGTCAGAGCGTTATTCACCACAGCTTCATGCATCCAGCGGCGGCACAGATGCCAGGTGGCTGCAAGGGTAAACAGGGTAAATAGCGCCAGCACCCCCATTACCAGCAGGACTTCTTTGTACCAACTAGCAAGATAATCAGACGGAGACTGGCCGACATAGACATACAATGGATAGTTGGTTAGCTTTCGATAGCTTATGGTGCGTTCAACAAGATCATATTTAACAACCGCTTTGTAGGTACCTTGTTCGGGCTGGTTGTGCAGTAGCTGTTTCAGTGTGTTCGAGATGTTGTTATGACCGATTGAACTGCCGGCCCCTTTAACCTCGGGATAACGGGTGATAACGGACTGATTCTCGTCTCGTAGCGATATTGCACCGCCTTTACCGATATCAAGCGAGGAAAATATTGCGGAAAAGTCATCCAGAGGGACTGGGGATAAAATTATGCCAGCAAAACGCCCATCTGGAAAATTATACCGCCGGGCAAGCGGTACCACCCATTTCCCTGTGGTCGAGTTTTTCTGCGGAGTTCCAACAACAATTACAGGTTGTGTAGCGTCAGCGGAACCACCGCATAAACTGTTGTTGAACTAAACCGCGTCTGCACTGCTGCTATTTGGATTTTTATCTCTGATTTTGACTCTGGTTACGGTGATGTTTTGATCTTCTTGC
>DUZX01000046.1 GCA_013349325.1 Desulfuromonadales bacterium
GGAGACAAAAGTTTCTTTCGTATTTACCGTAGCCCCTGTTCCAATATGATTAACTGCAGTTGCACCCGCAACATGCTTGTTATCAGGATCGCCGACTGTCGTTACCGGCGGGTAGCCGTGGCACACTTTGCAAGATACGGATGTGGGTGTTCCCCAAGCAGTTGATGTACCGAAATGGCAACTGATGTTTGAGCATGTCGTAGTGCTGGCTTTATCATAACTGACAGCGCTTGCGCCGAACTGATTCTCGGCTTGAAGTATTGATGGCGTCGGTGCGAGAATATTTCTTGATGTACCGTCACTACCGGCAGAACCGGCATGTTTAGTTGTTGAGCTCACATTGTGGCAGGTACCGCACACCTGGTTATCAACAAATCCGCCAGGAAGACCACCCAAAGACTTTTCAGCAATAATATTGTCGATATGAACCGTGTGAGCATTAGTAGTCGGAGGCCAGCCATGACAAGCGCTACAGCTCGCAGCTTCAACCGTGCCATTAATGTGTTTACTTGGATCACTGAACGTTCCGGCTGTTGTCACATGATCGTGACAGCCATTACACTGATTGATGTTTGTGACACCAGCGTGATCTCCCGTGGTGGATGGCGGCGAAGCATGACATTTGCTGCAGTCACCGGCAAGAGTTGGTGTGCCGGTCAGCAGTGCGGTATTGGTCCAGGCAACAGGAGTCCCTACAGTGTAAGCACCATTCGGCTTACCATAGTGGCAGTATGTTGTAGAGCAGGTACCGGCTGAATAACTGGCTGCAGCACCACCGGTTGTAGCCAGAGCGCCGAAACTGACAGTCCCGGCACCGTCCATGTGACCGGCAAATGAAGGGCTTGTAGCATTGACACTGGAATGGCATTCAGTACAGGCAATCGGATTGGTAATGGCGTTAAGGGCACGCAGATGGGTATCATGTGCGCCGACTTGCGCATCGGTCGCAACCGTAGCGCCACCGGTGTCGCGACCGGCTGCATTGTAACCAGGTGCAGCGGTTTTTGTATCAGCCGAATATGCAGCCGGTAGCGTACCATTGACACCGTGGCATTTTGTACACGATGCTTGTGTTGTCGCGGAACCCCATGTCGGGCTGGCACCGCCATGGCAGGTTGTGTTGTTGCATGTTGATGGTGAGAAAGTATTTGATACAGCCGCAGAACCTTTAACATATGAACCGCCGTTGATAGACGGAGCCATGTTCACGGTGGTATTGGCATGGTTAAAATCGGAACTGGTAGTGGTTGCAGGTGCAGTATGGCAGGTTGAACAGGCATTCGGATGTACACTGTGCGATCCTTGAAACTGACCGGCAGGTGTATTGCGAGCCGTGCCGTCAGTAAATCCGGAAGCGGCGCTATAGCCGTGGCACCCTGCACAGTTCGCAATGGTAGTTACAGGTCCTGTACCCGGAGTAACTGTTTTGGTCACACCACCGGATCTGTTAGTGAGGTTATCTGTTGCACAGAGGCGATACGCATACTGATTACCATTTGTCAGACCGGTATGGAGAGTTGAAAGTGTCGCAGCAGTGAAGGGGCTGCCGGGAACTGCGGTACCGGTAGTACAATCAACTGGTGCCGTTGCAGTTGCTCCGGTGTTAAAACGCAGGATGTAGGAGGCGATGCCGCTGCCGCCCGGATCAGATGCTGCGGTCCACGAGATGGCGTTTTGCGCATTGCCGGCAGTAACAGTTAATGTGCCGTCAGTCGGTACTGATGTATCAACTGTTCGCTGAATCTGGGTCGCTGTGGTTGTTCCGCCGGTAGAAGTGGCACGCATGTTGATATTGAGGAAACCCGTTAGTCCGGTCGGGTTAGCGGTACATGTGTAGGGACTGGATGCTCCGCTGACAACACCGGTAAGCCAGTTGGCACCGCCATTAGTTGTGTATTCGCAAGCAGTTACAGCTGATTCTGCATCAGTGAACAGAGTAGTAATGGTTGGTGCAGCTGATGTATAGGCAGAGCTGATGTCTGGTGAAATTGAAATTGTGCCCGCAAAAGGAGCTGTGGAATCGGAGACAGCAGCAGTTTCGGTAACTGTCAAACGGCACTGCGAAGTATTTGAAGTGCCGTCAAGGTATAAACGCGGAGTGTACGTTGTGCCTCCCGGAGTATAGACGATTTCAGTCATCAATCGATATCCAGCTGGCATTAAACTGTTTACAAGCGTATAGGTTGGTGAAACAGCGACCGTGGATCCGGTTCCGCTAGTCGTTGTGTTTGAAGAATACATAAGTGTTTTGTTGCCAGCAGCACCGGAAGGATTGTAACTATAGATATGAAACGTCCATGTATCGGATGCATTATAGCCACGAATGGCGAAATTGCCGACCGGAGCTGTGATTGTCTGTGCTGTGGCATATACAGGGCTATATAATTTCATCAAAGTTGTAGCTGTCCCAGAGGTCATACCGGAAGTCGGACGGTAAGAACTCGCACTGGTGGTTAGTGTTGATAACATTTCACCTCTGACCGTAGGCGCAGTAGCAATACTTCCCGTTGCCGACAGGTTGGCAGATCCGTCAATACCGACAGATGCGGTACTGGGAACACTCACCTGATAAATTACAGTCGCGGCCTGGGCCGGGACGGGATTATACCATCCCTTGTACATAAACACCGAAGTCGCCATAGTGAGGAGAAGAACAATGCTGGTCTTCATCCACCAGCTCATTCCATTCATTTTTTTCTTAATGATGTATCCCATTGTATATCGCCTCCCGCGCTTAGTACGTAGACCAGACTGGTGTAGTGAAGTAGTGACAGCTTATGTTGGAACAGGTCTTGTCATTTGCAGCAAGTCTTCCGGGAAGACCGTTGTACGTTGCAACCGTTCCGGCAGGGCCAAAAACATACGCCTGACTTGCGTTCATTGCAACATTGACCGTGCCGTTTCTATGGAGTGCAGAACCGTTATCATGGCAGATACCGCAGACATTGGTCCATGAAGTTGCTGCAGACGCATACTGGTCAGAAGTTGCATTCATTGTAATCGTAGTACCAAAACGCTTGGTTGTCAGATACGTAATGTGGGACTCGTGAGCACCCTTGCCTTCAGGATTGATAGCAGGTGCGGCAGCCCATGACCCGGCCTGATAGCCATGGCAGCTATCGCAGTTTCCGGAACCGTACTTGATACCATCCATATGCTGTTGGCCAGCTGCACCGCCCGCTGCACCGTTATGGCCATGGCACTGTGCACAATCCTGAGTAATATTGGAAACGTGGGTTGTGGTTGAAGTGAAGCCGGCATCTCCAGGTGATTTGTGGCAGGTACCGCAGTTTGCCTGAGTCTTGAGTGTGCCATCGATCAAATATGCAGCATTGGTCCATGATGGATTTATACCGGTACCGGCGTTGGCACTGTTTAGTGTGCCGCCTGTTCCTGCCGGGTTGTGACAGTAGGTGTTTGAACAGCTGCCGGCGCTGTAGGTCGGTACCATTGCCCCGTTATTGGTTGCCAAACCGCTGAAAGTTGACGTCGGATCCGATGGCGGTCCAAACTGTGCCACATGCAGCCCGGATGTTGGCAAAACACCATGACAGGCACTGCAACGGCTATCTTCGGTACCCTGCCCGCTCAGACCATTGAAAAACTGCAGATGTGTCTGATGAGCGCCGATTTTCGCAACGGCGCTGACTTTTCCGGTATTGGTCGCTGTCGGATCAGATGGAGCGACAACATGCAGGTTAGCTGAAGTAATCGGACCAGCGGTGCCGGTTCCGTGACACTTGGTGCAGGAATCATTAGAGGTGTTCACGCCCCAAGCAGGCGGAGTTATAGAACCGTGACAGATAGCCGTTGAACATGTTCCATAACCGTTGCCTGGTGCTCCACCAGCGGTATAACCAACTGAAGTAACATCAATTTGGCCATTGACATGGCTTGTTGAGTTATAAGAAGTGACATAGGCCTGACTGTGGCAATAGTCGCAGTTACTAGCAACAGCAAGATGTTTGCCATGAGTACCGGTAGCGAGTGTAGTTGTTGCATGGCAGCTACCACATGCAGCAGTACCGCCCCAGGAAACAGTGGCGTAGACAGGTACTGTGCTAAAACCATCGGCTGATTGACCAGAACTATGACAATAAGATGTTGTACACGTTCCAAATGCAGAACCTTTAGCTTTTGGTGATGGATAGTTGCCCGTATTGACTTCAACCGTACCGTTAACGTGAGTTACTGAAGGAGCTGTCACGCCCTGGACATACCCGGTATGGCAATCGGCACAAAGAGCTTTTTTGAAATTTGTTCCGGTTACATGTTGTGTATGACTGTCTCCAGGCACTAAAGCGTGACAGGCGGTACATGCTGGAGCGACCGTACCCCATGTAGGAGAAGCAACCTTCACACCTTTACCGTTATCGTGGCATGTCGCTGTATTACACGTACCTAAAACAGGTGTTGTACTACCTGACTGAGGGAAAGTGGTTGATTTTGAATAGCCGATTCCTCCAGCTGAAGTTACTGTGATGAAACCATTCCGGTGCTTGGTCGCATATCCAGATGCTGCTGATCCATGGCATGGGCTACATGTGTTCGCGTCCAGCGTAGCAGCCGGTATATGCTTGGCATGGCTTCCAATAATACTGCCGGAAGTTATGTTTCTATATGTTGATTCAACAGGGCGGATATCTGTAGTTGATCCAACAGGGGCGTGACATGTCAAACATGTAGCAGCTTCAGCCTTGCCAGACAAACTAGCTAGACTGACTAATGTCAGAGTCAGAGCAACAAGCACTCGTATAGATGTAGTTTGTGTGTTTGAGATTTTCATGCCTGACTCCTTCAAAATAATATCTTTAAAACTATTCATTATTTAATTTCGCAACTGAAAGGTCTTTATAAACAAGCAAATTTTTTTCAGGTTAACCATCCGAGGCGTTTAAACCTCGGATGGCTTTAGCTTTAACTTGGTGCAAGCTGAATTACAGGCCGGATTACCAGGCTGCAGTAGGCTGGTAGTGGCAACTGACGTTTGAACATGACATTGTTGCTACGTTGTAACGTTTCGCTCTTGAGCTATCAAAACGGAATGTCAAATCTGCGGCATCATTTACGTTCACATTAGCCTTGGCAACAGTTCCATTACCCTGATTGTGGAAACCGGATGGATGGCATGGGAGACAAGGTGTGAAGCCGTCGCTCGATTTAACCGTTGCGAGCAGATGAGTCTGGTGGTGACCAGAGCCACCGGCATATGATTCTAATTTGGCGTTTTCAAAATTACCAGCAACTCTTAAACCAGTCAAGCTAGCAACAGGTGGGTAACCGTGGCAAGCATCACATGAACCATTGCCGAACTTAATGCCATCCATATGTTGCTGACCTACTGCCCCACCAATTCCACCGTTGTGGCCATGGCAAGAAGAACAATCGGTATTGATGCCGAGTGGCATTGCTGCAACACTATGATCAACAGCAGCTGTAAATCCTGCATCGCCAGGGGATTTGTGGCAAGTTCCACAGTTTACCTGTGTTTTAAGTGTACCGTTTGCAATGTAGTTTGCGTTTGTCCAGACAGGAGCAGTACCGTTACCAGCGTTTCCAGCAGCAAGTACTGTCGTGGAGGGGTTATGACAGTAGACTGCACAGGTACCAGCAACGCTGTTGTACGAACCGCCAGCTGCCAGCCCAGTGAAGACAGGAGCTGCAGAGCCGTTAGCATGGTTTCCTACTGTAGGCAGAACATGGCAAACTTCGCAACGAGCTTTTGCGTCAGCACCCTGCTGGCTCAGACCGTTGAAGAGCTGCAAGTGAGTCTGATGTGCACCAACTTTGGCAAGTGAGCTAACTTTTCCGGTATCAGTTGCAGTAGCATCTGAAGGAGCTACGACATATTCATTCGCTGCTGTGATAGTCCCGGCAGGTGTTCCTGAACCGTGGCACTTTGTACAAGTGTCATTAGTTGTCGTTGTACCCCACACTGGCGAAGTTGAGCCGTGGCAGAGAGAAGTTGTACAACTTGCGCCAGCAGTACCTTTCGTTTTGTTGAGTGGATAGCCAACGTTTGCAATGTCGATGTTACCATCATTGTGACCGGTGCTCGGTGCAGCTGACGAAGTTGTTCCAGCAGCGTGACATGTTGTACATGCGACAGCATGAGCAGCAATGTTAGTGTGGTTGCCCGTTGCAGGACCAGCAGCTGTGATAACTTTTGTACCGGTATGACACGCTGCGCAGCCATTTCCTGTTGTGCCCCAGACAGGTGTAACAACAGTACCAGCACTATATGGATCAGCATGGCAAGAAGCTGCGGAACAAGTTGTTGCTGCGGAGCCTTTAACTTTGTCAAGCGGGTAGCCAACATTTGCTACGTCAATATTGCCGTCGGCATGACCGGTGCTTGGTTTCGTTGTTGCGCTTGTTCCAGCAGCATGACAGGTAGTACAGGCAACAGCGTGTGAAGTTACGTTGGTGTGACTACCAGTAGCTGGGCCGTTAGCAGTGATTACTTTCGTACCGGTATGACAAGCTGCGCAGCCATTTCCTGTTGTACCCCAGACAGGCGTAACAACCGTGCCAGCACTATATGGATCAGCATGGCAAGAAGCTGCGGAACATGTTGTTGCCGCAGAGCCTTTAACTTTGTCAAGCGGGTAGCCTACATTAGCTACGTCAATGTTACCATCAGCATGGCCTGTGCTTGGTTTCGTTGTTGCACTTGTGCCAGCAGCATGACAGGTAGTACAGGCAACAGCGTGTGAAGTTACGTTGGTGTGACTACCAGTAGCTGGGCCGTTAGCAGTGATCACATTCGTACCAGTATGACAAGCTGCGCAGCCATTGCCGGTTGTACCCCAAACAGGTGTAACAACAGTTCCAGCACTATATGGATCAGCATGGCAAGAAGCTGCGGAACATGTTGTTGCCGCAGAGCCTTTAACTTTGTCAAGCGGGTAGCCTACATTAGCTACGTCGATGTTACCATCAGCATGACCTGTGGTGGGTTTCGTTGTTGCACTTGTACCAGCAGCATGACAGGTAGTACAGGCAACGGCGTGTGAAGTTACGTTGGTGTGACTACCGGTAGCTGGGCCGTTAGCAGTGATTACTTTCGTACCGGTATGGCAAGCCGCACAACCAGAAGCGACACCCCAGACAGGAGTAGCAACAAGTCCGGCGCTGTATGGGTCGGCATGACATGCAGCAGTAGAACAGGTACCACTGTAGCTGCCAGCTGCATGCTTGGCGGTTACCGGGTAGCCGTTAGTTACCGTTATGTTGCCGTCGAGGTGACCAGTAGTTGGTTTGGTTATCTGAGTAGTACCGGCAGCATGACAATCGGTACAGGTTGTATCGTTATGGGCAACATGGCTACCTGTTGCAGGGCCGGTTGCATCAATAGAGATGGTATGGCATGCGTTACAGGTTGCTGATGTGCCCCAAACCGGGGTTGTCACAGAGCCAGCACCATAAACGTTTACGTGGCAGGAAGCGGTTGAACAGGTAGTTGCAGCCGAACCTTTTGTTTTGGCAAGCGGGTATCCAACATTGGCTACGTCAATTGTGCCGTTATTATGACCGGTTGACGGTGCGGTCGTTGAAGTGGTACCAGCAGCGTGACAGGTAGTACAAGCAACGGCATGAGCTACAGTTGTTGCATGGCTGCCGGTAGCCGGACCATTTGTACCGATCGGTGTGGTATGGCACGCTGTACAGTTAGCGGCAGTTACGCCCCAGACAGGAGTAGCTACCGTGCCTGCACCGTATACATTAGCGTGGCAAGAAGCGGTGCTACATGTTCCGAGAGTGAGGTTAGTTGCTCCGGACTGTGCAAATTTTGAGGTTTTTGAATAGCTGAGACCAGGAGCAGTTGCAGAAGTTACATTGATAAAACCATCGCGGTGTTTCGTGGTGTATGTTGCGGCTCCTGGACCATGACATGGTGTACAGGTGTTTGCATCCAATGTCGCAGCAGGAATGTGCTTGGCATGGCTACCTTTAACACCACCAGTCGTGATGTTACGGAAAGCGGAGTCAACAGGACGGATGTCCAACGACTGACCAGGCTGTGCATGGCACGTCAAACATGTGGCCGCTTCAGCGATGCCGGTTAATCCGGTCAGTCCGGCAACCGTCAGCGTAAGTGCAAGTAGCACTCTTTGTGTTACTGACTGTTTCTTTGGTTGATTCATACTCGTCTCCTTCAAAAGAATTTTGCTGCTAGATTTGTACATCAAATTATATTTGTTCGCTATATCTTTATAAACATCTACCAAGAAACTGTTGGCTGGAAATGGCAGCTTACATTTGAACATGACATGTTCGCTGTATCGTAGCGTTTGCTTCTGGATTCATCAAAAGTAAAGCTGATATCAGCTGCATCAAATATATTTACATTCGTCTTTACTACGGTACCTCCACCCTGGGAATGGAAACCTGCAGCTGCACTTGGATGGCAAGGCAGACAAGGTGTAAAACCTTCGTTAGCAGTCAGTGTAGACAGCAGATGTGTTGAGTGATGGCCGCCACCGCCAACATAGTCTTCAACTCTTGCATTTACAAACTCACCGGTAGACCGTGCTGCCAACTGGGCGGCAGGCAATGGCGGATAACCGTGGCAGGTATTGCAGGCAACATTTGAAATATCAACGGAACCATTATTGTGAGTAGCTCCATTGAAACCTGTATAGGTGTGGCAATCGGTACAATTAAAAGGTGATAGAGTGGCAGCAGAGTGAGCCGAAGTTGCCGGCGGAGCACTGTGGCAACTGTTGCAAGCATTGACGCTGGTTTCCAGGTCAACCGTGCCGTTCCTGTGGGTTGCGGTTGGTGATGGAGAGGTCGGCGTTGAGTGGCACTGTGCACAATTGGTATAGTCAATAGCCACCTTATCATGATTATACTTAACAACGCCGGTTGTATGAAATGTCTGCGAAGCAGGCGGATACCCATGGCAACTGTTACACGAACCAGTACCGGTCTGCAGATCAATAACACCGTTGTTATGAGTAGCTCCACCAGCACCGGTGAAGATGTGGCAGCTGGAACATGTCCCGGAAACCACGCCGGTATGAGTTGTTGTGGCTGGAGGATTACCATGGCAGCTATTGCAGCTGGAATCTGCCTGTTTGTATGCGTTAATGCTGATAACCTGAGCAGCGGTAATTTTCCCTTTGGTCTGTAGGTCTGCCAGCGCTGTATCGATGCTTCCGGTTACCGCTCCTCCGTTGAATACCGCATCAATAGAATCGGTAATCAGCGCTTTGGCATAGGCCGGGTTGTGTGTATAGCTGTTTGGTTCCGTAAAGAACAGTTTATAGTTGTATGCAGCACCGAAGACATTGGCACCTGCTTGGCCAACTCCCCAGTTTGTTGCAACAATGTTAGTGGCGCCTTTATAAAAGGTTTTGACGGTCGGGTCCCAAGTGTAGCCTTTGTCGGCAAGCTGAATTCTGAGTACCTCGAGAGCATCGTTAAAAGCAACCCGTTTGGCATCAAGTGAGGCTGGCGTGAGTGAAGTATTATGGCAGTTGGTACACACGGCTGTGTAAAATTTAACAACCGGTCCGTTGGCGCTACTGATCGCTTTAAAGGTGTGTTTGTTGGGCGAACTCATATGGCACCCCGCACAAGGACCGCTGGTACCGGTACCCATGAAACCCATACCGATTTTGCTATGGCTGTTTTCCGAGAAAGGCTGATAGGTACGGCCCGGGAAGTTAAAGCCAACCGTACCCTGGATTACACCACCGGATGTCATGTAATGTGACTTGTACTGGAAAGCATAGTTGGTAAAGTCTGTTGTTCCGACCTGCGACTGAATGAAACTGCCGCTATCTCTGCCACCGTGACAATCCATGCAGACATTCGATTTGCTGACAGCAGCGTTGGTGAAGGTTTGATCACTCTCGTACGGCTTGTTAGGTGTTACGGTGCGGACGATGCCGTTGGCTACATCACTGTGGCAAGCTACGCAGGTGATAACTTCTTTCGTTTTGTCAGTGGCAAGACCCCACTGTGTAATCATGTTCGCGCTTGAATATGCTATGAAACCGGTGGTCGTATGGCATCGTGCGCAAGGCGAGTATACTTTAAAATCAGTGATCTTTGCAGGTGCTGCTTCTGTATTGGCATGGCCGGAAGTGGCCCACTGCTGACGGATAGTCTGGTTGTTGAGATTTCCGTTGTGGCAGAAAGAGCAACTCGTAACTTGTGATGTTACATAAGAAGCAGAGTATCCGGCGCTGGTGCTGTTATTGAAATGCGGAGCACCCGATTTTAATGTATCTACAACGCCGTTGCGGTGCAAGCCTGTAGCAGTTGGGTCAAGAGGAGCATAGCCGTGACACATGGCGCAGTCATTTTGAACAGGATGAGGTCCCGTCTTGCCGGCACGAGCCAAGGTCAGCTCGGTCGGTGGATGTCCATGGCAACCGGTGCATGCAGTATTGGAAAAATTGACCGTGCCGTTATTGTGTGTCGCATCGGTGAAAAAGTTGTAGACATGGCAGCTAGCGCAGTTAGGCGCATTTCCTGCGATGGCAGTAGCGTGTGTTGCACTTGCCGGTGGATAGCTGTGACAGCTGCTACAGGCGTTTGCGTTGGTCAGCACTTCTACAGCGCCATTCCTGTGTGTTGGAGTCGGGTCGGTTGTTGCCGGGACGGCGTGACAGTCCGCACATACATTCGAAATATGGGTATATTTTACAAAGCCGGTTGTATGTGCTGATTGAGTTGTCGGCGGATAACCATGACAACTTGTGCACGTAAGAGAAGGGCTAACAGCTGTAAGGTCATGCTTGTGACATCCATAACAGGTATTTTTGAAGGTATCAACAATACCCATATGACCTACAAATATTGCGGGACTTGCACCCTGATTTGCATTATGGCAGCTGATGCACTTATTCTCTGGAACCACGCCAGGGTGTGCACCGGTATCTGCGCCTATGTGGCAGTTTGCACAGACAACATTATTAATTTCGTGTTTTGTTCCTTTCCACAGAGTATAGGCATTTGTCGTCAGCGGGTTACCTGAGGCGGAGTGACAGCCCTGGCAATTATTGACCACCAGCCCATCCGCATCTGTAAAAACGTAAACTTGTGTTGTTGAAGTCGAACCGCCAGGCATTACAGTAAGGGAGAAACTATAGGTACCTGCAACTACTGGAATGAAACTGGCCGAAACAGAACCAGGATTCGTGAGCACAACTGCAGCCGGTCCGGAAGTCTGGGCCCATGAGTAAGAGGATATGCCAGTTCCTCCGGCAACACTGCCACTCCCATCAAGAGTAACAGCCATCCCGTTAATCACATTTTGCGCAACACCAGCTTTTGCAATTGGACTGTCGGTAACAAATGTGCCAACAAGTGCAGCATTTGAATTTACAGTATAACCGACAGGGAAAGTTACTACGACCGTCTGATTAGCAGCCGGGACAGCCGGACTTTGTACAGCACCAACCGGAATACCGGTTATACTCTCCAGCCTGTACGACGCTAACGGGGTAAACGTAACATTTTGAGCCGTGGTAAGTACCGTACCTGCAGCAAGATTCGACAAGCCTGTCGGAACCGATACCGAACCACCGACACCTCCGGCTACAGAGGCTGCCACTGAGTATTTTAACTGAGCATATGTTACATAAAGTGTTTGAATACTCGGTCCGTGCACGTCAAAAGATGTTGCGGTCGGATTGGTCAGAATAGTTCCGTTATACTCCACCTTGGTAGCCATGTAGCCACTATTAGGTGTTACCGTCACAGTCTTGATACCACTACTCGTATACGACTTGAAAGTCATGCCTTGTAACGAGGTTTGCGAAGGGTAACCTTCCGCCTTAAGAGACCCCCCTGGGGATTTAACCCACGTAGTTAAAGACCAAGTTGCAGCATACACCATCGCCGGCAACAGACTCGACACCATAATAACTGCAAGAATTCTTTTTAGCATGTACACGACCTCCATACACGAATTGCGATTTAGTACAAATTTAGTATTTAGAATTTTATCCAACGGGCCCATACAGCAATTTACGTGCCATTTTCTAAAGCCTCATATCTTCGACAAGTTTCTTTTTCTCCCCGTAGACACACCGGTTATATCACTACGCCATATTCGCTAAATAACCTGTTCCTTACTTTGTTGTCAGATCGTTACTTTTGACTTACGTATTTTCTGATGCCTCGTCAATAACTTTAAATGGGGTATTAAGATTATGGATTTGAGTTTCAATCACTGCAGATCTGTTCGAACTTACCCGGATTGTTATGTGGATGCTGTAATCTAATAAATAAAATATCGTTCTGTCAATTCAATTATTCATAATCTCGTAGTGATGATAATTACTCGAAATTCTCCATCCAGCTTTATTTTTGCCGTAACATCTTCACATATGGCGAACATGGCACATGCCCGATTAAAAGCGCGAGGAGTCTACACTGCACATTACTTGCATCAGCAACATTCATGGAGCCTGGTAACGACAATCAAGTTGACTATTACAGAGATATCCTGTATTGACGCTTGAGGAACATCCATGCTCGACACACAACCTAGTAGCTGATACAACCACTTATACGTCTCATGTTTCCATTTTTTTGTTAGGTTTTTAACCCATCACGTTCGGAGGTACAATCAAATGAGTAAGTGTCGTAAGATGAAAACTGCGTGGACTGTTTTACTGGCCTGCCTGGCCCTCTTGGCTATTCAAGGCAACGCTTTTGCCGTAGAACCTGCTAAAAAAGCCGCTGCAACGCTGTCGAATGATGACTGCTCCAAATGCCACAACAAGCCCCCAGCTGATATAGCGGCAGCAGGACGTAAGCATAAGACAGAAATCGGCTGCCAGGATTGTCATAATGGACATCCCCCCACGACACGCAAGATCATTCCGCTCTGTAGCCAATGCCACGAAGGTAAACCGCACTTTAAACTGACCGGCTGCTTAAGTTGCCACTCCAATCCTCACACTCCTCTTAATATTACATTCGGCAACAATGTAACTGACGCCTGCCTGACCTGCCACGCTGGTCAGATCGTTAAGCTGCGTGAAAACAAGAGCAAACACACTGCGCTAAATTGCAGCTTCTGCCATAACAAACATGGCAAAATTCCAGACTGTACACAATGCCACAAAACTCATGCAGCCGACCAAACCGTTGCCGATTGCAAAAAATGCCACCAGGCGCATATGCCGAAGAACGTCGCCTATACAGATAAAACACCCTCAAAAGATTGCGCTGCCTGCCATAAGAAAGCATATGACCTTCTTACAGCCAGTAAATTCAAACACAGCAAACTTGCATGCGTAGCCTGCCATCAGGCAAAACACAAGATGGTGCCGCAGTGCCAAAGCTGCCATGGCAATCGCCACCCGGCAGCCATGATGGCCAAATTCCCGAAATGCGGAATGTGCCACAATATAGCGCATGATCTCAACAACCTAAGCACTACCGCGTCACCTGCACCAGTTGCTGGCGTTGCACCAACTACAAAGAAATCAAAGAAAAAATAGCATTCATTAGAAGCCACACGTGATCGTATGCGTCGTCGGGGCGAAGCAAGCTTTATCTGCTTCGCCCCTTTTGCAGCATTTTAATCGCGATCGGAGTGTTCTTATAAACTGTTGCTCCTCTTCTGCGTACAAACGTTTTGCAAAATATCAACTTTTTCCTCCATACCGTATGCCATCAGCTACAGAACCATACATAGTTTCTCCCACTACCACTCTTTCGATGAAGCGCCCTTTGTTGCAATGGGCACTTGTAATATCTCTTCTTCTCCATGGTGCTGTTGCACTTTTTATCATGTATTGCAGTGTTTTCAGCACTACAGGAAAACGCTCTACCAACCTTATCATTCAGGACATTGAACTTTCATCGCCTCTTACAGCGCCATCTCAACCTCTTACAGCGCCAGACGGCCGTCAAAACATATTACCCCCTACTCCATTGCCGCCTCTAGCCCAAGAGACGGAAACGCCCGCTCCGATCGAATCTCAACCAGCCACCCCTGAAAAAAACGCTCAAGAGAGCAGACTGACATCTACCCCTCTCGGGTTGGGTCTGTCTCATGGCTACTTTAGCATGCTTGCGGATGGCAAAACATTGCGTGATGATATTCGTGCATATTATTTTGAAATGGTAGAGAAAATTAACCGGGAATGGTGGGACAAAGCTGCACTTCTTAATGAACCGCTTCGAGCAGATGGAATCTTTGAAATAATTGTTCAGCGGGATGGAACTGTCGTGTCTCTTCGTCTGATTAGGAGTAGCGGATCAAAGGCCGCTGACCGATTGATAGCAGACTCAATCATAAAGGCTTCCCCGTTGCCACCCCTGCCTTCCACGTATGAAATGGATCAGTTCAACGCACCACTCAGAATCAAAGCGCCACTTTCACTGTTCCGTGTTAAGAATTGAGCGCAGTACACAAACTACGGTCTGACGTTTTGACTTGATTTTTAATGATACGGTTAGTATCGTAACCGGCGATCATTTTTCCTGCTCACACAAAATCTTACGTAAACAGTTATTTTGCTTCATAGGGATTATGTATGTTTGTAATGAACAGACTTCTCAACATTTTTTATCTTGCACTATCCCTGGTTATTTTTTACCAAGGTACCTCCTCTGCGCAAACCTGCTCGGCGACCTCATGTCATCAGGCAATAATACGAGCGGAAAAACCTCATGCCCCGGTACAAGCTCAAGAGTGCCTGTCGTGTCATCACCAGAAAAAACCTAACCATCCCTTACTGGGAGACCGAAGCTGGGAGCTTGTTGCCAAGGTTCCAACTCTCTGCAATCAATGCCACACCCCTTTTGGAAAAACGAACAAAAACGTTATGCATTCTCCTGTGAAAGACGGTGACTGCCTTGCGTGTCACAAGCCACACGGAGGAGCCGGTCAGTTTTTGCTAGGCGTGCGCGAAGACCGAACGGAACTCTGCGTTTCCTGTCATGATCCGGCCCCGTTTAAACAGCAGTTTATGCATGGTCCCGTTGCCGTAGGTGCCTGCAACAAATGTCATCAGCCGCATGAATCAAAAGAAAAGGCACTCCTTGATTCCCCCGTCAGGGTTGTCTGCCTTAAATGCCACACAGATTTTGCAAAAGACCTTAAAAAAGCAAAGGCTACCCACCCTCCCGTCAAGGAGGGCCCGTGTACCGCCTGTCACAACCCGCATGGATCAACGGTCAGCAAAATCCTTCGACAGAGAATTCCTGATCTGTGTGTAGGCTGCCATGGCACAATCGGTAAAAAACTCGCAGGGGTGAAGGTCCCTCACAAACCATTGACACAGGAAGGGGGCTGTAGCGCATGCCACTCGGCTCACTATTCTGAAAACAAACGTTTATTGCCGTTTGACGAAATGGCCACCTGCCTGAGCTGCCACGGCACTGACAATCTGGGTACCCCCCCGCTACGTAATATAAAAAAAGACCTCGACGGAAAAAAGTTTCTTCATGGGCCGATCAAAAAGGGAGAATGCGTTCCCTGCCACGACCCGCACGGATCTGACAATTTCCGTATGCTGCGAGGTGCGTACCCGGCAGAAATCTACGTCCCCTACAAGGAGGGGATTTATAACGCCTGCCTTGGGTGCCACGAGAAAAACCTGCTCCGCTATGCCGAAACATCCATTTACACTAAATTTCGCAATGGTAAGCGCAACCTCCATTATGTTCACGTTGTCAACAGCCGAAAGAGCCGTACCTGCCGTGTCTGTCACCAGCCGCACGCCAGTAATGGCGATAAATTGATCGATGCGGAAAATATGAAATTTGGCGAATGGACTATTCCGGTAAATTTGAATATCACCTCATCGGGCGGCAGTTGCGCCCCTGGCTGTCACCAGTCATTTAGATATGACCGGGATAAACCCGTCGTGTATAAAACATATTCGACAAGTACTAAAAGGAGCAAATAAACATGAAATCTCATATCAAATCCTCAAGAAACCTCTGTTTCACTTTGTTGACATTTCTGCTGCTGGCGGGCTGTGCTACAGATACGACATGCAAATATGTATCAAATGAACCGATATTTTTTCCTCCGGCTCCTGATGAGCCGCGCATCCAATATCTTACCGGCATTAACTCAACGAGTGACATCAGGATAAACAAAAAGAAGGGCGGGATCTCGTTTATTGCGACCGGTAAGGAGCAGGAAGAGGCCGATATAATACTTGGTAAATCCTATGGCATTGAAGTGCACAAGGGGAAGATTTACGTCGCTGAAGGTCAAGGAAAAACCGTCCGAATCATCGATCTGAAGGCCGGCACCATCACTGAACCGAAGGGCGTAAAATCACCGGCAGGGGCGCTCAAATACCCGCTTAATCTTACTCTCGATGACGACGACAACCTCTATGTGGCTGATACAGCTCGGCGCGATGTTGCCGTCTATGACGCAGCCGGTAATTACAAAACATCCTTTGCCAAGGGGTATGGCAAAGGGCTCGAAGCCAAGTCGAAAATTACCGACGTAAAGTTCTACAAGGGTAAGCTGTATGCCCTTGATTTAGGGAGCGGCTTGGTGAGAGTTTTTGATCCAAAGACACTGGAGCAGCTGACAGAATTCGGTAAAAGTGACAAGCCGGGACTAAGTCTCTCTCTGCCCGGCAACTTTACCATCGATGACGACGGTTTTATCTATATAACCAATCTCGGCAGCAACAAGGTAACCAAATATGACCTGGATGGCAACTATGTCGGCTCCTTTGGCGGCGTTGGAGATCAGTTCGGTCAGTTTTCCAAACCAAAGGGTATTGCCCTTGACCCTAGTAAGCAGATCTATGTCGTTGATGGCGGTACTAACGTAGTACAACTGTTCAACGACCAGTTCCGCGTGCTGACCTACTTCGGCATGCCCGGACTCCCCTACGGATCGCTCAATAACCCAGCCGGCATAGCAACATCGACGGACAACATCGCCTATTTTCAGAAATTCGCTGCACCCGGCTTCAAGGTAACCCACCTGATCTATGTCACCAGTCAGTTCGGATCGGAATTCTGCATACCCCGCATTTCAGTTTATGGTTTTGGCCAGATGGAGAAGAAGTAGGGTGCGCATCTGAATCATGAAAAAAATGACTTCCTTTATATTCCTGCTGACCACCTGCTCCCTGCTGATGTGCGCATGCGATCCCTTGACGCGGCATAAGATCACGAGCACTATTTTTGATGGTGTCCCGACTCTGCCGTCAGCGGAGCAATACTGCCGCGATTATCACATTCAGGCAACGAAGGAGGAATTAGCTGCCGCACAGATGCAGAAGAAGGATAGCAATCAGGGCTCTAAACATCCCCCCTTTGCTGATAAAAAATGTAATAACTGTCACGACAAGAGCACTGATTCCGGCTTCGTGGTAGCGAAAGATGCTCTCTGTGCTCATTGCCACAAAGGTTTCCCCAGTGGTAACTTCCTCCACGGCCCGGCTGCTGTTGGCGCATGCCTCAAATGCCATTTGCCTCACTCCTCAGATTATCCAACACTTTTGGTTAAGCCCGTTGGAGACGTATGTGACGTCTGCCACGCAGAAGCACGCAACAGCTCAAAACTGCATACCACCAGTCGTGTCAAGGGGATAGTTTGTACCGATTGCCACGATCCCCACGGTGGAAACAATCGTTTCTTCTTACGATAATATCGTATGCCGATCCTGATATGTGTGATCATAGCTGTTTTGTTACTAAACGGTCGACCAGGAGCTGCCTTGGCTGATACCGCTTCTGAATTTAAGCAGGTCAAAGGTGTTTTTCTATTTGAGGGGTTCCAACACTGGCTCAATGTTGTTTACGATTTGAACGAGCACAAAATAGCTCATGATTCAAATACCAGTCACGCATTCAGCGAAAGTTACAACGCTTCGTTGCAAGTTGCCCTGTTTGACCCCTTAATTTTAGATGCTACCCTGCAAGCTTCACTTTTGTTAAATCAGGAAAAGAGCCGCAACGGTTCATCTTTTAAATCTAACTTCAGTACCTGGCAGCCGTTTGTAAAGCCGTTGCCACCGGTTGATACCTTTCAGTATAATTTCAGCGGCAACGGCCTGAGTAAAAGTCGAATTCCCTTCACACTACTCAGCTACAGCACGAGAAATACCGTACAGAACACGTTTACCACACCATCTACAAACGACAATGCAGGTAATGAATTTTCAATAACGTTCCTTAACAGCACGCTGCAGTCGCGATTTCATTTTGCCCGCACGACCACAACAACGACAAATGGCGACGCTACTAATAAATCCCTTTCAAATTCCTATTCATATTCCGCCGAACACAACTACGGTGATTTTTCAGCAACAACGCTTAACGCATCATTTTCCGACCAATCCGGCACAACGACTGGTGGTACAGCAATGTCCTCATCAGCAAACTCACTGGGGCTTTCCAACTCCCTTACTCTTGGAACAATTCAAAGATACACTCTGCTTTCATCGATCCAGTTAAGTAATACAATCGTTGATGCTCTCCCTACGCGTGCACTGTATTTTACAGAAAATTTTGGTGCAACATTGGGGCGGGCGCTGTCCGCTGATGCGAGCTACACATTCACAAATACACGCAGCAGTCAACTCACTGGTCCGACTCGCGAAAAATTAGACATCAGGGAAATAACCAGAAATGTTGGTGATATTGGCATCAAGCACCAACTTTTTGATTCTCTGGGCACTGAACTGCGTGGTTCTGCCGCCTTCAGCAGAGAGAGCGATGGTAAAGAAAACAGCTATGCTGTAAATGCAATTGCCAGCTACACAAAAAAACTACCACAGGGGAGTAGCTTGTCACTGGGATTCAATAAAGGATATAATCTGGTCGATCGTCAGGTCAGTAGCAGTACGACGTATGTCTCAGACGAACTCAGTAAAATTATCCACCAAGGGGATACCATTGATCTGACGGTCGGTGACGGGACACTTCGAAGTGTCACCTCCGTTAAGAGCGAAGACAGGCTCACAACGTATACCGAGGGGGTCGATTATACCGTCAACTATGCCCTTGGCCGCATCTTCATTCTTTCCGGGGGGGGGGTAACAATCGATATGGCCGGAACAGGCAGCAGGCTGTATCTCAGCTATACCATCTTTAAGGATCCACAACTTACCTACTCCACCGACAGCGTTTCGGTCACCTCAAATTTAATGTTATTTGACAATCTCGTATCGCTGGGAGCTTCCTGGTCTGATATCAAGCGCACACTCATCCATGGCCCGGAAGACAACGGTCTCAAAGGCTCACAGACCATGACATTCTTTGTTGGCAGTAATTATAATACCACGACGACTCGTTTCAGCTATCGCAAAGCAACAACCGGAGATTTCAGAACTCAGACCCTTGAAGGGAGCGGATCTACAAGTTTCAGTACCGGCAGAGCTCTGATTTCAATAGGTCTTCAAAACAGTTACAATATGTATGGCGCGACTTTGACAGCTTCAGGATATCGAGAAAACCTTGCCAACGCTACACTTTCGTATTCAAGAGACATCTTGCAAACGTTGAAGCTCGTAATTGATGGAAATGTTAATGATGTGCGATCTGAGATTAAGCCTGCTAAAGATTCACTATCACTCAGGGCAAAAGTTCAGAGCGCCTGGAACATGTTCACCATTAACCTGACCGGTCAGACCGTCTGGATATTCGAAACCAGCAGTACATCTCGAAATGATTCGCTTCATATTGATTTTAGTAGATATTTTTAAACGTCTCGTCCCTTCGACTCCTCACGGGGAAAGCGTGACGAGATTCTCCTCAACTACCTAACCACCTACACTCATCGCTCCCTGAAAGGGTCGCTGAAGAGATCAGTCAGAAGGAGGCATTGGCTATGTTTATACTGCAAGCGATATGCAGGAATTCAATAATTTTACGTCTCTGGTACATAGTGCGGATTGCAGTTTTGATCGCTGCATTCTCCACTCTTTCAGGGTGCGCCACCAGCCAGGCCGTTGATGCCCTGCACCGTACTGCCATTTCATGGCCTCTGCTCTCCTCGCCAAGTAGAGTTGTCTGGGTAAAAACCATCTCCGACCCTACAGATATCAGCAAGAGTAAGGGTTTCTGGAAGCGTATCAGCGAAGCAATCAGTGGCGAGGAAACCAGCGCCATTGTTCGTCCGTATGGCGTTCTCAGGTCGGCAGCGGGAGCACTCTATCTGGCCGATCCCGGCAGAGGGGTAATTCATCGCATGGATATCACCAACAGCTCCTATTCGACCATCAGCAGTCGAGAAGGCTCACCTTTATCGAGCCCCATTGGACTTGCCGAGGACAATCTTGGGCGGTTGTATATCACTGATTCAATTAACGGAATACTGTATCGTTATACACCGAAGGACGACTCCCTGGTTCCTTTCCTGTCGCAAGGACTAGAACGCCCAACCGGCATTGCATTCAATCCTGTCAACCAACTGCTGTATCTTTCCGATACTCTGGCCAACCAGATTATTATGCTTGATCAGAACGGTTTCATAGTCAAACGCATCAGCGGTCGCACGACCGGTGGTGATGGATTTAACCGTCCGACCGATCTGGCGGTCGACGCCGTCGGTCAGATCTACGTCACTGATTCGCTCAATTTCCAGATAACTCTGTTAACGCCTGAAGGTCAGATTGTCCGTCAATTCGGCGCACCCGGCGATTCCGCAGGCTCCTTTAGCAGACCAAAAGGTATCGCCATTGACAGCACCGGCAATATCTATGTCAACGACTCACTTATGGATGCAATACAGGTATTCAATCAGAATGGAGATCTACAGCTGGTGTTCGGTAGAAACGGTATCGAACCGGGGCAATTCTGGATGCCGTCAGGACTGTTTATCGATAAACTTGATCAGATTTATGTCGCCGATACGTACAACCGGCGGATTCAGATATTCAGATATCTGACGCATAGGAGTGATGAGGAAGAGAAAAGCGAAGCAACACTTTTTGATAAACAGCTTACACCGTAAGCACTGCGGTTCGATTTTTGCATGATCTACATGCGAACCTACAACAAGCCATCTCGGGAGGAAATATGTTTAAGCGTATTATACCAATCATTAGCATTGCCTCTCTACTCCTCCCCATTTCTGCCACGGCTGCCGGGCGCGGCGTAAATGCCTCCCCCCACAATCTTTCGATCAGCGGACCAAATCCGAATTTTGCATTTGACGAAGTGCGAGTCTGCGTTTTTTGCCATACTCCACACAACGCCGTCGCAACGAATGACGCCCCGCTCTGGAACCGGGCACTACCGCCCGAAAACCAGTATCAGATGTATCAGTCACCGAATTTTTCCGCGAAAGTAAAATACGCTACAAGCATGCCAACCGGCGCCTCACGGATCTGCCTCAGTTGTCATGACGGTACTTTGGCCCTGAACCGCTACGGAGGGAAAGTTCTCGGGAGCACCGGGGCTCCACAGTCGCTGTGGGGCACAACCAATCTGGGTACCGATCTGAAGGACGACCACCCGATTTCGTTTCTCTATGACGAAGAACTCGCCTTGAGCGCACATCTCGTCTCACCCTCCACGCTCACCGGACCGGTCAAGCTTGAGATGAAGGCTTTAGTTCAGTGTACCTCCTGTCATAATCCACATGACAATGAGTTTGGGAATTTTCTGGTTATGAACAATGGGGACGCGACTAAACCAGGGTATAATCCCGCTGTACCCTCTCCACTCTGCATCACCTGTCACAACCCGCCGGGATGGAGCACCTCTATTCATAACACCGCCAACGGCTGCATGAATTGCCATTCCTCGCACACCGCCTCAATCGCGCAATACCTCCTTAAAACGACGGTAGACCAGTCATGCTACACCGGCGGCTGTCACAGCAGCGGGCTTGCGCATGCCGACAACGGCGAGGTACAGGTCGCCTCTGGTCCGGTGCAATATCTTTTGAACAGTATCCGCAACACACTCTTTCTTGCAAGTAAGCGCGAACGCGATCCCCGCTCTGAGCGTGAGCGTGGCACCGACATGAAATCAGTCTTTGACCAAAAGGTGTACCGCCACCCTATTGGCCAAAATCAGGGGGCACATGACCGTAAAGAGCGCCTGCCAATGAACAAACCGCACGTGGAGTGTGTCGATTGCCATAATGCACATCTGGCTGGCGGTCAGGACGTACCGAGTGGCGTAAAACGATCTCTCAAAGGGGTTACCGGGATAAGTGCTGATGCTCAGTCTCGTACAGCAGCCGTGAGCGAATATGAGATCTGCTATAAATGCCATTCCGGAGGCTCCGCAGGCAACTTTATCAGCATTCGCGCTGCCAACAGAATGATTCAGGAACCTGATCAGATGAAACGCTTCCGCTCTTCGAATCCATCGCTACATCCTGTCACCGTAACTCGACGTGGCAGCGGCGAAAGCCTTCTGGCAGAGTTGCGCACCAGCATGATCACAATCGACTGCAGCGACTGCCACAACAGCGATGACAGCAAAAAAGCTGGTAAAAGTGGCCCGAACGGTCCGCACGCTTCTCGTTTTGAGCACATCCTCATGGCTCGCTATGAAATGCCCCCTTCAGGCAGCAAAAACCAGAAGAACTGTATTGATTATCGTTCCAGCTATGATCTCTGTTTCCGCTGTCATACAGATACTTATGTCATGGTGTCAGGCACTGCATTTGCGAACACCGGCAGTAACGAACATGCCCGCCATGTAATCGACCGCTGCATACCGTGCGCGGCCTGCCACGACCCCCACGGAGTACCATCACAGCGCGGAGCAACAGCTGCTAACAATGCGCACCTGATCAACTTTGACCGTTCCTATGCCGCCAGCCCGTCTCTGCCTCAGCCTCGCTACAATTCTCTCGGGATCGGTAGAGGTAATTGCACAGTAGCCTGCCACAACAGCAGTGGCGGCACTCACAGTTATACTCGCTGACACCAGGTTGTTATTAACATGAAACAACAAAATGACCTCCGAGGCTTTAAAAACCTTGGAGGTCATTTTGTTTATCGCTCTCCTGATAATCGTGCTTGCGCTGGGGTATTTTATATGCACTTCCATATCAATCACAGGGAGAGGGTGTCGCCACCTGCGGTCCTGATGAATCATCCCTGCTCATCTTCGACATAAGTGGACAAAAAAATGTGACGATCGTATCTGGGAGCAGGTTCAAGATACGAATGACAGTAAGACATGGATCTGGGGGATGTAGGATTTGTTGTTTTCGGTGTTCTTACGGTAAATCGCTGATATTGGCGTATCTCTATACCGTGAAAACCCTTACAACATGCACCCGGCGCTTTAAAACTAAAATAATGAGGATGGATTAGCAGAACTCCTACCACACACATGATTCCTTTTTTTTCATAATAACAGCTCATTACAGATTTTTTTGACGTTATTTAAGCACGTTTTCAAGAAAGTTATCAAACTGGCACTTCATTTGCTAATTGAAGACGAAATATCTATTTGCACCATTCAGGTGCAAAAAATCGAAAAAGGAGAACAACGATGTTAAAAAAACTCACCGTAGCAATCGCATTAACAGGTCTTATGTCAGGCGCAGCATATGCAGGTATCGTAGCTCAGACCGGTATCAAC
>DUZX01000047.1 GCA_013349325.1 Desulfuromonadales bacterium
ACCCAGAGTGTGCAGAGAACCCAGATGTTCGGGGCCGATAACCGGCGAGCCGGGCAGCCGTTCCTGAAGTGCCGACAGGATCTCAACGCGTTTGATGGAATCAATGCCGAGATCGGAGTCGAGCCCCATCTCCATCTCCAGCATCTCCACCGGATAGCCGGTTTTCTCGCTGACGACCGCCAGGAGGATCTCGGTGATTTTGTCAGACCGGTCTGACGGAACACTCGCTGGAGATGCAGCAACCGGTGCTGCGACAGGTACAGGAACCGCTGCGGGAGTGGCAGTAATGTTACCCCCCTGAAGAATAGTTTGCTGTTGGGTGAGCAGCATCTGGATAGTCTTGGCAGCGCTGTCCTGCCCTTCCAGGAAGCGTCGGTGAAGCTGGGCGGTCTCGTCCTGAATCCGCGTCAGTGCAGACAGACCTTCACGAGTGACCTTCAGTGACTCGGTCAGGACATCGCGCGAAACACCCACAGAAGCGGTCAGCGGAGCTGCTGCCGATGTGGCTGACGGAGTAGTTGTGGCTACAGGTGCGAACGTTTGCGTGGCATTGCTTGTTGGTATGGACGGCCGGGGAGCTGCTGCCGGGCGCTTCTCCTTCGGTTTGACATAATTGGCGCCGCTCAGGTTTATGGTCAGTGGCGGCTTTTTGCCGGTGACCTGCGGAGCGGGGCAATATCCTTCATCCCATCCGGCCAGGGAAATGCCGTGGCCGAGCACGGCCAGCTGAGCCAGGCAGCGGGCCAGGTCAGTAATTCCGGAGCGTCTGCCACCGGACGCATCAAGTGCGACTGCCGTGTGCGGGCGGTCGGCAAGTATGGCGGCGACAAGGCCGCTGAGACGCGATCCCGGGCCGATTTCGACAAATGTACGAATTCCGGCGGCATACATGGCTTCAATTTCGGCAACAAATTCGACCGGACGGGCCAGTTGCCCGGCCAGGAGTGCTGCGGCTGCGCCGGCGTCGGTCGGGTACTCTGCCGCACAGCTGTTGGCATAGACCGGCAGCGACCCGGCAGTAATGGCGATATCTGACATGGCTGCCAGCAGCGGGACGGCGGCATCGGCAACCAGCGGGCTGTGAAAAGCTGCCGCAACGGTCAGCTGTTTGCAGGAAAGTTTGCGGGTGGCACAGGCGTCTGCGGCACGGGCAATTTCTGCGCTGCTGCCGGAAAGCACGGCCTGATTCGGCGCATTACGGTTGGCAATGACCAGATCGAGTGCTTCATCGCTGATCAGTTGCTGCACATCTGCCAGAGGAGCGGATACGGCCAGCATGCTGCCCCGGTCGCCGTCTCCGGCGGCCATCAACTGTCCGCGCAGGCGGGACAGGGCGTGAAACGAGCTTTCGTCGAGTCGTCCGGCAGCGCAGAGGGCGGTCAGTTCGCCGTAGCTGTGGCCGGCAGCGGCATCCGGCGCCAGACCGAACGATTCCAGAACCCGCAGGGCACCGAGACTGACGGCACCGATGGCCGGTTGAGCCGCGTCAGTGGCGCGCAAGGCCGCTTCAGCAGCTTCCCGGTCAGTGTCACTGAATGAGGTCGGGGGATAGATCAGGTCGGACAGGCTTCTGCCGGAGTCCGTGCCGAAGGTCCGGTCCGCAGTTTCAAGAACCGCCAGTATGGCAGGAAAACTACAGGCGAGATCGCGCAGCATTCCGGTGTATTGGGCTCCCTGACCGGGGAACAGTACGCCGAGTTTGCCCGGTGCGGCACCGGTCGCATACCAGGCACCATCAGGTGTGCTCCAGGAGGAATTCGGCTGCGTGCGGAGCATGGCCAGCGCTTTGCTGCAGAGCGCTGTCAGTACACTTTTCTGCTCGATAACCAGCGCCAGACGGCAGGGAGCGTTCGTATCGAAGGATGCGCGAAGCTCGGCGCCCAGGGCGCGGATTTCTTTCCAAGAGAGTATGTCAGCTACTTGGGTAACCATCTGCTCCAGTGCAGTCGCATCGGCTGCGCAGAAGGGGAGAATCTGGACAGTGCCGTCCCAGTCCGCCCTTGCGGCAGTCGGGGTATACTCTTCAAGTACGACATGAAAGTTCGAACCGCCAAAACCGAGGGCGCTGACCGCTGCCCGGCGCGGCTGACCGTTCCGGGCGAGCCAGGGGCGCTTGTGGCTGGTCAGGTAGAACGGTGACAATCCTGCGGTAACCTCGCGCAGCGGCTGCTCTACCTTGATGGTGGGGGGTATAACCTTGTGATGCAGCGCCAGGGCCGCCTTGATCATTCCGGCCGCTCCGGCGGCCGCCTTGGTGTGGCCGATCTGAGACTTGACGGAACCGAGGGCGCACCAGGGCTTTTCGGCCGTGCCATAAATGTCGCGTAGTGCCGATACCTCCACCGCGTCACCGACCTTGGTGCCGGTGCCGTGTGCTTCCACCATGCCGATACTGACGGGAGAAACGCCCGCCCGTTGGTAGGCGTTTTTAATGGCTTTTTTCTGGCCGGATGCGCTGGGGGTGTAGATCGCTTCGCCCTTGCCGTCGCTGGAGGAGCCGATGCCGCGAATGACCGCGTAGATCCGGTCTCCATCGCGTTCTGCATCGACAAGGCGTTTGACAACCATGATGCCGAGCCCTTCGCCCAGGATAGTGCCGTCACCGGAGGAGTCGAACGGCTTGATATCGCCGCTTGGCGACAGCGCCGGGGTCTTGCTGAAGCACATGTACATGAAGATGTCATTGAAGGTGTCGATGCCGCCGGTGACGACCATATCGGACTTGCCGGTTGCCAGCTCCATCGAAGCCAGATGCAGGGCGCTGAGGGAGCTGGCGCAGGCGGCATCCACGACACAGTTGGTGCCACCCAGGTCGAACTGCTTGCTGATCCTGCCGGCAACCACGTTGCCGAGCAGGCCGGGGAAGGAGTTTTCCTGCCACGATACGTAGGAATCGGAGATGCGCTGAACAACGTCTTCGGCGGTGCTGTCGTCTACACCGGCGTCTTTGAGAGCCGAGCGCCAATGCGGATGCCCGAGTCGCGCGGCCAGAGGGATAACCAGTTCGAGTGTGCCGGTAACGCCAAGAATGACGCTGACCCGATCACGGTCGTAGTTCCGGTCGGCGCCGTAACCGGCATCCTTCAGCGCCTGGCCGGTCGCTACCAGTCCCAGCAGCTGCGAGCTGTCAATCGCCTCCATAGTGGCGGGGGGGATGTTGTACTCCATCGGATTGAACGGGACTTCGGACAGAAATCCGCCCCGGCGGCCGTAGGTCATGTCGGGTGCTTTGGGGTCCAGATTATGGTAATCAGCCACGCGCCAGTGGGTCGCCGGGATATCGCTGATAGCGTCGAGTCCTTCGCGAATGTTGGTCCAGTAGGTGTTGCTGTCTTCGGCTTGAGGGAAGAGGCAGCCGATTCCTATGATGGCCAGCTGCGCTGAGCTGGCTGTGGTGGTCTGGGTGGCGTTGTCCTTGACATTGTCCTGTGTCACGCGAGGTACTCCTTGATGTGGATATCTTCAAGCGGTTCGATACGGAAATCAGCGGGAAGTTGCATGTTCTGGTAGCGGAGGATGTTGGCGCGCGTCAGCAGAGCCGCACCGAACAGAAGGTTGCGGGCAACCGTGGCCACCCGGCGCTGTTCCGGAGCTGTCAGAAAGCTGCCGGCGGCCCATTCATTGAAAGCGCCCATGGCCGGCCCGCACCATACCTGATAGTCCATCATGCGGGTCACAACACCATCCTTGGCCCAGTGAGCGCCCTGTCCCAGGTACCAGCGAAACACCAGCGCCATGAGGTGTTTGGGGTCACGTTCGGCTCGTTCCACCTGGCGTGGATCCCGCTGCAGAAAAAAGGTCCGCGTGTCGCGCCAGATATCGGTAAGCGGCGCCAGGAATAACGTTTTCTCGAGTTTAGCTCTTTCCGGGGCGGGAATTCCATCAAGTCCGTCATGGCTGCGATATATTTCGTACAGCTTGGCCGCGCGCATCGGGAACATGGTGCCGCGTTTCAAAACCTGCACCGTAACTCCCATTTCAAACATATCCGCAGCCGGTGCCATGGTCACATCGGCCTGACGGGTTTCCGCCAGCATCTTGCGCACGGTATCAGACGTTCCGGATTCGACACAGGCCTGGTTGACAGAGCCGGTCATGATGTAGGCGGCACCCATGGCAAAAGCGGCGGCGGCAGCAGCCGGCGTGGCGATGCCGCCTGCCAGCCCGACCCGCAGCTTGACGTCATACCCGAACTTCTGTTCCATGCGGGAGGCCAGGGAGGCGATGGTCGGAAACAGGGCGATGGCCGGACGATTGTCGGTGTGGCCGCCTGAATCGGCTTCGGCGGTAACTTCCTGTGCCATAGGAATCAGCGAGGCCAACTCGGCCTGTTCGGCAGTGATGCTGCCTTCATCAACAAGCTGGCGCAGGAGTTTTTCCTGTGGCGGGGAGAAGAATTTTTCAGCCAGCTCTTCCCGTGATACCTTGGCAATGATGCGGTTCGGCGCGATGATCGTTCCGTTAGCAGTGCGATGGATGCCGTGTGTGCGGTAACGTACCAGCGGCAGTGTCAGATTCAGAAATGCGGAGGCCTCCACGAGGCGGACGTTTTTGCGTATGTACAACTCGGCAAGAGCGGCCTCAAGGTCCGGTTCGTGGGGTGAGTGTATCAGGTTGAAACCGCAGGGGAAGCCGGCGTCAGCCAGTGAGTCCACGGCTGCCTCAACCACCGCAAGCGGCAGTCCCGCAGCTCCGAAAAAGCCGAGCATGCCGGCGCGCCCCAGCTCCGTTGCCATAGCGACAGAGCTGATCCCCTTGGCCATGGAACCGCCCAGATAGGGGTAGCGGATCCCGATCTCATGGCAGAACGATTGATCGCCAAGCTGTTCCGGCAGCAGCGGCGCAACGTACACGTCGCAATCCGGATTGTCCGGTCCGCCGGATGCCATCCGGACAGGCTGTGATAGTTTGCGGAGAACTTCAGTAATACTGCGGTCTGTATCAGTTGAGATCAAGGGGAAACGCTCATTTCTGTTATATGATTGATCGAAATATAAAAAAGCAAAACGTGTATACATATATTAAACTGCGAGATCTTACAAGAATTAGACGTGTCTGTCCAGAAATCTGCTCTATATAACTAACGACAGTGGTTTTTTTGTTTGGGAAGAAACCGGGTAATGGGGTATACTCCGCCCGTTTTATTGTCTGAATAAAATTAACTGACAGGAGACACCGCCGTCCGATGGTGGTGATGGGTTACGACGTATGATGATGGACAAGATAGAAGAGCTGGAGCGGCGTTACCAGGAGTTGGAGGCGTTACTCTCTGATCCGGTTGTTATTTCCAACCAGCCCGAGTTCCGCAAACTCGCCCGCGAACACTCTGATTTGAGTGCCCTGGTAGCCGCCTATCGACGGTATCGCAAGGTCTTAAGCGAGATCGATGACAATCGTGAACTGCTGGCCGATGCCGACATGCGGGAGATGGCTGAAGATGAGCTTAAAGAGCTCGAGGCGGAGAAGGATCAGCTGGACGCGGAGATTCAGCTGCTGCTGCTCCCCAAGGATCCCAACGATAACAAAAGCGTCATTCTGGAAATCCGGGCCGGAACCGGCGGTGACGAGTCAGCCCTCTTCGCCGGCGACCTGTTCCGGATGTATTCGCGTTTCGCAGAAAACAACCGTTGGCGGGTCGAGGTTATTTCCGCATCCGAATCGGAGCGGGGCGGCTACAAGGAGGTCATCGCCTCTCTCGAAGGCGAAGGGGTCTTTGCAAAGCTGAAGTATGAATCCGGTACGCATCGGGTTCAGCGGGTGCCGGAAACCGAGGCTCAGGGGCGTATCCACACCAGCGCCTGTACCGTTGCGATCATGCCGGAAGCTGAAGATGTCGATATTGATATCCGCACCGAAGATCTGAAGATTGACGTCTACCGTTCTTCCGGTGCCGGTGGTCAGCACGTCAATACCACTGACTCGGCTGTGCGCATCACGCATCTGCCGACCGGAACGGTTGTCGCCTGTCAGGAAGAGCGTAGTCAGATTAAAAACCGCGCGACGGCTATGAAGGTTCTTAAAACGCGTATCCTGGCCACCATTCAGCAGGCCCAGGATGACAAACTGGCCGCCGATCGCAAGCAGCAGGTCGGCTCCGGAGATCGTTCCGAGCGTATCCGTACCTACAACTTTCCGCAGGGGCGCATGACCGATCACCGGATCGGTTTGACGCTCTACCGTCTGGATTCGATCATGGCCGGGGATATCGGTGAGATTGCAGACGCTCTGCGGTCATATTATCAGATGGAAGCATTGAAGGCGCAGAGCGAGAGTTAGATTGTGCTTGCCCAAGCAACCCTCCTTATGCTAAACAGAACGTCCAATTTGTGCGCTTGCAGATACAGATGATAGCCGGGTCCCGCGCAACGGCACGCTGTGAACTCCGCCAGGTCCGGAAGGAAGCAACGGCAGCGGCGCCCGTCGTGTGCCGCGGGTCAACCCGGCTATCATCTGTATCTGCAAGCGTCTTTTAACTTCTACATCCCCCTGAATTACCTGCTGTCCCTCTTATCTCGATGCATGGGGCATCAGAGCACCTGTGAGGTTCGATCACTTGTCCAACGACACGCACTATGAAGTCCTGGCAAGAAAATACCGCCCCCAAACGTTTTCCGAACTGGCTGGTCAGGAACATGTTAGTCGCACGCTGCAAAATGCCATAGATTCCGGGCGCGTGGCTCACGCGTTTCTGTTTACCGGTGCCCGGGGGGTCGGCAAGACCAGTACCGCCCGCATCATGGCCAAGACCCTCAACTGTGAGCGAGGGGTCACCCACGAACCGTGCAACGTCTGTCCGCAATGTATCGAGATCACCAAAGGCACCTCGACCGATGTCTTTGAGATTGATGGTGCCTCCAACAACGGCGTCGACGATGTGCGCGATCTGCGTGAAAACATCAAGTACCTTCCTTCCCACAGCCGTTACCGCATTATTATCATCGACGAAGTTCATATGCTCTCTACCTACGCCTTCAACGCCCTGCTGAAGACGCTGGAGGAGCCGCCCGAGCACGTCAAATTCATCTTTGCCACGACCGAACCGCACAAACTGCCGATTACGATCCTCTCTCGCTGCCAGCGCTTTGACTTCAAGCGGGTCACGCTGCCAAAAATCATTGCACGGCTGCGAGAGATTGCCGACAAGGAATCGGTTGTCATCAGCGACCCGTCCTTGACCCTGATTGCCCGCAAGGGGGACGGCAGTATGCGCGACTCCCTGACCGCCTTTGATCAGGTGCTGGCCTTCTGCGGCAACACTGTCGGTGATGATGAAGTCGGGACGCTGCTTGGAACGGTCGATCGTCGTCTGATGGCGGAAATTTCGGAGGCTGTTTTTAACGGTGATACCCAGGCCACGCTTGAGGGGGTCAAGACGGTTGACATGATCGGCTATAACATGCGCCAGTTCTGCCAGGAGCTGATCGAGCATTTTCGTAATCTGCTGGTCATCCGTTCGGTAAAAAAACCGGAAGATATTCTTGATCTGACGGTGGCGGAGCTGGACGAATTGAAACGGCAGTCCGGAAATATTTCGGCCCTGGATGTTCAGCGCCGCCTGACCTTGCTGATCAAGGCTGAAGCTGAAATGTCTTACGCCACGTTTCCTCGCCTGATCGTCGAAATGGCACTGCTAAAAGCCACACTTTTGAGCCCGGTTGTTCCGATTCAGGAGTTAATCGAAAAAATAAAGGCGCTTGAAACAGGATCGGTTCATACGCCGGAGTTCGCCTGGAAAGCAGAACGAACGCCGACAGTCGCTGCATCCCATTCCTTTGAACCAGTCCAGAGCACTGCTCCTGCTCCGCGACCGGCAGAGCGTTCCGTAGTGGTGCCGGTCGCGTCACCGGTACCAGCTGCGATCGGCTCCTCCAGCTGGGGACGATTCGTAAACTTCGTCAACGAGAAACAGCCATCTACCGGATCGGTTCTGGAGCATGGCAGCCCGCTGAAAGAAGAGACCGGTTTGATTGAAGTCGGTTTCCCGGCCGGCAGCTATTATGTTACCGCTGGACAGGACCCTGATTTTATAGCCGAAGTTGCTGTGCTGGCTCGCGAGTTCAGTGGACATGAGACCGTCATCCGGGTCAAGGCTATTTCGGCAGATGCCGGTGCCACACCGCTCTCACTGGCCGAAAAAAAAAAGAGTGACGCCGAACAGCACCTGGAAGGATTGAAGCGCGAAGTTGAAAACCACCCGGTCGTCAGAGAGGCGGAGCGTATTTTCGGTGCAAAAATTACAGAAGTAGTTGGAATCTAAAATACTTCTATGCACCGGAAGAACAATAAAAACGAAGAAATCAGGGGGAAGAGATGTCAAAAGGATTAGCGAATATCATGAAGCAGGCGCAGATGATTCAGCAGAAGATGGCCAGACTGCAAGAAGATGCAACGCTGAAAACTGCTGAAGCCACCTCGGGCGGCGGCGCCGTTACGGTCAAGGTGAACGGCAAGAACGAAATCCTTTCACTGGAAATAAAAAAGGAAGCTGTTGACCCCAATGATGTCGAAATGTTGCAAGATCTTATTATTACAGCAGTTAATGAGGCTTTGAAAAATGTTCATGTTGAAATTCAGGCCGAAATGTCCAAAATCACTGGTGGTATGAGCATACCCGGTTTATTTTAGCCACGCTGTAACTCTAAAAAAATGTTTTATTTGTATCGGAATTTATGTTAACAAAATCATCTACGCTCATGCGTCTGGTTGGAGAACTTAAAAAAATGCCGGGTGTCGGAGAGCGGACTGCCCTGCGCATGGCGTTTCATTTACTGAAGTCTCCCCGAAATATGACAACTCTGTCAGAGGCTCTTTGTGATGTGCGTGACCGGGTAACGACCTGTACTACGTGTTTCGCCATTACGGAGTGTGACCCCTGTTCTATTTGCAGTGGTTCCCGTGATGCAGCTCTTATCTGTGTCGTTGAAAATTCTCAGGATCTTATGGCACTGGAGCGCAGCAATGCATATCAAGGGGTCTATCATGTTCTGGGGGGAGCTATTTCGCCGTTATCAGGAATCGGGCCTGACAGTCTCAAAATCAATGAGCTGCTTCAGCGGGTGAGCGGTGGAGTCGTCAAGGAAGTGGTTCTCGCAACAAACTTTACCGTCGAGGGGGAGGCGACAGCCTTGTACCTGACGAAAGTTCTTAAACCAGCCGGTGTCAGAATCAGTCGTCTGGCACACGGTATTCCGCTGGGAAGCGATATAGAATTTGTTGATGCGGCCACGGTTCAGTGGGCGCTGCAGGGCAGGAATGAGTTACATTGACAATGTTTTTAGGTTGAGTTTTTGATTTTTTAGATGCGTCTAAAAATACACACCCCACAGAGGAGGCCAGTACATGAGTAGAAAAATGGTAACCATTGACGGCAACACCGCTGCAGCCCACGTAGCCCACGCTACCAACGAAGTTATTGCCATCTATCCGATCACGCCATCATCGGTAATGGGAGAAATTTCAGACGCCAAAAGTGCCGCCGGACAGAAAAATATCTGGGGAACAGTCCCGCTGGTATCAGAACTACAGTCCGAAGGTGGCGCTTCCGGCGCTGTTCACGGTGCACTTCAGGCAGGCGCTCTGACCACCACCTTTACCGCTAGTCAGGGTCTGCTGCTGATGATCCCCAACATGTACAAAATTGCTGGTGAGCTGACCTCTACCGTCTTTCACGTGTCGGCCCGTTCCATTGCCGCCCAGGCACTGTCGATCTTCGGCGATCACTCAGACGTCATGTCCTGCCGTTCAACCGGTTGGGCCATGCTCTGCTCAAACAACGTTCAGGAAGTCATGGACTTTGCCCTGATCTCACAGGCCGCGACGCTGCGCTCGCGGATTCCTTTCCTGCATTTCTTTGACGGATTCCGTACATCGCATGAAGTCCAGAAAGTTGAAGAGCTCACCTACGACGACATGCGCAGCATGATTGACGATGAACTGGTCAACGCCCATCGCCTGCGCGGACTCTCTCCTGACCGTCCCGTCATGCGTGGTACGGCCCAGAATCCCGATGTTTACTTCCAGGGTCGCGAAACGGTTAATCCGTATTACCCCCCCTGTATCACCATCGTTCAGGAAGAGATGGATAAATTCGGCAAGCTTACCGGCCGTAAATACAAGCTGGTTGAATACGTTGGCGCCAAAGACGCTGACCGGATTGTTGTCATTATGGGCTCCGGAGCTGATACCGTTGAAGCGACCGTCAACAACCTCGTTAAAAAAGGAGAAAAAGTCGGCGTCGTCAAGATCCATCTCTATCGACCCTTTCCGTTGGACGCCTTCATCAAGGCGCTGCCCAAAACCGTTACCAGCATCGCCGTCCTCGACCGCACCAAAGAACCCGGATCTTTGGGTGAACCGCTCTATCTTGATGTGCGTACCGCCATCGGTGAAGCGATGGCCGACAAAAAGTTCAGCTTTAAAGGCTATCCTGTCATCGTAGGTGGCCGTTACGGTCTGGGTTCCAAGGAATTTACTCCGGCCATGGCAAAATCCGTGCTGGACAATCTCAAAAAAGCAAAGCCCAAGAATCACTATGTCGTCGGTATCAAGGAAGACGTCACCGGCTGCAGCCTTGATTACACACCGGATTATCGCAATCCGATGGACGGTACCTACGAAGCCATGTTCTACGGCCTCGGTTCCGACGGTACCGTCGGCGCCAACAAGAACACCATCAAAATCATCGGTGAAACCACCAAAAACTTCGCTCAGGCTTACTTCGTCTATGACTCTAAGAAAGCTGGCACGATAACCACATCGCATCTGCGTTTTGGCAAGAAAGCTATCCACGCTCCATACCTGATTGATAACGCCGATTTCGTTGCTTGTCACAACTTCTCCTTCCTGGAGAAATACGACATGCTCAGTAAAGCCAAGCCGGGTGGCACGTTCCTGCTCTGTTCCCCCTTCGAGCATGACGATGTCTGGGATAAAATGCCGCGTGAAGTCCAGCAGCAGGTCATTGACAAGAAACTCAAGTTTTACGTCATCAACGCCATCAAACTGGGTGAAGAGCTTGGTCTGGGTGCACGTATCAACGTTATCATGCAGACCGCTTTCTTCAAAATCTCAAACATCATTCCGCTCACTCAGGCAATCAGCGAGATCAAGGGTGCCATCAAAAAGAGCTACGGGAAATCTGGCGATAAGGTTGTCGCTATGAACAACGCCGCCGTAGATGAAGCCCTCAAGAACATCCATGAAGTCAAGGTGCCGGCTAAAGCCACCAGCAAGCTGAAAATGCCGCCGGTTGTTGCTAAAACCGCACCTCAATTCGTTCAGGATGTCACCGGCCCGATCATTGCCGGCTTTGGTGATGACCTGCCCGTATCGGCCATGCCGGCCGACGGTACCTTCCCGACCGCTACGTCGCAATACGAAAAACGTAATATTGCCGTTGATATTCCGGTCTGGGACGAAAAACTCTGTATTCAGTGTGCCATCTGTTCGTTTGTCTGCCCGCATGCTGTTATCCGTATGAAGGTCTATGACGAAAAACTGCTCAAAAAAGCCCCGGCAACATTCAAGGCGGTTGACTGCAAACTTCCTGAATTCAAAGGTAAAAAATTCACTATTCAGGTCGCACCTGAAGACTGCACCGGTTGCGGGGCCTGCGTACACAACTGTCCGTCTAAGAGCAAGGAAGACGCTACTCACAAGGCTATCAACATGCAGTTCCAGCCACCACTGAGAGCAGAAGAGGCGGTCAATTTCGACTTTTTCCTCTCCCTGCCGGATGTGGACCCGGCCGAAGTCAAACTGGAAACGCTGCGTGGCAGCCAGCTCGTCCGCCCGATTTTTGAATTCTCCGGTGCCTGCGCCGGCTGCGGTGAAACTCCCTATCTGAAACTGCTGTCACAGCTGTTTGGCGACCGGGCCATGATTGCAAACGCTACCGGCTGTACCTCCATTTACGGTGGCAACCTGCCCACGACTCCATGGGCTAAGCGCGCTGACGGCCGCGGACCGGCCTGGTCCAACTCTCTCTTTGAGGATAACGCCGAATTCGGTTACGGCATGCGTCTGGCAGTCGATAAATTCACGGAATCGGCGCGTGAGCTGGCGACCGAGCTTTCAGTCGGCAGCGGTAAAGCCGGTAAGGCTCTTCAGCCGTTGTTACAGGAGATCCTGACTGCTGATCAGTCAGACCAGTCCGGTATTGAAAAACAGCGCGAACGGATAGTAACTCTTAAGAAATCACTTAAAGCGAGCAAGGATAAGGTGGCTGTTCAACTGTTGACGCTGGCTGATTATTTGGTCAAAAAAACGGTCTGGTGTGTCGGTGGTGACGGATGGGCCTATGACATCGGTTATGGTGGTCTTGACCATGTCATAGCTTCCGGCAAAAACGTCAACATTCTGGTACTGGATACGGAGGTGTATTCCAATACCGGTGGTCAGGCTTCCAAGGCCACCTCGATTGGTGCCGTAGCTCAGTTTGCTGCCGGTGGCAAAGTTATGGGCAAGAAAGACCTGGGTATGATGGCGATGGCTTACGGTTCCGTCTACGTGGCCAACGTTTCTCTTTCCAATCCGGCTCAGGTGGTTAAAGCGTTTATGGAAGCTGAGGCCTACGATGGTCCCTCAATCATCATCGCCTATGCTCACTGCATCGCTCATGGTATCAATATGACTACCGCCGTTGACGAACAGAAAAAAGCTGTCTCTTCCGGCTACTTGCCGCTGTACCGTTACAACCCATGCTTGGCCTCCGAAGGGAAGAACCCGCTCCAGCTGGACAGCAAGGCACCAACCACCAGCTTTGAGGATTTTGCCAACGGTGAAAACCGCTATAATGTTCTGAAGAAGATCAACCCGGAAGCATCGGTACAGTTGATCAAGAAGGCCAGTGACTGGACCGCTTCCCGTTTTGAGTACTATCAGAAGCTGGCAGCACTCAATTACGATAAAAAGTAGTTATTCCGGTAAACTGATACGTAGTATCCAGCCCCGCAGATGTATCTGCGGGGCTTTTTTCGAGTGGTGCGATCCGAAGGAGTAAACATGTTTGGTAATAGCAGTGACCTGGGAGCTTCGCTCTTCAAAACCTGGACGGAAAAACAACGCAGCGACGAGATTGAAAAACTAGTGCAGGGGTTCCGAAACGGCGTAACTATTGGGATTCTTCTCAAGATGGCCGAAACCGTAGCCGGTGATACGAAAAAGGCGAAGAAATATCTGAAAAAATATATGACTATAGCAGAACGCACCGCTGCAATTGAATCTGCTGACGCCGCACTAGTGCCGATGGCGAAATTGTTGCTTTCGTAGCGAACAGGAGACCGCCATGCACAATGTCTTGATTGCGGGATGTGGCTATATCGGTGAACTGGTTGCGCGCCTCTGTCAGGAGGCTGGCAGCCGTGTGACCTGTCTGGTCAGATCCCCCGAACATGCTGGTAAATTGAAAGAGGCTGGATATTCTGCGCTTGTCTGCGGATTGGACGACGCGGCTGCATTTCCTGTAGTGGACCTGGCTGATAGCTGTATTTACTACTTCGTACCGCCGCCGGGCGGGGGGATTGTCGATAGTCGGGCCCGCACCTTTATTGCATCTCTGCTCGCCTCACAAAAACCGGCCCGGATCGTCTACATGAGTGCCACATCGGTCTACGCTGAAGTCAATGGCAGCCGGGTTACGGAAGCAACCCCTGCCGAGCCGATGTCAGCCATGGGTAAACGTCGACGGGATGCTGAGCAGGCCTTTCTACATTATGGCGAAGCCAACGGCGTTGCGGTGGTTATCCTGCGGGTGAGCGGTATCTACGGCCCCGGAAGGCTGCCTCTGATGCAGATCTCGCAGGGGCAGCCATTGCTGCGTGAAGAGGAGTCCGGCCCGAGTAATCGTATTCATGCCGTTGATCTGGCGCATATCTGCCTGGCTGCAGCTGAAAAGGGAAGGGGCGGGGAGATATTCAATGTCAGTGACGGCCACCCCTCAAGTATGACCACCTATTTTAACGCCTGCGCCGATGCTTTGAGAATGCCTCGCCAACCACAGGTTTCCCTTGATGAGGCGCGTCAGGTTATGTCACCCTTAATGTTTTCCTACGTGAGCGAGTCGCGGATAGTTGAGAACCGTGCCATGCTGAAGCGCTTGCAGATCACGCTGCGCTATCCGACAATCAGTGAGGGATTGCCGGCCTCTGTGCCTCCGAGTGCCGGATTATAGCGCTTGCAATTCCATGCGCTTTTTGCTATCAATAAACTAACAAACAAAATATTTGCGAGGGTTCTTATGAATCCTCATTTGCCCTGGTAACTTCCCCTCCTAGTTACCGGGGTGTTTTTTTGTCTTTTCCCGTGGTCAACGGTTGACGCTTTGGGGTCGGTTATGTTTTAATCGCCCGGTGGAAATAGACGCATACATAGCACTTGGTTCAAACAGCGGAGATCGGGAGCTGAATCTGTTACGGTCGGTTGCAGAACTTGGAAAACTGCCGGCCAGCAAAGTAACCGGTTTATCACCGTTTTACCAGACTTCGCCGGTCGGCAACCTGAACCAGGAAAACTTCTACAATGCAGTACTCAGGATTTCAACCGGACTCGCCCCACGTCCCCTTCTGAACCATCTGCTGCGAATCGAGACCGAGATATTCAAGCGTACCCGGACTATTCATCAGGGACCGCGCAGCATGGATCTTGATCTACTGCTGTATGGCTCGGATAGTATCGATGAGCCTGATCTGATTGTCCCGCATCCGCGCATGGCAGAGCGTCGCTTTGTGCTGCAGCCTCTCTGTGATATCGCGCCGCAGCTACTGCATCCTGTAGTCGGGCGGACGTTCCGCGAGCTGCTGGACGCGCTGAAGTCCGACGAGACGGTCATCAGAATTTAACGGGAGAATTTTCGTATGATCCGATTACTGGTGTGGGGTCTTTTGCTGTATGTCGGGTATCGTATTCTCCTCTCGTTTACCTCCTCAAAAAAAACGCTGGAAAAAACGGGCGAGGAAGTCAGTCCTCCTACAGAAACGCACCGTGACCCGGTCTGCGGGATCTATGTGTCAGACGAAGATGCCGTTATTGGAAAGCTGGACGGCCAGCGGCACTATTTTTGTTCCATGAATTGTCTTGAAAAATACCGTGAACAGCTTGACCATACTTCAGCATCATAAAAGGAGAACCGCATGAAATTTTTTATCGATACCGCCGATGTCAATGAGATCCGAGAAGCACACGCACTTGGGCTGGTTGACGGAGTTACCACCAACCCTTCGCTGATTGCCAAATCCGGACGTAAATTCACCGATGTCATCAAAGAGATCACTTCAATTGTTGATGGTCCCATCTCTGCTGAAGTAGTTTCTCTTGACGCCCCTGGCATGATTTCCGAGGCCGAAGAGCTGGTCAAGATCCACAAGAACATCGTCATCAAGCTTCCGATGACACCGGAAGGACTCAAGGCCTGTAAGTCGCTCTCTTCTGAAGGCGTGAAGATCAACGTCACGCTGATCTTTACCCCTCTGCAGGCGCTCTTGGCTGCCAAAGCCGGTGCTGCCTATGTTTCTCCGTTTGTTGGTCGCCTGGACGATATTTCCCAGAACGGCATGGGAATCATTGAAGAGATTCGGACCATTTTTGATAACTACGGCTACATGTCCGAGATTATCGTCGCCAGCGTACGAAATCCGATCCATGTCCTCGATTCGGCCCTGATCGGGGCTGATATTGCCACCATCCCTTATTCTGTTATGATGCAGCTTGCCAAACACCCGCTGACGGACGCCGGTATCGCAAAGTTTTTAAAAGATTGGGAAAGCGTACCGAAATAGCACGTCACACCCTTCGACTCCTTTCGGGGAACGATACTTTTACACGTGCCCCGGAGCACTCATGAAACAGTTTAAGCCGCTCTCAATCCTCTTCTCCGCCTCCGAAGCCTCCCCTTTTGCCAAAGAGGGGGGGCTCGGCGACGTAGTCGGAGCTCTCCCCAAGTATCTGGCCCGCATGGGGCATGATGTCCGGGTCGTGCTGCCGCGTTACTACAGCGTAAACCCGGAAAAATACGGATTGAAACTGTTGCCGGGAACCCTGGTTGTGCCGATGGGTAGTATCGGCCACCAATACTGCGGCGTCCGCGAAGGGCGTCTGCCGGGTACGGATGTGCCGGTCTATCTGCTTGAACATGAGGCCTACTATGGTCGCTCCGGACTTTACCAGCAGGGTGGTAAAGGGTATCTCGACAACGACAACCGCTTCGTATTCCTCTCCAAAGCCTCGCTGGAGCTCTGTAAAATGCTGGACTGGGCTCCCGATGTTGTGCATGTCCACGACTGGCATACTGGTGTTATTCCGGTTCTGCTGAATACCTCTTACCTGCATGACCGCTATGTCGGCAACGCCGCATCCCTGCTGACGCTCCACAATATGCAGCATCAGGGCAACTTTTACCCCGGTCTGATGGATGTGCTCGGAATCGGCTGGAAGCATTTCAATTACCTTGAACTTGAGATGAATGATCAGGTCAACCTGTTGAAGGGGGGGCTCTATCATGCCACCCTGCTGAACACGGTCAGTGAAGGATATGCACATGAAATCCAGACGGCTGCTTTTGGCTGGGGGTTGGAAGGGGTCATTCGCGAGCGTTCGGCCGATTTAAGTGGCATTCTGAATGGTGTCGATTATGAAGAGTGGAATCCGGCCAGCGATCCGTTTATTGCCGCCACCTACACCGCACGAACCGTACAAAAAGGGAAGGCGGCCTGTAAACGCGATCTCCAGAAATCAATGGGTTTGCCGGAGCGGGCCGATGTGCCGCTGTTCGGCATTGTTTCGCGTATGGTCAGCCAGAAGGGGACCGATCTGGTGGCCGAAGCGATCCACCGCATCCTGGAGATGGATTGCCAGTTCGTGATGGTCGGAAACGGTGAGCCGTGGGCCCATTTTTATTTCGGCGATATAGCGGCGCTCTATCCGGAAAAATTTGCCTGCTACATCGGTTATAATGAAGCTCTGGCGCACAAGGTCGAGGCGGGTGCCGACTTTTTTGTGATGCCATCTGCCTTTGAGCCGTGCGGGCTGAACCAGATGTACTCGCTGGCCTACGGTACCCCTCCGATTGTGCGTGCTACCGGTGGCCTGGATGACAGCGTTGAAAATTTCAACGAAGCGGTCTTGTCCGGTGACGGTTTCAAGTTTTGGAACCACAGCGCTACGGCACTGTTTGACACGGTCGGTTGGGCGGCCTGGACCTTTTTTAACAACCCCAAAGGGCTGGCTGCGCTGCGAAAAAACGGCATGGCCAAGCACTTTACCTGGGAAAGCGCCGCTCACAAGTATGACGACCTCTATCATCTGGCGGTACTGAGGCGGCGCGGCAGCGAATACTACCGCAACCGATTTGGTGTCTGAAAACCTGCAGGTTGGTATTTTCATTTTGGAGCAAACGGTGACTGAAGCGGGTACGCCAACAACTATCGCACGAAAGATCGTCATCTTCCTGGAGATGATCAAGTTTTCCCACACCATCTTTGCCCTGCCGTTTGCTCTGACCGGAGCGCTGCTGGCGGCGGGCGGGCTTCCTTCACGGCAGCAAATTTTCTGGATCATCCTGGCAATGGTCGGTGCGCGTACCGCCGCCATGGCCATGAATCGCCTGATTGATGCCGGTATCGATGCCCGTAACCCGCGCACCGCCGGTCGGGCTCTTCCGGCCGGACTGATCAGCAGAGGGATGACCCTTTTTTTTATCATCGCATCGACAGCCCTGATGTTCTGCGCGGCCTATATGCTTAATCCGCTCTGTCTGAAACTGGCCCCGATCGCCCTCTTTTTCCTTGTGCTCTATTCCTACTGCAAACGCTTTACCGCACTGGCCCATGTCGTGCTCGGCATCTGTCTGGCGGCGGCTCCGATCGGCGCCTGGGTGGCTATCCGTGGTGCCATTGAGATGCCGTCCCTGATTTTGGGGAGTGTCGTTCTGTTCTGGGTGGCCGGCTTCGATATCCTCTACGCACTGCAGGATCTGGAGTTCGACCGGGCGGCCGGACTGCACTCGATACCGGTCATGCTGGGGGTGAACGGCTCTCTCTGGGCGGCACGCCTGTTTCACCTGGTCATGCTGATCCTGCTGTTCACCCTGTTCAAAGTAATGGGGCTGGGAACATTCTTTCTGGTGGCGATCCTGGCGGCGGCGGCCATGCTGCTGTATGAGCATTGGCTCTTGAAAGACGGCGACCTTGGCAAACTGGACGCCGCCTTTTTTAACATGAACGGCTACATCAGTGTTGCCATCTTGCTCTTTACGGCAGCAGATGTTCTGACGAGGTAATCACGATGGAAATCAGGAACATCTTTGTGGCACTGACCGGTGCATCCGGCTCGATGTACGGATTGCGGCTGGTGGAGCAGCTCTGTTTGAGCGGCATATCAGTTACCTTCTGTGCCAGCTGCAGTGGCACGGATGTCTGCCGCGAGGAAACCGGATTGGACCTGGCGGGTGATCTGGATAAAGCGCTGCTACGCCTGTATGACCACCTGGAAGTTGATTCCGGCATCCAGATGGCACATCCAGACGACCTCTTCTGTCCGGCTGCCAGCGGTTCTGTGGCTCCGGATGCCATGGTCATTGCACCCTGTAGTATGGGCACGTTAGCGCGGGTCGCTTGCGGTGTTTCCGGCAATCTGATTGAGCGCAGCGCTGATGTTATGATCAAAGAGCGTCGCCCGCTGTTGCTGCTGCCGCGTGAAACGCCGCTTTCGGAGATCCACCTGGAGAACATGCTGAAGCTCTCCCGGATCGGAGTCCGCATGGTACCGGCCATGCCGGCTTTTTACGCCAAGCCGGAATCAGTTCTGGATCTGGTTGATTTTATGGTCGGCAAGGTGCTGGATCAGCTCGGCATAGCCAACAACCTCTTCAAGCGCTGGGGAACTGAATAGGTCGTGCCGCCACCGTACTTTCCTCCCACTATAGCCTCCTATCTTGCCAAACGGGTGGCAGGAGAGCCCTGGAGCATTTACGAACCTCCCTCTCGCACCTATTCGGGTGCCGTTGTCATCCCCTCATTAGCTGAAGCGGCCAATCTGCCGCAGACCTTGGAAACGCTTGCCCGTAATCCGAATGATCTGCTGGATCGTTTTTTAATTCTGGTCGTGGTCAACCAGCGTGCCAACGCCTCTTCGGCTGATAAAGTGAATAATCACGAAACTCTGATAGCGTTGCCGTTCTGGAAATCAGAATATCAACTACACAATCTGTTCTGGGTCGATGCCGCGTCCAGCGGTTTGGAGCTGCCGCACAAGCAGGGTGTCGGGTTGGCCCGCAAAATTGGCCTGGATCTGGCCTTGCCGCTGCTCGACTATTCATCTGGTGATCCGCTGCTGATCTGCCTCGACGCCGATACGCTCGTGCAGCCGGACTATCTGTCTGCCATCAGCACCCATTTTTCTCAAGCTTCAGCCGGGGGGGCCAGTATTCCCTACCGTCACCGGCCGGCCGGCGATGAGGCTGGACAAGCCGCTATTGATCGCTATGAACTCTTTCTGCGGACATACGTCCTGGGGCTGCAGCTGGCCGGTTCGCCCTACGCTTTTCACACGGTCGGCAGCGCCATGGCCTGCCGGGCTTCGGCCTACGTGGCATCAGGCGGTATGAACCGCCGTCAGGCCGGCGAAGATTTTTACTTTCTGCAGCAGGTTTTCAAAACTTCCGGTGTGGCAGAACTCTCTGGCACACTGGTGCATCCCTCCCCGCGTGCGTCAGATCGGGTTCCATTCGGCACCGGTCGTTCCGTGGGGGATATGCTCGCTGACGGAGAAGGGCGGCTGCTCTTCTACCATCCGGATGTTTTTACGATCGTCGGGGAGTGGTTGGCGTGTGTACAGGATAACGTTGAAAAAGATGGTCTCTGGCTCATGCAGCTGGCTGGTAGGATCAGTCCGGTTCTGAGTGCGTTTCTGGAACAGGCCGCTTTCTCTGCAGCCTGGGATAACCTGCGTCGTCAGAATGCGGATGTGACAAAGCTGCTGTCCGCTTTTCACAGCTGGTTTGACGCGTTTCGTACCATGCGGCTGATTCACGAACTGAGTGATAACGTGTACCCACGTAGTGCACCAGAGCAGGCCGTCGCCACACTGCTCAAACGTGCCGGTCTAGCATATGATGATACTGTTGCCGGGCAGCTGGAACTGTTGAGGACGTTCCAGGGAGGGTGGGACTGAACTGCAGAAGTAGAAATTGCCGGGCAGCTGGAACTGTTGAGGACGTTCCAGGGAGGGTGGGACTGAACTGCAGAAGTAGAAATGACAGTGCCTTGCCGCTTTCTTCAGGATCAAGACCGCTCAAAACGTAAAAGACTGAGATTGCTTTAACACCTTATCTGCGTTTGAGTGACGCCATTTCAATTCATGTGTGCCGTTGTGAGGTCTGTTATGAAAACATCAAACGCTGCGATCCTTGACCTCTCGGACCTCCCTGAACAGGTTCGACAGGAAGTTACCGACTTTTATCAGTTTCTCAAGAATAAATATCATATCCATACAACCAGGCGTCGTAAGAAATCAGACATGCCGGTTCAAGCTCTCTCGGACAATAGTTTTGTCGGGATTTGGAAAGACAGGCCGGAAATGGACGATGCTGCCGGGCGGGTGCGGGAGCAAAGGGAAGCTGCATGGAGCAGGCATGAATAACGAGCTGCTTCTGGATAAACTTCCATTCATCTCCCGTTGATTCTCCCACATGCTTTTCAGCTGTTTTTCAATCTATTCAACCTTGATATCGCAGATTGAAGGGGAGCGAATTCAAACAGGTAATTGATTTGTGGACTTATGGGATTGAATAGTTGGCCAGAGACGTACGGGGATGGAAATATCCTTTGATACAATTGAGATTGCGAACGCAGATTTGAATGTGGTTTTTCTCACGAAATCCGGCATTTGGGTAGAGTTCCCGGCCCTCCCAGAATACTCCGCGAACCGTATCAAAAGGTCTTTTACCCATGTCAGCATAAAGCGCGTGAGTAATCTCGACGACAGCACAGTCGAGACGTCGGATGAGAACATCTTCTTCCTCATCCAACGGCTTGGAATTTTGCGGCATCGGAGCATTGGAAAGTTTATGGGACTGCTGAAGCATGTGGAAGCTTGCTTTCAGGGTTTGTAAGGACTGAGTTTCTAACAGGTTTAGACAATTGCCGAGGTCAATAACGGCGCCAATGACAGCCTCATGAGTAATTTTTGCTTTGCCTCGTTGAGGACGCTTTTTCAGGTGCCGCGCGTACTGAAGTGCACGTTCCGGGCTATTCTCCCAAAAATAAATGCCGTTGCCCATCCAGTCGTAGTCATTTTCGCTCTGAGTCAGATGATTGGAATCGGAATGGAGGATTTTTTCGGCTACTTTGCGGTCGCAACCATGAAAACCGAGAACAAAATAAGGGAGGGATTTATACATCAAGACGATAAGGCTTGGTAAGTTTCCCGCCAGGGGTAATGATACCTGCTTTAACGAGAAATTCTTTGGCGCGTTCAGGTGTAAGCTGTTTAGTGAAAGCCTTTATTTCTTCAATATTTTTTTTTGCTTCACGCGTGGTCATGATGTCTCCTCCTGTTGATGTTCAGAGAATACACGGTTGTAATTGAGACTTCAATCAGATTTGAAAAGTTCACCGCACCACCGCCCGCACGATCTTCATGATCGTACGTTTTTTCTCCTCGTCCGCACCTTCCAACAGTTTTTCTATCTCTTCAACTTTGACTCCGCCCGCCTGAAGGTGAGCGAATTCAAACAGGTCCTTGATTTCCACCTCAAGCGCACGGGCGATACCGTCCATTGTTTCGAGGGAGGGAGCATTCCTGCCACACTCTATGAAGCTGATGTATTTAGGATCGAGATCTACAATGTCAGCAATCTGCTCTTGAGACAAACCCCGAATCTTTCGCAGTTCCTTTATTCTCAAACCCAACAAATTTTTTGTGGCAATCATGGCATCTCCCCAAATCTGATTCCTGATAATTATGGAGATGGTTACTAATTCGTAACTAGCTTGAACAAATTGTATACTTGACAAATACTAATTTTAAGATAGTGTTATTAACTCAAAGCTAGTATTTGCGGCCATTTATATTGACCAGTGCTAGTAAAAAACTTTAGGAGGCGCGTCGTGATCAAGAAAATTGTTGTGGTGGGTATGGTTTTGATGCTGACGGCATGTGGTGGCGGGGGGAGTGGCAGTAGTAGTGGAACCTCGGTAACAACAGTTTCCGGAACGGCTTCTGAGGGTGCGCTCATTACTGGTGCGCGGGTTCTACTTAAAGACGCGAACGGTAAATCCGCTGCTGATGCAACCACAAGTGCAACCGGTAGCTATTCAATTGACGTTACCGGCCTCTCTGCTCCGTTTCTTGTCGCAGTCACCGGTAACAATGGAACATACGTGACCCTCGCCCAGACCGCCGGTACGGCTAATATTAATCCGATAACCACAACCGTCGTAGCTCTGGCAGCAGCAAACTCGGACGCATTAGCAGTATTTACAAAATTAACCCCTGCGCAGATTGCCACTATTAATAACAACTATGCCGCAAAGACTGCGCTGGTCACTACCGCGTTGCAGACCGCATTACCAGCCGGAGTAACTGCTGCCAGCTATTTTACAGGATATAGTGGACCCCATATTTCGGACAATAGTTTAAGATGGTAGCCTGCGATCAAAAGGAGCAGGCAATGAGCGAAAAGAATCGTAAAAGTTTCACCAGTCAGCATAAGGCAAAAGTCGCGCTCG
>DUZX01000048.1 GCA_013349325.1 Desulfuromonadales bacterium
AATCTGACTGACCAGTCAGGTGTCTCTCCTGGCATCTGCTGACCTCCTGAAAGTCTGAAAATTTCAGGTCAGCATAGCTTGAAGATCGGTGGGAAGATAGATGGTGCTCGGTTGACGGTTACAAAGCCCTTGATTTCTCAAGGGCTTTGAAGCTGCTTCAGGCTGTGCCGGATATTTACCTGGTAGCGGAGGCCGCTGTCTAACTGATCGTGTAAATGGCTGTAATGGCGAGGTATTTAAAAAGTTGAAAAATAACGGTACTGTCAAAAAAACTGTCAAATCGCCAGTTGTTACATGTTTATTCCCATGGCTTCCGCCATTTTAATTCTGGTGGCTTTGCGCAATTTGCTTTCTCCGTTTTCCATCTGGGAGAAAGGACGTAGATGATGAGCCGGGTTACGCATGTACAGACTGTGCCACCAAGCGAACGCCAAGCGCCCCACAAACCCGACTAATTGTTTCGAATCTGGGTTTGGAGTCAGGACGCAGCGCTTTATAGAGAGCTTCACGGGTAATACCAGCCGCCTTTGCAATGTCACTCATGCCGCGCGCGCGGGCAATAGTACCAAGTGCGCCAGCAAGCTCGGACGTGCTGTTTTCTTCAAGCACAACGGTGAGATAACAGGCAATATCTTCTTCTGATTTCAGATGTTGTGCCATGTCAAAATCATGAAGATCTGCAATTTTTATTTTTTTGGGCATGGTTTATTCCTCCACTGTGTGGGAAAGTTCTATGGCTTTTTTGATATCGGTAGCTTGCGTGCTTTTGTCGCCGCCTCCGATCATAACGATAAGAACGTTGCCCCGTTGGATGTAGTACATCCGCCAGCCAGGGCCGAAAAATTCCCGCATTTCAAACACCCCGTCACCAACCGGCTTGATGTCGCCAAGGTTGCCGTTCTGCGCCTTCTCGATTCTACGTCTCAAGCGGATATGGGTAACCCGGTCTTTCAGAGAATCAAGCCACGCATCAAATTCAGGTAGTGTTTTGATTGTAATCATAGTCAAATTGTAATCGACCGATTACAAAAATACAAGGTATTTATCAGCATCAGGCGGCAGCTTTTTTATCACGCTGCCGTTGCAGTTTGAAGTCCTCAGAGGCATGTATGAAAGTTAATAACATCTTCATCAACACGAAGATCGTTTGGAACAATACTGTGTGCCAGTTGCAAACCTTCAATGGTTTTGCAGCGACTGAGGGCAACATTTATCTGACCACTGACGAACGGCGCTCGGTTGTTAGTGTCAATCCTTACTCTCTCATATGTCTGCCCCTGTGCTTTATGTACGGTGACCGCCCAGGCAAGTCGTAACGGGATCTGCTCTGCTGTGCCGTCTTGTACCTGTTCGATATCACCGTTGCGTCGTCGTATGTACTTAAATGATTCCCAGCAAACCCGAGATAATCTATGAGTGGTATTGTTGACCGCTATTGTCACGCTATCAGTATCCATGCTGATAACGATGCCAAGTTGACCGTTTACCAGTGTTGACGTATTTTTGTTTACCATCACGACAGCACCATTTTTTAGTGTGTTTTGCCAATCCATGGGAAAATATTTGACTCCAGGCGCTGGAGTTTATAGAAACCGTGCTTTTCCACCCACGTATGAATAAACTTTGCGTGCCATTCCCTGGCAACTACTTCAAAGCTGTTGTTTTCAGCACTGCCGACCCTTGCCATGATCTTCTTTGTTTCCATTGGATCAACACCATGCGCCACCAGCTTTCGGGATTCTTCCCGTTTTTGCCTGGCTTCAGTCAACGACCATTCCGGATAAGATCCTATGGCCTGCGTTTTTCTGATGCCATTGAATCTATAATCAAACCGCCACAACTTTGACCCGGCCTGGGTAATCAGAAGGTATAACCCGTCACCATCCGTCAACCGGTACTGTTTTGCCTGTGACTTGGCCTTGCTCACTTTCAAGTCAGATAACGGCGCAACCCTTTTAGGCATGGCGTTTCACCCCCCTATGACAGTATCCAATTTCCTATGACAGTATCCAGCCTCTTAAAATACTGTCAAAATTGTTATATTCTATTGCACAGCTATACACAAGCATACACCGTGGAAACAGAAAAAGCCCCAGAATAACGGGGGCTTTTATACAACAATGCACATCATGTAACAGTATGTTGGTAGCGGAGGCCGGACTCGAACCGGCATGACCTTGCGATCGGCAGATTTTGAGTCTGCTGTGTCTACCATTTCACCACTCCGCCATTACACCTACGTAGTTGCCTATTTTCCTTTTCTTCAGTGTTTTTATGTAGCCCACGCATTGAAAACGACGTGAATATAGAGAATATACCTGCTGACGTCAACATCTTTTGAAGCACCGGTTTTTCCTGCAGTCGTCATCGGCGTATCAAACCCTTAAATTGACAGTCAAACTCGATCGTGCTATCCCTCTCCAGTACGATTGCCCTCCTATTGCCCTCCTGCGATAGTATTGTAAGGTGACAGTATAAAAAAACAACGGGAGTAAGGTCTTATTACCTATGAAAAACAAGAAATTTACATCGGGTTTTGTATCCATTATCGGACGTCCGAATGTCGGTAAATCCACGCTGCTGAATTGTATTATCGGTGAAAAAATCGTCATCACATCGGACAAACCTCAGACTACCCGCAACCGGATTCAAGGTATTCACAATATTCCTGAAGGCCAGATTGTTTTTATCGATACCCCCGGTATTCACGCCGGTCGTTCGCGTCTGAACCGGAGCATGGTCGATGCGGCCCGTTCTGCTATCAGCGGGGTCGATCTGTTGCTGCTGGTGGTTGAAGCGACAACGGCACCGGATGCCGAACTGGTTGCTGATATTCTCAAAAAAGTGACGGTGCCGGTCATTCTGGTACTCAATAAAATTGATTTATTGGCTGACAAGAATCTGGTACTCAGGAAAATTGCTGACTGGTCTGCGCTCTACGACTTCAAGGAAATCGTGCCGGTTTCGGCAGGGCGCAGTGATGGTGTTGAACACCTGGTTACAGTTATCAGCACGTACCTCCCCGAAGGTCATGCCATGTTCCCTGATGATATCCTGACGGACATGCCGGAAAAATTCATCGTTGCCGAAATGATCCGTGAAAAAGTTTTTCGCCTGACACGCGATGAGGTACCGTACTCGACCGCCGTTGTCGTTGAGAGCTTTGTAGAACGTGAGAATGGCGTGATCGCCATTTCGGCCGCCATCATGCTGGAGCGTGATACCCAGAAGGGGATCATTATCGGTAAAAAGGGTGAAATGCTTAAAAAGATCGGCAGTCAGGCGCGTACCGATATCGAGCGACTGCTTGATACGCGGATCTTTCTGGAGCTGTTTGTCAAGGTCGTCGAAAATTGGAGTGAACGTCCGTCAAAACTGATTGAACTGGGCTATGAATAAACGTCGGTTCGATTATCTTGACTCACTTACGCAGGTTCCGGAATAAATAAGGATTATAATGAAACCTTTAGTAGCTATTGTCGGCCGTCCCAATGTTGGAAAATCCACCCTGTTTAACCGTCTTTTGGGTCATCGTCGTGCCATTGTCGATGATACCCCCGGCGTGACACGTGATCGCAACTATGCCAACATAACCCGCTTTGAGAAGCCGTTCATACTGGTTGATACCGGTGGTTTTGAACCGGTGACAGAAAACCGTCTGCTTCAGCAGATGCGCGAACAGTCAAAGCTGGCGATTGAAGAGGCCGATGTAATTATTTTCATGATGGACGCCAGGAGTGGTCTGACGCCTGCCGATACTGAAGTCGCCGAAATGCTGCGGCGTGTTAAAAAACCGGTTTTTTTCGTCGTCAACAAAGTTGATGGCGATAAACTTGAGAACGAAGCGGCTGAGTTTTATTCACTCGGTATTGGAGATTTGTACACGATTTCTGCTGAACATAATCGCGGCGTGATCGATCTTGTTGAAAATATTATGGAAACGTTTCCACCGACCGATGAAGTTGAAGTAGAAGAAAATATCACCCGTATTGCGGTGGTTGGGCGTCCTAACGTCGGAAAGTCGTCGCTGGTCAACCGGTTGCTCGGTTTTGAGCGGGTCGTTGCCAATCCTACTGCCGGAACAACCCGCGATTCGGTTGATACCCCCTTCACCTGCAATAAGAAACCGTATGTTCTGATTGATACTGCCGGTATCCGCCGCAAGGGGAAGACGACTGAAAAATTGGAAAAATACAGTGTCTGCGACGCCTTGCGCAGTATTGAGCGCGCTGATGTCGTCCTGATGGTAATTGATGCTGATGAAGGTGTCACCGAGCAGGATGAGCGTATTTCCGGCTATATTCATGAAGCCGGTAAGGGGTGCGTCTTTGTTGTCAACAAGTGGGACCTGCTTGACAAGGACAATGCCACCTTCAAAACCTATACCGATAAAATCAGGGATGGTTTCAGGTATCTGGCCTATGCCCCGATTGTTTTTGTTTCAGCTAAGACCGGCCAGCGCACCGGCAAAATCATTGCTACGGTTGATGACGTCATGGCGCAGTTCTGTCGTCGCGTTACCACATCCGAACTGGTACATGTCTTTACGGATGCCATTGAATCCCACCATGCTCCCTTGTCGCACGGTCGCAGAGTCAAGTTCTATTTTGCCACCCAGGTTGCAACCCGCCCGCCTTCATTTGTTATTTTTACCAACCAGCCGGAAAATATCCATTATTCCTACGAACGCTATCTCATCAACAAATTCCGGGATGCGTTCGGCTTTGAGGGCGTTCCGCTCCGTCTGATGTTTCGCGGCAGAGATAAAGAGCGGGTTTCCCCTGCGAGAGGAGCAACGGAACGTTCTTCTCAATAACGGGCGAACAGGCATATAAAGCGTGTGAACTCCCGTAAAGTCTTTACATTGTGGAGGATGATGCGGTAGTATTCAGCGCTTTTTATCCTGTTATGTGCATGTAGGGAACGTGGTGTATGAGTCTGGCAGGTAACCTCGAAGATCTCGGGCTTGGTGAAATCCTGCAGATTGTAAGTCTCAGCAGAAAGACAGGAATTCTCTCTCTCAGCAGTAGAGGGAGGGAAGGTTCTATCTATTTCAGTCAGGGGCACGTTGTCAGGGCCTCTTCCAGTGCACATCAGCAGAGCCTTGGAGAAGTGCTGATCCAGAGAGGCATCATCGATCTGGCGCTGCTGCGCAAAGCTCTGACGCTCCAGCAGGAGTGCGGTTTTCGTGAACGTTTGGGCGGCATACTCGTCTCTCACTTCGGTGTTTCGCAGGATCTTGTTGAACAGGTTGTCAGGGAGCAGATCGAGCAGGTTGTCTTCTCTCTCTTTATCTGGGCGGAAGGCAGCTTCCACTTCAAAATCCAAAATTCTCTGGACACTGTTGACGAGGCCCGCTTGGCCCCGATGCAGTTCATACTCGATCAGGGGCTTAATCCCCAGTTTCTGGCGATGGAAGGGGCACGGCTCCTTGATGAACATCATCGTGCTGCTGATAGCGGTCATGGTTTGGTGGAGAGCGATTTTAAAGCGTTATCTGATTCAACTGTTCATGCCACGCAGCCGTCGGATCTTTCTAGCCGTCTGAATCCGATCGTCCTGGTCGACGACGACGGCCCGACCTTACGTGCGGTGGCCGATGGTTTGACGGCAGCCGGCATGGTTGTGCATGCTATGAGTCGCAGTGAAGATACGCTTATAAAAGTAGATGATATCTGTCGTACAGGTGACCGTCCGACAGTTCTGATTGATCTGATCATGCCCAAAATGGATGGATCGGGAGTGCTGGGGGGCATGGAGCTGCTGGAGCTGCTGCATGCCAATTTCATGGATCTGCAGCTGATCGTCATGACAGATTATCATCATGCCGAAGCCGAGCATAAAATTCATGAATTCGGCTATGCAACCATTTTGAAACCTCGCCGGGTTGACATCGGTAACCAGGGCGTACTGCAGGATTTTCTTGCCAGATTACAGGAGGAAATCTTCAGCGCTCAGATTAAACCGGCTGCGGCAGACTGGCAGGCCGGTTTTAACCTGGGAGACGAGCTGCGCATCGAATTGGGTGATGACGACGATGTTCCGGTATCCGGAGACGCATCGTTCCGGAACAGTGACCTTTCGTTATTGCGCGGCATGCTTGAAGAACTGAACAATCCTGATGTTCAGGATGATGTGTTGCTGCTGGTCTTGCGCTTTGCTTCTGAGTGTATGAATCGGGCGATCGTTTTCACGATCGGTGACGAAATTATTTCTGGATCAGGGCAATTCGGGATCAACGGGGAATACGTCACTGGTGACGAATGTGTGCGGGCGCTGCATGTGCCGCAGGATGCAGATTCTCTGTTTCGTGAACCTTTACGTACGGCACAGGCAATGACATTTACGCCGGTGCCGACACAACTCGACAGGTATATCTTTGAACAGCTGGGTGGCGGGATTCCCGGGCAGGTCTTTGTTGGTCCGCTGGTCAGTAGGAACCGTGTGATCGGTGTTTTATATGGTGATAATATGCCCGATGACAGGCCGATCGGCGATGTCGAGTCGTTGGCGATTTTTCTGTCACAGGCAGGTGTTGCCATGGAAAAGAATTTGTTGGAACGTCAGCTTAATGAAAGGGTTACCCCGTGAATACCAGGACTATACTGATCGTGGATGACTCGGCTGCCATGAGGTCGATGCTGGTCGCAATTGTTGAACCGCTCTGCGATTACCGGATTGTAGAAGCTTCCAGCGGATTCGAGGCGCTGCGTTTACTGCCACGAGAACAGATTGATCTGATACTGACAGACGTCAATATGCCGGACATCAACGGACTTGAACTTATAAGTTATCTGCGTAACAATCCGAATTACTGTCAGATTCCTGTTTTTATCATTTCAACGGAAAGCAGTCTGAAGGATATGGAAAAAGGGAAGCAGCTTGGAGCCGATGAATATGTCGTCAAGCCCTTTGATCCTGTACAGCTGCAACACCTGATAAAAACGTATCTGGATCCTGTCCCTTGAAATCATTTTCAGGAAGCGTACATGAGTGAGCACGGCAGTGCCGCATATACCAAAGCCATCAGGGATTTTCTGGCGGAGGCAGAGGAAATTGTCGAGCAGCTTGCAACCGAGCTTGCAGACCTCTTCGATTCGTCCGCCGGTGGTGAGCTGAACCCGGATCTGCTGAACTCTATTTTCAGAGGCGCCCATTCCTTGAAGGGTCTGGCAGGGATGTTCGGCTTTTCTGATATATCAGAGCTGTCGCACACGATGGAAAACCTGTTGGACATGCTCCGGCTCGGTAAACGCGACATCGATCAACCGGTAATTACTGTTCTTATTGATGCCCAGGAGCTGTTGGCAAAACTGGTTGCGGCACTGGCAACCGGTGACTCAACCGGCCTGGCGAGCGAGATAACGGCTTGTGTGGCCCGGATAAATGCGTGTCTGGCTCCATCCGAAGAAAAAGGTGCATCATCACCTCTTGAGTCGCTGGGGCTTTCTGCACAGGTTCTAAGTTCCCTGACAGAATATGAAGAACATCGCCTGATTGAAAATATTTCCAAGGGACGTACGATATTTAACGTGCATGCCTCTTTTGATCTATCAACCTTCGATCAGGAATTAACGCGGATTACCGAACTACTGAAGAGCTGTGGTGAGGTTGTCAGTACGTTGCCGAGTATCGGCGCGAACATGGAAACGCACATTGATTTCGATATGATTATGGGGTCGACATCTGTTCTGGCGGATATCGAGAATCTCCTGAAAGAATCAGGGGTTACCATAACAGAGTTGGGCAGAGGATCAGCGCCAGCCACGTCGTTACCCCCGGTTGTTCCGTGCAAGGATTCTCCCGCCGATCTGCTGACGGTGGCAGCGCCGGTTCCAAAACCCTCCTCAACAGAGGTTGATGCAGCTGATCCACTGCAGAATGTTCTGTCTCCATCACTACCCTTATCGGATACGACGCTTCAAAGCGCCAAGAGTATGAGTCGCACGGTGCGGGTAGATATCGGTAAACTTGACGAGCTGATGAATATTGTTGGTGAACTGGTACTCTCAAATTCTGCAATCGCCGATATTACCGTCAAAATGCGCACGGAGGGGTTTTCCCGGATATCGATAGAGTTGGGCAAGGCTGCAAAAGCGCTCGAACGCAAACTGACAGAGCTGCAAAAAGGTGTCATTGAAATTCGTATGATTCCGGTGGGACAGTTGTATGAAAAGTTGTCTCGAATTGTCCGTAAAATATCCCGGGAGCAGGGTAAAAAAGTCGATTTAAAATTCTACGGAGCTGACACGGAACTCGATAAATTGATTATTGAGGATATCTCTGATCCGATGATGCATATCATTCGAAATGCAATTGATCACGGGATTGAATCTCAAACCGATCGCGTCGCGCGTGGCAAGAGCGAAGCCGGAACGATACGGATATCGTCTTCACAAAAGGGCAACCACGTTGTGATTGAAGTCGAGGATGATGGCAACGGCATTGACGTGGAAAAGGTGAAAAATATTGCGCTGCGCAAAGGGCTTGTCAGTGACATTAGTAACGTGCGAGACCGTGATGCGCTTGATTTTATTTTTCTGCCCGGTTTTTCAACCAGCGATACGGTAAGCGAAGTATCCGGACGCGGTGTCGGAATGGATGTCGTCAAGAACAATATCACCGCTCTTTCCGGTATGGTTGACATAGAAACCAGGCCTGGTCATGGGAGCCGCTTCATCATCACGCTTCCGATAACTCTGGCGATTATTAAAGCACTGATTGTCAGCTGTAGCGGCAGGATGTATGCCCTGCCGATCACCTCGGTGCTTGAATCTTTGATTCTTAAAAACAGCGACATTACAACGATTGAACGCAAAGAGGTCATTCAGGTTCGTGAAACTACGCTGCCGCTGCTGCGGTTGGAGTCTTTTTTCGATCTCAAGGGCACTTCTGAAAGCCCTTCGGAATACTATGTTGTTGTCGTCGGTATCGCTGAGAAACGTCTCGGTATCGTGGTTGATGACCTGCTCTGCCAGCAGGATATCGTGATAAAGCCTTTGGGCGATTCGTTCAGCCGACTGCACGGTATTGCCGGCGCTGCTGATCTTGGTGATCAACGCACCATTCTGGTACTGGATGTGGGTGGTATTATTAATGAAACCATTCGCTCCGGGAGCTGACGCTTATGTACAAGAACTTTTTTGGTTTTAGTGAAAAGCCGTTCAGCAAGACTCCCGATCCCCGTTTTTTATTTATGAGCCGCGGGCATCAGGAGGCACTCGCCCGTCTGGAATTCGTTGCTGAGGAGTGTGAAATCGCCGTACTATCGGGCGAAATCGGGTGCGGAAAAACAACACTCTCCCGGGCATTGATGGATCGACTCGGCTCAAAATACCGGTTTTGTTACATACTGAATCCGCGCTTGAATCCGGTTGAGTTTCTGCGCACCATTGCACGAATTCTTGACGTTGAAGATCCGGCCATCGCCAAGGACGAACTGATACATCAGATTCATCGTGCCGTTTACACTGCCCACCAGAGCGGGATCTGCCCGGTACTGGTCATCGATGAAGCCCAGATGATCACTGACTTTGAGGTGTTTGACGAAATACGTCTCTTGACCAATTTCCAGCTGGATAACCGCAACCTCCTGGGAGTGATTATTATGGGGCAACCGGAATTACGCCTCATGTTGTCATCAGATCGATTTGAACCGCTTCGGCAGCGCATATCGCTGCATTATCATCTGCTTCCGCTTGAAGTGGACGAGCTCATGGAATATCTTGACTTCCGGCTTATCGCCGCTGGAGGCTCACCCGGCCTGTTTACTCCGGATGCGGTTCAGCGTTTGTTTGAGTTGACCGGCGGCGTTCCGCGCAGGATAAATTCGATGGCCACGAACGCCCTGCTGGTTGCATACGGTCGTGATGCAGCCCTGATCAATTCCAGTATCATCAACGAAGTTAAAGATGAAGCCATTGTGTAGGCGGTAGACGCATGGATCTTGCGAAAATAAGAAAAAAATCACTGCAGGAACAGGCTGCTACTGCTCAGAACCCGGTGCCGGAAAAGACCTCGTTTCACGGTGTTGAATCTGCGAGAGAAAATCCCGTTTCTGCCGGGTCTGCACTCGAGAACCATCTCCCTGAGAGTCGTATCGACTGTAGCATCACCTCTGCCAAACAGGTCGGGTGTGATGAGCGCACCCCTTTGGATATCATTCTGGCTGGTCGCTCTGCCGCAGGATGTGATCATGAAGCGGCTGTTACAGATGATGAGACTGACACGCTTGTCATAGATTATCTGGAGTTTCTCTCTTTTCGAGTGTCAGATGAAACCTATGGCATCAACATCCAGGATATAAAAGAAATTATAAAGCCGAGAACGGTAACGGAAGTACCACGCACACCCGCTTTTCTGGCTGGAATCATCTCTTTGCGCGGCACGGTTATTCCGATCATACATATGCGTGAACGCCTCGGACTGCCGAGAGTGGCTACAACCGGTAAAGAGCGGGTTATTGTTATCAGAAACCGGGAGTCGTTCAGCGGGCTTCTGGTTGATGAGATCCTGCAGGTTGTGCGGGTTCAGCAGCGTGCCATCGAAGCTGCGCCTGCTGTTCTGGAAGGGATTGATCGTGACTTCGTCAGTGCTATCGGTAGGTCTGAAGGCCGGTTGATCATAATTTTGAATCTTGAAACAGTTACAAATGGTGACGTCGCCTGAAGAGAGGTTCCTGGCATGGCTACAGAAATACATTCCATTCAGCTGGCCTGCTTCAATCTGAGTAACAGATTGTTTGCCGTCGATATCATGCGAATCAGGGAGATCATTCTGCCGCAGTCGCTGGCAACGCTTCCAGGCAGTTCTCTGATTCTGGACGGTGTCATCAATCTACGCGGGAGTGTGATTCCGGTTATGAATCTGCGCAAGCGTTTTGGAATCTCATCAGATACTACGCCTCCTGCCGGCAGACTGCTGATAGTTTCTCTGGCCGGATGCCAGTTAGCCCTGATGGTTGATGATGTCAGGGAAGTTATTACCGTTCCGGTTGCAGAGATCAAGCCGCCAGCTGCTGCTTTGGCAGGAGTTGGTATGGAATTTGTGCTGGGGATGTGCATCGTAGAGGAGCAGGTCATCATGATTCTGAATGTGGATCTGCTTCTGGAGCAGGATTGTCACAGCGATGCTCCGTTTGGAGAGATTTGGCAGCACAACGTCGCACGTTAAGGAGTCGGGCAGGTATGAACTTACAGCAGGCACTGGCTGCATTGGTATCGGATGATGAAGAGACCCGTCGTTTGGCACTCGACGCAGTACGTGACATTCCCTTGGCAGATAGTCGGGCAATCATCTTTTTGGCCATGGGCGATGCGAGCTGGCGTGTTCGCAAAGAGGCTGTGGAGCTCCTGGTGTGTTCCCGTCCCGGACGTGATTCGATTGAAGCGCTCCTGCAACTTTTACGCAGCGACGAAAACGCAGGTTTGAGAAATTCTGCCGTAGAAGCGATTATCCGGCTGGGAATGGCGGCTGCAGAACCGCTTATCGTGATGAGTCGCGATACTGATGCGGATGTACGCAAATTTGTCATTGATGTCATGGGAGCTATTGGCGATAGGTCATTTGTTCCGGCTCTCGTGCAAGCGTTGCATGACCCTGAGGTCAATGTTGCTTCAGCGGCTGCTGAGCAGTTGGGCGTCATCGGTGATGGCAGTGTCGCACGCAATCTCATGCAGGCCATAATCGAGCGCAGTGACGTCCTGTTCCGTTTCAGTGCATTGGGCGCTTTGGGATTGCTTGCGAAGCCGGCTGCACTTTCTGATGAAATACTGCAACTGGCACAGGATGATATTCTTCGTAAAGCTGTTTTCGACTGTATCGGAAATGTTGCCGATGAAAGTTCGCTTGCGACCCTGCTTGACGGCCTTTCCTGCCGTCAGAAAAGCAGTCGTGCTGCTGCACTTAAGGCACTGCATAAGCTGTACGTTCGCTCCGTTCCGGAAACCCGTACCGTGATTACCTCTCGCCTGCGAGCTCTGGATGGGAGCGATATCGTTCCGGCTGTTCTGGAACTGTACGCTCTGCCAGATGCTACACTTTCAGCGGCCGTAATCTGGTTGTGCAGCATGACGCATGACGAACGCTGCATACCGACACTATTTAAAGCTTCAGCCGATGAGAGTAATGCTGAAAACGCCCTTGAAGCATTGAAAAATCTTGAACAGGACGGATTGACCTACAGTGTGACCCACGCGGAACTGTTTGATGACAACGGCAGGAGCGTTCTCTGTACGCTGATCGGAGAAAGCGGCTCTACCTGCTACCATGACTTTGTTCTGGCAGCGTTGGGCGATAGCTCTGCCACCGTTCGCAGGGCAGCGGTAGCGGCGGTTGCAAAACTGGGCTTACTTTCTTCACTTTCGGTGCTGGAGACGCTGCTCGATGATCCGGCCCCGGATGTCTGTACGGCAGCGGTTTTTAGTCTCAGAGCGCTGGCCGCCCTTGATCCTGCCGCTGTGCGTCCGATAGCCCAGCGGCTTTCTGAATCGCAGCAGGTTCACCATCGCCGTGCATCCACGCCTCTTCTGGCCGCAACAGGTGATTGCAGTCGTCTGCTGCTTCTGATCAAGGACGAGCAGGTGCGGGTGCGAAAGGCGGCGATCTCTGCTATCGGGTTGCTCCGGAAAGATCCACAGTGTCTTCAGCTCGTTACGGCATTAACTGACGATGATCCGGATGTCCGCAGAGTGGTTGCGGAAACCCTGGGGAGTTTTGAAGGAAGTCCGGAAGTTCTGGCTGCCCTGGAACAGGCTCTTAATGATGAGGACTTCTGGGTGCAATGTGCCGTCATCAAGGCCATTGCCCGGATTCAGTCCGAGCGGGCCGTCGCTCTTATTAGCGATATCTACCTCCAGGCGCACGAAATGCTCTTAATTACCTGCCTGCAAATTCTGGGCACACACGGCGGCAATGGTGCGGACAGTATCATTTCATGGGCACTTGACAGTCCGGACGCGGATGTCGTCAGGCAGGCCCGCCTCGCCCTTGATCAACTATCTCACTCTCCGTCTTCGTCAGGTCCTGTATGACATTTTCCTTTGCCAACGAACACAGCATGTCGGATGATGAATTTCGTCTTCTCCGCGACTGTATCTACCAGCATTGCGGTATACATTTTGATATTGAGTCTAAATATATACTCGAAAAAAGGCTCTCCCGCAGATTAACGGATCTGGATATTCCCAGCTTCTATGACTACTACCATTATTTAAAGTACAACCGTAACAAAGATCAGGAACTCATTGATCTAATGGATGTACTTACGACGAATGAAACCTATTTTTTCAGAGAGTCATTTCAGCTGAAAGCATTTACCGATGAGGTGATTCCGGAGTTGATCAAGATAAAGTCCGCCCGTAAGAACCGCTCGCTGCGGATCTGGAGTGCGGGCTGCTCCACGGGCGAAGAACCATATACGATTGCCATGTTGCTGAGTGAAATACCGGTCTTGTCCGGTTGGAATATTGAGGTCATCGGTACCGATATCAGCCAGAAAGTTTTGCAGCAGGCGCGGCGTGCGGTCTATGGTAAATCATCATTCCGGGCTACCGAAGAGCGGTATCTGCATACGTATTTTCATCAGCAGGATGACGGTTTCAAGGTGTGCGATGCTATCAGGGAGATGGTAACGATCAGTCATCTCAATCTGTTCGATTCCAGTCGCTTGATTATGCTGGGCAAGGTTGACCTGATTTTTTGCCGCAACGTGATAATTTATTTTGACCAAGCGGCAAAAAAACGAGTTATTGAGTCGTTCCATACGGCACTGTACGATGGCGGTTTTTTACTGCTGGGTCATTCCGAATCTCTCCTGAATATCAGTACCCTTTTTACGCTCAGGCACTTCAAAAACGATATGATTTATCAAAAGCCCGACCGGCTGTCGCTCGGAGGGCCCTTATGAAAAAGCTCAAAATTCTGGTGGTTGATGATTCGGCCTTCAGTCGTCGCAGCATTACACGTATGCTTGAAGGGATGAGCCAGGTTGTCGTAGTCGGCTATGCTACCGACGGCGAAGAGGGGATTCAAAAAGCCATATCTCTGAAACCGGATCTCGTCACGCTGGACCTTGAAATGCCGAAGATGGATGGCTTTACGCTGCTCAGGATTCTGACGACCCGTTTTTCGTTGCCGGTTATCGTCGTCAGTGCTTTGAGCGGCGCTGATAATGTGTTTAAGGCCCTGGAGCTGGGAGCGCTCGATTTTGTTGCCAAGCCGTGCAGCAACGCCTCGATCGAGTTGCTTACCATCACGGAAGATCTTCGGCACAAGGTACTTCAATTTTGTGTCCACCATGCTGATGTTCATAAAAACTTCCCTCCGGAGAAGAATGATTCTTTAATCCGTCTGGCGGGAGATACCGCTGGTGAACGGACAAGTTCAGAATTTCATCTCCATGGTTTTGACATGGTTGCCATCGGTGCCTCTACGGGGGGACCGCCGGCCCTGCAGCAGATCTTTTCAGCGTTAAGTAGGAAATACCCGTTTGCGATCTGTGTTGCGCAGCATATGCCGGCCGGATTTACCAAACCTTTTGCCGAGCGTCTCAATCGTAGTTCGGCTTTTGATGTCAAGGAAGCCGAGGATGGTGACCAGGTTCTGCCCGGCAGTGTCCTGATTGCTCCCGGAGGTAAAAATCTTTTGTTTGAGCTGTATGGCGGTCAGGTAATCGCGCGGGTTGCGGCTCCGACGGAATCAGACCGCTACGTGCCGTCGGTGGATGTTATGTTCGGGTCGTGTGCCGCACTCTATCGGAAACGGTTGGCCGCAGTTGTTCTGACCGGTATGGGCAACGATGGCAGTAAAGGGGTACGGGATATCAAGCAGCAGGGGGGCTTCATGATCGCCGAATCGGAAGAAAGCGCCGTCGTCTACGGCATGCCACGCGAAGCGGCCGCAACCGGTCTCGTTGACCGCGTAGTTCCTCTCCATAAAGTATATTCGGAACTTATTGCACAGGGCGGCTTTGTCTGAAAATTAACCTACCGTATGAAAGGATACTATCGTGGAACTGAAGTATACACCGAATGAAATTGAGCAGAAGTGGCAGGCTGTTTGGGAAGCCGAGAAAACCTTTAAGGCCGCCGAGGACGCAGAAAAACAGAAATACTATCTCCTGGAGATGTTCCCGTACCCGTCCGGCCGCATCCATATGGGACACGTACGCAACTATTCGATCGGCGATGTTATCGGCCGCTTCAAACGTATGCGCGGATTCAATGTCATGCACCCGATGGGATGGGACGCATTTGGTATGCCGGCTGAAAACGCCGCTATCCAGAACAACAGTCATCCGGCGACCTGGACTTACGAAAACATTGCTTATATGCGCAATCAGATCAAAAAGATGGGCTTCTCATACGACTGGGATCGTGAACTGGCTACCTGCGATCTTGACTATTACCGCTGGGAACAGAAGCTGTTTCTTGAGATGTACGCCAAGGGGCTGGCGTACAAAAAAACGTCCTTTGTCAACTGGTGCCCGAAATGCGAAACGGTACTGGCCAATGAACAGGTTGAGGATGGCGGTTGCTGGCGTTGCAGCAGTGACGTAACCCAGAAAGAGCTTGATTCCTGGTTCTTCAGAATAACGCAGTACGCTGATGAACTGCTTGAAAACACCCATAACCTGCCGGGGTGGCCGGAACGGGTGCTGGTCATGCAGCGCAACTGGATCGGTAAAAGTTACGGTTGTGAAATCGATTTTCCACTGGAGGACAGCACGGATTCGATCCGGGTCTTTACGACGCGACAGGATACCGTTTTTGGGGCCACCTTCATGTCGCTGGCGCCCGAACATCCGCGTGCCATGCAGTTAGCCACACCGGACCGTCAGGATGCCGTGGCAGCCTTCATCGATAAGATCAAAAAAACCGATCGTCTGAAACGTACTGCGGAAGACTTCGAAAAAGAGGGGGTCTTTACCGGCTCGTACTGTATTAACCCGCTGACGCAGCAGCGCATGCCGCTCTTTCTGGCAAATTTTGTTCTGATGGATTACGGCACCGGGGCTGTCATGGCTGTGCCGACGCATGATCAGCGCGATTTTGAGTTTGCAAAAAAGTATGATCTGCAGCTCAAAGTCGTCATACAGCCGACTGATGCGCTTCTTGATCCCGCCAGCATGACCGAGGCCTTTACCGAGCCCGGTATCATGACTAATTCCGGACAGTTTGACGGCATGAAGAGTGAAGAAGCGAAAGAAAAAATTGCAGATTTTCTGCAGAGTCAGGGTTTTGGTACAAAAACAGTCAATTTCCGGTTGCGCGACTGGGGTATTTCCCGACAGCGCTATTGGGGTAATCCCATCCCGATCATCTACTGCGGCAGCTGCGGAGTAGTGCCGGTGCCGGAAGCGGCTCTTCCGGTTGTTCTGCCAAAAGATGTTGTCTTTAGTGGTGAAGGGGGTAGTCCTCTGGCCCGTACGGAATCTTTTGTCGCCTGTAGTTGCCCGCTCTGCGGCCAGCCGGCCCGTCGTGAGACCGACACGATGGATACCTTCGTGCAATCCTCCTGGTATTTCCTGCGCTACTGCTGTCCGGACTTTAAAGGCGGCATTCTTGACCGTCAGCATGTTGACCATTGGATGTCGGTTGACCAGTATATCGGCGGGATTGAGCATGCGGTGCTGCACCTGTTGTATGCCCGTTTCTTCACGAAAGTACTGCGTGATCTCGGCCATATTTCCGCCGATGAACCGTTCGTCAACCTGTTGACGCAAGGGATGGTAATCAAAGACGGCGCAAAAATGAGTAAATCCAAGGGCAATGTTGTCGATCCGGACGCCCTGATTTCGAAGTACGGTGCTGATACGGCCCGGCTCTTCTCGCTGTTTGCAGCGCCACCCGAAAAAGATCTGGACTGGAACGACCAGGGTGTAGACGGCTCCTTCCGTTTTCTTAACCGTATCTGGAAGCTTGTTCATGATCGTCTCGACCTGATCAAGGGGGCCGGAGCCGTTGTCGTTTCAGATCTGACCTCCGAAGAGCGTGCCATACGTCGTGCCGTTCATAAAACGATTCGTAAAGTAAGCGAAGATCTGGAAGAACGTTTTCATTTTAATACCGCTATTGCCGCTGTCATGGAGTTGCTTAATACTCTTCAGCCGACTGAACTTTCATCACCACAGTTTGCAGCCGTCATGAAAGAGGCGCTGCAGAGTGTGATCCTGTTGATGGCTCCCTTTGTTCCGCATGTGACGGAAGAACTCTGGCAGCGGCTCGGCCACAGTACCCGCTTGTCTACGGCTTCCTGGCCGGACTATGATCGTGATGCTGTTGTAGACGAAGAGGTGCTGATGGTGGTGCAGGTTAATGGCAAGCTGCGCTCGAAAATCACGATGCCAGCCGGGTCTAATGAAGAAGAGCTGAAAGTGCGTGCTCTGGCTGATGAAAAAATAGCCCCTTTTCTTGAAGGGGTGACTATTCGCAAGGTGATCTGTGTGCAGGGCAAGCTGGTCAATATTGTGGTCGGGTGAAGTGGCGATGAATCTGATCGGCAGAAGTCTGGTGATGGGTATGCTCATGCTGTCGGCAGTGATGGCTGGTTGCGGTTATCACGTAACCAGTCCATCGACTCACGTTTTGAAAGCTGACCAGAAACTCTGGGTACCGTTTATCAGCAACGAGAGCATCAGTCCTTCCGCACAGACGGTTTTGCGCAGGGCGTTGTATGACGAATGCCATGCAGTGCGCGGTCTTGTTCCGTCAAGCGGTGAACAGGATGCCGACCTGACCATGAAGGGGAGGGTGGTTTTGTACTCCAATAGTGCGCTTTCCTACAGTTCACTGGATCGTGCACGCGAATATCGTCTGACGGTTGAAGTCGAACTGGAGCTTCATAAAAAAGGGCAGGCGACACCTGTCTGGAAGGGGCGTATCCAGGCGAGTAAAGAATATCCCGCCAACACAAATCTCTCACTGCAGCACGATGCCGAAGAGAGCGCTCTGGACGCAGTCGGACGCATTATTGCTCATAAACTGATGAGCGCAACAGAACAAAACTACTGACCATGACACCGCAAGAATTTGAAACTTCTCTCAAAAAAGGCTCCATTCCAGTTGTCTGCTATCTGTACGGCGAAGAGTCCTTTCTTGTCGAACGAGCTGCCGGTCTGCTGCTTGAGCGTGCAATTGACGCATCGCTCAAAGATTTCAATTATAACGTCTTTTTCGGCACGGAATCGAAGGGGGTCGATATCATCGATGCGGCCCAGACGCTGCCAATGTTTGCCGAGCGGCGCGCTGTTGTCGTAAAGCGGGCCGATCAGCTTAAAGCTGATGCGCTTGAAGTACTGCTCCCCTATATCAAAAATCCATCTCCTACTACCTGTCTGCTGCTGATCGGCAGCAAGATCGACCAGCGTAAAAAATTCTTCCTGGAACTGAAAAAACATGGCGATCTGGTTGAGTACAAACGGATGTATGATAACAAGCTTGCAGGGTTTATTCAGAGTGAGGCTGTCATCCAGGGTAAGCCGATAGATGCGCCGGCTGCAGAACTTCTGTCCGCTCTGATCGGTAATAACCTGCAGGAACTCTGCTCCCAAATTGAAAAACTGGTAGTCTACGCCGGAGCAAAGCTGCGCATAACCGTTGATGATGTCAAGACCATGGCCAGCAGCAGTAAAGCCTATACCGCTTTTGAGCTGGCTAAATACCTCGGGTTGCGTGATCTTGCCAATTCGTTAAAAAGTCTGGATGCCTTATTTCTGAATGGCGAGGAGGCGCCGATGATGATTGGTGCCCTGACGCGGCATTTCCGCCAGTTGTGGAGGGTGAGGGAGTTGCTTGATACCAAAACTCCTCAGTCTGAAATAGGTAGGGTGCTGAACATAAATGCATTTTTTCTGGGCGATACTCTGCAGCAGGCTCGTAAGTTTACCTGTCGGGAGTTGCAGGTGATATTCGAGGAGTTTTACCTCCGTGATTGTGAATCCAAGACAGGGGGACAACCCTACGCGCTGCTGCATGGGTTGATAATGGGGATCTGCACAGGACAGTGGATTTCCTGAAGAAACGGAAGTGATCGAGCACGAAAAAGGGGACTGCTCAGCTGAGCAGTCCCCTTTTTCAATGGTTTGAGTGTGACAAAATTAACCGAGTGTGTTAACCAGTTTCGTCAGGCGTGATACATAACGGGATGCAGTTGAGCTGTGAATAATGCCTTTTGAAGACGTGGCATCAATAACAGGAATAGCTGTTTTAAGAGCTGCAACGGCAGCATCCTTGTCTTTTGCTGAAACCGCTTCACGAACACGCTTGATATATGTCTTCAGCGTCGATGAGGCATGACGATTACGTGCTGTTTTCTTAATACTCTGCTTGATCCTCTTGATTGCCGACTTATGATGAGCCAAACCACACCTCCAATTATTTCTCTTTTATGCGAGTAAGATAAACGAAGCTGTCTTTTTAGCACCAACCCTGAAGTTATGTCAAGATAATTGTCATGTAAAAAAAAGTTGACATGCCAGTTCTAATTTGATATTTAGTCTATTCCTTTGTGGGGGTGTAGCTCAGCTGGGAGAGCGCTTGGCTGGCAGCCAAGAGGTCATCGGTTCGATCCCGTTCACCTCCACCAAATAAAAATCAAGGGGTTACGTTAAAAACGTAGCCCCCTTTTTTTTGCCTAAAATGCCCTATTGTCATACAAATTGTAATGTACTCAGAAATAGAATTGAAAAACCGGAAAACGGCAAATATAAAAGCAAAAGATAATAGCGTGAATAAAGGTCACAAAGGTCACAAAGGCAAAACATGCTAAAATCATTTGTGAAATAGCGTGACTATTGCCGTGACCTTTACGCGTGACCTTTGTTTTTTTTCGTGTGCTGAAGAGATACACCGGGAGATCGGAAACCGGGTGGTCAGCATGGTCATATTGGAACCACGCTCCAGCAGGTTTCTGACCCAGATGATATTAAGGACATCAAGCTTGACAGAAGTATATTGCCACCCGGCAGTTACAGAATAACCGGTTACGAGACGCGTCAAGTTGTCGATATTGACTTCAGCACCTTTGTTACCGAATGGCGGGCCGAAGTTATTGAACACCAAAATGGCAAGCGCTATGTTGCCCCGTTTCCCGAGGATGTAACCAGACCGATTCAATACGGTGTCGGGGTTAAAAGCACCGCTGTTTATATGTCTCAGTATCAGCTTATTCCTTATAACCGTGTCGAGGAGCAGTTTCAGGATCAGATGGGTATTCCCATTAGCGCGGGCACAATCAACAATTTCAACAAGGTCGCTTTTGAGCGGCTTGAAACATTTGAATCATGGCTCAAAGAACAACTGAGAGCAGCAGCGCTGATACATTGCGATGAGACCGGCATCAATATTGGCGGCAAAAGGCGGTGGCTGCACAATGTTTCCAATGAGCGGTTTACCTTTTACTATCCTCACGAAAAGCGAGGCTGTGAAGCGAACAACGAGATGGGGATATTGCCTATGTATGAAGGCATTATCTGTCACGATCATTGGAAGCCATACTTCAAATATGGCAGACTGCACTCACTGTGCAACGCTCATCACATCCGCGAACTGGAAAGAGCTGCTGAACAGGATAAGCAAAAGTGGGCAGAGCAGATGATCTTGCTTCTCACGGAAATCAACAAGGCGACCAATGATGCAGGAGGTTGCCTTGAAAAAGCAACATCGGAGCATTATCGGAAACGCTACCGTGATTTGCTACTTGAAGCTGAACTTGAATGCCCTCCACCCGATGAACCGGCAGAAAAGAAGAAAGGCAAGACAGCACGATCAACAGCAAGAAATCTTCTGGAACGCCTGAGAGACTTTGAAGACGAAACATTACGATTTATGGATGATAAAATCGTACCATTCTCAAACAACCAGGCTGAAAACGATTTGAGAATGACCAAAGTTCAACAGAAGATATCCGGATGCTTCCGAGCAATGGAAGGCGCGAAAATCTTCTGTCGAATCCGGAGTTATCTGTCCACCTGTATGAAACAAGGCGTCACTGCGTCCGAAGGGTTGCGCTTGCTGTTTCAGGGAAAATCCCCCGAGTTTATGAATGTGAAAGAACAGAGTGCTGAATAGTTACCTCCCGGTTTTTTGAGCTTCTTTTTCCGATTCGGATCAGTTGATGGCGGTTTGCTGCTGTTCTTGCTGTTGAGTCCCAGGCGGTTTGCCAATATGGTGACCAGGAGAAGCAGAACATCAAGAGCAACCTTGAGTGCCGGAGATAGATTCTTCTCTTTGGCGATCAGTTCTTTTGCTGTTAGTATGCTCGCTTCGATGTTGATATTCTCAACCGTCATACATCCGCCCGTGTTTGTGATGAGCCACTATAACACAGGTTTTTGAGAGCAAAATTTTCGCGCCAGGTGGCCGTATAAGACAATATTATTTTTTGTGCCGGGACGACCATAAAAGAGAACAGCTGGCTACGGCAGAAGGCGTATCGCTACTCCAGAGAGGTAATGTGAGCGGGGTTTTAAGGTGTGTCGGATTTTCAAAAAAATCACCTAAAAACCGTGTCAAGAACTTCTTTCAAAGAACGAAAAAAAATTATGCTGAATCACTAGTGTCCGGAATAATTGAGTTTGTACTTCTGTAACAGCCCAAGTTCTTTGAAAAATATCAAAATTGTGCATGTCGTCGATTTCAAACGACTCTGAAGTCTGGCATCCTCCCCTGAAAA
>DUZX01000049.1 GCA_013349325.1 Desulfuromonadales bacterium
ATGTCCCATCCCGCAAAGCAGATCGATCAACTCCTCCCGGATAACTGGCTCGCCGCAAGGCAAATCTCATCACAATCATAAATCCGAAACACATTCAAGATGGTCTGAGGTTGACGGTTACTTTGTGCTTGTAGGCAACCCACTATTAATTGCTATCCAACTTGTTCCGCCATTAGTTGACTTATAAAGACCATTAATAGTTGTAGCAACATAAATGGTTTGACTGTCCAGTGGATCAATCGTGATTATAAAATTGGAGCCACCCCCAATTGTAAAAAGATCATTGCTGGGTACAAACCAACTTGAGCCGCCATCAATTGACTTAAACACACGTTTTCCACTATCGCCACCTACATAAATCACCTGATTATTTGTTGGATCAATCGCTATTGATTGTATTGATCCGGGCACATGCAATCCATTGTTGATGCTGATCCAGCTTGCTCCACCGTTAGTAGTTTTAATTACACCACCAAGTATAGAGCTAGCATAGACAACCTTGCTATTAGTTTGGTCAACAGCAATAGAGGTAATACTTGCTCCTTCCGGTCCACCGGTACTTTGCCATGCCGTTTCTGCAGCAACGTCATTACTATTAAAGAAGACAACAAACATAAAAAGGATAGATGCGTAAAATGTCTTGCGGATGTGGACGAACATACGATTACTCCGGGCAATTAAACGTAACAAAATAGTATTAATAGCAACTACTTACTATACATAGCATGCATTGCGCCAATGAATTCGAGATAGCAAATCTGGACGCAGCTTGTCCCAATCGTTTTCAATTTCAGTGAGCTCTTGCTGTGAGAATACTATCTCCTGTTTTCCGATTATATAAAAACCCTTACGAGCAAGATCATTCATTGCAGATTTTTGCCTAACAGTGCCGTTTGATCGCTCTATCACCAACTGCAGCGCATCGTTGCTAAAGCACTTCGACGAAACTATCTGATGAGCCTTTTCGGAAACGGGATCGAACGGGAATAGTTTTGTGCCACGTTCAAATGTTTCGAATATTGTAATTGAGTCTTTTGAAGAATGAATAAATTCATATTTTGAAAGAAATGGCTGCGAATTTAAAGACGTCCTGCGTGGTAATCGGTAGCTCCATGCATACTGTTCTGCCGGTCGCGGCAGAGGCTGAAGTCCAATCGTTCCAGAACGTGGATTATCAGGCCTTGCACTGATTTCAGCTGCAGCATTCAGACTGTAAAGCACGCCAGGCGGTCGCTTATCACTGATAATAGGGCTGTATTTATGATCGTCCTGCTTGTTGAATTCACAGCACGCAAAAAAAGCAGCCACCAAAGGATTAGATGAAAAATCTAGTAAACTTGTCTGCAGAAGATAATGTTGTGCAAGGGCCTCAAAATCGACTTTAAAACTTAACCCCATCAGAGACCATTCCATACAATCCTTTACTGCCGGATGAGCAGTCAAAAGCAGTTCAAACTCTGCAAGTCGTATCATGTTTATTAGTCGTTCAACACTATTCGTTTTTTTACGATAGAGAGAAGCCAAGCATGGTTCGAAATACTGATTTTGACCTCGGTAGATCAAAGCACCAAACTCAGGTGGCGGCATCAATACAAACTCTGATTCGCTGATTGCCATTGCAGAAAAATGACCATCTTCGAGTATTCCAAAGTTTTTTTCAGACCAACTCAACGCTTTTTTCTGTTCATCCTGCAGATATCGAACAAGTTCAAGAAGTGTTGGAAGCATGCTTTTAATCCTGATATAAGATTTTTATTCCGTCGACAGAATCCTGAACACATAACTCCAAGCATGATCACACTAATGTTATTCGAAACTATATCTGACGACAGACCACCTGAACTCCTCAAAAGGAAACTCTCCTCAATTGGCAATACTGTTTACCATCACCCCCGACTGAATAATTTAAATAATCACTTCAACGAAGAGAGATAGTTTAATAATACTAATTTCAAACGAGTATTAACGCCATCGAGAACATCCAAACCATCCCGCATACGTTCCCAATCAATCTGAAAGCCATAGCCATGATAAACAACGTGGCGGAACTTGCGAAATGGTGACAAATCAGCGGATAAGGTGTCATCAAACAACAGAGGTAGAGGGGGAAAGCCGGGATTACAAAAACGCTTGAAGGTTTCAATGTGCCAAGAATCCCCAACCGGCATTGGAATGGCATGATACCGATGAATCCGTTTCAAAATATTTTCTAAACCACCATAAAATTGAGCAATAAAAGCAGCTGCAGCAGTTTTTTCTCTAACTGTCGGCTCATTTTCGGCAAGATCATGAAGTAAAGAGAGTGCTTCATTCACGGACGTTTCTATCAGTTCAAGCTCGATTTCTACCTCTTCGCGGAGTTCTTTACTGGTCATAATAGCCGCCTTCCACGCTGTTCTATGAGACGAGTAAATTTGTTTGGTGGTGACAGCGGAACAACATCAAATGGAATGTTCAACTCATTCTCCAAACGGGCGGCCAGTTCATACAGTTTCCATCCCGAAATACCGTCACAGGCAAGGTCAATATCACGGGCTTCGTCGGGGTTATCGAGTGCACTTCCAAACAGATAGAGACGAGTTGTTCCATAAAGCTCAGCAAGAGCCGTAATTTTTTCTAGTTGGAATGCCATATTTAACCTCCTGTTTTTATTATAGCTATACGTAGCAGAGAAGTTTTGCCACCAACACTAACGCATATATCTGTATTAGACATCATCACCAAAGCACAGAAACACCATAATTAGAAATCTGAAAGTCAGCAGTAACCAACACAAGACCTTCAGCACGAGCCTGAGCTACCAGTAAACGATCAAAGGGATCACGATGGTGGAACGGTAGACTTTCAACTGCGGCTACGTGGCGGAAATCAACCGGCAGCAGTTCAAATCCGTTCAAAGCCACCTGTTCAACAATAAATTTTTCAACCGACTGCGAGAGGTTCAGCTTGCCGAGACTGGCCTTGATCGCTATTTCCCAGCAGCTGACGATGCTGAGAAAACAGTCGTTTGACTCGTCGCTGATAGCGTGCTGCACCTTGGTAGAAAGTGCCGGATTGTTATCCGTCCACCAGAGAAAAACATGCGTATCCAGTAAAAGCCGCATCATGAATACTCGTTGAAATCAGGCGGCGTTTCGTCAAAATCCTCAGCCATATAAAGGATTTTTCCTTTGGCGGAACCGGGAGTGCGCATTTTATTGTGTTGCTTCAGCGGGACGAGCTTGAGGAGCGGCTTGTTGTCGCGGGCAATGACAACCTCTTCACCCAGCAAAGCTTTTTGGACCAATTCTGAAAAGTGTGATTTGGCATCGGCGATATTGAATTGTGCCATGACGTACTCCTGTCATACTCTGGGCATACACATATTAGTCATCTTATATGACCAACATGTATAGGTCAAGAGTCTACCTCTGTCGTACCGAGCACCATACACTACCTGTTACCAGCGTCCCGACAGCACGGCTTCACGCAGCTCGCGGGCAAGCGGCAGGGTAATTCGGCGCTTTTCTGCCATCGAGTAGCGGTAGAGTTGCTCAAAAGCACCGATCAGGGCGCCAACCTCGCGACTGGTGGTTGCCAGAATATATTCGACAATATCATCTGAAATGCGCACCTGGCGATCATCGGCTACTTTTTTAAGAATCATACGCCGGGAGCCGTCATCGGAAGCATCCAGGTGTGCCACCAAACCCCACAGCAGGCGCGACGTCAGATGATCATCCAGATTGCTCAACTGGCGTGGCGGGTGCAGACCGGCCATGGCAATTGTTCGTCCGGAGCTGTGATAATCATTGAACAGCTGCCAGATAACTCCCCGCAAATCAGGCTGATCCGGCATCTCGTGCAGGTCATCGACTACCAGTCCTTCAGCAGTGGAAAATAAGGACAGAATCAGCTGCGGATCAGTGACACCGCGCAACGACAGATATGGGAATCGCTGACCGGCGACAGCCTTCAGCAGATGGGTCTTGCCGGAACCGGATGGACCATGCAGATAGAGCAGATTTTCAGAATCGTTCGGATCGGCAACCCGTCCGGCGAAACGCAGAGCGGCTGCATTTCCCTCGCAAGGCACAAAACCGGCAAAACTGAAGGTAGGCACGACCGGAAAATCGAAGAATTGCTGCATCGCTTAGAACAGGTTCGCCTGAGGCGCTTCCGGGGCGATACGGCCAAAATGCAGATAGGCGGCCCGCGTGGCGACTCTGCCACGCGGCGTGCGGTTGATGAAACCGTTTTGGATCAAAAACGGTTCGTAGACATCTTCAATAGTATCACTCTCTTCGCTGATGGCTGCCGCAATCGTATCCAGTCCGACCGGACCGCCACCGAACTTATCGATAATCGTCAGCAGGATCATGCGATCCATCTGGTCAAAGCCCATCTCGTCGATCTCCAGCAGGAGCAGCGTATCCTGTACAACCTGGCGCGTGATAACCCCGTCGGCCCGCACCTGGGCGTAATCACGCACCCGGCGCAGCAGGCGGTTGGCGATACGGGGGGTACCGCGACTGCGACGGGCCAACTCGGATGCTCCCAGCGGGTCGATCTCCATGCCGAGGATACGCGAAGAGCGACAGATGATCGTTGCCAGCTCAGCTTCCGTGTAGAATTCAAGTCGTGAGATGACACCGAAACGGTCACGCAGCGGCGAGGAGAGCAGACCGGCCCGCGTGGTGGCCCCTACCAGCGTAAAACGGGGCAGATCCAGCTTGATCGAACGGGCACTCGGTCCCTGACCGATGATGATATCGAGCTGAAAATCTTCCATGGCCGGATAGAGGATCTCTTCAACCACATGTGACAGGCGGTGGATTTCGTCGATAAAGAGAACATCGTGAGCTTCGAGGTTGGTCAGAATGGCGGCCAGGTCGCCGGGGCGTTCAATGACCGGTCCGGACGTGGACTTGAGGTTGACCCCCATCTCGCAGGCGATAATATTGGCCAGCGTCGTTTTACCCAGTCCCGGCGGACCGTACAACAGGACGTGATCAAGCGCCTCCTCCCGTCCCCGAGCAGCATCGATAAACAGGCGCAGATTGCTCTTGAGTTTCTCCTGGCCGACGTATTCATCGAGAGCACGCGGACGTAGAGTGGCATCGAATTGATGGTCATCGTCACGCTTTAAGGGGGTAATTGCACGGGATTGCATTACTACTCCGAAACAGGGGTACTTAGGTGATGTGGGGAGATGCCCCTTCCCTGCGCCAGAACAGCCTCAAAACCGGCAACTGTCAAGGGAGCTTCGGTCACGATCCCATCACTCATGCGTTTGAAAGCGGCGCTGCCTGAAGCGACTTCATTACCGCCGATAACGACACTGAAACATGCTTTCAGTTTGTCTGCCCGCCGCATCTGGCTCTTCAGGCTTTTGCCCTCATAATCCATCTCAACCCGCACACCGGCTTTGAGTAACCCATGCATAAGCTTGAAGGCGGCATTTCTCTCCCCTGCCCCCATGGTGGCAATAAACAGATCCGGAAGCGAGGCAAATTCGCGCTGACCAAGCAGAAGCGCTATCCGCTCGACACCCATCGCAAAGCCGATACCAGGGATGGCCGGACCACCCAACTGCTGAATCAGGCCATCATAGCGTCCACCGGCAGCAACCGCAGACTGAGATCCAAGCAGCGTTGTAACCATCTCAAAAGTCGTACGGGTATAATAGTCAAGTCCGCGCACCATACGGGAGTTGATACTGTAGGGGGTCTCGGTCAGATCCAGGTAGCTGCGGACCGCACTGAAATGATCGTCACAACCGGTACAGAGATGCTCCAGAACAGACGGCGCCCCGACGGTGGCCTGAATGCAGCCGGGCACCTTGCAATCCAGCGCGCGCAACGGGTTCGTGGAGAGGCGACGCCGACAGTCTTCACAGAGATCGCCCGTCCTCGCTTCAAGGAAACTGCACAGAGCTGCGCGGTAGGCCGGACGACATTCCGGACAGCCGAGTGAGTTTATCTGCAGCGACGGTTCGTCAAGTCCGATTTCACGAAAGAAGGCGGTCAGCATGTTCAGCACCTGGGCATCGACCAGCGGATCATGGACGCCGGTAATTTCGGCACCGATCTGATGGAACTGGCGGTAACGCCCTTTCTGCGGCCGTTCATAGCGGAACATCGGTCCCAGATAGTAGAGTTTGGCAACCGGATCAAGAGCATGCAGTTTGTGTTCGATATAGGCACGCATGACACCGGCTGTCCCCTCCGGGCGCAGGGTAATGCTGTTGTCTCCCTTGTCAGTGAAGCTGTACATCTCTTTTTCGACGATATCAGTCGCATCGCCGATCGAGCGGCAGAAAAGTTCAGTTTTCTCCATTACCGGCACACGGATCTCGCTGAAACCGTTCAGCTCAAACACCCGACGGGCCGCCTCTTCAATGTAATGCCAACGTCCGGATTCTCCCGGTAAAATATCATTAAAACCTTTGATTGCAGTCAATGCCACGTTTCACCTCGGCGTGCTTTAATAAAATAAAGAGTCCGACCCTGCACCAGTTCGCGCAATGGCCGGACTCGAAATATCTGTGGAGTGTCAGGAAACAGCGCTAATTCGCTGGATTCGATTTTTCCCACCGGCCTTGCCGACATACATGGCCTTGTCAGCCATGTCCAGCAGGGCGTCTTTGGACGCGGTATCATCCGGACAGCAGGCATACCCGATACTGCAGGTCAGGCGGATATTGTACCCTTCCGCCTTCATAAAAACATGTTCCTCAACCTGGCTGCGGGTACGCTCAGCAACCAGTCGCGCCGTTTCGCTGGGCGTCTCCACCAGAATAACCGTATATTCATCTCCGCCGTAGCGGATCACGATATCAACATCACGGACCGATTTCTTCAGCAGGGCGCCGAATTCGGCCAGAATGCTGCTACCGACCAGATGTCCGTAGGTATCGTTGACCTGCTTGAACGAATCTACGTCGATAAACAGTACGGCCAGATGGGACGCATAGCGCTCGACACGTTTCATTTCGCGTTCCAGCGCAACATCAAGATAGCGATGGTTATAGAGGCCGCTGATATCATCAATAAATAGCATATCCTTGGCATGTGAAAACGTTTCGGCATTTTCAAAGGCGTGTGCAGATTGCTCAACCAGAAACTGAATATTTTTATTACAGAGTGTTATATCAGGAAGGGAACAGCCGGGATTATTAAAAATTGCAATAGCGCCCTGATAGGCAGAGCGGCTGTGAATATGAATCAGATAGGCCTCAGTGATTCCGTCGGTGCGGTTTGATGATGCCAGTTGGATGTGCTGAATTTGATGTGGTGTCGGCGGATTGACAGACACCTGCAACAGGATTTCTGAGGTCAACAGCTGACCGGCAGCGGTCGAAAGCCCCTTGACCTCTTCCAGTTCCAGCCGGTTATCGTACAGAAAAATACCGAGAGCACGGCTGACCCCGATATCGCGAACCAGAGCTTCAATCAGCAGGTGATGTACCCGGGCAAGATCAAGACAGCCGGCAATCGCCTGACTGGCCTGAAAGAGGCTGACCATGTTTTTCAGCTCCTGATTTTCATCAAGCAAGAGACGCTGCTGCATGCACTGGGCGACAGAATGAATAAACTCTTCCGGATTGACCGGCTTGACCAGATAATCGCGGGCTCCATGTTTGAGCGTGAAAATAGCCGATTCCAGATTGGCATTTCCGGTCACCATGATCACATCAATGGTCGGGTCATTCTCACGAACGCGGGACAGAATCTCCAGGCCGCTGATATCCGGCATGACGATGTCCGTTATGACCAGTCCGTAACGCCGTTCAGCCAGCATGCGCAGTGCTTCAGCACCACCGGTGGCACAATCCACGACATACCCCTCTGCCTTGAGCAGATCAGAGAACGTTTCACGGAAAAACCGGTCATCTTCAACTAAGAGGATTGTATCCATGGGTGACCACACTATTCATTAAAATCAGAAATCTGTAGAATCGTTGTACTCTATTTGTACAAAATCTGTCAAATAACAATATCAATCAAGGTGCGTACGGTGTGGTAACACTCCAGCTGATGCCGTCACTTGACAGTTCGATAGTGCCGTCGCGATCCGTGCGATACAGTGTGATACCGCGTGAAGCCAGCAGAGTGACGGTTCGGGGCGACGGCAGTCCAAAGCGATTGCCATACCCGGCTGAAATAAGTGCCAGTGATGGTTTAATCCGTGTCAGAAACTCTGGTGACGTGGAATAACGGCTACCATGATGCCCGACTTTGAGAACCGTAGATGCCAGTTCATACCCGCTGGAGAGGAGAACCTGTTCGGAGGCATTCCCGGCATCAGCGGTAAACAGCATACTGAAGGTACCATAGCGAAGGCGGAAGACCAGTGATTGTTCATTGACGTCGATCACGTCACCGTCCGGTTGAGCAACCATAGCGCGTGGGGGTGAGTAGACTGAGAGTGATACACCATCGGGAAATTTTATCGCATCACCGGCTGCCAGCGTTCGTCTCGGCAGATGTCGCTCGGTGACAGCCTGGAACGCAGTGCTTGTATTTTGATCAGCACCTCCGCTAGCGGTAGACCAGAATTCACCAACCGGAAAATTTCTGACAACATAGCTCAGACCACCACTGTGATCAGGATGATCATGGGTAGAAATCATGCGATCAATACGACGGACGCCCAGTGCAAACAGTGCCGGTGCCAGAATTCGCTGTCCGAAGTCACGACCGGTCTCGTGAAGATAGCCTCCGCCATCCACCAGGGTGGTTGTTCCATCCGGATGCCGCAGCAGAATTGATTCGGCCTGCCCGACACTCAGCATCGTAATGTGCAGACGACCATCAGATGGTGACGGCAGAATGTGCAGCAGCACGGCAAGCAACGGCAACACAATCGCCAGCGTCAGGCGCAGTCGTGTGGTATGCAGAAAAGTCACACCGCTCATTAGCGCCAGAAACAGCAGCATATCGATGGAGGTTATTCCGTGGAACATTAATACGGGAAGGTTGGAACAGTGCTCGATAATCCAATTAGAAATCCTGACCAGCGCGGCAGCCGGCCAGAGCAGCACTCCTGTCCAGACGGGAAACAGCGTAATCAACGGCAGAGCACAAAAACCAGCCAGCACGGCGCCGTACCCGAGCAACGGAACGATCAGAAAATTTGTCAGGACTCCGTTCAGCGAAGCCACGCCAAAGGTATACAGAACCGGAATCAGCGTGACGCAGGAGGCTGCCAGCGAGGCGGCAACAAACTGTAGCAGCGTGCGCAGCAATGAAGATTGTATGGCAATCAGACCGGTTGTAACCTGTGGAACGATAATAATAATTCCCCATAACGACAGGAACGTGAGTTGAAAAGAGATGTCAAACAGTGTCGGGGGATTTATAACTACCAGAAGAAAAGCGGCCATCAGGAGAACATTAACAGGATCGCTTTCGCGTTCGATATACAGCGCAATGGCACAGACAACCAGCATTATTACGGAGCGGGCTGTAGCGGGTGCATTTCCGGTCAGACACAGGTAATACAGCATGGCGGGGAGAGTCAGCAGCAGTGCGGTACGACGTACATTCCAACGCAGGGCCGGAAATTCAAAGCGGGTCAGAATCCAAAGGAAAAGTACGGTGATAAAAGCTGCAATAATGCCGACATGGAAGCCGGAAATCGAGAGGATATGATTGACTCCGGCCCGGGTATAGGCGTCAGCAAGATCCTGCGGAATGCGCTTCTGATCTCCGATCAAGAGCGCCGTGAGAACCGATGCGACCCGCTGGTCCGGAAGCGCCGTTCGGAACTGGTCACCCAATCGCCTGGCGGTCAGATCAATATAACGCGACAGTGACGCTTCCGCTGCTCCCCGTATAAGCACGATTTCTTCAGGTGAGGCTACGCGGCCGGTTGCAGATATTTCCTGCAGGGCCAGGTAGCGACCATAGTCGAATTCTCCCGGCAATCCCAATCGACGCGGAACTGAAATGCGGGATATGAAACGGATTCTGTCGCCCCGGATGTATGCCGGATCACCTTCAGAAACGGAGAGGAGCACTCTTCCAGTGACCTGCTGCGCCTGTCCGGCACGAATGATCCGTTCGACTCTGACAATAATCCGGGCACCCTCAGCAGACACGATCGGCCGTGCAGCAATGACACCTTCGATGGTAACAGGCGTATCAGAAATTGACTGACGAATTGATGTTGAAGCAGGGGCGGGAAACAACCAGGGTGTCAGGGCATACATACCCCATGTACAGAAAAAAAGGGCGCTACAGATCGTAAAAATGTGCGCGGTGCGATGAAATACCGCCAGCAGTAAACAGGCAAATACGGAAGCTACGACAGATGGGGAGACAAAAAACGAGGCGTGAACTGACAGCGCCAAACCTGCCGCCACCGACACAAACGGGATCAGCAATGGCCATTGCCGGTTCATGATGTCGCCCTCGTTCAGCGGCGCCGTTATGCGGCGTCAGCGTTAATTATGCATGGCGAGACTTTAACACACCCCAAGCGACTTGAAAACATGCCAATTGAATGGTAGAAGATACCGTGAGTGTAGTTTTATCCGACATGTGGAAAGAGAAGCTGCTGAATGACATCAGAACAGGCCACACCACATAACGGCATCGTTTCACCCTGCAGCTCTAAAGAGCAGCAAAAACAGCAATCTCAGAAAATGGAGGCCATTGGCCAGCTGGCAGGTGGAATCTCCCATGATTTCAACAATCTGTTGACCGTTATTTTAGGATACAGTTCGCTGGCGTTACAAAAGATCGGTGCTGAACATCCTGCTGCAAAAGATATTGAGCAGGTCATCAACGCCGGCGACCGGGCTGAGACCCTGATTCGTCAGCTGCTAGTGTTTGGGCGTCGTCAGATTCTGGCCCCGCAGCCAATGCAGGTCAACACGTTTATTGCAGGACTTCACAAAATCCTCTGTCGCCTGATCGGCGACAATATTGCCCTGACGACACAGTTGGCGCCGGATATCTGTAAAGTAATGGCCGACCCGGGTCAAATTGAACAGATCATCATGAATCTGGTTATAAATGCCAGGGATGCCATGCAGGACACGGGCGGCACCATAACCATAACAACTGAAAACTGTACACTTAACGAAACCTTCACCTGTAATAATCCCGGGGCGATTGAAGGTGACTATGTCATGTTCTCTGTAAAGGACAACGGCATAGGGATATCTCATGAAGATTCGAAGAAGTTGTTTGAGCCGTATTTTTCAACAAAGCCCGAAACCGGAACCGGCCTGGGACTCTCCACCATATACGGGATTGTCAAGCAGAACAGTGGCTATATCCAGGTTATCAGCGCATTGGGTTCGGGGGCTGAATTCAGAGTTTATCTCCCCAAACTGTCCTGTGTGCCGGAAAACAAGGTTCGTGACGCAGAATCATACATTTCGTTACAGAAAAATGATGGCGCCAAAAAGTTGATTCTTGTTGTCGAAGATGACCTGATGGTTCTGAACCTGGCTGCCGCCAGCTTACGATTAGAGGGGTACGATGTCCTTATGGCACAAAATCCCTTGGAAGCCCTTCGAATATTTGATAGAAATGCCGGAAAGATTGATCTTCTGCTTACCGATATTATGATGCCTGATATGAATGGCATTGAAATGGCCCGCAAGATGCATTCCGTATGCCCGGATATGAACCTGTTATTCATGACGGGGTATTCTGACGAACATCTGAAAACCTATGATTTTACCGGTGAAAAATACCGATTTATGATGAAACCCTTCAGCCCTGCCGAACTGACAAAACTGGTAGCACATTGTTTGCAATTCCACACTACACCTGAGGGGTTACGTGCATGAAAGAACATATACTGATCGTTGACGACGAAGAGATGATTCGGGATCTCCTGACTTCAGCCCTTACACAAGAGCAGTACACCTGCCATCAGGCCGCCAATGTTGATGAAGCTTTCCAGGTTCTTGGCACACAACAGGTAGAGTTGGTTATCTCAGATATCATGATGCCCGGCAGAAGCGGCGTTGATCTGCTCAGGGATCTGAAGAGAATCGATCCTGATATTGCGGTGCTGATGATTACCGGCCTCTCCGACACCAATACTGCGTTAGAATGCATTCATCTGGGTGCCGATGACTATATTACCAAGCCATTCGGCATCAACCGGGTGTTGTTGACGGTTAAAAACCTGATCGAACATCGTTCATTGGAACTTGAAAAGAAAAATTACCAGATCAGCCTTGAGTTTAAAGTTGTTGAACAGACCAGACAACTTCGTGCAACGATGAGTGAACTTTCCGTCGCCTATGACAGCACTCTGTCAGCTCTTGTAAAAGCCCTGGATGCCCGCGAAAAGGAGGTCGGCTCCCATTCTGAACGGGTTATGAACTTTGCGACACTGCTGGCCGGAAAACTGGGAATTATCGGCAAAGAGCTGCAGGAACTGGCCAAAGGAGCATTATTGCATGACATCGGCAAGATCGGTATCTCCGATAACATTTTGCTGAAACCGGGCAAACTGAATGATGACGAGTGGACCGAAATGCGCACGCACCCGCGGGTGGGCCATGACATTTTATCAGAAATAGAATTTCTCAAAGGACCGGCCGAAATCATCCTCAGTCATCATGAGCGCTTTGACGGGACCGGTTATCCTCATAAGCTCCGGGGAGAATTGATTCCACTGGGTGCACGTATCTTTGCTACGGTAGATACTCTGGATGCCATGACCTCTGACCGTCCCTACCGTCGTGCGCTCCCGTTTGACGCCGTTACTGCCGAAATCACCAAACATAGCGGCACGCAGTTTGATCCTGCAATTGCCGATCTGTTTCTGACAATTTCGCGTTCCCAGTGGGAGGAGTGCGCAGCAAAACGGTTCCTCTAAAAATGCCAATGGGGTACGAACTATTCGCACCCCAATTGGCATTGATTCAAAAAAATTTCACATGCTTTTATTCAACGGTATTGCTGGATTACTCTTCTTCGTTTACACCATCACACTCTTCGTCATCCCCTGCGTCCAAATCATCTTCGCTATAAACAAAAAAATCATCATCGCAATCATCCATGTCGTCGGATTCATTTTCAACAAACCGTAACGGAGAAGGAAAATCGTCATCTTCACTGATTTTGTCAAAGCGTTCCACCAGATCTGCATTTGTACAAAACCGCCCGCTCTTATAACGGCATACATCCAGATCGCACAGATCAAACAGCTGGATTTCGCTACAGAGCCTGCTTTCCTGTTTCGGTTTGGAGTCAGTCATCGTACGGAGTTGCCTCTAGCAGGCGCCTTTCAAAAATTCACCAGCCTTTTCGACGTCTTCGCGACAACCAATATAGACAGGGCAACGATCTTCGACACCTTCGGGGACTATATCAAGAATCGGTATTTCACCATTGGTGGCCAGACCACCCGCCTGCTCCAGCAGAAAAGCCATCGGATTAAGTTCAAACAATAACCGTAATTTGCCGTTTGGACTGTCATTCAAAGCCGGATACATAAAAATGCCTTTACCCTTGATCAGTATCTGATTGATATCAGGTACAAAACCACCCGAGTAGCGTAATTTTGACCCCTTATCCTCGAGATATTTGATAAAACTTTCATTCTCTGGACTGTATTTTTTGCGCAAACCACCAGGTGAGTAGATGTTTCCCGACGGTTCCATGCGAATATTTTCACGGGTCAGGGTATATTCCATCAGTTGATTCATCGTGAACTCATAAACACCTTTGCCGACCGAATAGACCAGAGACACGCGCGGTCCGTAGAGAATATACATGGCACCGACCATTTTGCGCCCAGGTTGCAGAAGATCAGCCCCTTGGTAAATACCGACAATTGTACCAACCGCCAGATTGACATCCACCAGAGAAGAACCATCCAAGGGATCGTACGCAACAGAAAACATGCCCTGAGGGCTGCTTGAAACCTGAAATATCTGTTCCATCTCTTCGGAAGCGATGTTACAGACAACGCCTGAATGCTGCAGACGTTTACGCATAATACGATCTGAAAGGACATCAAGTGCCAGCTGTTCTTCACCATACAGATTAGACGTTCCCGCAACACCCAGGTCACCGGTACGTACGGCATTAATCACATATTTGCTGGCCTCCGCAATCTCACAGATCAGATGGACAAGATTACCGCTGATGTTCTGATCCCGCAAATGTTGACGCAGATCAATCTGAAATTTAGTTTTGCCGGCTACGCTGGTCATTTTTCCTCCACAGGTTCATTGAAATGGTAAAAATCATGCTCATAAATACTGTAATCAGACGACATTAGCAAGACTGAATATTTTTTACTGCCGGTGCAGCAATCGATACTCGCTGGTATCATGACCGTCAAATATCATAGACACTGCCATCGCACAGCAGTTCGACTCCATGTACGCCTATTTCGTTAATCTCACGTTGAATGTCATCATAGTACTGCGGTTTGGGGTGAGTGATCAGAATACGTGACGGCAGGACGTTAATCTTTGAGAGTTCAGTTTTCAACATGGAGGAAGTCAAATGCCGGGTAATCCGTGCCAAATGTTCCATACAGTTGGGAAACGAAACCTCAACAATCAAGGCATCGGCGCCTGAGCAGAATTTCCAGATTTCTACTGTTGGCCCGGTATCTCCACTGTAAACAAGTGTCCGTCCGCCTGATTGAACGCGGTAACCGACAGCAGGGACCGTATGGTTGACTGGTATGGCCTGTACCATATGTTCATGCACGGCATAGTCTCTGTACGGGGTAATGGTTGTAAGCGCAATTACCGGATTTTCTGGAGACGGAATTCTTGTAAAATCAGGCCAGATTATATCATTGAACATATGCTGCTGAATGGCGCTGATCACTTCATCAGCACTGAATACCGTCACCGTATGCTGCATGTTTCTGAGAATTATATTGTCTGCCAGGGCAGGAATAGCGCGGATATGGTCCAGATGTGAGTGGGTGATAAAAATAGACCGGATATTCCACTGTTCCTCCTCACTCAGAACCGCACTGATCGTACCGGCGTCCAACAAAAGCTGGTCGTCAATCAGAAAGGCAGGGGGCCTGAAATCAGGAAATTCGGCGCCGGCACATCCCAAAATACGGAGTTTCATGTATGCACCTCGCTGGGTTGGCATTCAGGACAGTAGTGGGTACCGCGTTGACCTACCCTTATTTTTTCGATAATTGAACCGCAGACCAAACAGGGAAGATCCGCACGGCCATAGACCTGTACGACAAAGCCCCCCTCCTTGAAAACGCCGTCAATATTAGCGCCGCCGACCGCCACTGCTTCTATGAGTACCTCAATTACTTTGCCGTGGAGCCGGTTAATATCCTGCTCAGAGAGCGAATTTGAGTGGGTCAACGGATGAATGCCCGCCCGAAACAGAATTTCATCAGCATAAATATTGCCGATGCCGGCGACAAAAGATTGATCCAGCAACAATGGTTTAAGCTGACGACGATGCCGCGAAAAGCGTTCTGCAAATACCTGAATTGACATCGTCAACGCATCCGGACCGAGAGTGCCGGTCACCTGATCAGGAGCGGTTACCAGCCAGACCCTGCCAAATTTGCGTGGATCATCAAATCGAAGTGCCACTCCTGCATCAAGCAACAGAACGAGTCGGGTATGTCGTTGAATCGCCTCATCCTGATTCACCAGATATAATCGACCGGTCATACGCAGGTGAACTGCCAGATAGCGTTTTTCATTATTTCCGGTGCTGGATACAAGAGTAAAGATTAGATATTTTCCGTGACGGCTCACCTCTGAAAAACGATACCCAGCCACGTTAGCAGCAAATTCAGCGCCGGATATATCTGATACAACAGTATCCGAAAGTGCCGTGGCAGTAAGAATCGCCCGTCCTATCAGGGATGTCTTTTCATCCCGTAGGCAGCGCAGCACACTTTCCACTTCCGGCAATTCAGGCATCGGGGTCCTTTTTAATCACAGGTTTGTGCTGATAGTGCAGAACAATGAGAAAAAATGGGAATACTGCCGACAGCAAGCCCCATAACAGCGGATTTTTGCCACGACGGCGGGCCAGATAAAATCCAAGTGCACCGGGTAAACCAAACAGCAGTAGCAGGAACATCATTTCATTCAACAGAAATCTCCATAAAATTAAGCACTTATTTTCGACTATTTACCAAACACGAACTAATGTTTTTACAACACTATTTTGAGCATAACGTAAATTACTGGTATGCGAGATAAATTACTGTACGCTGTTTTTAAAGGCAATTCGATAGCACAACGGCAGCATTGATTTTCACTAAAATTACGTGCTTTTATATAAGAGGCACCAGGAAAATGCAAGAAGCTAATTTCTGGATATCCGCCCCTCAAAAAGTTTCTGGTCACAACCTACTAGCTTACTAAGATGTTATTTTGATTCATTTTAAAGGGGGAATTATTCGGCTGGCTTGTTGTTCAATGCGACAGGATTTCTCCGCAGCATCGACTGACAGGCTCTCGCACTCCAAAGCTTTCTGGAGCAACAGTTTTTCTGTATTCCGGTTTTTCAATTCTATTTCTGAGTACATTACAATTTAGTATGACAATCCGGCTTTTCAGGCAAAAAAAAGGGGGCTACGTTATTAACGTAACCCCTTGTTTTATATTTGGTAGGCGCGGGCGGTGTCGAACCGCCGACCTCTACCGTGTCAGGGTAGCGCTCTCCCGCTGAGCTACGCGCCTACATCCAAAAGCTGGAGAGTAATAACAAACTTGAGTGGTAATTGTCAAGCGGATTTTAAGGTTTTTTCCAGTCTGGCTACGTTCTCGACATGCACCGTCTGTGGAAACATATCAACCGGCTGAATTTCGCGGCAGTCGTACCCCAGGGTACTCAGCTGTGCAAGATCGCGAGCCAGGCTCTGCGGTGAACATGATACATAGATAATCGAGCGCGGCGACAGAGCAGCCACCCGCTCCAGCACGTTATGATCACACCCTTTGCGAGGCGGATTCAGTACGGCAATATCAACCGTGTTCAGCTCCTCTGCCAGCTCTTCCAGCAACTCAGCAGCATCACCGGCTTCGAAGCGGCAATTATGAATTCCATTGATGCGGGCGTTGGATGCCGCGTCAACGACAGCCTCTTCGACCACCTCGACACCAATCACCTGCCGGGCCTGACGTGCCAGATACAGCGCTATGCCGCCGATCCCGCAATACAGATCCAGTACCGTTTCGGTACCGGTCAGGGCAGCCCAGTCGCGGACCTGGCTGTAGATCAGGTGAGCGGCACCGGTATTAACCTGAAAAAATGAGCGCGGCGAGACTCTGAACGTAACCTCACCTATTTTTTCGGTCAGATATTTTTTGGTCGTCAAAAAATGATCCTGCTGTCCCAGAATAACGTTACCTTCTGATGCATTTACATTCTGAACAACAATCTCTACCTCCGGTACCGCTGCCTGCACAAAGCGCCCCAGATGGTGAATCTCATTAAACGAACGTTTGGCAGTGACAAAAGTAACCATCGCCTTCTTCTCGTGGGTGGAAACCCGCACCATCAGATAGCGCAGCAACCCCATCTTGCTACCAGGATTGTAAATCGGTACCCGCCCTTTGCTGATACCTTTACGAACGGCATCGATTACCTTATTGATCAAGGGATGATGGATCGGACACTGCCCAAGATTATAGACATCGTGACTGGCGCGGCGATAGATACCGATACACGGTTCGGAAAACTTGCCGGCGATTGTCAGCTTGGCCGTCGTCCGGTAATGAATCAGATTATCGGGTGACATCAGATCATGAACATGACAGCCTGCCAACTGCGGATATTTGGCCAGTTCAGCCAGAATCATGCCGCGCTTCCAGTTTTTCTGTTCGACATATTTCAGGGCGATCAGCGGGCAGCCGAAACAATCAGCACTTTCACGGCAGGGGGGATTCTTGCTGCGCAGCGGAGATGGCTGCACGATTTTTTTGGGATGACAGAAGGCGGTGCCACCGGCAACGTGATCGACAACCGCGAGGACAACGTCACCCGGCACCGTTCCGCTGACCTTCAGTGTCATGCCTTCTTCACTGCGGGCGGTGCCGTACCCGTCTTCGTCAAGATTCTGAATACGCAACTCAAGAATACTGTTACGCGTCATGCGGGCAAAAGTTTTCTCGGCATGGGCGTGGTCTACAGTTCGTGCCAGTGGCGCGCGTGATTTATTCATACCGCTCTGCGGAGGCTTGGTACCCTTTTTCGTGCTGGATTTTTCATATCTACTTTCCGACATGGTGCTGCTCCTCCGGCCCTGCAATTCGGGTGATTTCCGATTCGAGATACTCGCGGAACAGCCGGAACGCCTGCGCACGATGGCTGACGCAGTTCTTCTGCTCCAGTTCTAACTCCGCCATGGTGCGATCAGAACCATCCACCTGAAAGAGCGGGTCATACCCAAACCCTCCCGTCCCCCTGGCATGTTCAAGGATACGCCCCCCTACCCGTCCGCTAAAAGTGCGCTCACTACCTTCCGGCGTCACAAAAGCCAATACACAGACAAAAGCCGCCTGGCGCCGCTCAGCGGGGATGCCGCGACACTCTTCCAGCAGGCGCGCATTGTTGGCGGCATCGTTAGCGCCGTCACCGGCGAAACGGGCCGAATAGACCCCCGGACGGCCACCCAACTCATCAACAACCAGCCCGGAATCATCGGCCAGTGACGGCAAACCACTGAAGCAGGCGGCTTCACGTGCTTTTTTAAGCGCGTTCTCCTCGAACGTAGTTCCATCCTCGACCGTTTCAGGAAAATCTGCAAAATCAGCTGCACTGAAAATCCGGTCAACCAACCCGGCTAACAGTGCGTTGATTTCTGCAATTTTACCTCTATTGCGTGTGGCTACCAGCAGCTGTTTCATACGGCCAGTGCCTCCTGCTGAAATACAAAGAGCTGCGCAACGCCGTCCAGCGCCAGATCTCGCATGGCATCCATCTCGTCTGAGGTAAACGGTTCGGCTTCAGCCGTACCCTGAACCTCCACAAAGCGACCACGGGAGGTTATAACAAAGTTCATATCCACCTCGGCCGATGAATCCTCGGGATAATTCAGATCCAGCAGCACCTCTCCCCCGACAATGCCGACACTCACGGCTGCAACGGCCTCCTTGAGCGGTATTTCCGCCAGAAGCCCCTTCGTTTTCAAGCTCGTCAGCGCATCGACCAGCGCAACGTATGCGCCGGTAATCGAAGCGGTTCGTGTACCTCCATCTGCCTGAATGACATCACAATCGATATATACCGAGCGTTCGCCCAGTTTGCCGAGATCAGTCACCGCTCGCAAAGAACGGCCGATCAGCCGCTGGATTTCAAGTGTGCGACCGGACTGCTTCCCTTTGGCAGCCTCGCGCGGAGAACGGGTATGTGTTGCCCGCGGCAACATCGCATATTCGGCGGTCACCCAACCGGTACCTTTACCCCTCATAAACGGGGGGACCGATTCTTCTACCGAGGCGGTACAAAGAACCTTGGTATCGCCGAACTCGACCAGCACTGAGCCTTCGGCATGCTTTGTAAAGTGACGTGTTATGCTAATGGGGCGTAAAGCGGTGGTGGTGCGACCATCATTTCTCATGCAGGTTACTCCTCAAGACTCCTTAAAAATTAAAACGTGGAGCTGTTCATTAACCTGTCAGCACTGTAGAGTCAAATAAAAAGGGAGTGCACAGAAACCACGAGTGCCGCGAAAATCACGGCAACAGCGAAGGGGAGTACGATAAATTTGACCGGTTATGCGTCACCTGCAGTCATACAGTTTCAGATATAAATCTCTCTGCACGGTTTCCACTATTTCAGCCGTGAGAATGGATTGGTCTTGGAGCCAGGTTATCACTGAGGTCATGCACTCCGGAATACCCGCCAGTGTATCGATAAAAGCTGCCACCAATAAAAAAGGCAGACCAGCAAAATCAGAATCAGTGTGAGAAGATATACGTTCTGCCACTATGCGGCAGGTTTCATCAAAGCGGCTTTGAGGAATCCGGCTGCGACGCTGGCTCTGCAGGTCAGAAAGAACCGTCTGCAATGCTGCCACCGAAACCTGAATTACTCCGAGTTCCTCTATCAGCAGTTCAAGCTGTCGTTCCATCAACAGAAAGGGCATACCCCGGACCGACAAAAGCCGTCCCAGCCACAATACCTGGCTTGCTACAACCGCTTCCGGCAGCTCTGCCAACGTTGCCAACCAGGCCGCATCGCTATCGGTGAAACGTCGTCCACGTTCGCCATAGCGGCGTTCATAATAGGAGAATTCCTCGCGGCAGCGCCTTCCGGCCCGCAACGCTGCCTGAAGCGTCAGCGGGTTCTGCGGTACCGGGTGATCACCGGCCTCAGGATTGAGTGCCGTGGCGGTAAATACGGAGGCCCCTTCAGGCAATGGGTAGAGCGAAAGATGGAACTGCTCCAGGGCATCATACATTTCGACGGCACCCTGCACGGCGTCATCCAGAGAGATATCTCCTGCGCTACAGTTCATAAGCGCTGCAAATTCACCCCATGAATGTTCGGTAGCATCTCCCATCCCGCGATAGAATGAGGAGCCCTGCTGATCCTTGAGATCAAAGCAGCGCACTATATCGGGAAGATGCACCTGATTGCCTTTGGCCGTGCCTTGCAGGACATAGATATAGCCGAGTATTTTACCGGGCGGAGAGTAGGAAACGGTACAGATTTTACGGGCCATCTCAAGTGAAAGCTGGACTGCAGGAAGTATGTCGGGAATCAGGCATGTTGAGAAGAATGCCAGATCGGCACAGAGCATATCAAAACGTGCCTTTAAAATCGGTTGTACATACTCGTTAACAGCGGGAGGTGTATGGGCGATATTGTGACTGACTGCCGACAACATGACAGCCAACCCACGCAGCTGCGCAAGATAGCTTTGCAGAGGCAGTGCTCCGTCCACCAGTGCGGCA
>DUZX01000050.1 GCA_013349325.1 Desulfuromonadales bacterium
ACTCCGGGGATAACAGGCTGATCTCCCCCAAGAGTTCACATCGACGGGGAGGTTTGGCACCTCGATGTCGGCTCATCGCATCCTGGGGCTGAAGTAGGTCCCAAGGGTTTGGCTGTTCGCCAAGTAAAGCGGTACGCGAGCTGGGTTTAAAACGTCGTGAGACAGTTTGGTCCCTATCTACCGTGGGCGCAGGATATTTGAGAAGAGCTGTCCTTAGTACGAGAGGACCGGGATGGACGTACCGCTAGTGTTCCAGTTGTGTCGCCAGATGCAGTCGCTGGGTAGCCACGTACGGAAAGGATAACCGCTGAAAGCATCTAAGCGGGAAGCCTCCTTCAAGATTAGATATCCCTGGGTGTAACAACCCCTGAAGGCCCGTTGTAGACCACAACGTTGATAGGCTGGGTGTGTAAGTGCAGTAATGCATTTAGCTGACCAGTACTAATCGGCCGTGAGGCTTGACCATAAAAATGAAATACGGCCCGGGGAAGGGCAACCTTCCCCAGGTCGATATAAATCGCACATTTACACAAATCATACAAAACCAAACTATCCATCCAAAGCAATTGCCAAGAAAAATCTGTTCTTGGTTCATAGTTCACAGTTCCGGGTCTAAACCTCGAACAAAGAACCACGAACCACGAACCAACAATTTCTCGGTGGCTATGCCGAGGGGGTCACACCCGTTCCCATCCCGAACACGGAAGTTAAGCCCCTCAGGGCCGATGGTACTGCACGGGTAGCTGTGTGGGAGAGTAGGTCGCCGCCGGGAATAAATTAAAGAGCCCCGCATATCATCAGATGTGCGGGGCTCTTCTGCGTTTAATCGTAACACCATGGAAATCAGCTCTCTCCACTGTTTTTTTGATATTCATAAAAACCCCGCAACCAAAATGGATGCGGTGTTCTTGCGTTCACTGGGACACCGGTACCGGTCTAATCGAAAATGTTGTAAAATCCTTGCCAAATCTCGTCAATAGCACTATTTTATGCTCAATTACTGCACATTTATTCCCAATCCCTTGCGCTACTCTTTTCTTTCAGGAGTAAAATGTCTTCGCATAATCATTTTCTGCAATTTAAAAAAAACTTTTTTATACGCATTTGCTTGGCTATAGTAGTTATTTTCATGTCTCATCTGTTTTTTGATCTTGTACTCCCCGAAGACTATCCCTGGTTATCAAAATTATCGTTGGAATTCATAGAATCTTTGGTCGCGTCGATCATTGCGGTGCCCTGTTTATGGTGGTTTGTATTTAAACCGACACTTTTTACGCCGCAAATAACGGAAGCAAATCAAAAACTTGAAAATAGTGAAGCACGCTTCCGAAACCTTGCAACTTTTTCTCCGGTCGGTATTTTTGAAAACGATGCACAAGGAAATTATATATTTGTGAATCAGAAGTGGACCGAGATAATGGGACTTACGAGCGATCAGGTACTCGGACAGGGATGGCTATCTGTTCTTCATTCGGAAGACAAGCAAAAAGTTGAAGAAGAATGGGTCAGGGCAGTAGCTGCCGGGTGGGAATTCAGACTTGAATATCGCGTGAGTTTTAATAGTACCACTGATAAATGGGTGTCTGTTAGCGCAACGCCTCTCAAAGCGCATAATGGAAATATAAACAGCATTATGGGAATAGTTACTGATGTTACGGAAAGGCATTTTGCTGAAACAGCTCTTCGTGAGAGTGAAGATCGTTTTCGCACGTTGTTTGAATATTCTGAGGATGCAATTCTACTGCTTGCTCCAGGAACCTGTACCGTTATCGATGTAAATAGCACAGCCGAGCGGCTGTACGGTTATTCTAAAACGGAAATGATTGGATATGATTTCAATCTTTTTAAGCAACTCCCCGAGTGTAGCGATTGTTTGCTTTCCATGTGCCAGCTTACCGGTTCGGATATTCTCAACATCGAACATGCCGTGCAGTTTAAAAAAGACGGTACTGAAATCCATGTTTCGATAAGGGCCAAGGTGCTTACGCTGCAGGGTGAAAATGCAATCTCCTGCACTATGCGCGATATCAGCCAGAGATTACGTTTGGAGGAAGAGGCGAGGATCATGCAGGCCAGAATGATACACTCCAATAAAATGACATCTTTGGGCCTGCTTGTAGCCGGTATTGCGCACGAAATTAATAACCCAAATAATTACATTATGGTCAATGCACAGATGCTCTATAAAGTATGGCAGGATCTTGCTCCGATGCTTAAAGAAGAAGAAATGAAAAACGGCGAGTTCATTTTGGGTGGTTTACCTTATTCGCAGCTAGAAGAGGCACTTCCCGGGATGATTACAGCTATCAATGAGGGATCGCGTAGAATTAAAAATATAATTAGTGCCCTCAAGGTTCACTCGCGTAACGGTAAGTCTGTAATGAGCTCGCTTGAATTAAACAGAGTCGTCAATGCCGCGATGTTGCTTCTGAGGCACCATGTAAAAAAATATTCCGGCAATTTTGTTATTGAACTTGAAGATGGAATACCATGTATATGGGGAAATTCGCAGCAGCTGGAACAGGTTATAATTAATCTGGTCATGAATGCACTTCAATCACTCACAGACAAAGTGCAGCGTATATCACTGAAAACGACATTGTCACTTGATAAATCCTCCGTTCTACTCACTGTTGCTGATGAAGGATGCGGAATTCCTGATGCAGTAAAGAGCAGGATAATGGACCCGTTCTTCACCATAAAGATTGATTCAGGAGGTACTGGTCTCGGTCTTTCCATCACTCGTTCTATAGTTTTATTACATCAGGGTACCATTGATTTTTCCAGTCAAGCAGGAGAAGGTACGGTTGTGACAGTTTCATTACCTGTCGCAGATGTTAACAAAGAAGGAGATTGTCGTAATGAATGATATGCCGATCCTACTGATAGATGACGAACCGATGTTGCTTAAGGCTTCTAAGCTTCTGCTGACGAGCAGGGGGTATTCTAATGTATTTACCATCAACGACAGCACCAAAGTTATGAGTTACCTTGAAGGAAATAAAGCCGCAGTCGTTGTACTGGATCTGTTTATGCCGAATTTGAGTGGCCTAGATTTACTACCGCAGCTTGTCAGCGAGTATCCGGAGATGGCGGTGATAGTTATGACGGCTACAGATGAGACTGATACTGCAGTCGAATGCATGAAGAAAGGTGCGTTTTATTTTCTTGTTAAGCCGGTTGAACCAGAGAGGCTTATTGCTACAATTCGCAGAGCGCTAGAACAGAGCATGATGAGCTATGAGCTCAGTACTCTTCGGGATCAGTTTTTTGACGATAAAATCCTCAACCCTGAAGCATTTACTTCCATTGTTACGAACAGCAGTAAGATGCATACCCTCTTTAAATATATGGGGGTCATAGCGCCTTCTCGGCAACCGGTGCTGATTTGTGGTGAGACAGGCGTCGGTAAAGAGTTGTTTGCCAAGGCGCTGCATAATTTGAGCGGCTTCAAGGGTAACTTTGTCGCGGTAAACGTCGCCGGTCTTGATGACACCGTGTTTGCTGATACCCTGTTCGGACACCGGAAAGGTGCTTTTACGGGAGCAGAGCAGGCACGAGAAGGTCTGATTGCAAAAGCCTCTTCCGGAACTCTTTTCCTTGACGAGATCGGTGATCTTAATGACCAGTCACAGATCAAGCTGTTGAGACTATTGCAGGAAAGGGAGTTCTATGCCGTAGGTTCAGATAATCCCAGTACCACCAATGCGCGAGTTCTTTTGGCGACAAATCACGATTTACAGAAACTGGTAGCCGATGGACGATTTCGTAAGGATCTCTATTATCGGCTCTACGCCCATCGTCTTCTGATTCCACCGCTGCGTGAGCGAGCTGATGATCTTTCGCTGTTGCTTGAGCATTTTCTTGATGTGGCAGCACGTGAATTTGACAGGAAAAAACCGACCGCACCTCCCGAACTGGTTACTCTTCTGGAAAACTATAAGTTTCCCGGTAATGTTCGTGAACTTGAGGCTCTGGTTTATGACGCCGTGGCGCGCCATGATTCAGGTATACTATCGATGGAAAGTTTTATCATTGCCATTGGCGCATCAAGAACACTTCATGCTCATTCGTCGGAACAGGCGCAGAGCGGTGAAAGCCGACTGGATTCTCTCTTCGGCCACTTTCCCACTTTAGCCGAAGTCGAGGAATATATGATCTCCGAAGCGCTGCAGCGCTCAAAGGGGAATCAGGGAATCGCAGCAAACCTTCTGGGAATATCTCGTCAAACCCTCAATAAACGCCTACGTAGCGATCAAGGCGAATAATTCCTCCACTGAGGCCCCGAAGTTTAAAAATCTTTAGGGCTTTTTTCTTCCGTAAACCTCCATTACGTAAAACAGACCCCTGTCGCAAACCGCGACAAGGGGTCGTGTAATGCGACAAAGCGGATCAAAATAGTCCTTTTTGTCGCAACTGACCTACGTAATATCAGTATGTTGTAAAAAGATAAATTGGTATAGAACCTGCTAAGTAACAAACAATAAATTTAGTGAGATGCTAAAGAGTCAAGAGCTCACATTAACACTTGGTTAGCTAGTACTACCAAAGAAAGGAGAAATGAGATGAGAATTTTAGCTACTATCGCCGTAACAGTTCTGACAATGACAATGCTGTCTTCAGGAGCGGTTTCAGCTGCAGTAACCCCGGCATCCGACCAGACAGTTGCACCGACAACTATTCAGGAGCGTAAGGATCAGCGCACGCTGGCCAGTCGCAACGCCGCTGCAAAGAAACTGAAAGCCGAACTTGACAAAAAAAATGCAGCTCTGAGCATTCAAGCCAAATAGTTTCGAATAAACGTAACCATTAACCTGTACTGATTCTATGTATTTATTTGATGTACACTAGATAAGGAGATAGACCATGAAAAACAAACCGCACATCTTACGATTCGCATTGGCAACAATGCTCTCCTGCCTCTGGAGCGTAGCGGCATTCGCTGCTCCGACAGAAATTACGGTTCCCGGCATCAGCGTACCGGTGTTGGATGGCGCGACACAACCCAGCAACGGTTTGTGGGACAATGTTATCCCCAACGCGCTGGACAATTATTACACCTACGTACCTTACACCACTGCCGATGCCGTTGCGCTCGGTTTTCCGGCCACTTGCGGCAACGTGGCCAAGGGTGATGCTGGTAGTACAGAAGACTGCTATACCATCACCGTACAAAGTTTTCGGCAAGCGCTTTCCCTCTCCGGGATTTTTGGTGGCGGCCCCGGCCTTGTCGACAAATCCGGGAAGCCACTGACTACCAGAGCCTTTGGTTACGGTTCCGGCGGTTCCGGCTGGGTTCTTCCGTACTATGATACTACCAAAACCGGTGTTGTTGACAAAACCCCGGTTACCGGAAATGCTCCGGCTGGACCTTTGGCAGGCGGCATCTGGCACTTCCCGGCACCAACCATCAAAGGAGCCTTTGGACGTCCGATCCGTGTACAGTGGTTGAACGAACTGCCCAACGTAGCACCGGTCGGTCTTGACCCATCGGTAGACTGCGGTCCCAATGCACCGAACTGCTTCCCGTATAATCGCATCAGCACCCATGTTCATGGTGCGCATGTCGGCCCTGAAAGCGACGGTCTGGCCAGTGCCTGGTTTACTCCCAATTTTGCCACTGTCGGTGAGGACTTCGTCTCCACCCGTCAGTTCGGTCCCGAAGGTACCTACTTCTACCCCATGGATCAGGAAGCCAGCACCATCTGGTATCATGACCACGCTATGGGTACCACTCACAACAACACCAACATGGGTATGGCCGGATTCTGGCCGATTACCGATGCCAACGAAAAGGCTCTCGTAGCCGCAAACATCCTGCCGACCGGAGCCTACGAACTCGGTTTCGCACTGCAGGATCGTCATTTTGATGCAGCAACTGGCGATATGGTTATGCCGGACTACCCGATTTATGATCGCACAGCTAACGGCTGCACCATGGATATCAACGGTCTCCCCGACCCGGCAACCTGCCCGTTGGTTCCTTTTATGATGAGCGCTGATGGAACACATCTTGTCCCTTATAATGATCCTACCGGTGCAACTCCAAAACTTGGCGGCACCAGCGCCACGCTTGAATACTTCGGCAATATCCCGGTCGTTAACGGCGTTGTCTACGGTAATTATTCCGTTGAACCGCGTGTCTACCGCATGCGCTTCATTGGCGGCACTGATTCCCGTACCTGGGTTATGAAACTGACCTACACCACGACTGATGCTGTCACCGGCTTGTCTGTACAGAATGTCATACCATTCTGGCAGATCGGCACCGAGCAGGGTCTGCTGAACAATCCCGTAAATCGCCCTGAAATCGATCTTATGCCGGGCGAGCGCGTTGACGTACTGGTTGACTTCACCGGCGTTCCTGCCGGTACGAAAGTGATGATGCAGAACCTTGGCGGCGATGGCCCATGGCCAGGTTACTTTGATTATCTTGCTGGAGCAGTTGTACCATCAGTTGACATTCCTCAGATCATGGCGTTTAACGTTGTCGCACTGACTGCTCCGGACACAACTGTTACCCCGTCGGCAGCCACCAACCTGCGTCCGCTTACTACCCCGGTTCCACCGAAAGGATCTAAGCCCGCAATCAGCAACACCCGTGTTGTCTCTCTCATGGAGATCACCGACGGATTCGGTCGTACAATGCCGACTATCGATGCCCGCGGTTTTAAACCGGTCGGTATTCCGGTTACTGAAATCGTAAAGTTGAACGACATTGAACAGTGGGATATCGTCAACACCACCGTTGATGCCCATCCGATGCACCTTCATCAGGTGGCCTTCAAGGTCATCGACCGCCAGCTGATTGATCCACTCGGCTTCGTCGCGCCAACTGACGACATACTTAACCAGGTCTTTGCTCCGGCTAAATATACTGTTGCTGCCGGCAGTGCACCAATCCTCCCAGATGCATGGGATGACGGCTGGAAAGACACTGTTGCTTCTCCCCCCGGTTATGTTACCCGCGTATATGCCAAATTCGACCTCGTTGGTGAATACGTATGGCACTGCCATATCCTCAGCCATGAAGAGCATGACATGATGCGAAACTTCATCGTTGCTGATGCCGCAAATGCTGCTCCTGCTCCGGCAAAAATTACTGTTCCGGCATCAAGCACAACAGGGACATACACAATTAACTGGATAGGAACAGCCATCGCCGGTGTTACCTACGAACTGCAGGAAGCCACAGACAGCGCATTTGCTTCCGCAACGACTGTCCAGAACACTTCTGCACCAACTTTTACTGCTACAAAAACTTCAGGTAACAACTACTACTACCGCGTACGTGCTCTTCCTCCGGCAGCTTCAGGCTTCACTGCCGGTGTCTGGAGAACTGCAGCTAATCCCGTTAGCGTATTGCTTGCACCTGCTGCACCGACAACACTGACAGCAACAATTGCATCTCCGTCGTCTGTCAGTCTTACATGGGTTGATACAACCAACAATGAAACCGGCTTCACGGTTCAGCGTGCTACTGATGCTGTATTTACAACACCGGTATCATTTTCCACCGCAGCAAACGTCGCAAGCTTCACAGACAGCACCGTTGCTCCTGGAGCCACGTATTTCTATCGCGTAGCAACAAACGCCGCAGGCACTTCTGCTTTCAGTAACACCGCTACCATTGCGGTACCGGCAACGCTGACAATTACAACCGCTTCTCTTCCCGCAGCAACCGTTGCTACTGCCTACTCCACCACTGTTGCTTCTGCTGGCGGCGTAGCACCATACGGATGGACTGTCACCGGTCTACCGGCCAGCCTTACCTTTGATGCTGCTCTTTTAACCATCAGTGGTACTCCCGCGCTGACAGATGTTCCCGTCTCTGCCGCATCTGCGACATTCCCGGTAACTATTTCAGTTCAGGACAGCTTAAATCCGACAGCGGTTACTTCAACGCTTAGCCTGGTGATCAATCAGATTCTTCCTGCTGCACCAAGTGCCTTGACAGCGACTGCTGCAACTACCAGCTCAGTCAATCTGGCCTGGACGGATAACTCCAGCAACGAATCCGGCTTCATCGTAACGCGTACACCTGCATTTGCAACTGCCGTTACCGTTCCTGCCAATGCAACAACATACACTGACACAACTGCAGTTGCAGGCACCGCCTACAGCTACAACGTTGCTGCAACAAACGGTCTTGGTTCATCAACCGCCAGCACCGCTTCAGTTGCTGTACCGGCAGTTCTGGCTATCACCACGGCAACTCTTCCCGCAGCAACAGTAAATGCTGCCTACACCACCACCGTTGCTTCTGCTGGCGGAGTAGGACCATACACCTGGACCGCCTCCGGTCTTCCGGCGGGCCTTACTTTTGATGCTGCTCTTTTAACCATCAGTGGTACTCCCGTTCTGACAGATGTTCCGGTGACTGCTGCTTCAGCAACGTTCAACGTTAACTTCACCGTTACGGACACATTCACACCTGCTGCGGCGGTGTCAAAAACGATCAGTCTGTTAGTCAACCAGATTCTTCCTGCCGCACCAAGTGCCTTAACGGCAACTACTGCAACCGCCAGCTCAGTCAAGCTGTCCTGGACGGATAATTCCAGCAACGAAGCCGGCTTCACTGTAACGCGTACACCCGCATTTGCAACTGCCGTAACCGTTGCTGCCAATGCAACAACATACACCGACACCACTGCAGCAGCAGGCACCGCCTACAGTTACAGCGTAGTTGCAACAAACGGACTCGGTTCTTCGGCCGCATCCAACACTGCGATTGCTGCTGTGCCTGCAGTTCTGGCGATTACAACGGCTACTCTTCCTGCCGGAGCAGTAAATGCTGCCTACACTGCGACCTTTGCCGCTACTGGCGGAGCTGCACCATTGACCTGGAGCGCCATCGGTCTTCCGGCCGGACTGACCATGAGTACAGCCGGTGTCATCAGTGGAACTCCAACACCGGCTAATGTGCCGACTGCTTTGTCCGCAACATTCCCGGTAACCATTACGGCTAATGACAGCTTGGCTACAGCTCAGACGGCTTCAGTTACGTTCAACCTGGTAATCAATCAGGTACTGCCTGCCGCTCCGACTCTGTTGACTGCAAAGGCAACCGGCATGACCTCAATCGCTCTGAATTGGGTTGATAATGCCAACAACGAAACAGGCTTCAGCTTGCAGCGTGCCACAAACGCTACCTTCACCAAAGGTCTTATAACCGTTGCTCTGCCGGCTAATACCATCACGTACGCCGACATCACCGCTGTAGCCGGTACGACTTACTACTACCGGATAGCCAGCAGTAACATTGTTGGTTTATCAACATACGCACTCTCTACACTGGTTACGACTCCTAAAGTGGCTCTGTTGATTGCACCGATAACCTTGCCAATCGGAACTGTTAACGTAGCGTATACTGCCACAATCAAAGCATCCGGTGGCGTTAAGCCTTATGTCTGGACTGCCACTGGTCTGCCGGCAGGGCTGACGATGGCTCCGGCTACCGGCGTAATCAGCGGGATTCCGGTACCAACATTACTGCCGACAGCACTTTCCCAGATCTTCCCGATAACCGTTACCGTCACTGATGGTACCGGCGCTGCTGGAGTACTTGCCCTGAACCTGACGATAAAACAGGGAAAACCTGCCGTACCAACGCTGTTGACCGCAGTTGCAGCATCAGCAACTCAGGTTAACCTTTCCTGGACCGGTTCCAGCAACGCAACCGGGTACACGGTACAGCGTACAAGCACTGCCGTCGCTGTAGGCGGAAAGAAAGCTAAAGCTACAACCGTAACTTTTGTAGTCCCTGCCGGCGCTGTTACCTACAGCGATATCACAGCAGTGACTAAGACCACCTACAGTTACAAGGTTAATGCCACGAACATCGTAGGAGCCTCCGCATTTACAGCGGCGGTAACAGTAACAACACCGTAGTATCAGTTCAGATGCACTATCTGAATTGATAGGCAACGCCCAAGTCCCCCTGGCGAATTATCGTCAGGGGGACTTGATTTATCTGCAAAGGTACAGTAAAAACATACAGCGATACGCAGTAACGTCACCTACAGGAGATACTATCATCATGAAGAAAACCGTCATTACTCTCTCCCTGCTTGCTCTTGCAGCCAGTCCGCTTCACGCCGCCGAAAAATTGTCACCCGAAGAGTTGAAAACATTGTATACAGTGGGTGTCAACGTGGCCCGTTCGCTGGCGGTGTTCAACCTGACTCCTGCTGAATTGGAGGTGGTCATAAAGGGGTTAACTGAAACAAAAGCAGGTTTAAAGCCTACTTTTGACCTTACGGTTTATAATCAGAAGGTCCAGGACTTTGCCAAAGCGCGCCGCAAGGCCACTGGTGAAAAGCAGGCTGTAGCCGGTAAGGAGTATCTGGAAAAAGCTGCCCGGGAAAAGAATGCATCCAAGTCACCATCAGGTATGGTCTATATCCCGCTTATTGAGGGTAAGGGGAATACACCCACAGCGACGGACACCGTCAAAGTCAATTACCGTGGTACGTTGATTGATGGGGTCACTGAATTTGACAGCTCCTATAAACGTGGAAAAACATCGGAGTTCAAACTGAATACGGTTATTAAATGCTGGACTGAAGGGGTACAGAAGATGAAGCCGGGTGGTAAAGCCCGACTGGTCTGCCCACCCGAACTGGCATATGGCGATAATGGTGCCGGTGAGTTGATTCTGCCGGGCGCGACGCTCAATTTTGAAATAGAGCTGGCTGAGGTCAAGCCCGCAACGGCAACAAAAGCTGCAGCACCCCCGGTTTCATCAAAACCGGCAAAGGCGGGAGAAAAGTAGGACCGTCTTCTCAAAAACGCACTCAAACGTTTGTTCTCAAACAGACGTACGGAATAAACCAAAAAAGAGCCCCCCAACCAGTTAAACTGGTGCGGGGCTCTTTTTGCGCGGAATTAAATTCCTGACGGTGAGTGAGAGCGGTCAATTCTACTCCCCGATCATTCTCGCAAAGAAATCCTCCGCCAGATCGATAGGCGCTCCCGCATCTGCGTCGGGTTCGCTACTGCCAGCATTCAGCAGATGTGCCGGTATCTCGGCCAAAAATCGGCTCGGCTTGCGTCCTTCCTGGGTGCCATATTTACGGCGGGTCAGACAACGTGAGATCGTCAAAAACTTTCGGGCGCGGGTAATGCCGACGTAACAGAGACGCCGTTCTTCAGCAACGGTCGGATCCTCTTCGATCGAGCGCTTGTGCGGCAGCAATTCTTCCTCCATCCCGACCAGCCAGACATGACTGAACTCCAGCCCCTTACTGGAATGCAATGACATCAGCGTGACGGCGTTGATGCCATGTTCCTTGTCATCTTCGGCCGGTTTGTCCTCGTCCATCAGGGAAATCCGTTCCAGAAAGACAGATAGTGTTGCACGCGGGGTCTGCTCCTCGAATGCGGCCAGCGAGTTGACTACCTGCTCGATATTCTCAATCCGTTTGCGGGCCTGGGGGGCATCGTTCAGGGTGCGGTAGAGTTCATCCTCAATTCGCAGCCGGTTGAAGAGTGTGTTAACCTGTGTCCCCATATTGATTGGTGAGAATCCGGCGATAACCTCACGCATCATGGCGTGGAAGGCCAGCACCGTTTTCCGGCAAGATGGCGAAATGTCCGTAATTTCGGCAGCACGTCCCAATGTTTCGAATAGCGGCACCTCGCGCTCCAGCGACCATTGATTGAGTTTGATCAGGGTCGTGTCACCGATACCGCGCCGGGGGAAATTGATGATCCGCAGCAGGGATGCTTCGTCACTGGGGTTATCGATCACTTTCAGATAGGCGATGGCGTCCTTGACCTCCTTGCGCTCATAAAACTGCTGCCCCCCGATCACGACATAGGGGATTCGTTCCAGGCGCAGCTTCTCTTCAAAGGCGCGACTCTGGGCGTTGGAGCGGTACAGGATTGCCAGTTCCGACCAGCGCAGCTTGTTTTTGTACTGCTCCAGCATCATCTGCTCGGCAACTTTGGCGGCTTCATCCTCTTCACTGTCAGCCACAAGCAGGTCGATCTGTCGCCCGCTACCGGCATCCGTCCAGAGCGCCTTGTCGGTGCGGACTAGATTGTTTCTGATGACTGCGTTGGCGGCATCCAGGATTGAGCCGGTCGAGCGGTAGTTCTGCTCCAGTTTGATCGTGACGCAACCGGGGTAGTCTTTGGCAAAGCCGAGGATGTTTTCCACCTCGGCACCGCGCCAGCCGTAGATCGATTGGTCGTCATCACCCACGACACAGAGGTTGCCATGTTTTTTTGCCAGCAGTGAAATCAGCAGATATTGCGAGGCGTTGGTATCCTGGTATTCATCGACCATGATGTAACGGAAACGCTCCTGCCAAAAAGTCAGGATGGCGGGCGTTTTCTGTAGGAGTCCGACCGACAGCATGATGATGTCATCAAAGTCGATGGCGTTAAAGCCCTTCAGGAGCTCCTGGTAGCGCGGGTAGACCGCCGCTACGGCAATTTCCAGCGGGTCATTGCGATCCGGAGTGAACTCCTTTGGTCCGATCAGGCGGTTTTTGAGGGCCGATATTTTCCAGAGGACCCGGTCCGGATCCATCTTCTTTGTGTCAATATCCCGCTCGCGCATGGCTTGCCGGATCACGCCGGCCTGATCAGAGGTGGAATAGATCGAGAAATTGGGCTTGAAGCCGAGTGCCCGGATGTCCCTCCGTAAAACCCGGACCCCCAGCGAGTGAAAGGTCGATATAACGATGCCTTTGGCCAGGTTGCCAGCCATGCCGAGTACGCGAGCGTTCATTTCACGGGCGGCCTTGTTTGTGAAAGTGACCGCCAGGATATTCTCGGCCGGTATGCGTAGATCTTTCAGCAGATGGACGATGCGGGTAGTGATGACCTGGGTTTTGCCGGATCCGGCTCCGGCCAGGATTAGCAGGGCGCCTTCAACCGTGTTGACCGCCCGTTGTTGTGGTGGGTTGAGTCTTTTCATAGTAGCAGGTGTAGCACAACCTTCGCCTGAGATGCAAACGGCGAGTGATTCAGTTTTTCTCAGAAATATCTTTAATCATTGTGCACATTATCGCCTGCATTTTGGCAGGGTCGGTCTCGTAGTCTACCATTTTGTACATTTTTGCCCGTTCGCCAAAGCCAAATTTCTGATAGATGGCTTTCTCTTCGTCTGGTAATTTTTCCAGTATGGAATGTATCTTTTCAAGGTGTTCCGCCTGCTGATGGTGATTTCTGAGCGTGGGTTCGGCTTTGACTGGAGTGACGGTCTCAGGTTTCCGGGGGTGATACAGCTGTACGGCTTGACGGAGATCGTGTGCCAATTCAGCGAAATAGTCGGCTGCTGCATTCATTTTGCCGATGTTCGCGGCTTCGTTTTCGGAATCAAGCGGGATAATGCCCGTGAAACCTGATTCTGATAGTGAGAGGAATTCATTGTTTACCTTGAACTTGATCCGGTCGCCATGCACCTCGACGAGTCCGCAAACAAATTCACGATTGCTGATACTGGTATGGTTTTTCACTGCTTCGTACTCGGTCTTTTCCATGGTTGGTCCTCTTCATGCTGTTGTGTGGAGCGGGTACCCGTGGGGAAACACAACGTCTGGTCAGAGCCTCACGGGATTCAGCCAGACAGCCATCAACGCGACTTCGTGTCGCAGTAACGTGGAAAGGCGCACCAGCGGCGCGGGGTTCTATCCGCGCCGCTGGTGCGCCGCCGATTGTTGGACATTCTCACTTCATCTTGTTTTGCCACTATGTGTCTTGTGAAGTGGCAGTTATAAAGGGATTGACGATTCAAACCAAATCGTATATACAATAAACATGGTCTACGAATGGGACGAAAACAAGCGGTTGAAAAACTTTGAAAAGCATGGATATGACCTTGCCGATGGTCAGCTTGTTTATGAGTCTCCAGAAAAAATCACAGTTGAAAGTCACCGACCTCATGAACATCGCTGGCTGGATATTGCTGAAGTTGGTGGCGAACTGGTAACTCTTACGCTTGCCTATACGTTGCGTGGAGAGGCAATTCGTTGTTTTTCGCTACGGAAGGCCAGTCGCAAGGAAAGGAGCCTTTACTATGAGCAAAATAATCAGAAAAACCTCTAAAGAAATCGAAAGCATGCGTTCCAGAGGAGAAATCTTGACTGACTCGGAACGAGTCAGTCGTCTTTCAGAAGAGTCTGTTGAACGTATGGCTATGGACGACCCGGATAATTTCCTGAAAACTGCTGAGGATTGGGCAAAGGCTATCACTCATCGTCCGGGTATTCGTGGGCCACAGAAAGCCCCCACAAAAAAGTCAATTGCTATCCGACTGTCTCAAGATGTTGTAGAAAATTTCAAATCTACCGGAGCTGGTTGGCAATCACGGATTGATGATGCTTTAAGGATGTTTTTGAAAGAGCACCCATTGAAACATGGTTAACAAGACTGCTGGGGCCGGTTTCCGGCCCCAGTTTTTCACGGTCCCACTTTACTCTTTTTTACTTTTTCACCTTCCATAACTGCCGGTATTTTTGTGGCAATCAGAGCATAGTAATTCGCAGTTTCTTAATGAAGTTGTCCCCCCTTTTGAGTGAGCCTTTTTATGATGGGCTTCCCAGTCCTGACAATTATCTCCAGAATTACCTCTTTGCTCATATCCTAAATCTCTTCCGCACCGACTGCATTTTCCGTTTTGCTCAGCAAAAGCAATATCCTTTGTAGTGTTATCAAATAATCTTTCAAAAAAGCCCATATCAATTTCCTCCTCTATCGACTCCGCACCTCACCGTCAAACAGAAATAAGGAGTCTTACACTTTCTGTTCAACGTGATAACACACCGGCTCGGCGGGGGGCTTTTCTCCGCTGACCGGTGCTGCCGTTGGTTGGATATTCTGTGTTCTCGTCGTCGGATAATAAGGACTTGTCGATTGTGGAGATACGATACTCTTACTTTCTTTCGAAAAGGTTCTTGAACTACATTCCTCAAAGACTGCCCTTAATCAGAGTCCAACTGTGACCTAACTCTTCAATTGAACGTGTCTTATTAGTTCATCTGATAAATTGATTGCTCCATTATTGATTGCCCTCGCTATAATTCCACGAACTCCACTTGGTTGTCGCTTAGAAATAGCAATTTGAGATTTTAGCCGTAAAAATATTCTTATAATTAATTGTCGGTCTATACTATCGAGGAGATCAGGCACTTTCTCATATGGTAAAATGCGCAATTGTAAAAGGTCTTGACGATCTGGCAGTTCAGCAACTTTATTACGCCAATTTTGCAAACAGCTGACATCTTCTTTGATATACCTTTTTCGCTTCATCTCACTTATTTCAACAGCTAGCTCATTAAACATGCGATCTAAATTGTTTTTTGATGTCAACTCTCGTAATTTAACGATATATGGTGCAATGCTTTCAGAGAGAACTTGGTCAACTGTTGATGCAATATTGTGAGGCACCCATCTACCTACAAGCGTCTCAACGCTGTTTATTTTCCAAAAGGATTTATTAAATGGTTTAGGTGTATCTTCAAAAAGCCTCTTTAAATCAATAGGGGTATAGGAGAGAGTGTCCTTATCAGGTTTAAATAAATTTCCGAATGCTAAATTGATTTTGTCACGCTCTCTTTTACCTTTCTCTGTTAAATTAAGAGCAATTCTGATTTCACTGCTAAGGGCACCATCCCACTTATGATAAAAGCATCCCTCGCTGAATATTGTAAGCGCAAGTAAAAAATCATCTTGTTGTTGAAGTCGATCGCTTGGTACTGAATAATTAACATTGAGTTTATAAAACGAATCCCTGAAATTTATTATATTACTTGAATTAGTGTCTATTTGTACGATCTCAACATTGTTTTTACGATCAATACCCATACCTCTCTGGGTTAGATTGCCCGAAGTTACCGCTGTAAAACCGCTTCGCTCTTGTGTTTTTTTGTTTACCCCTCCAATGAGTGCATAAGACTTTGCATGTAGAAGCTGCCCTGACACATAAATAGGTTTGAAATAAACCTTTTCCAAGTCATTTCCAGCTACGTCACTAATTATTTGCTTGATTTTATCGATTTTTTGTCTGCTCTTTATAAAATCGCCAATGTCCACTATAATTTTAACTCTCTGTAAAATTTCTTTATGTTCGTCCATTTTTGATTTCACACATTTGACAACTTCCAAAATTGTATCAATGTCAAAATAGCAGGAAATGATATATAAAGATTTCTTCTTCCCAGGCTTTGCGGTATTGACTACAGTTTCTGCAATGACATCTAATAATTTAGGACCATCCGGAAGATTCACAAGCGTAACCATGCCAAACACTCCTTATCTCTATATAATCAAAAAGCTGATCCACTATACACAACTGTAAAAGCGCTAAAGTATGCTTAGAAACTCCAGTTATGTTTAAGTTCAACGGGGTGCGCCGTTGACCCGCCAGCCCGGCCTTTTCGGGCGGGCGGTGTCTAACGGCCTGGTTGTACGCTGTCCATTCCGAATGCCGCATCGACTCCGCGCTTCAAATTCTTGTTAACTGCATGAGTCGGAGAGGTCCATTTCGTTCGGTATGCTTTTGCTTCTTTTACTGTTTGCAATATCTCTTGTCGAATTGGAACGTACGGCTTCAAATTTACTTCAGCTCCCAATGATGAGACGTCAACATCAATCAGAGTTTCAAGAAGTTCTTCAGCCTTTTCCTTCTGATCTGTCTTTAATAGTTCTGCTACTTTTATTTTAGAACGGAGGGTAGTCAGGTTGCCTTCCATGTATTGCCGCAAGAAATAATCTGTCGCTTTTTGGCTCCCGACACGGTATCCGAGAAAAATAAGCACCCACATTCCGACAAGTATGGCAGCTACCTTCAGCAATTTTTTTATCATCTTTATCCTCGAACGATTAAGAGTTTATGCGGCAGCGTAGCGTAGCGAAGCCGCCGTATAAACTGGTGTTGAACTAAACCGTTTCGGCCCCGCCAGCTCTATGGATATTTATCCCGGAATTTGACTTTTGGTGG
>DUZX01000051.1 GCA_013349325.1 Desulfuromonadales bacterium
GATGCATCAACTCATACAATGGCTCCTCGACACAATCGGAACCATGGGATATCCAGGTATATTTTTGCTCATGGCAATGGAAAGCTCCATCATTCCGGTTCCGAGCGAGCTGGTCATGCCACCGGCAGGTTATCTGGCATTTCAGGGAAAAATGAGCGCGCCGGTTGCGGTTTTATGCGGAACTTTCGGCAGCCTCGTGGGGGCATATACAAACTACTACGCTTCCCATTATCTGGGGCGACCTTTAATTCTCAAATATGGTAAATATGTACTTATTCCGCCTGAAAAATTTGAAAAAGTCGAACATTTTTTCCTTAAACATGGTGAAATATCAACCTTTATCGGCAGGCTGCTCCCAGTGGTGCGCCATCTCATATCAATCCCGGCAGGACTATCCGGCATGAATCACATCAAATTCAGCATCTACACAGTTGCCGGCGCAGGGATATGGTGTACTGTTCTGACTGTTATCGGCTATGTAATCGGCGAAAACCAGACACTCATCATGCACTATTCCCACACGGCATTGGCATGGGTCATTCTGTTTTGCGCCGTTCTGATTGGCGGCTATATCTGGTTCAATAAACGAAAACAGTCGCATTAAACCGTAGTTCCATTTCTAAAGCAAGCGCCATATCAAGAGAGCTCGGATTGAGGCGACGAAAGAAGAGAATCCGCTCTTATACCTTTAAAAAATAAGTTTTTTCAGGAGATAGAATAATGCAGATGAAACGAACAGGACGAATCCAATATATCGAACCGGCATTCAGCGGCGAACAGCATACGGTGCAGGGGTTTACCACACGCCATGAAGGTGTCTCACGCCCGCCATACAACTCTCTTAACCTTGGCACAAACACTCTGGATCAGGATTACAATGTGGAAGGAAACCGCAACCTTCTGGCTCGTGCTTTCGGCACATCACCGGAGCGGCTTGTAACCGTGCAGCAGGTTCATGGCACAGACATTCTGGTAATTGACGAACATAATGACGATTTCAGCCATTTTTCAGGGATTGAAAGCGACGCAATCATAACAAACCAGCCCGGGATAATGATCGGCGTCTGCGTTGCCGATTGCGCCCCTATCCTCCTTTATGACGCTGATAAAAAGGTCATTGCAGCCGTACATGCTGGGTGGCAGGGGACAGCCGCCAAAATCGTCGCCAAAACCGTGAAAGGGATGAAATCATTATTTGGCTGCAAGCCTGAAAACATTCAGGCTGCCATCGGTCCATGCATATCTCAATGTTGTTACGAAGTCGATGCTCCGGTAAAAAATGCCTTCGAGCAGAACGGATTTGACTGGAGCTGTTATGCATACCAGGTTGAAGGGGCGCACTGGAAGCTGGATTTGAACGGTGCAAACCGCGATCTTATGATGCACAACGGAGTGCCGGAAACGAACATCCAATGTGCGGATATGTGCGTCTGCTGCCAGCGGGAACTTTTTTTCTCATACCGGCGCGATGATGGAGAGACTGGACGACAGATGGGATTCATCATGCTGAAAGATCAATGATAAATTTTGAATTCTAAATAAAATTGATGCCTTCGCAAATTTTCTTGATTTCAATGGCAAAGCACAAAAGCTCCAGGTGCAAGGCTTTCGACTCTTGAGGAATGAAGCGTAGTTATAATCTACGCTGCAGTGACGAAAGAAGAGAGTAACGAAGCAGATGGACTTTTTGCAAAGCCATCAAAATTGGAGGTTAGCCGTGCTCGCAAAAATCTTAAGCTCTGCTCTTATCGGTATCGATGCCATTCCGGTTGATGTGGAGGTCGACCTTGCGCCCGGACTGCCAGCTTTCACCACCGTCGGACTTCCTGATGGCGCAGTAAAAGAGAGCAAAGACCGCGTCCGCGCAGCTCTTAAAAACTCCGGCTACGATTTCCCACCCCGCCGTATAACCGCAAACCTTGCGCCGGCTGATATAAAAAAAGAAGGGACAGCCTTTGATCTGCCGATTTCCATCGGGATTCTTGCCGCAAACAAAATTGTAAAAGCGGGTAAACTAAAGGAGTATACCCTTGTTGGTGAATTATCCCTTGATGGTAGCCTGAACGCCATACGAGGCGCACTCTCCATCGCGGTAGCAGCAAAACTTTCCGGAATGAGCGGGGTTATTCTTCCTGTTGAAAACGCGCCTGAAGCTGCTGTTGTACAAAACCTTGATATTATTCCAGCAAGTAACCTGACAGAGGTGGTGGAATTTCTCAACGGGACGACCCAAATCCCACCCTACACTATTGATGTTGCGGAAATATTCAATGACAATTGCGAATACAGTGAGGATTTCAGCGAAGTAAAAGGGCAGGAAAGCGCCAAACGCGCCCTGGAAATCGCAGCAAGCGGTGGTCACAACATCCTTATGATAGGACCTCCAGGCTCCGGCAAAACAATGCTGGCGCGACGAATCCCGACGATTCTTCCCCGTATGTCGTTTGATGAAGCGATTGAAACAACCAAGATATTCAGCGTCAACGGCATGATCGAAAAAGAGCGTCCACTCATGGCGGTACGACCGTTCAGATCCCCCCATCACACCATCTCCGATGTCGGACTGATAGGTGGCGGAACAACTCCAAAGCCGGGTGAAGTATCACTGGCACATAATGGTGTCCTGTTTTTAGATGAACTTCCTGAATTCAAGAAAAACGTACTTGAAGTCCTGCGACAACCGTTGGAGGATGGAAAAGTAACCATATCCCGTTCACTGGTTTCACTAACCTATCCTGCCACAGTTATGCTCGTAGCAGCAATGAACCCCTGCCCGTGCGGATACCTTGCCGACCCTTTACATACATGTTCCTGCACTCCGGTCGGGATTCATCGATATCGTTCACGCATTTCAGGACCTCTCCTTGATCGCATCGACATCCACATCGAAGTTCCGGCAGTAAAATATCGGGATCTTGCCGATCGTGGCGAAGCGGAAAGTTCCGCAGCCATTGCAGCGAGAGTTGAAAATTCACGCAAAATTCAGGCAGAGCGTTTCAAAGGGACTAAAATCCATTGCAACGCACAGATGACCCCTCGCTATATCAAAAAACATTGCGAACTCGATAGTGCCGGCAACCGGATGCTGGAACTCGTCACCGATCGGCTCGGCCTTTCCGCCCGCTCCTACACCCGCATCCTCAAAGTAGCCCGCACCATTGCTGATCTGGAATCTTCGGACAACATCCGGGAGCAGCATATCGCAGAGGCAATTCAGTATCGGAGTTTAGACAGGAAAACAAGTTAAATCCAATGTCCCGGCAACTTGAGTCCTTTGCCTGGTATAGAAATCAAGGGTATCAATGGTAGCAATACAAGTCTTTCGCGGCAAGCTATCGTGTTGAGTTATTCAGCAAGACCCGGATGCAATTGAAAATAGGGGAGGAGCAAGTCCTCCATATTGTATCGACCATTTGATTTATCGTGCATATGTTTCGCGGCAAATAACACTCCATTACCAAACGCCTCGCGTGAAATTGACTCATGTTTGAGGCGTACCGTTTGATAAGGAAAACCGAATAAAATTTCATGGACGCCGATGATCCCTCCGGCTCTGATCATTTTTATGGATTCCTCTGATATTTCAAGCGGCTGTGCAATTTTTTTCGCCGTGCCTGATACTTCCGTCTTTGATTTGAAGTGCTCTTCCAATATTTCGATATCAGTGTACGGGGCAATTTTTTTTAAGTATTTTCGCAGCAATAATCAAAAAATTTATCCCAATGGTTATGTTGGGTGACCATAGTACCCTGGCATTGAGAGCCAGTTTGCCAAGCAGTTCAATGCGGTCTGCAGAATAGGAAGAGATCGCGCTGACGATAGCAACACCGTGCTTTACGACCTCTTCCCCATAATAATCGATACCATTTTCTGAGGAAAAATCTATAATGACATCAACCGGAAACCGATTTAACAACTCAACTGCGGAAAATTCATCTTTTGAATAGATAAATCCCGGCTCATCAGAATCAATACCAAGAAATTCAGGTACAGACCGGTGCTCCAGATTGTGAGTTTTGCGAATGACCCATTGAAGCTTGGTCTCTTCTGACTGATTGCCTCCTGTGGGGGAATATATACCACATTGGGCGTCCATTTTTTTCAGCTTAATTCACTTGGCCCTGAGGCGAAGATAATCGACTGGACCCACTAAAATCATGACCTATGCTGATTTACGGGAAGCAATTCGGATATTAGGGTTGGGAGAGCGGACAACGCTGCGGGATATTAAGACCCGGCATCGGGAGTTGGTCAAGCGCCATCATCCCGATGCCGGTGCCATGTCTGAACCTGACGCAATCCGGCAAGTAAATGCCGCTTACCGGATAGTTATGGATTACGTTACAGAGTACCGCTTTTCATTTGCCGAGGGCGAATTCTACGAGCAGAATCCGGAAGCACGCCTCTGGCAACAATTTGCCGACGACCCATTGTGGGGAGATAATAGCCATGATCGGTGAGCAGAGCATCCGCCTTGCCGCGTTTGTCGGGGTGCTGGTGATAGTAGCTACCTGGGAACTGCTAGCGCCCAAACGGAAGCTTTCCGATAGTAAAGGGAGGCGCTGGGTTGTAAACTTGTCTATGATTGCCATCGACACAGTCGCAGTCCGACTCATTGTGCCCTTACTGCCAGCGGGTATGGCCCTACTCGCCAAAGAATACAACTGGGGAGTGCTAAACCAGGTCGAGCTGCCGAAATGGTTTGCTATTGTTGCAGCCGTCATCGCCCTCGATTTTGTCATATACCTCCAGCATGTGCTGTTCCATTTCTTGCCAGTCCTCTGGCGTCTCCACCGGATGCACCACAGCGACCTCGACATCGACGTCACCACCGGCAACCGCTTCCATCCCATTGAAATTCTCATATCTATCGCCATCAAGCTGGCGGCAGTCGCGTTTATTGGAGCCCCAGTCGTGGCTGTGATCTCATTTGAAGTGATCCTGAATGCGACTTCTCAGTTCAACCACGGTAATATCCGAATGCCGGAAAAACTCGACCGACTGCTGCGACTGTTCGTGGTTACGCCGGACATGCACAGGGTACACCACTCAATCACACCTCGCGAGACCAACAGCAATTTCGGATTCAACTTGCCCTGGTGGGACAGGCTCTGCGGCACTTATCGTCCCCAACCCGAACTCGGGCATGAGGAGATGACCATCGGGCTCAAGGAGTTCCGGGACTCACGGAAGCTCACACTATTCCACCTGCTCATCCAGCCGTTTACCAAGTAGTTATATGTGCCGTTAGTTAGATAGTTTCCATCCGGAAACACCGGATGTGAAACTGTTGGTTTACGATTCGGAAAGAGGGGATTTTTTCTTCTGGCAAGAAAATCAAGGGTTTGCGCGGAGGCGTACAGAGGTACGCCGCACAAGCAAAGCCGAAGATTGACGCCGCCAGGGGGAAAAATCAACCTTTCCGGACGGAAACTAGATAGTTACAGTATTCTTAATCCATCTATTGGTTGCACATGCTGTTGCAGAATAGTTCGATTGGTAGATGTATAGGTCTTCTATCGTATCGATATCTTGTAAGCATGCAAGAAGCTCAATGTTGATTCCATGCTTTTCACAGGTCTCAACTGTATTTCTCAACACAGCATCAGTACTCCAGGGAATATCCTTGAAAATCAATGGTAGGAAAGCGGTCCGATTCATTGCAATAAGGCAGTACCCACCATCAGCCGCAGGGGCAATAGTAATGTCACAAGAATCTAAGTTCTTATTTGCTGCTAATAGCACGCTCGCATCGATGCCGGGAATATCGCTGCCAATCAGTATTACCTTATCAATATACTCGTTGAAGCAATACTCGAAGGCAGCAGCCATTCTTTCGCCAATACTTGCTCCATTCTGTACGATAACCCTGTCAGATTCGTCAATCCATTCCTGAGGTAAATTCCCGTCGTTTGTCGCATCGCAGAACAGAAACAGAGGCAGACCCGAACACTTGATATTCTCCAAAACATCCGTAACGATAGCCTTGTAAAGTTCACATGCTCCAACTGCCCCCAAATCTTTCGCCAGACGGGTCTTCACACGCCCTGGAACCGGGATGCGCACAAAGAGTGCTACTACCGTAGCGGTCTTCGGAGAAGTCATGCTGTTTCCTTCTTCATAATTTTATTCATCTCACAATAGTCTACCATCCAGAAAAACGGTGCAAGAACGCACATGAACCAGAAAAAGCATAGCAGGCCTGTAAACGCATCAAAGACAGTAAAATTCGTGCAGGGTGCAATAATCAGATCATGGAATCTCAATAAAGGATAACGAACTGCTCCGGTTAGTGGTCGAGACCAAACATCCATAAAATAGAATATCTGCCAGGAATTCTGGCGTATATACCTCCCCAAAAGATAGAAAGTTCGAACCGAACCACGGAACTTCCAGTCCTCACACATCATCTGCCAGATTAGTCCGAAAAATGGCGACAGGAAGAGCTTCCCTGCATTTTGCTGTGCCTTGTACACTCCCGGAGCACGAATAAAAAATTCTTCTATGCCGACACTGTGCAATCCCATCATCATGCTCATCAGAATATAGCGCCGATGAAACCCTTCAGTCTCGAATCGGCGTGCCGAGGTTTTCAGATAGCCGGGGAGCGTGATCCACTTCCCTTGCTCCCTTATCTTTTCAGCAATTCGCTGATCTTCCAGAAATGGCAGGCTTTCGTCGAATCCGCCGAGTCTGATGAAGAAATCTCTGGTGATAAGCATCCCCTGATCACCGTTAGTGGTGTTGACCCGATTGAAGGCCGTCTTCCCTTCGACATATCGATAGGCCATGCCATTACTTTTTCCACTGCGTATGAACTGCAGGCGAAAATGTCCCGCCACATCGGGAATCCTCAGACGTTCCTCAGTCATTGCTTTAATGGCATTACAGAGGAGATTCCGATCGTCAATTCGTGAATCAGCGTGCAAAAACAGAAAATATTCACCGACCGCCTGGGCGGCAGCTGTATTCATCTGCACCCCGCGCCCCCGTTCGGCGCTCACAAAAATAGCTCCTGACCCTTCAGTAATCATTCTGGTAGAGTCAGATGAGCCGCCGTCGCTGACTATGACTTCAAAACGGATATTTTCTTGATGTTTGAGATCGTCCAGGAGTGCGGGCAGATTTTCTGCTTCGTTGAGGGTTGGGATGATAATTGACAGTAACGGTCGAGAGTTGATCATCAGAAACTATCTTCTCTCCGTAGAAAGCATGATGTCTCCGTACCAGGCCTCGGCACTACCTCCGGTATTATCGGTATCAGTCATGATGGCTATTGCTTCCGCCTCTGGAGGATCAGTGCCGAACAACAGGCGGTAATCTGCCAACAGATCCCGTTCCTCTGCAATCCATTGTCCTGCCTTTGAGTTGCCGGATTCGACGGCAACCATTTTTGAGTTATTGGCATAGATGCTTGAGATGCTGTTTCCCTTGGCCAGTTTGTTTGCCCAGATATAGTTGATAGCTTTCATCTGCCAGAAATATCGACCAGGAAAAACAACATACACACGGGCTGCATAATCGTCACCAGCTTTGGATCTCTCATCTCCTCCCTCGATTGTATGGGAGATCTTCCATGTCCAGCGTAGGAATCGATATTTGGATGGCTGGAAACGAAGATTACGTATCAGACCGGATGCCGAATTATTGCTGGAAGCCTTAACAACAGTTTGTCCATTTTCTTTCAGCAAGCGGTACTCAGTTACCCCCTTGAAACTCTTTGACTCCCAACCGGTCAAACCCTCGGCGGCAAAGCGACTGACAGGTATTTCCTGCGCATTTACGAACGAAGATAGGACAGTTACAGCGACCGCCACAATGATGGCAATCATTGTATGAGCGCCCCCGTGCAACTGGACCCTTCACCAGCGGTGCAGCAGTAGCAGTGCTGGGACAGGCGAATCTTCTTTCCGTTCATTACTACATCATCCAGATCTGATAGCGTCACTTTTGAACCATCGTCTGCGGTGATCGGCATTTTGAGTGCCTGATTAAAGTCACAGCTATACACGACTCCCAGCCAGTCGACGCTGATGAGGGTGCGGCACATTATGTTCCCTGCTGCATCAGGATTGAAGCGGTTGGCAAGTTTACGCAAATATTCGGTGTATGAACCATCAGCCTCCAGGTGTTCTTTGAATCTACCTATCGGAGCGTTGGTGATGGTGAAAAGGTGATTGAAAATGATACCGTACCGGGCTTTGAGTTCCGCCTTGTAGGCCCCTTCCAGTTCCAGTTGCGAACCGGGAATATAGTTCCCTCCTGGGTTGTATACGAGATTCAGCTCTAGGTCGGTTCCATAGCCAAGCGCATTCAGCTTTTTCAACACCTCTATGCTCTTTCGATACACACCACTACCGCGCTGACGATCAACATTCTCCTCCAGGTAACAGGGAAGCGAGCCGACAACAATCAATTTTTGATCATGACAGAATTCAGGCAGCCATTCCCACCCGTTTTCAGCCATGATGACCAGGTTGCTGCGCAACATGCGACGACTGGCCAACCCGGCAGTTTGTTCAATCAGAAAACGAAAATATGGATTCATTTCAGGACATCCGCCAGTAATATCCAAAATGAGTTGAGGATGCCTGGTGAGAAAGCCGGCTATCTGTGCCATAACCTCTTTTCCCATGATCTCAGTGCCACGTGAAGATGCATCAACGTGACAGTGGGTGCAGTGCAGGTTGCAGATGTTGCCCATGTTGACCTGTACAGTCTGCAGGCTCTTAAAGTTTTCATATTCGGGATTGACCGAATGCAATCGGTCCTGAAATGCCGGAATCATTCTCACCTCTACTATAATGAATTGCTATTCTCGCAAATGGGTCCGGAACGTCTGTTCCGACACCGCATTCGATTCTGCGACAAGAACTCCATCTGCGTAGTATCGTACATATGGTATCTGGTCATTGCCCAACTCTTGCTCCTTGAACCGGCGAAAAGTATCGAAATAATCAGTCAGGTCGTACTCCAGGAGCCAAATGTCGGCACCGCTGAAATTCGCGACGGAACTCTTCATGGCATGCCATTGCGGACACCAGCTTTGTGTCAGGATCACCGCCACCCGGTCTGATGTGTTGATTATTTCATTCCCGAAATCACCTTGACAGATAGCCTCAAACGCTTACGGTTTGGATATTATTTTCATCATTTTTCCTGCGCCCCGCCTTTGAGTTTGCTGTACAGCACCGGGATCAGGGCAAACAGGCCGAGGAGGGCAAACGATCCCAGGACACGGGGCGAAGCGATGCCGGAAAGCGAGTCGATGGTCGCCAAGCTGGCTCCTGCGTTAACGTAGACGAACCCACCAGGAATGATCCCCAGCATCGTACCGAAAAAAAACGTACGCATGGGAAGCCGAGTCAACCCGGCGGCGAGATTAATCAGGAAAAACGGGAACAGCGGCACGAGCCGGAGAAAGAGCAGATAATTGAGGCCCCTGGCTTCCAGCTCCTTGTTAATCCCCTCCAGTTTACTGCCAAACCTGTTCAGCACGGCGTCACGCAGCAGATAGCGGGTGACCAGAAAAGCGAGCGTTGCCCCAAGAGTAGCGGCAATGTTGGCATAGACAGTCCCAAGGATTGAACCAAAGATTGCCCCAGCAGCCAATGACAGGATGGCTGCCCCCGGCAAAGACAAGGCGGTCTGCACGATGTAGACTGTCATGAAGCCGGCAATCATGATCAGCTTGTGGGTAGCATAGTAATCCATCAACGTCTGCCGATTGGCCTTAAGCGCCTCAAGGGTCAAAAACCGTTGCAGGTCGAAGTAAAAGAAAAGCCCAACAGCAACTGCACCGACAATCACCAGAAAAACTTTCTTCGTATTCATCTGTTGCTTCCTTTAGCAGCTACCCGTGCGGAAAACTTTTCGTTATGTACCGTGAACCGCTCGTGGGTTCCTTTGCCTATGACCTCGACGTCATCTTGTGCTTCGATTTCCCACAGAGTCCGTTTACCGTCCACCTCCAGGCACTTCACACGGGCGGTAACAATCATCCCGACAGGAGTGGCCGCCTGATGAGTGACGTTGATCATCGTACCCAACGTGCGTTCGCCCTCATCCAGATAGGGACGCAATGCCTCCATGCAGGCCCATTCCATGAATCCGACCATGTAGGCTGTAGCAAATACCTCTGGCATTTCCCTGAAAAGATCGGACTCCGGAAATACGAACGGCACCGTTTTTTCTTTTGTAACAGAAATGCTGAAGGTATGTTCCAATCCAGGTTTAAGAGTATCTTTCATTCGTTCTCCCTCCTTTGAGGATTGATTATCTCCGCTGCCACTTCAACCACCCGGACAACAGGTTCTTCACCGTCGGAGTCAGGCGGGTCCGGTTATAGGCATCCCCCAGCCGTTTGATGATTTCACCCTGGGTCGGATATGGATGAATGGTCCTGGCAATGGCCGAAATACCCAGATTGTTGGTTATGGCCAGTGAAAACTCATTGATCATCTCCCCGGCATGGCGGGCGACAATAGTAGCCCCGAGGATTTTGTCAGTTCCTTTTCTGAGGTGGACACGGGCAAACCCTTCGACTTCGCCATCCAGCTTCGCCCGGTCGATATCGGACAGCGCTACGGTCAATGTTGTCACGTCAATACCTTTTTCCCGTGCATCCCGTTCGTACATCCCGACATGGGCGATCTCCGGATCGGTATAAGTGCACCAGGGAATGGTAAGTGTTGAGGTCTTCTGCCGCCCCATGAAAAGAGCATTTGCGATGAGGATGCGGGCAAGAGCATCGGCGGTATGGGTGAACTTGTAGGGGAAACAGATGTCTCCGGCGGCATAGACATGATTGTTGCTGGTCTGCAACCGATCGTTGACCTTCACGCCGGCTTTATCGTAGCTGATGCCCGCTTTTTCCAGATCCAGCCCTTCGATGTTCGGTGCCCGACCGACACCGACCAGAATCTCGTCAACGATCACTTCATACGTTTGACCATCCCGCTCAAGTGTGATCCTCTTGCCATCGGCAGCGGTTGCAACACCGGCAATCTTTACTCCCAGCTGCAATGCGACTCCCTCGCGTACGAAAGCAGTATGAAGAATTTCGGCTGCATCACTATCCTCACGCCCAAGGATATGGGGGCCAAGCTCGATCAGTGTTACCTGGCAACCGAAGCGGGCAAATGCCTGGGCAAGTTCGCAGCCAATCGGCCCGGCACCGATCACAGCCAGCCGTTTCGGCAACTCGGTCAGGGAAAACACCGTCTCGTTGGTGAGGTAACCGGCTTCAGCCAGACCGGGAATGGGTAGAGCCGCAGCCCTGGCACCGGTGCAAACTGCAGCCTTTTTGAAGAAAAGCTTCTTTCCACCAACCTCTATGCAATCCGACGCGATGAACTTTCCCCGGCCGATGAAGACATCGACTCCCAGCTCGTCGCGGTACCTTGCAGCGGAATCGTGATGGCTGATATCCGCACGGAGCCGCCTCATACGTTCCATCGCAGTTCCAAAGTTGAAGTCGATGCCACTCCGCGTATTGACACCGAATTCTGCCCCGTTGTTGGCATCAAACACGGCACGGGAGGCCCGGATTACACCCTTTGACGGCACGCACCCCACGTTCAGGCAATCGCCACCCATGAGATGGCGCTCGATCAAGGCAACCCTGGCCCCCAGACCGGCCGCGCCAGCGGCACAGATCAGTCCGGCAGTGCCGGCACCAATGACCACCAGATTGTAACGTCCATCTGGCTCCGGGTTCACCCAGTCGGCGGGGTGAACATTGGCGACCAGGGTGCTGTTATGAATATCATCGGGTAGTACGTTTGCTGTGGTGGTCATGATAGCCACTCCATCCATGATCTCAGTTATTGCCCTCGTTGCAGATACACATATTTCCCGATTCCTTTTTCTTCTTCATCAGAGGCTCTACAATCCTTGTGAACAGAAGTGATGCGAAGCATGCCCCTGTGATCGGGCCAAGGCAGTATATGGTCAGAAAACCGAAATTCCTGTCCGGAAGTGCAGCATTCCCCCATCCGGCAAGCATGGAAAACATTCTGGGCGAAAGATCCCGTGCCGGGTTAAGTCCTGCCTGGGTCAGCGGCGCAATGATTGATATTATGATGGCAACGGTCAGCCCGATAAAAAACGGGGCAAGAGCATCATCGGGACGACCGAGGTTGCATCCTTCAGTGAGAGAAAAGATCAGAAAAACCAGAACGAAGGTTCCAACGGCTTCAGCGCAGAAGGCGGTCATCGGTGTCACAACCGCAGACGCACCAGCACCCGGATTGGGATAAAATTCACCGAACATCATGGCTGTTTTGATCGATGCCGGAGAACCACGCAGAATACTGTTCAGAACCTCGAAGTGCGCTATGGAGTCATGCAGGAGAAGATATAACAGCGCCGCAGCGGCAAATGCTCCGGCAAACTGGGCGGTGAGGTACGCGGGCAGCTTTGACAGCGACATCCGGCGTCCCAGTACCATGGCGATGCTGACAGCAGGGTTGAGATGGGCGCAGGAGAGGTGTCGCGTAGCGTAGATTGCTATCGTTACGGCGAATCCCCATATCAGTGCAACCTGCATCAAGCCGACGTGCGCCGAAAAAAGTACGGTGACGGCTACGGAGCCGCAGCCGAAAAACAGCAATAGAAAGGTGCCGATGAATTCTCCTACAAAGTCCTGCATAGCATTTGTCACGTCAGCCTCCGATCAATAAGGTACTCAACAACATGAACCGCCGCTGCACGGGTCACCACCCGCCTCCTTTACTGCTGCCGGCGCGCAGTCGAACGGGCCGAAGTGGACCGACCGGTCGCCATTGACGCGGAAGTGTTTCCCGAAACGGGTCTCCTGAACCATGGCGGCGCTATTGCCGCAGACCAGCATCGGTTTGCCGGTTATGAAAGTATGGTGGTCATCCAGCGGGAAACGGTGCGGGTGTTCCGGGATCGTTCCGAGATAGGTGGCGCTCTGACCGAAGTCTTCACAGATATCTTCCAGGCAGGCCAGTTTAAAGGCCCTTACTGTGATGGAATAAAAATCAATCATCCCGGCCTTTGCTTCAACTTCTGGGTTGTTCAACTCGATCTGACGCTTGGCAGCCATCCGATAGTCAAGACAGCCGATCTTTCTGAGCATGCGGCGGAAATCCTCAATATAGAGAGCACCACCCAGACATTCTCCATAGAGAACCGGGTCATTCTGGAGAGATTCAGGCATCCGGCGGCCGGTGAATACATCTGCAAAATAAAGTTCGCCCCCCGGCTTCAGCACCCGAAAGATTTCACTGAAGACCCGTTCCTTGTCGGGAGAGAGGTTGATGACGCAGTTGGATATCACCACGTCCACCGAATTATTGGCGATGCCGCAGGTGGCCAGGTCTTCGATGTATCCCTGGCGGAAATCCACATTCGTTTTTTGATAACCGAATCGAGACATCTGACTATCCTTGTGTCGTCGTGCCACCTCAAGCTGCTCGTCAGTCATGTCGATGCCGATGACAAAGCCATCAGGACCGACCAGTTGGGAGGCAAGATAGACATCGCGCCCGGTGCCGCACCCGAGATCAAGAACCGTGCATCCCTCCAGGGCTGGAGGAAGCGGCGAACCGCAGCCATAGAACTTATCGAGAATTTCGTCATCGATATTTGCCAGAGCCTGCCGATGATGGGGTGGCAATGCCTCGATACTGCAACAGGCGCTGGTCTTCAGATCATCTTTTGTTGCCAGGATTTTCCCGTAATACTCTTTTACTTGTGTTGTTATTTCACTTGTTGACACGTACTCCTCCATCAATATGTAGTTCCACGCTCACCGCATGGTTCAGATAACAACTACCGAATCGTAACCGCCGAACGGGTTCGGCTCGTACCGGTCAGCGCACCAGTCGTTTTCCCACTTGCTGCTGTCGATGCAGTATCGGAATCGGTATTCCCTGTCTAATTCCAGTTCCAGCGTCACGGTATAGTCACCGTTTTTCTGGCGTTTCATGGGTGTTGCCTTTTCATCCCAGTTGTTGAATTCACCCACCAGGGTCACCGACTCGGCACCCATTGCGCCGTCACACTGCAACCGGAAAGTGACCTTGCATACTGACCTGGCTTTCAGATATTGCTTAACTACGGCGTACTGCTGTACCATGACTTCCCCCTGTTTCATTGTTCTCAATATGCGTATTTTGATGTCGGTCGTCAATAGTGGACACCAAATGTCTCATGCGGCGAGCTGCTCCTCGTAGAATTTCTTTTCAAATTGTACCGGTGAAAGATAGCCTAATCGCTTCTGTATTCTCTTCCGGTTGTAGAAAACTTCTATGTATTCCCTTATATCCTCCATCGCTTCTTTTCTTGTTTCGTAGCTCCTATGATATACCCGTTCCGTTTTCAGTTTACCCCAAAAGCTTGATGTAGGCTGAAAAAAGTGGGCACCAAAATCTGATATACTGAAAGGATGGAGGTGTGAACATGGAAAGAGTTCCGAATGGGCGGTACACAAAATGAATTCAGAGAGGAAGCAGTAAAGCTTGTAACAGAGGGAGGGCTTACAGGGGGCGAGGCATCACGTCGCCTGAATGTACCGAAGTCAACACTGGAGAACTGGGTAAGATCTTCTCAGAAGGGGACATTGGGGGAGATAGGCAAGAATCATAAACCCTTAACAGAATTAGAGCTGGAAGTTTCAATACTTAAAAGAGAGAATGCGCAGATCCGTATGGAGCGAGACATCTTAAAAAAAGCGGCAGCGTACTTTGCGAAGGAGTCGCTTCAAGGTACGCGATCATGAAAGAATTGCGGCTCAGAGGAGAATAAGGAGAATAAGGGTCAGGCTTCCAAGTTGACAAGATGCAAAGAGGAGAATAAGGAGGAGAATAAGGGTCAGGCTTCCAAGTTGACAAGATGCAAGGTTAAGTGTATGTTTGCTACATGGCACGTAAACCTCGCATCCATCTACCTGGCGGACTTTATCACGTTATGTTTCGTGGCAACGGTGGTCAAGCAGTATTCCTTAGCGACGATGACCGGTATCGCTTCTACCTTCTTCTGCAGGAGGGTGCAAGCCGGTTCGGGTTTCGTGTCCACGCCTTTTGTCTCATGACAAATCATATCCATCTGGCTTTACAGTGCGGCAACATACCGCTGTCCCGTGCCATGCATAACCTCTCATTCCGTTACACACGCTGGATCAACTGGCGAGAAAAGAAAACCGGCCATCTCTTTCAGGGAAGATATAAGGCTGTGCTTGTTGACGGTGATAGCTACCTGCTTGAATTGGTACGCTATATTCACCTCAATTCAGTACGGGCCGGAATAGTAGCATTTCCTGAGGAATACCCCTGGAGCGGCCATCGTGCTTATCTTGGCAAAGAGAATCTCTCCTGGTTGACCACCGATTGGGTGCTGGAGCAATTCGGAAAATCCGAAGCCAAAGCACGAGCAGGATATTTGAAGTTCGTGCTGGATGGTCTGGAAGAAGAGCATAGGCCAGAATTCCATGGGAGTGGCAATGATGCCCGTCTCCTCGGTGATGACCAGTTCATGGACAAATGCCTTTATAACGTAGCGGACAAGCCCATTCGGATAACGGTTCAGGAAATTTGTAACAAGGTCTGCCTGGCATACGATATTGACGAAGTCAGACTACAAGCACCGTCACAGGAAAGAGTTGCTTCCGAAGCGAGAGCGGTAGTAGGCTGGTTGGCATACGAATTGGGCGGCATTACCCTATCCGAGGTAGGACGGTTTATTAAACGGGATGTTGGCAGCGTCAGTTCGTCAATTCGACGGCTATCAAAACGGATAGAAACTACGCCCGAAATAGCACAGCGAATAAGAGATTTGAAAGATGCGCTTAGTGGCTAAACTTATCAACTTGGAAGCCTGACCCTATTGCTTTCC
>DUZX01000052.1 GCA_013349325.1 Desulfuromonadales bacterium
AGAACCGCAACTGACCGACGCCCTCAAATCACTCAACTTTGCCATGAAGATCGAAATCCCGACCCCCGTCGAAATCCTGCACGGCGACGTCGCCCCTCTCATTAACGGCGTCCCGCACCCCGACGGCGTTATCAACCTCGGTGACACCATCGTCATCCTGCGGCGCGTTGTAGGGTTGTAGGGTTGTAGGGTTGTAGGGGCGATCCGGTGGGTCGCCCGCCTTTGATTTTGATTTGTTTTTGAACATAATTCGTTGCACATTGCACCAGGGCGACCCACCGGGATCGCCCCTACAGATCGGAACACAGATAAAGGAGCATCCATGCACAAGCAGCTCACATACCTGATACTTATGCTGACCATCGCTCTTACTTCCGCCTGCGGCGGCGGTGGTTCACAATCCGCAGCAACACCCCGCACGATCAAAGCCGTCGTCAAACCGAGCGCCCTGGCTGCTGGCCTGAACGTCGCCGGCATCAACCTCAGCATCACCGTTCCACTCGGCGTTGCACCCCCGTTGAAAGCAGACGGCAAAGCCGACCCTGCCGCCACTGTCGAGATAACCAGCAGCGCACCACAAAACCAGACCCTGCCCGGCGCCACCTACACCCCCGCCACCACTGCAGCACCCGGCAGACTTGACATCTTCGGCATCGTTGCCTCCGGTTTCCAGCCGACCGACACAATCACCATCCACCTCAACATAGCCGCCGGCAGCACCCCCGCGAGCAGCGACTTCAACCTTATAAACTTTGAAGCCTTTGACACCAGCGGCGCAGCGGTAACCGGTCTCAGCCCGACCCTCACCACCACCATCTACTAACCCGGCAGGAGGAACAATGCTCCGGAACCTGATACGCATACCCGCACTGGCAACACTTCTAACCCTCAGTCTGGCCGGAACACCCGCCCACGCCACCCAGGCCGACTTTGAAAAACATATGGCCCGCGGCGTCGCCGCCCTCGACGCCGACACCCCCCGCGCCGCCCTGGAAGAATTCAGAGCCGCTCAGACAGAACATCCCGACGACCCCGAAACAGCACTCTACCTCGCCATCGCCCTGAACCGCGCCGGCGATCCAGCCGCCGAAGCCGCCCTCAAAAACGCCCTGCGCAGCGACCCCGGCAACCCCCGCATCAACCTCGAACTCGGCACCCACTACTACAACCGCAGCATGTACGACGAAGCCGGCGACTACTTCGAAAACCTGCTCGCCCAAAACCCCGACGCCGACCTTACAAGCGCCGCCCGGAGCTACCTCGCCAACATCCGCACCCAGAGCAGCGGCAAAAACTGGAGCGCCTCCCTGACCGGCGGCATACAGTACGACTCCAACGTACCGCTCTCCGCCGACGGCGTCCAACTCCCCGTCGGCATTGACCGGCGCGGCGACTGGCGCGGCGTCATCAACCTCGGCCTGGCCGCCGCACCCTATCGCAACAACAGCACCGAACTCGCCGTCAGCTACGGCCTCTACCAGACCCTGCACACCAACCTCAGCGACTTCGACCTGACCCAGAACAGTCTCGACCTGACCCTCAGAGAACAGTTTCAACCCTATCTGGCCGGCAAAGTAACCCTGAGCGGCGAACTCATCCACCTGGGCGGCAAACAGTTCGACCGCAGCTACAGCATCGCCCCCGCTATCATCCTGACCCTCAGCGACAGCGCCACCAGCACACTCGAATACCGCTTTCGCGAAGCCTACTACGAAAACTCCGGCATGTTCCCCACCAACAGCGACCGCGAAGGCATTGCCCACGTCATAACCCTCGGCCACCAGCACAAACTCAGCGACACCCTCAACCTGCGTATCAGCTACACCTTCGAGCGAGAACTCGCCACAACAGACTCCTGGAGCTCCCGCAGTCACCACGGCAGCGCCGGAATAGCCATCGCACTCCCCTACAAACTCCTGCTCGACATCTCCGCCGACGCCGTCGGTCGCAGCTACGATGCCATCCAGAATGACGCCAGCGAAGCCCGTAGCGACACCACCCTCTCCGCCGCCGCCTCACTCACCTGGCAGATCAACGAAACTCTGGCCATCTCCGGCGGCTACCACTACACCGACAACAGCTCCACCATCTCCGGCTACGAATACCGCCGCAGCATAACCAGCCTCATGTTCCAGGGAAGGTACTGATATGATAACAACAATCCGATCACACCGGTCACACCTGTCAGCACTCCTCCTTACACTGCTGACCGCCGGCCTCGCATACGCCGAACCGGTCGCCTCCGTCGTCGCCGTCCGCGGACAGGCCACCATAGAACGGTCCGCCAAAACCATAACCGCCCAGCCCAAACTCGGCATCGAACTGCAGGACACCGTCGCCACCGCCCCGGCCGGGCGCGTCAAACTGCTCTTCATCGACGACAGCGTCCTGACCCTGGCCGAGAAAACCCGCATGAGCGTCGAAAGCTTCATCCACTCGCGCAGCGACCGGGGCAAATCGCTCTTCAACCTTCTGGACGGTAAAATGCGGGCCGTGGTCGGCAAGACCAGATTTGAAGTCAAAACACCGACCGTCGTCGCCGCTGCACGCGGCACCGTCATCCTCTTTGAAGTTGGCCACAGAAACGGCAGACCCTACACCCGCGTCACCTGCCTGGAAGGAATCGTTGACGTCCACCCGCGCACAGAAACAGCGGGAGGAACATCGGGAGCTGCAGGAGGAGCTGCGGGAGGGACAGCAGCACCGGAAGCCACCGTACTCACCCCTGGCCAGTCACTGCTGGTCAGCGCCGGTCAACCGATACCGGCCCCCTTTCAGCTCTCACCGGCTGAACTCAACGAACTGAAACGCGACACCAGCACCAGCACCTCCGGGGCCGAGATAAAAATCCCAACAGCCGCCCCGCGTGAAACCATCATCCGCAACGTAGGCGGTGCTGCCACTGCCATCCGGCCGATACCGGTGGTCCCGACTTTTGACCGCCAGCAGCCGCAGCCAAAGCCGCAACCGACAAAAGTTGATATCGGGGTTAAGTTCTAGATGAAGAGCAGATTTTTTTATCTGCTGGCGCTGGTGACAACAGCGCTTGCGCTTCTTTTGCAGTGGAAAGAACCGGCCGTAATCCGTGAACATCTTGAGAGTAAAACCTACGACATGCGCCTGCGTCTGCGTGAGCAGCTGCGCCCCTCCCCCCGCCGCAGTGACATTGTTATCGTCGCTCTGGATGAAAAAAGTCTCGAAGAGTATGGCCGTTGGCCCTGGAGCCGCACGCTGACCGCCCGGCTCGTCGAGGCAGTTTCCGCCGGGCATCCCCGCGCCATCGGTGTTGATATTTTCTTCAGTGAGGCGGAAAGTCCGGCAGCCGATGCGGCGCTGGCCTCGGCAGTCAAGGCTGCCGGAAATGTCGTCCTGCCGGTTGTTTTTTCAGATGTTGCTGCCGGCACCGTTCCGCCGACAGCCGAACAGAACGACCTGCTCTGGGACGCCGCCTTTATGGAGGTAAAAAGCGTTGAGGGGATTCCCTGGAAACAGTGGGCCATCCAGGGGATGCGGCCTATGCCGCCACGCCCGGAAATTGCCCATGCTGCTGCAGCGCTGGGGCATGTTTCATCGCATCCCGACATGGACGGTGTTATGCGCTGGGAAATTCTTGCGCTCAAACATGGTGATGATGCCTATCCGTCACTTGCCCTGCAGGTTGCCCGCATCGCTCAGGGGAAGCGTCAGGAAGATCTCGGGCTGTTCGGGGGATCAAATATCCGCATTGGCGAACGCTTCATCCCGGTCGATCTTTCCAACCGGGTCTTGATCAACTACTACGGTCCTGAAATGAGTTATCCGTATATCAGCGCGGCCGACCTGCTGAGTGGCCGCATGAAAGCTGATGGTCTGGCCGGAAAAGTTGTCATGATTGGAACTTCTGCGCTGGCCACCTACGATCAGAAAGTCTCCCCCTTCTCGGCCGATATGCCGGGTGTTGAGAAGAATGCAACCGTTGTCGAAAATATTCTCTCCGGCACGTTCATGCGCAAGAGTCCCGGCATTATTGAGCTTGGCACCATCGTTATTACGGCTCTGCTGCTGACAATCCTCTTGCCTCGGCTGTCAGCACGCAACGGCGTTATCGTCGGTTTTTCACTGATGGGCGCCTATCTGCTGGCCTCGATCATAACCTGCCTGGGAGGGGTCTGGCTTTCACTGATCTATCCACTCGGAAACATGACCATCATCGTCACGGCCCAGACCGTCAGCAAGCTCTTGTTTGAAGAAAAACAGTCCCGTCAGATCCGGGCCATGTTTTCGAGCTATGTTACCGAACGGCTGGTAAATGAGATGATCCGCAATCCGGAAATGGCTCAGCTCGGGGGCCAAAAGCGTTTGGTGACAGTGCTCTTTTCCGACATCAAGGGCTTTACGACCTACTCGGAACGCCATAAACCTGAAGAAGTTGTTGCTATTCTTAATGAATATTTAGGGGCCATGACGGATGTTGTGCTGAAATGGGACGGCATCCTCGACAAGTTCATCGGCGATGCGATTGTTGCATTCTGGGGCGCGCCGATGAAGCAGGAGGACCATGCCGAACGGGCGGTGCGCTGTGCTCTTGAAATGCAGGAAGTACTTGACATACTGGGTCATAAATGGGAAAGGGAGGGTAAAATACCACTTCGCTCAGGAATCGGCCTGAACAGCGGCGAAGCGATTGTCGGAAATATCGGCGCCGAAGGTAAGAAGATGGATTACACCGTTATCGGTGACCCGGTCAACCTGGGCGCCAGGGTGGAGAGCCTGACCCGGCGCTATGAAGCCAGTATCCTGATGACGGAATACACACTGGAGCTTTTGCGGCCGTCCATAGCTGACGGGAAGCTGCCGGGAGTATCCATCATCGGGCAGGAACGGGTAATCGTCAAAGGCAAGGATACGCCGGTCGGAATCTATGCACTCAATCCGCTCGACCCGGCTGCAGCGGCGGTTGTCGTAGAGTGTGATCCTGATAAGGTTGTACGGCTTACGGAGAAGTAAATAAAAAATAAAATTTATTTCACACAGATATCTTCGGATAAAATCCAGCGTTGTCCGGTTTAGTCTTTGCACTTAAGCCTCCCCTCCCTTGACGGGAGGGGATTGAGGGGTGGGTGAAGCTGCCACGGAGTCAGAAATGGCTAATTCCCCCACCCCCTAACCCCCTCCCGCAAGGGGAGTGGGGACTTTTAAGGCAACCGCATAAACCAAACCGGACACTGCTGGATAAAATCTGTTGTTTAAATCTTTTTTCGTAGGGGCGCAATGCGTGCGCCCTCGTTGCAATAGCCGAAAATGTTGATATTTCCACCGGGGCGTATGCCATACGCCCCTCCAAAAAGGGTATTTCGGCACTTTCCACATCACATACATTCGGTCGTTGATATGTTTTCTACACGGTTTTTCCCAAAAATTTGTTTGTCTGCCCTGTGTACGCTGCTCGTATTCGGCACTCTATCGGCGGCCCGTAATGCGTCTGCCGACACCACTTTGCGGTCTGAGCGGGGTCTGGCACTACGCGATGTGATTCGGGCCACACTGGCACAACAGGCGACAATTGCCCTTGGCCGGGAGCAGTTTAATCAGAGTGATGCTGCCATTACACTGACACGCGCTGACTTTGACTGGACCGTGGAGTCCAGCCTGAACCATGGCGCCGATTACAGGCCGACCGGGTCTTCAACGTTCTATGACCGCATCCTGACGACCACGTTTGATACTCGCCTGGTGAAAAAGAGTGAATATGGCTTTTCCCTGGAACCGGGAGTGCAACTGACCCGAACGATGTCCGATACCACATCGGATAATGGCGGCGCCTCTGAAACGACAACCGCACTGCGGGTCTCATTCAATCTGGTTGTGCCACTCCTGCAGGGATCCGGGAAAACTGTCGTTACCGCCCGTGAAGCGGCGGCCCGCTATGACTACGAGGCCACACGCCAGGAACTGCTGCACTCGATTTCGCAAGCGGTTTACGAATCCATCGCCGCCTACTGGAACTATGTCGCTGCGGCTGAACGCCTGCAACTGGCCATCGCAGCAGAACAGCGGGCCGGTAGCGTTGTTGCCAATACGGTATCGCTCGTGAATGCAGATGAAGTTCCCCAGGCCGAACAGATCAATGCACAGGCGAACCAGCTGGAGAAGAAGATCTCGCGCGAACGGGCTGAACTCAGCGTTCTTGAGGCGCGCCAGCAGCTGGGCCTGCTGATGGGAATTACCGCCGAAGAATCGTCGGTTCTGCCGCTGCCAACTGGCAAGCTGCCGATTGTCGGACCGGTTGCGGCTCAAAGCAGTCGCGAAAAACAACAGCAGATCATCACCGCTGCCGGACGCCGGAACGACCTGCTGGCTCTGATGCAGCGTTTAAAGAGTGCCGAAAAGTTGGTAATCGCCGCGCGTGATACGCTCGATCCCAAGCTGGATCTGCTTTCAGGTATCGGGTATGACGGTTATCAGAGCGGCGCCTCACTTCAGAGGTCTTTGCAAACCTTTGAAACCAGGCAGCAGTACCCCGACTGGTCCGTGGGACTTCGTTTTTCATATCCGCTCGAAAACAGCCGGGCGCGTGGCAGCTATGCCATCGCCAGCTCACAACGTATGCAGAGCAGTATCAAGATCCGTGAAATGCAACGGGGAATTGAAACCTCGCTGCGCACGATCCTGCAGAGCATGCAGAATGTCGCGCGTGAGATAGAAACGGCCGATCAAACGGTTGAGAGCTATCAAAAAGCTGTCAGCAATGAACGGGAAAAATATCTTATGGGTGAATCAACGTTGTTTGATCTGCTCTTCACCCAGGACAAGCTCGAATCCGCACAGCTCATGCGGACTGATACCCACTTGAACGGTGCCCTGCTCCTGACCCGGCTGCAGTTCGAGTCAGCCGGCATGCTCACCTGTCAGGGCGAAGCATGTGATCTGAACCCTGATGCAGCGATACTTTTAAGCGCTCCTCAGCACGAGGCCAAATAACCTATGGCAGACCGAGAAATATTCAGAAAAGTTAGTCTTGAACGGTTGTCGTCGCCCGAACGCCTCGATGTCCTGACGGAAGTGACCACCTCATTCGGATGGCTGGCTCTCTGCGCTCTGGGGCTTCTGGTCCTGATGTCCTTGACCTGGGGCTGGGCAGGTTCCATACCGGTGACCGTCAGGGGCGAAGGGATGCTCGTGAATCGTGGCGGCGTCACCAATGTTGTCACGCTCGGATCCGGCCAGGTAACGGAGCTCTTCGTCAAGCCGAATGATACCGTACAAGCCGGACAGGCCATTGCCACCATCGCCCAGCCGCTGGCATCGACCGACGTCAAGAATGCGCAGGCGGAGTTGCACGAGCTGCGTCAGCAGCATGAAAAGCTGGTTCGCTTTGCGAAGAATGACCTCGATTTGCAGGTCGTCAGCATTAAAGCACAACAGGAAACGCTGCAGCACTCGATCTCCGGGCTCGAAAAGAAGGGTGACTTCTACCGTTCCCAGCTTGAAAAACAGATTAAACTAAAAGAAAAAGGTCTTTTGATCCCGGCCAAAGTGGAAGCCACCCGCCAGGAAATCGCCGGTATTACGGAACAGATTGAATCCCTGAAAGTGAAACTGACTGAACTCAAAACGCAGGAAAACCTTTCCAGAAACAGGGCTCAGGACATGGTGGCGCAGAGTGCCAACAAGATTAGCGTTTTTGAGCGGAATATCGCAGCGATGACGTCTAAGGTAACCATTGAATCAAACGTCATCAGCTCTATCTCCGGCAAGGTGGTTGAAATCAAGGTTGCCAAGGGAACCGTCGTCTCGGCGGGAACTCCCGTTCTGAGTCTGGAACATGGCGAAAAACAGCTGGAAGGCATCATTTATATTTCAGAAGCGGACGGCAAAAAAATCCGCCCCGGCATGAAACTTGACGTCATCCCATCCTCAGTGCGGCGCGAGGAGCATGGCAGCATGGTCGGCACGGTACAATCCGTCTCCGAATACCCCGCCTCGGCTGCCGGTATCATGACGGTTCTCGGCAACGAGCAGCTGGTGCAGCGACTCATGAGAAACGGAGCCCCCTACACCGCCTACGTCGAACTACAGAGTGACAGCAGTTCTGCAAACGGTTTCAAATGGACCTCCGGAAAAGGACCATCAACGCCGATTGTCAGCGGTACGCTCTGTGCCGCGCAGGTGACGGTTGAGAGACGACGTCCGCTTGGTTTGGTGATACCATTCCTGAAAAAGAGCATGGGACTCTGACGTGGGACTTTTTCTGTCGCACAGCAGGGTAAAAACTCCGACTATCCTGCAAATGGAAGCCGTCGAGTGCGGTGCAGCAGCGCTCGGCATCATACTGGCATATTATGGCAGGTACGTACCTCTTGAGGAGCTGCGCGTCAAATGCGGAGTTTCCCGGGATGGCAGCAAAGCCAGCAACATCCTCAAGGCGGCCCGCCAGTATGGTCTCTCCGCCAAAGGATTCAGTAAAGATCCGGCTGATCTCTGCAAACTGACGAAACCGATGATCGTGTTCTGGAATTTCAACCATTTTCTGGTTGTCGAAGGATTTGGCAAAGACCGCGTCTATCTGAATGATCCGGGAACAGGCCCGCGCCAGGTTTCAGCAGCAGAATTTGACGAAAGTTTTACCGGAGTCGTGCTGCTGTTTGAAAAGACGGAGGCCTTTACCAAAGGTGATGAGCGCCCCTCGCTGCTGGCCGGTTTTTTACGGCGTTTGTCCGGCTCGGGTGACGCAGTGATGTTTCTTTTTGCCGTCAGCATCATTGCCATGATTACGGGTCTGGTTATTCCAACTTTTATCAGGGTCTTTGTTGATGATGTGCTGATTGGCGGCATGGAAGGGTGGCTCAGGCCGCTGCTGATTGGTCTCGGAATCACGGCTTGCGCCCGTGGTGGCGCCGTCTGGCTGCAGCAGCATTTTCTGATGCGTTTCGAAACGAAACTTTCCGTCACCAGCTCATGTGCGTTCATCTCCCATGTCTTCAAACTTCCGATGGATTTCTTTTTTCAGCGTTTCTCGGGTGAAATCTGTAGTCGAATCGCCATAAATGACCGTGTCGCCCAGATCCTGGCCGGTGCCATCTCCACAAATCTTTTAAATCTGTTCCTGATAGTTTTTTATCTCAGCCTCATGATCCAGTACGACATCATCATGACGCTGGTCGGCATGGCCGCCGCTGTCGGTAACATGCTGCTGCTGCACTTCGTTTCCCGCAAGCGGGCAGACAGCAGCCAGATGCTGCTTCAGGAACAGGGCAAACTTTACGGCACCGCCATGAACGGTCTGCAGTTGATCGAAAATCTTAAGGCCACCGGGAGCGAGGACGATTTTTTCGCCAAATGGGCCGGCCAGTTTTCCAAAGTTCTGAACGGGCAGCAGCAGTTCGAACGAATTTCACAGGCGCTGGGCCTCTTTTCGCCGTTGATAACTACCCTGACGAGCGTATTTATCCTGGCAATCGGCGGTTTCCGCATCATGGATGGTCACCTGACGATCGGCATGCTGGTCGCTTTTCAGAGTCTGATGGCCAGTTTCATGGGGCCGGTCAACCAGCTGGTTTCATTGGGTGGAACGCTGCAGGAGCTCAAAAATGATATGAACCGTCTTGATGATGTACTGCGCTATCCTGTTGATAGCCAGTTTGTCAAAAAGGGAGATGGCGGAGAGCGACTGCCGGCAACGGCACGCCTGACCGGAGCTGTGGAACTGGTCAATATTACGTTTGGTTATAGCCGGTTGCAGCCGCCGCTGATCGAAGATTTTTGTCTCCGCTTGAGCCCCGGTATGCGGGTGGCACTGGTGGGCGGTTCCGGGAGCGGAAAATCGACAATCGCCAAACTGATCTGCGGCCTTTATGAGCCCTGGAGCGGAGAAATTCTGTTTGACGGGATGCCACGCTCTGAAATCCAGCCTGACCTGCTGCACGGTTCGCTGGCTCTGGTTGATCAGGATATTCACTTTTTTAAAGGCAGCATCAAAGAAAATCTGGCTCTCTGGGATGAAACTATCGAGCAGGAAACGATCGTGACAGCTGCGCGGGATGCCTGCATCCATGAGGTCATCGCCTCTCGTCCGGGTGGATACGATGCTGAAGTTGGTGAATCGGGCAAAAACTTCAGCGGAGGACAGTTGCAGCGTCTGGAAATCGCGCGGGCGCTGGCCATCAATCCGACCATTCTGGTGATGGATGAAGCCACCAGTGCCCTCGATGCCACCACAGAAGTCGTCGTTGAAAACAATATTCGGCGTCAGGGTTGTACCTGCGTGGTAGTTGCGCACCGGTTAAGCGCAATTCGTGACTGTGATGAAATTATTGTTCTGGAAACAGGGCGCGTCGTAGAACGTGGAACGCATGATGACCTGATGGCCGCCGATGGAACCTATGCGCAACTTGTAAAGACAATGTAAGGAATCTCTGGTGCATTCTTCTCTTCTGGAAAAACTGGTTACCGATCACGATACCGTTACAATTGGCGGCAGCAGGGTTGTTATGCCTGACGGCGAAATGCAGCTGTTTCTCATTCGAAGCGGTCGGGCGGACATCTCGGTGGTTCCTCTGCTGCATGGTCAGCCAAACGGACCACGTCGCTTTCTATGCAGTTTTGAAGAGGGTGAGCTTCTCCTGGTCAATCGATCCGAAGATGGCGCTGCCTCCACAAGCAGTTTCCTCCTCTCTGCCGTCAGTGAAGCGACCGTAACGCGCTGTCCGCTGGACACGTTTCTGAGCAGGATCGTAACGAAAGCGGAGCAGGAACTGTCTGCCGCTGCACTTGACAGGTTTTTCCTGAAGCTGACGGCATCGCTGTCGCGTGGCAACCAACCCAAAATCGTACAGCACTTTCTGGACGAGCATTCTGATCCTCTTCCCGTTTCAACCGGTCAGATCTGCTCGACTCATTCGACCGTGACCTGGTTCCGGGTCGCCAGCGGATCATGTTCATACCATGGCGACCGTCTGAAAATCAGCCAGGCATCCGGCCTAACGGCGATGACACCCGCCACGTGGGCAACGGCTTCAGAAGATTCGCTACTTGAAACCTTTACGACCCATACACTGCTTGCCGACCATGCCCTGCTCCTCCCGATCAGCACATTTCTCCTGACGGCACGTGCCATCAGCGAGGCGGATGATGCCGACAGCAGAGCCCATGACCTTGATCTGCTTCAGGCACGCCGAACACAGGACGCCGCCCTGATGAACCGGGCATTGACCCGTTTTACACAGCTTTTTGTTCCAGGGCGCGCGAAACAGGCACTCACCACCTCTGATCCGCTTCTGTCCGCCGTAACTCGGGTTGCCGAGGAACTGGATATTCCGCTGGCTTCTGCTCTGCTTGACTACGCACCTGATGTTTCGCCTGAAGATCAGCTGCAAGACCTGGTCAGAAATCTCGGAGTCCGTACGCGTAAGGTTGCGCTTACGGAGGGGTGGTGGCGCAAAGACTGCGGCCCGCTGATCGGTTTTACCAGCGAGGGACAGCCGGTCGCCCTGATTGGAACACCTCACGGAGAGTATCAGGCCTACTCTGCAGATGGCGAAGCGGTGAAGGTACTTGCCGCTACAGCCGAGCAGTTGCGCTATTTCGCATTCATGCTCTACCGACCCTTTCCCGACAGGCCGCTTTCCGGTCTGTCTCTGTTCAAATTCGGGATACTCGGCATAGAGAAGGATCTCTACCTTTTGGTGCTGATGGGTGTGGTCGGCAGCCTGCTGAGTCTGGCGGTACCGATTGTAACCGGCCTGATCTTCGATTCCGTTATCCCGCAGGCCCAGCGCAATCAGCTCTGGCTGCTCTGCCTGGCACTTTCACTCTGCGCCATCGCTGCTGCCGTATTCGATCTGACCAAGCGTATGGCACTCTTCAGAATCGAAAGCCGCATGGATCAACATATTCAGGGTGCCGTCTGGGATCGCCTGATCAAGCTGCCGGTTTCATTTTTTCGTCAGTTCAGTTCCGGCGACCTGGCAGACAGATCTCTGGGCATCAGCTCTATTCGCCAGACCCTTTCTGATACGGTTACGGAGAGCCTTTTGTCGGCCGTTTTTTCGCTCACCAGCCTGGCACTGCTCTTTTACTACAGTTTTCAACTCGCCCTGGTTGCAATCGCTCTGGCAGCATTCGCCGTTATCGGCACAACAATCCTTGGAACGATTCAGACACGATATCAAAAGAATTTTGCAGCGCAGCGCGGTGAGCTTTCCGGGAAGGTACTCGATCTGGTGAATTGTATCGCCAAGTTCAAGATTGCCGGAGCTGAAGATCGCGCTTTTTCACGCTGGGCCGAAGCTTTCTTCAACCAGAAAAAAACCATTCTGAAGGTGCGTACGACAGGTAATCTGGTGCGGGTGTTTTCTGAAGTGTTCCCACTGGTAGCCAGCATCGTCATCTTCTCTATGATCATGCATTCCAAAACGTTGACCCTGAGTGTGGGTGGTTTTCTGGCATTTAACGCCGCCTTTACCCAGTTTGTCTCAACGTTGATGTCGATGAGTCTGAGTCTGATGGCGATCAGTTCGACTGTTCCGAGTTACAACCGCTGCCGGCCGATTATGGATGCACTGCCGGAACGGGACGGTGCGAAAGAGCACCCGGGCATTCTCAAGGGCGATATCGAAGTAAGCGGCGTTTCTTTCCGTTATGCAGAATCAACTCCTGACGTGCTGAGCGACATATCCTTCAGAATTTTACCGGGCGAGTTTGTCGCCGTAGTCGGTACATCAGGTGGCGGCAAATCAACTCTGACACGCATGCTGCTCGGCTTCGAAAAACCGTCCAGCGGTTGTGTCTTTTATGACGGCAAAGATCTGGAACAACTGGATGTCCACCAGGTCCGCCGACAGATCGGAGTTGTTCTTCAGAACGGCAGATTGATTGCCGGTGACATCCTTTCCAATATCGTCGGTTCCCGCAATCTTACCATTGAACACGCCTGGGAAGCCGCCCGCCTGGCCGGACTGGAAGAAGATATCGCAGCCATGCCGATGGGAATGCACACCTTTATCTCTGAGGGTGGCGGCAATCTTTCCGGTGGCCAGAGGCAGCGCATGCTGATTGCCCGTGCTTTGGTCAATAAGCCTTCCATGCTTATTTTTGATGAAGCTACCAGCGCTTTGGACAACCGGACGCAGGCCATCATCAATGAGAGCCTTGAATCGTTGCGGGTAACAAGAATTGTGATTGCTCATCGCCTCAGCACTATCCACAGGGCTGACAAGATTATGGTGCTCGACAAGGGGAAAATTGTTGAGTGCGGAAACTATGCAGAACTGATGCAGCTGGGCGGGATCTTTGCGGATCTGGCGCACCGACAGGTCGCCTGAAAATAACTTTGAAACGATTGCAACTATGACACGTCAAAAAAACGTATCTGATACCGGGTTGACCTTTGAAGAGATCTTTCGCGACTATGGCAAAGGGTTGTACTCGTTCCTGTATAGCATGTGCGGCAATCAGCACGACGCTGAGGACCTGACACAGGAAACTTTTCTGTCGGTTATGAACAAACTGCCGACCTTCAAGGGAGATAGCTCCTTGAAATCATGGATCTACGCCATTGCAGTCAATAAGTTTCGTGACTCCTTGCGCTATGGCAGGATCCGTGAGTACAAGCAGCTCTCCGGAGAGGAACCGGCCTCTCTCCAATCCCCGCTGAGCGAACTGGTTTCTCGGGAAAGTGCAGAAAAAGTCAAAACTGCCTTTTACGCACTTGCTGACCATCACCGGACATCGTTCGCTCTGGTCAGATTTGAAGGCATGTCGTACAAAGAAGCAGCCCAGGTGCTTGGAACAACGCTGGATACGGTCAGAATGAGAGTGCATCGCGCCCATATTCTGCTTGCCGAACAGCTGAAAGAACACTAATGATGAGCGACAAAAATAATCCCTCATACCTGCAGTCAGTCACAGACTCGCTATCGGGACACAAACTCTCAATCTGTAGCACCGGTCAGGCAACCCGGGATGACTCAGCTCTGAACTCGGAAGCTGAGCTGTTACGGCACGTATGGGAACTGGTCGATGTTTTGACTCCGCCTGAACCGGATGACGCGCTGATTGAGCGCATACATCACAATGTCGTAACTCTTGCCGCCTCCGAGGAAATCGATGATGATCAGCTCGACTGGGCGGTTGGTGCCCGAAAATGCCCGGAAATCGATCCCACCACTTCGCCAAAAGAGAGGTAGCGAACATTATGCGAAAAGTCCTGTATATTCTTGGGCAACTGAGTGACCGTGAAGTGGAGTGGCTGGCAGCCAATGGCACTCGCCGCTCAATCCCTAAAGGACAAGAAATCATCACCATGGGGCAGCCACTCGCCTCTATTTTTTTCCTTCTTTCCGGAGATATGTCGGTCAGTGCCGACGGGATTGGAGAAATTGCCCGTTTGAAAACAGGCGAGATCATGGGTGAAATGTCGATGATCGATGCCAGCCCCCCTTCAGCTACCGTTACTGCACTTATCGATTCAAAAGTCCTCGATATATCCAAGCAGAAACTGAATGAAAAAATGGCCACTGACATTGAATTTTCGGCTCATTTTTATAAGGCAATAGCCATCTTCCTCTCGGATCGTTTGAGAAAGACGATCAAGCATCTCGGCTATGGGGTGCCGGTAGCTCTGGATGATGAGGCACTTCAAGTGGATGAGCTTGATGAGAACGTACTTGACAATGTCTTTCTGGCCGGCGGACGGTTTGATCGGATGCTGAAAAGATTGATGGGGGACGAATAGCCGGTTCATATTTTTTTGTGCAAAAAATTTGAAACAAACGCCGTCTCAAAACGTCAAAGCAGCATCTCATCATTCTTGCTAACCCAAACAATCCGAGAGTAAATTTATATCAAGTTTTTGTGGAGGCATGTATGGGGAACACAAAGCCGGAAGCCCAGCCATTAAATTTAGAGAATTCAAAAAAAACAGACTCTGACGTTGTCGATAATGGGGAGCTTCGTGATGCAGAGCTTGATAGTGCTGCCGGTGGTTTTGGGTCATTTACCTCCGGCAAACGTACACCCAGAATTTGAAACACACTAAAAAGGCATTACGTATGCAAAATGAAAAAGAATTTGTGGCTGAAAAAGAGCTTGAGAAAGTTGCTGGCGGAATAAAACGACGCCTTGTTGCGGTGGTCCGGGTACTGGCAGTCAAACTTAAGATGAAGTCTATATCGGTCTTAAGCGTACTGTAGTATAATCTATTTCAAACATCAGGAGGATTTATGTCAGACAAACCAGTTTCAAATCAGGAAAACCAGGAAGAAGCCGCTCTATCGGAAAATGAACTTGAACAGGTTGCCGGTGGTAAAATGAGCATTATACGTAAAACCGGTGATGAGGACGATGTCTATGATCTGGAGATTCAAAGGTTAAAACCGAAATTTGTCTAGTACCTTGTAACATTTATTAATTCGGAAAGCTTCCCCCTCCCCTTGCGGGAGGGGGGCAGGGGGTGGGGGAAGCTGCAACGGAGTACTTTCATGGCAACCTCCCCCCCACCCTAACCCTC
>DUZX01000053.1 GCA_013349325.1 Desulfuromonadales bacterium
ATCGCGCCTGCAAGGCGCTCCTACGGAATGTTTTTTCGTTTGAACCACGCCATCAATGCTACGCCGGCGGTCAAGAGAATGCAGAGCCAGGCCGGAGTGTCCCCGATGGTAAGGTAGAGTGATTGACCGCTGCCGGGCTGGATCTCCCCCGTGCGATACCCCTCGACAAACAGCCCGGTCATGGTGCGGATGTGGCCGTTCTGGTCAACGATGGCGGTTACGCCGGTATTGGCGGCGCGGATCAGTGGTGTGCGGGTTTCAACCGCCCGGAAGGTGGCGATGGCCAAATGCTGGTAGGGGGCCGATGAGCGGCCGAACCAGGCGTCGTTTGTGATTGCCACCAGCACACGCGCTCCACCCTGGACGTACTGACGGGCCAGTTCCGGAAAAATCACCTCATAGCAGACCTGTACACCCAGTTTCGTTCCGCCGGCATCCAGAACTACGGCCCGTTCGCCGGGTGAAAAATCACCGATGCCGACCACCAGTTTGTTGATAAATGTCAGCAGGTTGCCGAGTGGAATGTATTCACCAAGCGGTACCAGGTGCAGTTTGTCCGCTCGTCCGACCGTCTCCCCCTGCGGCGAGATCATAAAGGCGCTGTTCAGGTAGGTGCTTTTGCCGTTACGCAGTTCGTGCGCCGGACTCCCGAACAGCAGGTAGGCGTTCAGTTCCCGTGCTAATCCTCTGATGCGCTCCGCCTGTAGCGGTTCATCCTGAAAGAAGAACGGCACCGCGCTCTCCGGCCAGACGATCAGATCGACCCCCTCTTTGCCGGCTTCACGTGTCAGACGGTCATAGGTATCGACGGTTTGCTGGCGGAATTCGGGACTCCATTTGACGTCCTGGGGGATATTGCCCTGGATCAGCGCCACCCGCAGCGGTTTGCCGTGGGTCAGAGGCGCAACATTCAGGCGGCTGAAGCCGTAGTAGAGTGTCGAGATCAGCAGTATCAGGAGGATGGCTGCGCTTTTGACCGGATACGGAACGCTGCCGCCGGAAAGAGCCCGCACGGCACGGTACAGCACGATATTTGCCAGGACGATCAGCACGGTTATGCCATAGACCCCGACCAGATCGGCTATCTGGATCAGAGGCAGTGTCCGGAACTGGGAATGACCAAGCATAGCCCAGGCAAAACCGGAAAACAGGAACGAGCGGATAAAATCAAAGGCAACCCAGGCAATTGGTAGCGTAAAGGCTGCTTTGATACCGTTCCGTTCTCCCAGGCGTCCAACGCAGGTCGATAGGCCGTAGAACATGGCCAGCCAGAGCACCAGCAGCAGGTAGATACATATGCTGACGGACCAGGGCAGTTTCCCGTAACGGGTAAAGACGATATTGAGCCAGTAGAGGATAAGGGCATACGCCGAAATCCCGCTGGTAAAGCCAACGCGAAAGGCGATCTGCGGTGTGCTCTCCTCCAGGGCGATCAAGAGCGGAATAAGGGCCACCCAGGCCAGAAAAGAGAGATTGGGATTTGGAAAGGAGAGGGCGATCAGAACACCGCTGGCCAGTGCCAGCAGGGCACGTCGGTCAAAAAAGCTATGGAGTACGGATATATTCGGCAGCGAAAAACTCAAAGAAGCCCCTGTTCTTCTGCTGTCACACGGCTTAAGCGGGTTATGCCGACCTTTTTTACACGCCGGACATCGGCGTCAATTATTTTCAGGTGGAGACCGGCACCATCAATGGTGTCGCCGATAGCAGGTATTTTGCCGGTCAGATGAAACACCAGACCGCCAACGGAATCGAATTTATCACGTTCGATCTGAATCTCGAAATGCTCTTCCAGTTCCTCAACCGGCAGACGACCGTCTGCAGTTATCGAACCATCGGAGTTGACTGTCAGCAGAGATTCTTCGCGGTCATACTCATCCTGAATATCACCCACGATCTGCTCCAGCAGATCCTCGATCGTAATCAGACCGGATGTCCCTCCGTATTCATCAATGACAATCGCCAGGTGAACCCGTTTGCGTTTGAATTCTTGCAGCAGTTGTTCGAGGTTTTTTGATTCGGGGATAAAATAGGGGGGACGCATGATCGAGCGGACCGAAAGGCTTTCTTCGGACGTGCCCCACTGCTTAAGCAGATCCTTGGCGTAGAGCAGGCCGATGATGTTGTCGACGGAATCCTCATAGACCGGGATGCGCGAGTGACCACAGGCGATGATGGTGTCCAGCAGTTCGCGAATAGTAGCGTCTACGGTGACGCAGGCCATTTCGGTACGGGTAACCATGACTTCCCGTACAATGGTTGTACCGAGAGAAAATATCGAGCGGAGCATTTCGCTCTCTACTTCATTGACCAGCCCCTCTTCTTCAGATGACTCGATAAAGTCGTTTATTTCCTGTTCCGTTGTTCGTTTGCGTCCGGATACAAAGCGGCTGATGCGCTCCAGAAAACCGGACTTCCTACTACTGCCTTCTTCCACGTACTGTCCCTCCTGATTTTTGTGGGCGCTCTGTTTTTATGAATCGTGCTGGCTTTTCCCGCTTTTCAGACCGGTCTGACTTGTCGGACTTGTTTGAAAAAACTGTTGTCGGTTGGCCAGCCAACTGCCGCACTTCCGCCTCTGAAAGAAATCGAAACTTTCCCGCTCGCAGCGTGCCAAGCTCCAGACTGCCATAGCGAATCCGTTTCAACCGCACTACCGAAAGACTGACCGCTTCGCACATGCGACGCACTTGGCGGTTACGCCCCTCATGAATTGTAACTGAAATCCAATCATTCTGCTCGCCGCTCTTGACCAGATTAACCACCGCCGGTGCGGTCATGCCGTCTTCCAGTTCAACACCTTCCGCCATACGCTTCAGCTGTTGGTCAATAACCTTGCCGCGTACGCGGACATGGTATTCCTTTTCGATTTCATGACTGGGATGCATCAGGCGGTTGGCCCATTCGCCGTCATTGGTCAGCAGCAGCAGTCCCTCGGTATTATAATCCAGGCGTCCGACCGGATAGACGCGCTCCGGAACCTCTTTAAGCAGGTCAGTGACCAAAGGTCTATTTTGACTGTCCTTGAGGGCGGTGATATAGCCGGTCGGCTTGTTGAGCAGGATATAGAGACGCACGCGGCTTATTTTCAGGGCTTTGCCGTCGATCGTAATGATATCTTTGGACGGATCAGCCTTACTGCCAAGTTCGGTAACGACAACGCCGTTGACGGCCACCTGACCATTAACGATCAATGCTTCTGAGGCTCTGCGGGAAGTGACGCCGGCAGCGGATATTATTTTTTGCAGTCGTTCGAGCATGATGATCCCTTGAAAAAAGAGGGGCGGTTAACCCGCCCGTAGTATTCTGATCCTATTCAGCCAGCCGCGTCATGGCCCGGAATTTCTTGTAGCGCCCCTCCACCAGCTCTTCGCCGGAAAGTTTGTTCAATTCTGTCAGGTTGCGGGCAATCGCCGCTTTCATATTCGCAGCGGTTGACGCGTGGTCGCGGTGTGCTCCGCCGACCGGTTCCTTGACGATTTCATCGATGACGCCCAGCTTGATAATATCCTTGGCGGTCGGTTTCAGCGCTTCTGCGGCCTGTTCACCCTTGGTGCCGTCCGACCAGAGGATGGCGGCGCACCCTTCCGGCGAAATTACGGCATAGACGGAATGCTCCAGCATCAGGATACGGTCGCCGACGGCAATCGCCAATGCCCCGCCTGAGCCCCCTTCGCCGGTAATGCAGACGATGATCGGGGTTTGCAGACTGGCCATTTCTCGAAGGTTGCGGGCAATCGCCTCGGCCTGGCCGCGCTCTTCGGCGCCGATGCCGGGATAGGCGCCGGGGGTGTCGACAAAGGTGATCACCGGCAGCTTGAACTGTTCGGCCATCTGCATCAGACGCAGCGCTTTACGGTACCCTTCCGGATTGGGCATACCGAAATTGCGGAAAACCTTCTCTTTGGTGTCGCGCCCCTTTTGGTGACCGATAACCATAACCGGCTGTCCGTCAAAACGTGCCAGACCACCGACGATAGCGTGATCATCACCAAAGTTGCGATCGCCATGCAGTTCGATAAATTCTGTGAACATCAAATTGATGTAGTCCTGGGTAAAGGGACGGTTGATGTGGCGGGCCACCTGCGCGGTCTGCCAGCGGGAGAGGTTGGCAAAGATATCATCCCGCATCTGTTCCACACGACTCTCAAGGGCGGTCACATCGGCAGAAATGTTCAGGCCGCCAATCGCCAGTGTGTTCAGCTCTTCAATTTTCTTTTCCAGTTCAACGATCGGTTTTTCAAATTCAAGATAAAAGGGGGTTGCCATGTCAGAACTCCTGTCGAATATAAAAATCTGCTTACTCGAAAACCGCAGCATTGTACCCTAACAGCTGCTCTACTTCCAGTCTTAATTCATCGCTGGCCACGACACACATTTCAGCAGGCAGCGGCATGACGGAGCGACTGCGCCCCGGGATTGTGAACAGCAGGCTGGTCGGCACGCTGCCGTGATGCCGTTCGATAATTACTTTCAACTCCTCAAGCCGTTCAGCAGGTGTGCTCTCCATGCGCAGGGCGAACTGAACCCGTTTGGTGGTCTGGGAGCGTGCTTCCGAGAGCAGTTTTATATCGCCGGTCGGCCCGCGATTTTTTTTCTGCCATTCGTTGCCCCCCTCCTTCTGCCCCTGAACCAGAACTTTGGCTCCTTTTTCACCCTTTTCCAGCTTTCCGGTTACCAGCAGCGGATCATCAGATTTCAACAAGCTGACGGCGGTTGCGTATATGTCTGAAAAAACGGTAACTTCGATTGATCCGGTCAGATCCTCAATCGTCACAAAGCCCATGCGTTCTCCCAGCCCCTTCTTGGTGATGATTTCCTTCAGGCTGCTGACGATACCGCAGATACGAATTTCACTCCCTTCCGGCTGTTCTGTCAGGTTGATGATGTCGCAGCTTGCCAGACGTTTGATGTCGTCACTGTAACGGTCCAGCGGATGGCCGGTAATCAGAAAACCGAGCGACTCTTTTTCGAGGGCCAGTTTCTCTTTGTCGTGCCATTCCGGAAGGTTTGGCAATTTCATGCCGCCATGCCCATTACCTCTGGTCACCTCTTCCGTGCCGAACAGCGAAACCTGGGCGCTGGCCTTCTCTTCCTGGATCTTCTGACCGTAGCTTGTGGCCGCTTCCAATCCTTCCATCAACGATGATCTGGTTGCGTTGGTTGAATCGAAGGCGCCGCACTTGATCAACGACTCGATCACGCGCTTGTTGACGCGCCGCAGATCGACCCGTTCGCAAAAATCGTACAGATCCTTGAAGAGCCCGTCTCTTCTGGCTTCAATAATCGCCTCGATGGCGCCGGCACCGACATTTTTCACCGCTCCCAAACCAAAGCGCATCGATTTTCCGACCACCGTAAAGGAGAGTCCCGAATTGTTGATGTCGGGAGGTAAAACCTCAAGCCCCTGTTCGCGGCAGTCGCTGATATTCTTGACGACCTTGTCGGTGCTGTCCATGTCGCATGAGAGCAGCGCGGCCATGAATTCAACCGGAAAGTGCGCTTTCAGGTAGGCGGTCTGATAGGCGATCAGGGCGTAGGCGGCCGAGTGGGATTTGTTGAAACCGTATTCGGCAAATTTGGCCATCTGATCGAAGATCGCTTCGGCCTTTTTCGTGTCGAGCCCGAGCCCTTTGGCGCCGGTCAGGAAGGTGTCTTTCTGGCGTTCCATCTCCTTGGCATCTTTTTTACCCATGGCACGCCGCAGCAGGTCAGCCTGACCGAGCGAATAGCCGGCCAGGGTACGGGAAATCTGCATGACCTGTTCCTGGTAGACGATGACGCCGTAGGTATCTTTGAGGATCGGCTCCAGTTCCGGCAGATCATAGACCACCTTCTGGCGGCCATGCTTGCGCTCGATGAAATCATCCACCATGCCGCAGCCAAGCGGGCCGGGGCGGTAGAGGGCGCAGGCGGCGATAACATCTTCAAAGCAGGAGGGTTTCAGCTTGACCAGCATCTCTTTTATGCCGGTCGACTCCAGCTGGAAAACACCGGTGGTGTTGCCGTCGCTGATCAGATCGTAACTGGCCTGGTCATCGTCGCGCAGCGTGGTGATGTCGAACTCCGGTTTGTTGACCCGTACCAGTTTGACGGCGTTTTCGATCACGGTCAGGTTTTTTAGCCCCAGAAAGTCGAACTTGACCAAGCCGACCAGTTCGACATACTTCATCGAATACTGGGTGTTGATCGAACCGGTCTTCTGATCCTTGTAGAGCGGCAGGAATTCTTCCAGTTGTTCCGGTGCAACCACGACAGCAGCGGCGTGGGTTGAGGCATGCCGGGTCAGCCCTTCCAGGCAGAGTGCGGTATCCAACAGATCCTTGACCATCGGGTCGGCGGCGCACATCTCATTCAGCTGCGGTTCCTGCTGCAGCGCTTTTCGGAGCGTCATCTTCAGGTCATCCGGAATCAGCTTGGCGATCCGGTCAACGTCACCGTAGGTCATGTTCAACGCCCGCCCGACATCACGAATCGCCGCCTTGGCGCCCATGGTTCCAAACGTAATGATCTGGCAGACGCGGTCTCGGCCGTACTTTTCGACCATGTACTGGATGACCTCGCCACGGCGGTCCTGACAAAAATCAACGTCGATATCCGGCATGGAGATACGTTCCGGATTCAGGAAACGTTCAAACAGCAGATTATACGGGAGCGGGTCGAGGTCGGTTATCTTGATCGAATAGGCCACCAGCGAACCGGCAGCCGAGCCTCGGCCGGGGCCGACCGGTATGCCGCGATCCTTGGCCCAGCGGATAAAATCGGAGACGATCAGGAAATAGGCCGGGAACTTCATGTCGCTGATACATTTCAGCTCGATTTCCAGGCGATCGAAGTAGCCCTGCTGCTGTTCCAGCGTCATATCGGGATATTTGGCCAGGATGGTTATCATGCGCTCTTTAAGCCCTTCGGTCGCCAGGTCGCGCAGCATGTCGTCGTGATTCTTTCCTGCGGGGGGGTCGAAGTGCGGAAAGTAATAGGTTTTGCCGTCCACCGGCAAGTTAAGATTGCAGCGCTCGGCTATAACCAGCGTATTGCTGATCGCTTCTGGAGCGTAGGAGAAGGCCTGCTTCATCTCTTCCGGCGATTTGACATAAAACTCATCGACTGAAAAGCGCATGTGCGTCGGATCGGACATAGTCTTGCCGGTCTGGATGCAGAGCAGTACCTCGTGGGCGCGGGCATCTTCACGGTTCAGGTAATGGCAGTCGTTGGTGGCTACGACCGGCAGTTTCAGTTCCGACGCGACTTCCAGCAAGCGCTTGTTGACGACATCCTGCTCCGGGATGGTGTTTTCCTGCAGTTCGATGTAGTAGCGATCCGGAAAAAGCTCGCTGTACCATTTAGCCGTAGCCACGGCATCTTCCATGCGGCCGCGACCGCACTGCATGGCTACCTCACCCTTCAGGCAGGCCGACATGGCGATCAGTCCATCTGATCGACCGGAAAGCAGTTCCCGGTCAATTCGCGGGCGGTAGTAGAAGCCTTCCTTGTAACCGGCTGATGTCAGATACGACAGGTTTTTGTAACCCTCCATATTTTCGCAGAGCAGGATCAGATGATAGGCCGCCTCGGAAATTCCTTTGGCATCCCGTGAAAAGCGGGATTCCGGTGCCAGGTACAGCTCGCAGCCAATGATCGGTTTAACGCCGGCTTTCTTGCATTTAAGATAAAATTCTGCCGCCCCGAACATGTTGCCGTGATCGGTAATTGCAACCGCCGGAGCATTATGCTCCTTGGCTTTGGCGATCAGATCATCAAAGCGGATAGCGCCGTCGAGCAGCGAATATTGGGAGTGAAGGTGGAGATGGACAAAGGGGGATGAGGTGCTGATTTCAGATATTGCGGGTGTTTCCATGCAGTGGGCCTCCGGGCGGATCAATGAGGCCGGATTATGCCTTATTACAAGATATGGTGTCAAGGGGGCGGGTGTGGACAATATTTTGTGTTTTGATGTTGGCGACCTACCGTTAATCTATCTCTGAAATTGGCTCGCCGTAGCAGACGGTCACTAAAAAAATCAGAAATTAACGGTGTGGTTTGTTTTTTAGTATTTTCTATTCCCCCGACAGCCCGGTTTAGTGTATGTTGGCCTTTTTCAAAGTCAGAAGCAGTACACGAAAAAGGTGCTATTCAAAAAGCTAAACCGGAGGATTTCCATGAACAGACTACAGCGCGTTGTGTCCATCATATCCATCTTTCTGTTGGCCGCCTGTGGTGGCGGTGGTGGCGGCGGTGGATCAACAGAAACGGTTATTAGCGGGGTAGCCGCCAAGGGGCTTCTGAACAAAGGTACGGTGACCGTATTTGCTTTGAAGCCGAATGGTGACAAAGGTACCCAATTAGGCACCGGCACGACGGACGAAAACGGTGCCTACCGTATATCTATAGGTACCTATAACGGTCCGGTACTGGTTGAAGCCTACGGTAGGTATACAGACGAAGCCACAGGCAGTTCAAGTGTGGAAGTTCCCGCTACGGCACCGCTGAGAGCTATCCTGGGAAATGCTGCCGGTTCTGTTACCGTCCCCGTCACCCCCTTGACGGAGCTGGCGGTGCTTCAAGCTAAGCAGGCCGTGCAGCAGGCAGGGAGCTTGACTGTAGCCGATGTAAATGCAATTAATGCCCGCATATCAGATGTTTTTAAGGTTGATATTCTTGCTGTTACACCGGTTGCGCCAACAACTGCTGCATTCCAGGCGAGTACACAATCCCAAAAAGATTATGCCTTGGCACTGGCAGCTGTTTCGCAAATGATGGTAGGCGGCCAGTCTCTGGCTACTACCCTGAACAACCTGAATGCCGGCATCAGTTCAGCCGGCATGAGCTCGGGGACGGCTACAGCGATTACAACGGCAGCTAACAGTTTTATCGTGAATCCTGAGAATAAAACCGGAGTGACCACGCTGGTTGGTTCTGCACTGCAATCTGTTGGTGTCAAGCCCTTGAAAGTGTCTATTGTCCTCGCCGGAAGCGCTGCGGCAATTCAAGCCACTCTCGTGCTGCCGAAAGATGTCGTGCTGCGCTCGGATACAAACGGCGCCATCGAACAAACAAGCAGGGTACTTGTGCAGTCAGACGCCGCATCTGGTCTGATTGTGGGTAAATATAACTCCGCTACCAATGAGGTAACGATTGGCTTTATCAACGTCAAGTCCCTAACGGCGGGAGGCATTCTGACTCTGAATGCTGATCTGACGCCGGGTGCCACAGTTCCGGATATTAGCGCCTTCTCCATAAGTTCCAGCACATTCAAGGACATTAATGGTGATGCCATCAGTGGGGCTTCCCTGACCTTAAAATACCTGTAGATAATTGATTTTATTGCAGCTAGAAATTCAATCGACGCTTGCATTTGTATGAAAAGTGCAGTAATTTTGCCATGGAGGTGTAGTATGCCATCATTGCAGGTTCGAGAATTGCCGGAGAACATATATTATCAGCTCTGCCATGAGGCTGAGATACAGCATCGATCTCTTGCACAGCAGGCGGTAGCGACGCTTGCCCGTGGTCTTACGCTGGAGCTTGATCCCAAGTCACGCCGTCAAAAGTTGCTGGCCCGGATTATTTCTGATCCTGTCAAACTGAATGCAGTATCTCCTGTTAATCCCACGCTCCTTGTCCGGGAGGATCGCGATCGATGATTACGGTACTTGATGCAAGCGCCGCCATTTCACTTGCGATGAACCTTCCTGAAGCGACAAGATTCCAACCGATTATTGATTCATCCGACATGGTGGTTGCGCCGGATCTGTTTGTGTCTGAGGTTTCAAATGCAATCTGGAAATATGTGAAAGCGGGTGTATTGGATCCGTTGCAGGGAGAATGTGTACTCGAACGCGCTGTTGGACTGGTGGATACGTTTGAACCGGCTGTGGTCTTGTACAGAGAGGCGTTTGCAGTTTCCATCGATCAGAGGCACCCGGTGTATGATGCTCTGTATCTGGTTCTGGCACGTCGTTACAACGGAGTCCTGGCCACTCTTGATCGTCGCCTGTCAGATGTGGCAACGAAACTACACATACGAATGGTTCAACAATAGTGCTGGGGTTGTAACGCATGAACGCCATCGAAATTAAAAGTCTCTGCAAGCAGTTCAGCGGCAAGCGTATGACGAAGGTTGATGCACTGAAAGGGATCGATCTTACTGTCGAAGCCGGTGAAGTGTTCGGCTTTCTGGGGCCGAATGGCGCCGGTAAAAGTACGACCATTAAACTGGTGATGGGGCTGTTGCGTCCGACTTCCGGTACAGCCCGTATCATGGGCATTGACGCCGCTCAGGCTGAATCACGGCGTCATGTCGGTTACCTGCCGGAAAATCCGGCCTTCTACGACTATTTGAGTGCCGAAGAGTATATTGCCTTTGTCGGCTCGCTCTTCAAAATGGACGGGAATCTTCTGGCAAAACGTTCCGAAGAGGTGCTGAAACGCCTGGATCTGTGGGAGGCCCGTAAACGTCCGATGCGCGGCTACAGTAAGGGGATGGTGCAGCGGGTCGGACTGGCGCAGACGCTGGTGCATGATCCGGATGTCTATATCCTGGATGAACCGATGAGCGGTCTTGATCCGATCGGCAGAGCGCTGGTAAAAGATATTATTCTCGATCTGAAGTCGCGCGGTAAATGTGTCTTTTTCAGCACCCATATCACTGATGATGTCGAGAAGGTCTGCGACCGGGTCGGGGTGATCGTCAAGGGGAGTCTGGTTGCTCTTGACCGGGTTGAGAATATCCTGCGCAGCGGCGTCGAGGGGTATCTGGTTCATCTACAGCTGACAGAGCCGGAATCCAGGCCATTTGCCGGCATTTCTGCGGTTCGTTGGAGCGGGGTGGTCTCTGAATATTATGTTCCGTGCGCAGCTTTCAATTCGTTTATGGGTGACGTAAATGCCTCCGGCAGTACGGTCGTGCTGGTCGAGACCAAACGCAGGGATCTGGAGGATTTCTTTCTTTCGCTGGTGCGCAGCGGCCAGGAGTCCTGAGTGCCGATACTGCTTCAATGTATCGCACTCCTGCGGGTTCGCCAGTGGCTCAAAAATCTGATGCTGTACTTTCCACCGTTTTTAGGTGGTACCCTGCATGCCCTGGTCCCCAATCTGCAGATACTGCTTCCTTTTATCTCATTCTGCCTCGTTTCAAGCGCTACCTACATTCTGAATGATGTCCTCGACCGTGATAACGATCTCCATCATCCGGACAAATGCAACCGTCCGATCGCCTCGGGGCGCATTTCCGTTGCTGCTGCTCTTGCGTTTTCCGCCCTGCTGCTGATCGGCAGTCTGCTGATTGCCGACAAGATTTCGCTCACCTTTCTGGGGCTGCTGACGGCCTATGGCCTGGTTTCACTGGCCTACAGCGCCAAGCTGAAAGAGATGGCGCTGGTTGATCTGTTCTGTATCTCGGCCGGTTTCATGCTGCGTCTGCAGGCCGGCGGAGCTGCTTTTAAGGTGGCGATATCCGGTTGGCTGTTTCTGAGCGTTTTTCTGCTGTCGCTCTTTCTGAGTGCCGGCAAACGGCTCAGCGAAAAGCAGCGTTTGGGGCATTCAGCTATAGAGCACCGCAGGGTCCTGCGCGCCTATCCACGCGGCTTTCTGGAAGGGATCATGTATATGACCGGTTGCGCGGTGCTGATAACGTACAGCATGTATGCCCTGACCCGTGACTCCCAACTGCTGTACTACTCAGTTCCACTCTGCTGTTTCGGCCTGTTTCGTTATATATTCAGGATCCGCTCCGGCAAGAGCGGTGACCCGACCGAATCGCTGGTTATGGATCTGCCACTGTTGGTTGTCGGCCTGCTCTGGGTCTGCATGGTGGGGTGGGGGATCTATGGCGGCTAGGTTACTGGTGAGTCGCAATGCGTAAGCGGGTTCTGCAGGCGCTCAACCGCAGTTTCCCGTTTGATCTGCGCGGTGATTGCACGGTTCCTGCTGCTTCAGCGGGGCACACGCTTTCGTGTATCATCAACTTCTATGGTCGGATCAATCTGCTGGAGGGAATTCTGTTTTCCTTGTTGGAGCAGAATTTTCCTCGGGATCAATTTGAGATAGTTCTGGTTGAAGATCGGGGCGGGACTGAAGCGGGGCGGCTAGCGGCAGAGCGATTTGCGGAAACACTGCCGATTCGCTATCTGCCGCTGGATCAGAACTTCGGTCAGATGGGCTATTCACGCAATTTTGGGCTGGCTCATTCACGCGGGGAGTATATTCTCTTTCTGGATGACGATACCGTGCTGCTACAGGTGGATTTTCTTTCATCACTGGTGGCTGCTTTTGTGTCGCATCCCGAGGCGGATGCGCTGATCCCGCATGGGCAGGCTTCATTTTCGCTGATAGCCGGTCGCTATGATTTCCACGATCCCTATTTTATGACCAGCCGCTGCACGGCCTATCGCCGGATGGTGCTGGCAGAGCTGGGCGGCTTTTTCAGCACGTTTATCGGGCAGGAGGATGTCGAATTTGTGATCCGGTTTACTATTGCAGGCAAAGTAAGCTGTACAGTTCCGGAACTGAATTATTTTCATCCGCCGTTACTGGTACCGAATTTCCGCAAGCCGATGGCGGTCGGGTATTCGTTTTCGTTGCTGAGACGTCGCTATCCGCTGGTCCTTTGGCTGCTGGTTGTTCTCAATTGTTCCCGTCATGCGCCGCTGTATCTGCTTCCGGTCAAAAAATACCGCGAGATGGGGCGATTCGGGATTGGATTTCTGGCCGGAGTTGTTGTATCACTGTTCAAAAAAGAGGGCTTTCAGTATTCCTGATATGGACGATCGACCTGAACTCATCATAAAGCCCGGCATGGGGGCGCTGCATTACTGGAAAGATATCTGGCGCTACCGAGAGCTGTTTTTCTTTCTGGCCTGGCGCGATATTCTGGTGCGCTACAAGCAGACCGCCATAGGTATTGCATGGAGCGTTCTGCGCCCGCTTGCCACCATGCTGGTGTTCACAATTGTTTTCGGCAAGCTGGCAAGGCTGCCCTCAAACGGCGTTCCTTATCCGGTCATGGTCTTTGCAGCCATGTTGCCGTGGCAGTTTTTCGCCAATTCGCTTAGTGAGAGTAGCAATTCATTGATCGATAACGCCAATCTGCTGACCAAAGTCTATTTCCCGCGTCTGATTGTACCGGCCGGAGCGGTTATTGTCGGGCTGGTTGACTTTTTCATCTCGCTGATTATCCTGTTCGGGATCATGGTCTGGTACCATTTCGTTCCGGAAATCAGAATGCTCCTGCTGCCGTTCTTTCTGGTACTTGCCTTTTTTGCTTCATTCGGAGCCGGTCTGTGGCTTTCCGCCTTAAATGTCCAGTACCGTGATTTCCGCCATGTCGTGCCGTTTCTAGTGCAGTTCGGTCTTTACATATCGCCGGTCGGATTCTCCAGCGCTATCGTTCCGGAAAAGTGGCGCTTACTGTATTTCCTGAATCCGATGGTCGGCGTCATTGACGGTTTTCGCTGGGCAATTCTGGGCGATGCATTTCCGGTTTACTGGCCGGGACTGGTTCTTTCGGCTTCGTTGACGCTGCTGATGTTTATCGGCGGGCTGTACTACTTCAGAAACATGGAGCGCAGCTTTGCGGATGTGATATAGTTCTTCGACTTCGAGTGAAATGTGTTTGCTTTTAAGCGACTCAAATGGGTGAGATCAAGCAAAAGGAGTTCTCTATGACTATCGGTAAAGAAAAAAGTAAAATCATGGATGAGACAGAGAAAGATTTTTCTAAAATCGCTATTGAATTTAGAAAAGTTGTACGCAAAAAGGCTTCGTCTGTAAAAATTATGGTTAAAGCAATGTTGAATAAGGAATTGAGCCATGTAAACGAAAATGTTGCTCGTCTCATTCATGGAAAAGCCTAAACTATTGATCATAGCTGGTCCCAACGGATCCGGCAAAACGACTTTTACCAAATTACTTTTGGGGCACTATTGGTCTGATGATTGTTTATTCATCAATCCAGATGATATTGCACAAAATGAATTTGGTGACTGGAATTCACCGAAAGCGATTATCAGGGCGGCAAATCGAGCCGCAGAACTTCGTGAAGAGTGCCTTCGCACTAAAAGGAGTATGCTTGTCGAAACGGTGCTTTCGACTGAAGAAAAGATTGATTTTATTCGGCGGGCGTATAGTGGACCCCATATTTCGGACAATAGTTTAAGATGGTAGCCTGCGATCAAAAGGAGCAGGCAATGAGCGAAAAGAATCGTAAAAGTTTCACCAGTCAGCATAAGGCAAAAGTCGCGCTCG
>DUZX01000054.1 GCA_013349325.1 Desulfuromonadales bacterium
GGTAAGTGTCGCACAAAAAATGAGACAACTCATGAGAAACGTACGAATGGTCTTTGATTACTTGAAAATGACTCAAAATTCCTGTCATGAATGACTGATCACATGGAGAACAAATTTACCGTGGTAAGGAAGCATCATCTGTTGCAGCGGCACTTGTTAAGGCCGGATTCAAAAGGGTCACTGTTCTAGCTGGTGGTTTCGAAGCCTGGCAGACAGCCAGATATGATGTTGCCAGCGGCAAACTTGCGGCAAAGGCTACCTACACCCCTAAACCACGGGCGGGTGAAATCAGTCTGGACGAATTCAAAAAGTACGCGGCGGAACTTCCGCCTAACGTAATGATAATCGACCCGCGCACCGCCTCTGAAGCCAAAGCTGGCATGCTCAAGACCGCAAAACTGGTACCGGCTGAAGAGATTAAGGAGCGTCTGTCCGAGATTCCTAAAGACAAACTAATCGTATTTTACTGTAATACCGGCGTAATAGCTGAAGTAGCCTATAACATGCTTAAAGATCTCGGGTATACAAATGTCAAATTCATCAATGCAAAAGTAAAATTCGATAAAGACGGTGGCTATTCCATAACAAAAGAGTGACACATGTCTCACCGGTTCATCTCTGCTCTCACTTGGAGGTGAACCGGTTCCTGCAGTACAATTTTTATTTTTACCTATAAATACATAAATTCATATAAACGGAATTTAAACTATAAAGACATCTACGATTGGAACAACAGAGAAGCGAATAAATAACAACGCAGGAGGTAGCGATTGTGACCATAAAATTTTCACGCAGAACCTTTTTAAAGGCGGCTGGTGCAGCTTCGGCAGGGATCACCGCAGCTACGACCGTCCCAAAGAAATTTCTCTCTTGGGCCGAAGAAGCCGGCCAAAAGGATATGCAACTGATTCCCACATTCTGTGAGCTCTGTTTCTGGAATTGCGGTCTGATAGCCAAAGTAGAAAACGGCAAGGTCATCAAGATCGATGGAAATCCCTTAAGTCTCAGGGGTCGTGGCCGTCTTTGCGGACGTGGTAATGCCGCTCTGGGGGCACTGTATGATCCCGACCGCCTTAAATTTCCACTGATCAACACCGGAACACGTGGCGCACCGGTCTGGAAAAGGGCCAGCTGGGATGAAGCATTCGGACTGATTGCCAATAAAATGAAGGCCATTAAAGATTCGTACGGTCCGGAAGCCTTGGCGCTTATCTACCACGGTACCGGAGCAGCCTTCTGGAAACACCTGCTGCACGCGTATGGTGTCTCAACATTTGCGGCACCATCGTTCGCTCAATGTCGCGGACCTCGTGATATCGGCTTTGTGCTGACGTTTGGTGCTGATGTCGGCTCTCCGGAATATTATGATTTCAGCAAGAGCAAATATATTGTACTGCTTGGATCGCATCTGGGAGAAAATGCCCATAACAGCCAGGTGCAGGATATAATCAAAGGCTTTTCAAGCGGGGCCAAATTGACTGTTGTAGATCCACGCCTCTCCAATATCGCCTCCAAGGCGGAGCGTTGGCTCGCCATTAAACCGGCTACCGACTTGGCGCTGCTGCTGGCCTGGATCAGAATTATCATTGAAGAAGGTTGGTACGATAAGGAGTATGTCGAAAAATATGCCGTCGGTTTCGATGAATTACGCGCAGCCGTTCAGGAATATACGCCGCAATGGGCCGAAAACGAGACCTCAATCGCCAGCGATGTTATTGTCGAGGTTGCCCGTGAAATGGGTGGAAACTCTCCCAACGTCTGTATCGGCGCAGGTCGCTATGCTGTCTGGTACGGTGACGATACCCAGCGCAGTCGTGCCATTGCAATCCTGAATGCGCTGCTCGGCACTTGGGGACGCGAAGGTGGCTACTTCTTCCCTTCAGGCGGCAAGGTTCCCGAATATCCGGGGTTACCGGCTTATCCGACGCACGCTGAAGGTGGCCCGAAACTGGATGATGCCTATCCGTTCGCCCTTCTGCAGACGACCACCTCTATAAAGCAGGCCACCATCACCGGTCAGCCGCACCCGATCAAAGGATGGTTTGTGTACGGCTCCAATCTGATGAAAACCATGCCGGATAAAGTGGAAACGATTAAAGCGATTGAAAAACTTGATCTGCTGGTTGCAATCGATACCATGCCGGTCGATTTCATCAAGTATGCCGATATTGTGCTGCCGGAATGCACCTACATGGAACGGTATGATGAAATCAGCAGTGGAAAATTCAAGGGTCAGGGCGAAATTGCTCTCCGGCAGCCGACCGTCGAGCCACTCTTTGAAAGCAAGCCCTCCTGGTGGATGGCCAAGGAATTGGGCAATAAACTGGGTCTGTCCACTTATTTCCCCTGGAAGGATGGCGAGGAGTATCTGGCAAAGCGCTGTGAGGCCGGAGGTATCGACTTCGCTCAGTTAAAAAAGAGCGGCGTGATTGTGACACCCGGTAAACCGCCCTACATTTCAGCCGACAACCAACCGGAATTCGGCACACCATCCGGCAAGATCGAACTGTACTCCAAACAGCTGGCCGAGAAAGGGTTCGACCCGGTACCAAAATACACAAAACACCCACAGCCTCAGGCCGGCAGTTTCCGGCTCCTGTTCGGGCGTGCGCCGCTGCACACCTTCTCGCGTACTACCAACAACTTCATGCTCACCGATCTACAGCAGGAAAATTCGCTCTGGATCAATACAAAAAAAGGCAAAGAGCTGGGACTTAAAAACGGCGACTATGTCATGCTCGAGAATCAGGACGGTGTCAGATCACCCGGACGGATCCTGGTCAAACTCACGCAGCGCATGCGTGGCGATGCGGTCTACATGAATCATGGTTTTGGAGTCCATTCCAAAGCGATGACCCGCGCCAACGGCCAGGGAATTGCCGATGACGATCTGATGACGGATGCGGCTATAGACCCTATCATGGGTGGTACGGCCATGCGCAGAAATTTCGTCAAAATCGTTAAGGGGGGCTGACATGCAGATATATGGCGTTTTGATACCCAAAAAAGAGCAGATATCAGGCTACCTGAAGGAGTTTCAACAAGGTAAAGGGGGCGTTTTAGTATACCTGTCTCTCGTAGGACTCCTTGTGGGCGGAGTTGGTGTCGGTTGTATTTTCATGCTTGGTCATGGCCATACAATCAACACCTCCAGCTATGTTCCCTGGGGATTACAAATTTCGACATACGTTTTTTTTGCACTGGTAAGCGGGGGCTGCATTTTCACCAATTTTATCGGCAATATGTTTTTCCCGCACCATTACAGGTCACTCGCCTCGCGCGTCATCTTTCTTGGTCTGATAACGGCGATAGCCGGTTTTGCCTCCCTGGCGTCCGAGCTTGGCCATGTTGAACGCATGTACATGTTTCTGCTCTCACCCAACCCGACCTCCCCGATGTTCTGGATGAGCGTCTGGTACTCTGCCGATATCACCATACTGATTATTGAATACATCCACATTCAACGTCGCAGGCATTCCAAAGGGATGTTGTACGCTTCATTTGTGATACCGGTCATCACCTACTGTTCCCTGGGTAGTCTCTTCGGCGCGGTCGGAACCATGCCATACTATTATAGTTCGTTATTGCCGATCTATTTTCTGTTTAGTGGTTTTCTGACCGGCAATGCTCTCTGTGCCATTGTAGCGGCGCAGCAATCGCGCAGGACCGGGAATCAGGCAGCCATGAAACCTTTTATGAGGATGCAGAAAATCGGCCTGGCCTCCGTCTTTGTACTCACTTTCTGCCGTATCATTGTCGGCCTCTCCAGTCATCAGAGCGGCTATGAGATTTTTCGTGAGACCTTCTTCCAGAATGTCGTTTTCGGTATGCTGGGAGCCCTGGTGGGGCCCTTCATGATCCTGATGTACCGGCGCACGTCTGCTGCACTTATTTTCTCTAGTGTTCTGGTGCTGATTACACAATTTCTGGCTCGTCTCGACCTGGTCGTCGAAGGTTTCCGGGTCCCGGTCTTCCGAGTCTACGACATGCCGGAACGGATCAGCTATTTTCCGTCAATTTTTGAAATGCTGGTTGTCGTATTCTCTCTTTCGGCTGTGGCACTGATCTACATAGTTTGCGAAAAAATGGGGCTCTTCGAAATCGCTGAGACCATCAAGGGGGGACACTGATATGCCATCACCTGAAGATACCGATATTCTTGACATCATGCGGGCGGATCTACAGCGAGCTCTTAAAAAACCTCGCCAGCAGCGCCGGTGGGCCATGGCAATCGACCTTAAAAAATGTATCGGTTGCCATGCCTGTACGACCGCCTGCATGTCTGAAAATCTGACGCCGCCCGACATTCACTATCGCCCGGTAAAAGAAGAAGAGTTGGGCGAATACCCCAATACCGGTATGCGCTTTCTGCCGCGTCCCTGTATGCAGTGCGATGCACCCAGCTGCACCCAGGTCTGCCCGGTAACAGCAACCTACAAGCGGGACGATGGCATTGTCGTTATCGATTATGAACGGTGTATCGGCTGTCGCTACTGCCTGGTAGCCTGCCCCTATGGGGCCCGTTCTGCCGATGTCGGGCACTATTACACCGGTGACTTCCACACCAAAACCTATGAAGTCGAAAATTCGGGCGAATACGGCAAAACATCAAAACGGACCAGCCACTGGCGTTCGCCGATCGGCAATGCACGCAAGTGTCATTTCTGTATTCATCGCATCGAAAAAGGTGAACTGACCAGATGTTCGACCACCTGCCTGGGGAGCGCCACAATTTTCGGCGATATCAACGATCCGCAGGCGCTGATCACCAAGCTGATTAACAAATCGAATGTGATGAAATATAAAGAAGAATTAGGTACGAAACCGATGGTGTTCTATCTGACGTAAATCTGATGGTTGCTATATTTCTGTTATATGGTAAAAACCGAATATCTTTATGGACCGGTTCGCCGGAATATTACACAAAGGGAGATTGTACATGAAAAAGATTATGACAATGGTTGTAGCGGTTATGGTTGCGTTAAGCTTTTCGATGGTAGCTGTTGCTGAAGAAAAAAACGCCGAAAAAACAGCCACTGAAAAGAGTGAAAAAGGAGAGAAGAAGGATATCAAGAAGACGAAAGATGCTAAAAAGTCAAAAGGCGCCAAAACTGTTGAAGCCAAGCCGGCTGCCAAAGGTAAAAAAGAAGTTTCCGGCTGTTAATCCGTTGTAGTTTTCTGATGTTTGTAATTTGTGCATTGCAAACAAGCGGACACCAATCATACCTCCAAGGTTTTAATTCCTCGGAGGTATCGCCGTAAGTTATTGTCATCTATGATTGCAAAGGTGAAGAAGGCCCCCGTGACTGAAGTACGGGGGTCTTTGTTCAGGAGCACTGTGCTGTTAACTGCGCTAACCATAGTCATGTTTTCCGTCCTGACGATGTCATGCACGCTGACCGATCGAAACCGGTCAGCATGCGTCGGCTGTCATTCCGCTCTCGAACCGGCCTCGTCATCGCACACTGATTGCGTCGTCTGTCACGGCGGTGATCCGCAGGCTCGCGACAAAGCCACAAGTCACGCTGCGCTGCGTGGTCCGGCCAATCCATCCACTCCTGAAGATTGGGAGGAAGGCTGCGGCCGCTGTCACCGCTACCAACTGGAGCGGGTCAAGTCGACCATCATGCAGACCAATCAGGGTATGATCCGCAATATCCAGATGACCTGGGACGGAATCGATAACAAAAACTACACCACCGGCGGCGGTAAAGCCTTTGATCCGCAGGGTAAAAATATTGAGACAGAACCGGTAGCGCAACTTGACAATCTCTCCGGTGAACTGTATCGAAAATTTTGCTCCCGTTGTCATATCGGCGCGGTCAACGGTGATTCCTATTCGGCAGCTCACGCATCAGGCTGCGCCGCTTGCCATTTCCCCTGGAATGATACCGCGACGTATCAGGGAAACGATAAACAGTTGCGCGGGAAAGCTGGACACTCCGCCAGTCATGCCATGACTGCACTCCCCGATACCCAGGTCTGCAGCCGCTGCCACAATCGCAGTGGCCGCATCGCCTATTCATATCAGGGACTGCACGATGGCAACAACGGGCTGGTACCCACCAGGCGGGGTGAACCGGGACCGGAGCTGGCCAGTGGCGCCCGCAATCTGACGCATATTTCGCCGGATGTACATTTCGCTGCCGGTATGGAGTGCATCGATTGTCATACGTCACGTGATATCATGGGGGATGGCTTCCAATATCGGAACATGTTCCTGCAAACTGAAATCGCCTGCCAGGACTGCCACGGCAGCGGCCGCGATCTGCCCCGTTACCGGCAGATTACCCGCGAGAACGATGAAGCACTGCGAGAATCCCGTTCCTACAAGCGATCGGCTACCTCCGGAATGCGCATGATCCAGACCGCGAAAGGGCGCAGCTATTCTAACGTCTTCTATCAGGACGGCACGATCTGGCTGCAGGGGAAACGGAGCGGTAAGCTGCACAAGAGCAAGGTCATTACCGCTACGCCGGAACATACCATCGCCGGACATGAACGCATGGAATGCTACAGCTGCCACTCGCATACCGTAGTGCAATGCTATGGCTGTCACACCCGCTATGACAAGGGCAAAAACGGCATGGACTTTATCAAGGGGGAGGAAACGCCGGGCGCATTCAGTGAGAGCGAAGATTACCGGACACTCTACCCTTTCCCGCTGGCGCTCAACCAGCGCGGAAGGATTTCACCCGTGACTCCAGGTTGTCAGACCTTCGTTACAGTCGCTGAAAAGGATGGTTCGCTCTCTAAATCCGAATACATCACCAGATTCAAGCGGAGTCAGCAGCTGCGCTTTGCACCGTTTTATTCTCATAACAGCACCAGAAAGGCGATCGGATGTGCTGAATGCCATGGCAATCCGGCGTTCCTCGGTTTCGGCCAGCATATCGTCGAAGGTACCAGCATTACAGGGACCCTGATCTGCGAGCAGTCCGCCAGGAAACCGCTGGACGGTTTCCTGACCATGAACAACGGAACGGTACGCGCATATTCAGCTATCACCCGTGAGAACTCCCGGCCACTGAGCGGAGTCGAAGTGAAGCGGGCGTTGGCGGTCAATCTCTGCCTCCCCTGTCACAACAGGGCTGCCGACCCGATCTATCGTAAAGGAGTTAATCAGCGTGCGCTTTCTGATGCTCGTCATCGTCAGCTTCTTTCTGACAAATAACTCCCTGGCGACTCAACTGCATGGCGGTCCGGTCTGCTCGTCATGTCATGGACAAACCACTGCGCGTGATCAGGTAACCGGGTGCGTCGTCTGCCACCCGGGTAAGGAGCTGATTTTCGAACGCGCAATGTCAAGGCGCAGCGGGGAAAAGAGCTTTGTTGAGCGCAGTTATGCCAGGGTTGATTCCGGCTTCTGGGATAAAAACTGCACATCCTGTCACCTCAAAAGCTGCCGCGATTGCCATGGAACCGGCCCGGTCATCTCAAAACCGAATGTGGCCGCCTGTCAGAAATGTCACAAGGGATACTATACCGGCGGGGACTACTCCGGACGTGCACCGCGTGAGAACAACATGCGTTATCAACGGGGGATCGCAGTGGAGGGAGAGACGTTTCTCAAGATGCTTCCCGATGTTCACTATACTGCCGGAATGATATGCTCTGCCTGCCACTCCATGCAGAGTCTTGTTGAGGGGAAAAAATCGTCTCACGTCTGCCGCAACTGCCACAGAATTTCCTCAAATGTGATAGAACACTCCATTCCAGCTCATCTTGAAAAACTGGAATGCTACGCCTGCCACTCCGCCTGGGGAGCACAGGAATACGGCACCTTCTTCCTCCGCTTTCGAGATCTGCGTATGAAAGTAGATTTTGATCTGAAACCGACGTCAAGCACCGAGTATCTGCGCAGCGCCTACCTGAGAAAGCAGGACGCGCCGCCACTGGGGATTAACGCCAGAGGCAGGGTCAGTCCGATCAGGCCGTTGTTTATCTCCTACTATACCGATATTGCAGCCGCTCGTGATAACGGCCCGGAAAACAGCCTGCTGGCAGCAGAATGGCGAGCCTGGTTTCCGCACACAATTCAGCGAGGAAGCGTTACCTGCGAGGGATGCCACGACAATCCGGCCCGCTTCCTGCTGGAGCCGGAATCCAGGCGGATCTATAACCTGCAAAAAGACGGGATGACGCTCGATTCATTCTGGCGGCAAAAAGGGCAACGGGTGGTCAACGGCAGTTTTATGAGCGCCAGTCGGTACCAGCAGATCAGCAACAAGAGCCCGGCATATACAAAGGCGTACGTAAAAAAATGGAAAAAACTCCTCAATCGCGACGATCATTCCTTACGTCCCTGACCTTGCTGCTCGCCTCAGGTGGACTGCTGGTGCGCTATCTCATGCCGCGTTCAGCCGGAAATCGCCGCGTTCTTGCAAGCGCAGCCGCCGCTGATGTGCCACTCGGTGGCGCACTCCTGTTTCGAAGTGAGCGGATTATTTTGCTGCGGAAAGACACCGGTTTCTACGCACTCAGCCTGATCTGCACGCATCTGGGGTGCACGGTGACTGTTACGGAAAACGGACTCGCCTGTCCCTGTCACGGGAGCTTGTTCGACCGTCAGGGAAAGGTACTGAAAGGTCCCGCTGACCGGGCGTTGATACAGTTGCCGGTTGAAGAACATGGTGAGCGCATTGATGTGCTCGGGTAAGAAAATTTTGCCGATTGGTTGCCTCCATGATATCTGAATTCCTCAAACATCTCTTTCCACGCGTCGTACTTGAGCGAAACCTGCGCTTCAGTTATACGTTCTGTCTGGGTGGACTGGCCTTTACCGCCTTCCTGATCATGATCACCAGCGGCATGCTCTTGATGATCTATTACCAACCGACACCGGAGCGGGCTTTTTCTTCGGTACTGTTCCTGGAATCCTCTGTCTGGGGCGGGAAATATCTGCGCAGCCTGCACCGACTGACATCGCATACGCTGCTGGTGTTGATACTGCTGCACACCCTGCGCGTGATCCTGACCGGAACGTATCAAAAACCACGTCAAATGAATTGGGTGATCGGCTGTCTGCTGCTTTTTTTGACGCTGTTCGGGGCCTATACCGGGTACCTGCTCCCCTTTGATCAGCTGGCGTTCTGGGCGACGCAAACCGGCGTGGAACTGCTGGCAACTCTACCATTCGGAACGTATCTACGCTCTCTGCTGGTACCGGACGGAGTCGGGCAGGGGCTCTCACTGCTTCGCTTTTATGCCCTGCATATTATGATCATACCGATGGGGGTCCTGCAATTGTCCTTTTTGCATTTCTACCGTGTCAGAAAGAACAAGGGAGTACTACCATACCTATGAAACAGGGATTTGTGAAAAGCTCCCCGCATTTTTTCAGACGTATCAGCCGCGCGATGTATGTATTGCTGCTGGCTCTGCTGATCCTGGCCGCGTTGCTTCCGGCTCCGCTTCAGGAACAGGCCAACCCTGCCGTTACGCCCAATCCGGCCAAATCGGCCTGGTTCCTGCTCTGGATCCAGGAGTTGGTCAGCTGGTCACGCCTGATGATCTACCCGGTTATTCTGGCTGCGTGCCTGTTCCTGCTGCTTCCCTGGCTGCCCGGTACGGCGCATGGTTACCAGGCCCGCTGGTTTCCCCGCTCACAGCGGGTGCTGTCTGCAAGTACTATCATTCTGGTACTTATCATCGTGCTGCTGACCATCGTGGCACTGTTTTTCAGGGGGGCAAACTGGTCTTTTACCTTGTCATAATCGCCCTGCTTACGGTAACGATCCCGGCAGGGGCAGAAAATCATCGTCAGTACTGTGTTTCGTGCCATCAGGTACATTACCGTGAGCGTGGCAACTGCGATGACTGTCATCACGGCAATCCGGCGTCAGAGCGAAAAAACATAGCACACGCCGGATTGCGTGCCGGAAAGTATGTCCGTTTTACTCTTGGTGATACTGTTCGTAATGGAGCAAATGAACGGTTGTTAGAACAGTTTGCCTGCCGGCGTTGTCACGTCAGTGCCAAACGCGGCAACCGTCTTGCGGTAAGCCTTGATGCGGCGGTGTCTTGGAAATCAGCAGCAGAACTGTTACAAGCACTGCGTCAGCCAGTGGCAAACATGCCGGATTTCAAACTGGGTGAAGAACAGATAACAACTCTGCTCAACGCTATTTATTACGGATCACAGGGACGTACAACCGATGTCAGCGTCCCCGTAAAAATACATTTCGCGACCTCTACCAAGAAAAACATCGATATTTTTTCGTCAAAATGCGGCCATTGCCACCGCATGCTGAGTGAACGACTCGGATCTGTTGGAACCGGTGATATCGGCCCCAATCTGTCCGGGCTGTTGTCCGTCTATTATCCCAAAACATTCAAAAACAACACTGCCTGGACTGTACAAAATCTGGCCGACTGGCTGAAAAATCCGCGTGCAATCCGGCCATGGGCAAGCATGCAGCCCGTACTGCTCACAGCAACTGAATTAAATAAAATTGAAGCTGTTTTGTTCGTAACTGTTACGGCAGAATCGTTTTATCATTTCAATCAACTATTCGACCAGCACTGACTTGGAATATCATTTCAAAAACGGCAGTTCATGAACCACAGAGCAACTGAGAAATTGAGAAATTGAGAAATCAGGCAGTTACATCAACAACTGACATAACCAAAATGGTGAGTGACTTTTTCTCGACATGTAGAAAACGAAATATAATCATGTTGCCATGCGTTTTGCGTATAGCACGCTAAGCTGAGGAGTTGTCATGAGATCGAATTATCTGCTTACATTTGTGACCTTGATAACTACCGGTAGTTTTTCAAAGGCGCTTGACATAAACAGGGTCGTCTCAATAGACCGTTCTTTGATTGACTCAGTCCTGTCAATGGTATGAGCGACCATCGCGGTGGAGCCAAAAAGGCCAAGGCTCATATAGAATTTGATATCAACCGTGGCATACCACGCAAGATATACCTGACCGATGGCAAAGAAGGTGAACGTCCCTTTGTTGAAAAGATCATTGAAAAAGGCGAAACCTCCGTCATGGATCGTGGCTACCAGAGTCACGCACACTTTGATCAGTGACAGACCGCTGAAAAACAATTTGCCTGCCGGATCAAAGTGAATACCGCACAACCGTTATCAGCGAGAATGACGTCAAAACTGGTAGCATAGTCTTTTATGACAGGCAAAGTTGTTCTGCTTGGCACCAAAGGAGTAAACCTGGCAGAGAAAGAACTGCGTCTTGTCAACTATCATGTAGACGGCAAAGATTTCTGCATAGCTACCAACCGACATGACCTGACAGCAGAAGAAATTGCCGAAGTTTATAAACTTCGCAGGAGCATAAAAACCTTCTTCGGCTGGTGGAGGCGCCACCTTGGTGTGTATTACCTTATTGCCAGCGTTGCTTACGTGCCATGGGGAAATTATAGTGATAAATATCCTATTGTCAAGCCTGACCCCAAATGTTTACCTTGATATTTGGAAAAACTCTGTTATTCTTTTAAACGCTTACACATTACATTGTTGAGGAGCTACTAATGGGATTCTTTGGCATTGATAACAAACATGAACTGGCCGAAAAAAAATCTGAAATCCATAAACTCATGCAGATGCTTGACAATATTGATAACATTGTCATGTTGTGTGATGCGACTAACGACAACAAGATTTTCTATATGAACCGCAAGACAAAGGAGCTCCTCCAGGAGCATCGTTCTGAACTGAACAGCGGGTTGCGCGGCGCTGATGTCAGTAACGCGTTCAGCAATTCGATTCACCAGTATCACAAAGACCCGGCACGCATCAGAAGAATATTTGCCAATCCCCGTGCCGACCTGCCGCACACCGCCGAAATACCCATCGGCTCCATTACCCTCAGGACAACCGCCTATCCAATCTGGGACAGCAGCGACAGCAGCAAACTGCTCTGCTATATGGCCTGCTGGAGTGACATCACCGCAGAGAAACTTGTCAAGGAGCAGCAGTATCAACAGATCGAGCGCAAGAATTATCTGGAAGAGCGGATTCACCAGATTGCTACCGCCATGGAAGAGATGAGCATGACTGTCAATGAGGTTGCCGGCAATACCAGCAATGCCTCTGATTCAGCAGCTCAGGTAGCCGAGAATGCCCATGAAGGGCAGAAAGTTGTCAACCAGGCTGTACGAGAAATGCAGAAAGTTGCCGAAGTCGTACGTTCATCGGCAGAAATTGTTGGCAAACTCGGCAGTACTTCTGAAAAAATCGGAGAATTCGTTAATGTTATCAATGAAATTGCCGACCAGACTAATTTGCTGGCTCTTAACGCTGCTATTGAGGCTGCCAGAGCAGGTGAAATGGGGCGGGGTTTCGCCGTGGTAGCTGATGAAGTCAGGCGACTCGCCGAGCGAACCACCGCTTCAACAAAGCAGATCAGCGTCATGGTCATGGAAATTCAGAACGGCACCCAGATGGCGGTTGAATCGATTGAGCGGGGCAAAAGCGAAGCGGAAAAAGGGGAAGCACTTTCACACAAAGCGGAAGAATCCTTGAACTCCATCGTACTTTCGATAGAAGAGATAAAAAATGTCATTGCACAGATAGCAACCGCATCAGAAGAGCAGGCGGCCACCGCCACCGTGATTGCCAGCAATCTCGAAGAAATTTCACGTCAATCGTAACTCTGTTAACCAGCACCACAGCGACGCGTAATCAAAATGGCCGGGAATACTCCCGGCTTTTTTGCATATGGCATTATTGAGCAGAAGGAGCCGGCAATGGAAGAGTATGAAACTTCTGGGCATCATCAGTGGAAATTTTTTCGGGCCGGTGGCTTCGACCAGGTGTTGCTGGAAACGGGAGAAGACCTGCTAGCGCTCTCTATACGGGACAATAAGCTCTGGTCAGCCCTCAGCTGCCCTGTCAAAGGAGTTGAGTTCGATCAGCGCACCCTGCAACTGATTAACACCGATAACGATGGGCACATTCGGGCTCCTGAAATACTTGCTGCAGCGGAATGGGCCGGTTACTCCTTCTGATCAACGGGGCTGAGGCGCAGCGGCGGCGCGGTCTTTTGCGCCGACCGTCTGCCGCCGATTGTGTACGCCCGTCATGGGCGTGAACTTATGGGGTGCAAGTCCCCTGTACGATAATCCAGTCACTGTCGCGATGACAGGGTAAAACAAGTACTAGCCGAAGGCAAGGGCGTCTCCGCGAGGAGAGGTCTGGAGGAAGCCCGAGTGCAAAGCTATGAGCCGACGAACAGAAACGGCATACAAGGCCGTCATCCGGGCAAGTCAGCACAACATGACGAAGTCCCACGGATTCAGGAGAAACGGTAAATGCTGCGGTTGTGTAGCGACAGTTCACGTTCTTATCCGGGGAGATCTGTCTCACATGCCATTAGTATCTATGATGGCGCGGCCACTGGTAACGGTTGCCGTGATGGGGCAGAAGTCAGCAAAAGCCATAGTAGGTGCGGACGCCGTCCCCTTGCGATTGGACGGCTGGAAACAAGCCGGGTTAGCCCGGAAGACTTACCCCGCCGAAGGGCCGAACGAAGAACAGGGGAGGAGCCCCAATGAGCTTTCATGACATAGAGAACCCGACCGGGGGAATGCCCATGGAGCGCGTCATTGACCAGCCAGCCCCGGTGCAACACCTGCTGGAGCGGATATTATCCAGTGCGAACATGGAGCAAGCGTGGAAACGAGTACGGGCCAATAAAGGCGCACCCGGCGTCGATAGCATCACCATCGAA
>DUZX01000055.1 GCA_013349325.1 Desulfuromonadales bacterium
CGGGGCGCACTATCAAACGACAGCCGCTCAAACAATGGCGCTTCGTGCTGCGGGCATATCTCGGCCAACCGTTAAACATCGTGTTCGGGCGGGCGGATCAGGCAACTCCCGGCTTTTTACGCAACGAGCGGGGGGGGGGGGCAAAACCCTCTGCATCGGCGCATGCACGCGGCAATTTGCGCAGGCTCACGACCATGAGCACCTTGACGGTTGCCCGCCAACCATTGCCGATACTCTGGCTTTCATTACCGGAGAAAAGCGGCCATGAATCTTATCGCGTTGTCGGTCATGCTTTGTTTGGGAGGATACCATGATCTGCTTCATCATCCTGTCATTGTCGGCGCTTGTGCTGTTGGTCTGCTGGTATTGTTTGTGCCCCTTTTTGCGGGATATGCTCCGGGTGAACTTATGCGAATGGTTTGCCACGCTCTTTCGGGGCAGGCAATGACGCGGACTCTGGCTATATTCGATCTGGACGGCACCCTGGTGCGCTGCCAGACCCAGCGCTGTTTTCTGGAACAGTGCCGCGAGCGGGGCTACATCGGTGCTGCTACCCGCTGGAAGCTATTGCTCTGGTTTGGACTATACAAGGCCGGGGTTGTCAGCGAACCACGCAGGGCCATGGAATATGCTTACCGCTGCGCATCCGGCTGGTCTTTAGAGCGACTGACGCAGGAAGCTGAAGAGTGTTTAAGGGATTTAATCCTGCCACATCTCTGCCCAACCATGACCAAGCGGATTGAGACGGAGCGAAACGCCGGACGGTATCTGCTGTTGGTATCCAATTCCATTGAGCCGCTGGCCGGGGCAATTGCCCGGTATCTCGGTTTTGACGGCTGTATCGACACACGGCTTGAAACGGTTGATGGTTTTTGTACCGGCCGGATAGATGGTTCAATTGTCTATGGCGCTGCCAAGGTGCGCCTGGTACGGGAGTATGCCGCCAGCGCCGGTTTGTCACTCGACAACAGCGTTGCCTATGCGGATCACATCTCCGACCTGCCGCTGCTGGAACTGGCATCACAAGCGGTAGCGGTCAATCCATGCCGCAAGCTGCATCCGCTGGCATTGTCACGAAACTGGGAGGTTATCACGACATGAGATTTCTCGTTACCGGTTCCGCCGGATTTGTGGGGCAGGCTCTTTGCCGGGAGCTGGTCGCCCGCTATGCAGCTCCTGGCAACAGATTTGTGTTTATGGAGCGAAGCGACTCTCCACACACACACACACACACACACAGATTCAGGCACTTACGGCAATAGCATCAGGTATGCGCGGGGCGATGTCACCAAACCGGAAACCATTGAACCGTTCATTGCCGAATGCGATGTGCTGTTCCACGTTGCCGCCAAAGTCAGCTACGGCGACCATAACGATGCGCAGTATTACCGGGTCAATGTGGATGGCACGGAAAACATGCTGCGGCTAGCACTGAAGTATGGGGTGCAGCGAGTGATTGTGGTGAGCAGCGCCGGTATTTGGGCACCGACCGGTGATGTGGCGGTCAGCGAGGAAACACCACTCGCGGAACAGCAGGCCACCCGCTACACCCACAGCAAGTATCTGGCGCATCTGAAAACGCAGGAATTCATCCGCCAGGGAGCGCCGGTGACAACGGTATTGCCGGTCGGGGTGTTCGGCGTGGATAGCCCTCTGTTTTCGCCGTTGCTCCGGCTGTTGCGTATGTTCCGCATGGCGCTGGTGCCGGATAGTCCAGCGCGAATAAGCCTGATTTCGGTTGCAGAATGCGCCGCCGGCATCGTTCGGGCATACGAGCAGGGGAGACAGGGAGAATGCTACATCCTGTCCGGGCAGGCTCTAACACTCGATGACATTGTTGCCCGCTGCCGCCCCACGGGCCTTTGGTTTGGTACGGTCAGGTTGCCGCTGCCCCTGTTCCGGTTGCTGATTCGCGGACTGGATATGCTGGGTCGGTTGATCGGCCATGTCTTCTACTACAACAGCGAGATGCTCGCCTACTGTACCGGCAGTATGGTGGCGGATGGTTCCAAGGCAAAGCGGGAGCTGGGCTTTGCACAGAATAACTTTGAAGAACAATTCGCGGAAATGGTGAGCAGATCAAAATGAAATATTCCGGTAAAGAACCGCTGATAACCCGATTTGGTTATCCCGTGATGAAGCTGTTTTCTCCTCTGGTGCGCCGTCTCTGGATTGCCGAGGTGCACGGACTGGAGAATCTTCCCAAACACGGGCCGTGCCTAGTGGCATCCAACCATGAAAGTTTCTTCGATTTTATACTGTTTATAGCAGCGATTGACCGGAAGATTCACTACCTGGCGGCGGAGAAGTTTTTTGTGCACCCGTTCTGGAAATGGATGATGGCGTTCATGGGATGTATCCGGGTAGACCGTTATAGTACGATGAATGTGAAGGCATACAAGGAGATTGCCATGGTGGTGAAGCAGGGACGACTGATTGGTATTTTCCCGGAAGGTACCCGCTCACCTGACGGCAAACTGATGAAGGCAAAACCTGGTGTGGCGCATCTGGCAATAAGATCAGGCTTGCCGGTGATTCCGGTCGGAATGCGCGGCACTTATGAGATAATGTCGATTCGCGACAAGACTCCAAAGTTTAGGAAAGCGAGCATCTACATAGGAAAACCATTGGCATTTGAAGCGCTACCGGAAAAACTGTTGGATGAGCATACCATGCAAAGAACAGCAGACAAAATCATGCTCCAGATCGCCGCCCTGACCGGCGAGGAATACCGCTTTGCGGGGGAGCAGAGTTTATGAAGAAGGATTCTCCACACACACACAGAAAAACCGCCGTTTTTCTGATTCATCCCCGTGACCATCGGGACCTTGCAGCAACCTGCTGGTGGACGAGATTCATACCGCCAGCCATTACCGACCCGATCATGGAGAGGCTGTCCGGCAGGTTTGGGTATGTGATTTGTGAAAAGCAGACCATCTATGAAACTCTGGATTTTTATGTGCTGGGTGTGGCGCTCAAGGGATACCAAATGGTGCCCAAAACCGCCCACGATCTGAAGAAGATACGTAAGCGGATACTTGAGGCGGCGGTGTATGCCCAGGATCACCTCAAGGCCGATGTCATCGGGCTTGGCGCGTTGACCGCTTCGGTGACCGATGGCGGCAAGTGGCTGGAAAAGCAGGGTGTGAGCTGTAAATTGACCCATGGCAACACCTATGCCACCCTGATTGCCGAGCAGGGAATACTCAACTTGATTCAACAGTTAAAGCTTGACAACCCGCTTATTTCCATTGTCGGGGCATATGGCGTTATCGGGTCGGCTCTGGCAAAGCTGCTGGCACAGCGTTACCGGCTGCTGTTGGTTGGCAGGAACAAGACAGCGCTGGAACGCCTTGCAGCGCAGCTTGCGGGGGACATTTCACTGACAACCGGACTGGACGATGTGAAACACGCCGATGTCGTTATTACCGCGACCTCGCACCCGGAAAGTTTGCTTCAGCCGCACCAGATCAAAACCGGCGCTGTTGTGTACGATGTATCACAACCGAACAATGTGGGGCCGGAAGTTACATCCCGGCGACCGGACATCATCCGGGTTGACGGCTCGCTCATCAACACTCCCGGCGTTGTGATCCGCTTTGATCCGGCCACAGGCACGGATGAGACCTATGCCTGCCTGGGTGAAACCATTCTGTCAGGTCTTGAAGGGATAGATCGGAATGTCACCGGCGAGATCGATTTGGAGTATCTGGAGAGATTGCGCAGCATCGGTAACAAATGGGGATTTGGGCATGCCGGGTTTACGTCGTTTGGTCAAAAAGTGTCACTCTCTGCATCGCCGACCTGACTGGCGAGGAGTACCGCTTTGCGGGGGAATGAAAATTTACCGTCGTATATCCACAGCAGCTAACAATGCCTTTTCGATGGCTGCAAGGGCTTCGGGGGGAAGTGTTCCGACGAGATCCGTCAGCTTGGCACGGTCGAGGGTAGTGATCTGGTGACAGATAGCGGAACAATCACTCGGTAATCCTGCTGTCCCGGCAGGAAGAGGAACAACCGTCGGACCCAGTTTTGCCTGGTTTGATGAGGTGGAAACCGGAATGACAATGATGGAACGCCAGCCGGATGTCTGATTGAAGGCATCGTGGGAGAGGATGATGACCGGGCGTTTACCGGTCTGTTCAGAACCAGAGCGGGGCGCAAGATTCGCCCAATAGACTTCGCCCCGTTTCATTGACCGGATTCCGTTTCAGCAAGATGTTCCAGCGAAGCTGCTTCAAAGGATTCGTCAAGATCGTCCGTGCTTCCGGCTATTGAAGCGGCGTATGAAGCAATTTCTTCATGTACTGCAAACCGTTCCTGCTGTTCAAGCCACTGTTCCAACGCCTGTTTTGCCAGTTGGGTCGCCGGGCGCTTCTGAAGTTTGGCGGTAGTTTTGAGACGTTGATAGGTTGCTTCCGGCAGCGGAACGTGAAAGTTGCGAGCAATGGCTGTTTTCATGGCATATCTCCTGCCATAATTATGTGACATGCTGTGCAGACAAGCAAGGAAAATTTACACTGATTGAATGAATTGACACCATCATGAATCCTAAACTCCGCGCATACATCATAGTCATCATCACCTTGGTTATCACCCTCGGACCGATGCTGTACGGCAACATCCGGGCAAAGAAGGGTGGCGTGCTGGATGATCCACTGCTGGACCGCGCCAACCCGTATGCCGTGGCCAACCGCACGGTTGAAGGACTGGTCTCCCAGGGGCTAAAAAGCGGCGACACGGTGTCTTTCATCCTGCCGTTTGAGGGGGGCATCTCCCGCGACTACCTTATCTGGTTGAAAAAACTCTCCGACCGGGTCAAGGAGGCGTTCCCGGAATACGGCGTAATCAGCCCTGCCATTGCCGCCCGCTATCGCGACAACGGCACGGAACTGCTCAACCGCCCGTATCTGCATGACGACCTGATCAATGATCCCGGTTTTGATCTGACGGCATGGCAACGGGAGTTGAAGCGTGACCCCGGTGTCTATGGTGTGCTGATTGGCCGCAACTTCGATTACGGCGTGGTGACGCTGCTGTTGCCGGTGGGGTATGACGAAATCGGCGTGTTCCGCCGGGTGGGGGAGTTTCTGGAGCAGCGCAATATTCCGCTCTGGGAGTGGAGCATCAAGACCGATATCAAACCGGCGGCGGAGTTCAGCGGCGTCATGCCGGCCGGCTGGGTGGTGGCGCGTGGGTTGATGGATGCGGCGCTGATGGCCGACAACATGAAGCTGACCAGCATCGGCCTGATTATCGCCGGGCTTGCCTTTTACCTGTCGCTCCGCTCGGTGCGGCAGGCGCTGATTTCATCGCTGGTGATATTGATCGCCTTTGTCTGGGTGCGCGGTTCGTTGGGGCTGTTGCAGATGGTCGGGTTTGAACTGTACGAGCTGGTGTATGTGCTGGTGGTCTATACCGCTGTGATTATCTCCGGCATATCCTTTACCGATAGAAAATTCAACGCTTTCAACGAAGCGAGGGAGGCGCAACCAACCGCACCGTTGGCAGAGTGCTGGAAACATACCGTCAGTGTCAACAAACTGGTGCTGCTGACCGCCCTGATCGCAGTGCTGAACTTCGGCACGCTCTACCAGATACAGATTCGTGGCATCCTGGAAGTCGGGGTGTTGTCGGCCCTTGGCATTATCTATCTGGTGTTGCTAACCCTCTGGTTCCTGCCAGCCCTGCATTTCATCATCGGCGGGGAATCGGACAGGAAAGGGGATTCGCTCGGCAGCCGACTGGGGGAGCGCTGGAACAAAGGGCTAAAGCTGGTGGTTGAGCGGTGTTACCGGTTTCTGGACCATCAACCCCACCCTCACCCCAACCCTCTCCCAGAGGGCGAGGGAGCTTTTGTGTGGCAGAGTCGTGCCCGGCAGATGACCATGCTGACCATTGGAGTGACGCTGCTGGCGATTGCCGTGATTAGCCTCGACTACCTGCCGGGACACGAAAGCCGCCCGCAGATGCTGCCGATCAAGACCCGTCCCATGGATTTCATCCGGGACACCATCGTCTACAAGGCCAATGATTATTTGAATGCGCCGGGGCGCTACGGTTTTGACCGTCTGTCATGGCTGGTGCGACCGAAAACGGCTGCCCCGGATGGTACTCCGGTCAGCGATCCGGAGTTCATCAGGCAGGTGGAGCGCTTCAAGCTGGCAGTTGCCGGAATTCCGCAGGTGCGCGAAGTCAACGGGGCCAGCGACATGCTTGGCATTATCAGCCGTGAATCACATAAACTGCCGCTCCCTGCTACCCGGCAGCAGGCCCATGATGCCTTGCAAACCATCGAATGGGACCTGGGGCCACAGGTAAAGGAACAGCTCTGGTACGACGGCGGCATGGTGCTGTTCGCTTCGTCAGCCATGGAGGATTCCGTCACCACCAGGACCATTCATGAAAATGTCATGGCGTTGGCCACGCGGGATTTTCCGAGGCTGGAGGTGATTCCGTTCGGCAAGCTGGCCATCTATCCGCAGGCTGACACCTATATCTGCCTGGGCAAACCGCTGAACGTGTTCTCGTCTCAGTGGATCGTGTTTGTCATCTGTGCAGTATGGGTGTGGTGGCGGAACAGAAAACCCCGCCCTCACCCTGAAGGCGATGGAGCGTACCCATTCCGTTATTCATTCAAGATGACACCGAGGCGGCAAGGAGGAAGCGACGCAGGCGTACACGGAACGTACGTCGAGGAGCTGACGACGATGCCAACAAAGGTGCCGCTTGAAGGAGAAACGGAATTGTCCGGCTGGCGTGCCGGCCTGGCCATGAACATGCCGTTCCTGTTTGCCTCGGCGCTGATTGCCCTAGTGATGGTTACGCTACGGGTGCCGCTGGATCAGGCGACAGCCTGCATCACCGCTCTTGCCATCAATGCCGCCATTGATTTCGGTTTGTACCTGACCGCCGACTACCAGAGTGCCATCCTGGCCGGTTCAGATCTGCGGGGTGCGCTGCAAGCGTCGCTACTGGACCGGGGCAAAATCATCGTGGTGGATATCGTGCTCAATTCGCTCTGTTTTTTGCCGCTGGTGACATCCAGCTTTGTGCCGGTGGCGCGGCTGGGGTGGGTGATGGTGGTCATGCTGCTGGCGTGCGGTTTCGGGGCATTAGTTATTTTACCGGCGTTGTTGCCGTGGTGTGTGAGGCAAAAACCGTAACGGCAATGGAACACGGAAAAGACCGGATGCGGCGGATCAACGCGGATAACCCAAAAAGCCAAAGAGAATGATTTTTAAATCCGTGCAAATCCGTTCAATCCGCCTAATCCGCGTTCTATTAAGACGTTGACGTGTAGTTTGAGCAACTTGAGTAATAATTTTCAAACTGAGGAGGAGTACATGCCTGTAGAACAAATCAGGAGCGACATCCGGGAATTCGTTTCATTCATCCCGAAAATTGCCGATATGGACAACGAGGAATTCGACCAGGAATCTCATCGTCGTCTGCACATAATCGAACACCGCGCCAGCGAAATTCCCGAGCAACGGGATGACCTGATGGCCGAACTGTTTGCCCTGTCGGCAGAAGAACTGGAAGCAAGCATCATGTGTCGCCACAGCCGGACAAAGCCACTGGGGTATGCCGGTGACCATGTCATGATTGACATGATCTATGACCGCCGTGCTGATTCATTTGGCAGAGGCAAGCTCTGGGACGAATTCTACCATCGTCAGGCCGCGCCGCAGGCCGTCCGCAACCGCAAGACCTTCTTCGTGGAGACCTTCACGGACTTGTGTCGTACCCGCAAGGCACCGTCTGTCCTTGATATCGCCTGCGGTCCCTGCCGGGATGTGGTCGAGGCCATTGCCGCTGCCGGAGAGAATGCCACGGGGAGCCATTTCTATTGCACCGATATGGACCCGAATGCCATCACCTATGCCCAGACTGTAATTGCGCAGGCGGCACCGCAGGTGACGTTCAGGTGGGAAACGGCGAATGCCTTCCGTATGAAGATTGAGCAAAAGTTTGACCTGGTCTGGTCTGCCGGACTGTTCGATTACCTTGACGAGCGGACCGCTAGCCTGCTGCTGAAAAAGATGTGGGGCTGGACAGCAGACGGCGGTGAGCTGATTGTCGGCAACTTCCATGTATCAAATCAGGATCGCCTCTGGATGGAATGGTGTGGCGACTGGCGACTGATTCACCGAACCGAGGAGGATATGTTCAAGCTCTGTGATATGGCCAGGATTCCCCTTGATAATGCTGGCTTCTATTTTGAACCAATGGGGGTAAATATGTTTTTGCGGGTGAGAAAGGGGTAAATATATTGAAGACGCTATTCACTGTACTTTGGTTTGCTCTATCAAGCACCGTTGCCGCCCATGCCGACGACACTGCCCGGCAGCTTGTGGAAAAGAGCTGGCAGCTCTACCGACAGGCATCAACCGAAAAAGAGTCCGTTGATCTACACATTATTCAGCAAGGGGGCAAAACCGAGGAGAAATCACTTACCCGCTGGATAAAGTATGACAAGGATGGTGAAGACAAGGTCACCGTTCGCTTCACTAAACCTGCCGCCGATGACGGCCTGGGGCTGCTCACCTGGCGGCATCCGGGCAAGACAGATGACCAGTGGCTGAAACTCCCCTCCATGGACAAGGTGCGTCGGGTATCATCTGCTGATCAGGAGAAGTATTTTGCCGGGACTGATTTCACCTATGAAGACCTTCGCCAGCTTGCCGGAGAGCGTACCACCGATTTTGATTACAAAGTCATCCGTAGCGAAGGGGACAGCAAGGTCATTGAAGCGACCCCGAAGGCTGGTAAGGAAAGTATCTACGGCAAGCGCATCTCCTGGATTTCCTCCAAATATGCCACCGTGAAAACTGAATATTACGCCAAAAATGGCAAACTCATCAAGACCCAGACTAACGGTGCACTGATTTTTAAGCCGAATGGACTGTGGCGTCCCGGCACGGTAGAGATGGACAACGCCATGCTCAAGCGCAAGACCGTGATGAAGGTCAGGGAGCGCGGCATTGATGCAACCATAGCGTCTGACACGTTCACCCAGCGTTTTCTGGAGAGCAAGGGGCACTGATGCTGTGGCGTATGGCGCTGTTGATACTGTTATTGCTGGCAATGCCGGCATGGGGAGTAGAAACCACTACAACTTTCTTTCATGAGCCGTACAGTTATGCGGTGCCGGACAGGTCGGTACGAATCAGGGCAGTTATCTCCGACCGTAAGAATATCAGCCGGGTTACCTGCGTTGTTGCCGGAAGCGCTGGGCTTCCCGGCACCCCGGTTCAGATGGAACTGGATCAAGGAAGCAAATTTACCTATTCTGTCCTGTTGCCCCCGCAACCGGCCAACTCATACCAACTGCGTTATCACTTTCAGGTTCAGCTTGAAAGCGGCGAATCAAAAAGCCGGGAGTACAGCACCCCCATTCGTCAGGATGTGGTTCCCGGATGGCAACCAGAACCGGCAGTGCCATCACAAAAAAAAATTGCACGTGCGCCTGTTGCCGACCCCTCTCCGCCACCACCTGTAGTGACAGAGCCTACAGCTAATCCCGTTTCGGAGCTCGAACCTTCGCACAAGCTCTTCTCTTTCTCCGGCTCGCTGGAAACATTCGCTGCCTCGTATCTGAAAAATAAATCCGGTGCCGACAATCAGTACGGTGAAATCAGACTGCTGCCAAAGGCCGTCTATACCAATGGACAGAACCTGCTGTTCTATGTACAGGGGGATGTCCGGCTGGATAGTGCCTCCGAAGCACGCGGCTCGATCAGCGGAATCGTCGACCGTTCAGGAACCCGGAGAATCTTCGACCTTCGCGAAACCTATCTGGAGTTATCTGAATCCATCCTGCGTGTGAGGATCGGCAAGCAGCTGTTCGATTGGTCGGTCACCGATACCGCCACCGTGGCCGACAATCTCAATCCACGCGACTGGAACGACCTGATCCGCTGGGAGCGGGTTGGTGTACCGTCGCTCGATGTGCGGGTCGGTACTGACAGCTTTGTGCAGGCTGTATATGTGCCGTGGTTTATTCCGTCGCGCCTGCCCTGTGCCAATGATCGTTGGAGTCCTCCTGCGCAGCCCGGCATCACGGCGCTGAATCAGGAGTTACCTGCTGGCGGCAATGGTCAGGTCGGCGTGCGGGCTGGAACGGTTATGAACGGCGTTGACATTGGAGCCAGCTTCTACAGCGGCTACAACTTCAGCCCGGCTGCCAGGGTAGTACCGACGTCTCCTGTATCAGCTGCGTTGACTCCGTATTACCGGAGGATGGAGGTGTACGGCTTTTCTGTCGCCAGGGAGTTGTTCGGCTATAATGTCCGGGTGGAGTCCGGCTATTTCGCCGTTCATGCTGGTGACAAGTCCGTCCAGTTTATAGGCGGGGTTGACCGTGAATGGAGCACGCTGCTGCGCCAGACCGATACTCTTTATCTGCTGTTTCAGTACAGTGACGAAATTGTACTATCACGCGGCAGTGCGCCATTGCTCCACGATTTCCGCCGTGTGTTTGTGAAGAGCGCAATGGGCAAGGTGAAATACAGTCTTGACGATACACGGGAATGGAGTCTGAAGGTGGAGGGGAACTACAATTTCAGATACAGGGACAACTACCTCCAGCCTGCGATTGTCTGGAAGCAAAACAATCTGGAGATCGAAGCAGGATTTGATTTTTTTGCAGGGTCGTCAACCAGTTTTTTCGGAGGATATGGAGCGAATGACAGGGGATATCTAAAACTGATACATCGTTTTTGAGATCAAGACGCCAGCTACAATGATTCTATGTAAGTAACACCAACTTCAGTTTGTCTGCGTAAAAAAGAACTAGATCCGACCAAGCGCAAACGGGCAAATAAAGGGTAACTTTCCCCCTTCATTCTGTTGATACAACACGACCTCCATGGGATAAACCCCATGGAGGTCGTGTTGTTTTCCTATCAAGCAACCATCAGAAATTATAGCGTATTCCCGCAAGAAGGTTACTGCTGTTGTATGAAAAGCTGACATTATTTTTGGAGAAATCAGATGCAGCACCCTGGAAACGGTAGGCGAGGTCAAGCACTACATTTTTGTTTACATTATATCCGGCACCTACAGCAATTTGATAACCAAAAACCGTGTCACTATCTTTGCTACCTTGTGATTTAATTTCTCCGTTGATTATCCCGAGCCCCGCACCAACAAACGGCGTGAGTTGTGAATTAGTTTTAAAATCATAATAACCATTAACCATATAGCTCATAATAGTTATATCAGTATCATTGAGCTTTACAGTGCCACCCGAACCAGAGAGCTTGTCCATCGTAGCATTTTTATATCCAAATTCCCCTTCAACACGAGCCCCATCAAAGTTGTATCCTCCAAGAAGATTGAACCCAACACCGGCATCATATGAAGCAGTAGCTTTCCCTGTATAGCCTGTTACTTTAACATCACTATCGTGCACCATGCTAATACCACCTGCCACTCCTACATACGGACCTGCAGCCATTACCGATGTTGCTGATACTGCCAACAAAGCCCCTGCCAACAAGATTTTGAACTTCATTTGAACCTCCTCTGAATATAGTGTCTTGTATTTTCTGTACGAATTACAAGATTAAATTCTTATTTTATGACCGCATACTAATCTTTAAAGTAATAATATGTCAATTATATTCTCTCTTTGAATACGTTTTATTTAATCCCCCTTAAAACGATTATCACATGAAGGGGGTGCTCATGAAATCAACACGTGAATTACTGGGCTCCAGGATAAAGGAACTTCGACGCATACACAGCATCTCTCAAGAAAAGCTGGCTGAGATTGTTTCACTGGACTCGAAGTTTATCAGCAAGATCGAGGTCGGTCGCAGTTCCCCCTCTCTTGAAACCATGGAGAGCATTGCCAATGCCTTGGGGGTGGAAATAAAAGATCTGTTCGAATTTGCGCACCTGCAGGTGGGCGGAGTAAAGATAGCAGAAATCGAAAAACTACTGGCAGGAGCAGATGAGGAGAAAAAACGTACTATTTTGAAGATCGTGCGAGCAGTAGTGCGATAAATAGCGATTGAGCAAAATCAGCACTTATGTTATAAGCTAACATATATTATAAAAGGACATTAGATGGGGACTTCCAATGAGATTGTCAGATACCGAAAGGAAATAAACGGGCGTATCATCGAAGTCGTTATCTGGCTGCTTTCAGAACCGGTTTCCGGTAGCACACACCATTTCAAATACCGCCTTTTTTACGGCACAAGCGAGGGTGTATGCTTTGTACGATACGATAATGAACGAGGCAAGGGAGACCATCGCCATTTTGGTAATCATGAAGAAGCATATTCCTTTATCTCATTGAAAAAACTGTTATATGATTTTGAAGCGGATACAGAAAGGATATGATTGACATGACGACAAAGCGTGATCTTAAAATTGGAATAAAAACCAATCATGAATTTTTC
>DUZX01000056.1 GCA_013349325.1 Desulfuromonadales bacterium
AGCGAAAATCGTGGACAAATTCAAAGAACAAAAAACGTTTTTAGTGGGAGAACCAAAACCAAAAGCAGAGACTACCACCTTAAACCCAACGGATTTTTGTCTTGACTAAAGGGTCCACTAAAGGAACGATCACTGCAGGTACGGGAATGGATGCCTTATTTGATATCTACCAAGTAACCATCAATCCCAGCACTGGCATAACGGTCAAGACCAAAGATACGAGCGCGATAACGGTCCTGACTATTCCCGCTGCCATGATAGCAGCAAATACAGCTCAGGCACTGCCGTCGCTTTTAAGTGTGTTCTCTACGGCGATGCTCAGTGGTAAAAGTTTCACCGTAGATGGTGGCACACTTATCTTCAATTCTGATGGCTCGTTATCTGGTGTCGGTATAAATGTTACCGGCGAGACATGGAAAGTTAATTCCTCCGGTCAATTGGTACTCACCGGCTCAAGCAAAGGCACCTCCACAAGCACCATTGTCTCAGGTAATGCCGCGCAGGGTTGGACCGTCAATAGTACATATACCGATGGCTCAACAACTGCTGGAACATTAACGCCCGTAACAACAGCTACAACAAACGTGTTCACGTCGGAAATGCTTAGCAGTAAGTCCTTTACGGTAACTGGTGGCACACTCACTTTCAATGCAGATGGATCATTGTCTGGTGTCGGTATAAATGTTGTCAACGAAACATGGAAAATTAATTCTTCAGGCCAACTTGTGATCTACGGTTCCAGCAAAGGGACATCCACAAGTACCCTCGTTTCCGGAAATGCCACCCAAGGTTGGACCGCCAATACGACGTACACCGACGGTACAACAGCGACCATGACGTTAGTTCCTGCAAATACACCTCCACAAACAACCGGTTTCACAACCGCGATGCTCAGCGGAAAAAGCTACACAGTAACTGGCGGCACATTAACCTTCAATACAGACGGCTCATTGTCTGGTATTGGTATAAATGTTGTTAACGAAACATGGAAAATTAATTCCTCAGGCCAACTTGTGATATATGGTTCCAGTAAAGGGACATCTACAACCACCCTTGTTTCCGGAAATGCCACTCAAGGTTGGACTGGTAATACGACGTACACCGACGGTACAACAGCGACCATGACGTTAGTTCCTGCAAATACACCTCCACAAACAACCGGTTTCACAACCGCAATGCTCAGCGGAAAAAGCTTCACTGTAACTGGCGGCACATTAACCTTCAATACAGACGGCTCATTGTCTGGTGTTGGTATAAATGTTGTCAACGAAACATGGAAAATTAATTCCTCAGGCCAACTTGTGATATATGGTTCCAGCAAAGGGACATCCACAAGCACACTGGTCTCTGGAGATGCCACGCATGGCTGGACCGGCAATACAACATACACCAACGGAACAACTGCGACCATGACGTTAGTTCCAGCATAAGCTGGTATTACTCAATTAAAGCATCAATTGCTTAGAACAAAACAATGCCTCCGAGTTTTTTTTGTAACCTCGGAGGCATTGTTTTATGCATCGGTAAATAACTGCCTCTATGGGGGTTTCGGTGGTGGAGTGGGTGTGGAAAATGGTGGCAGCGTGAATAAAAATACCCCTGCCAGATATGGTTACTCTGGCAGGGGCTCGTGTTGATAAACTGAATATAGCTCGATGACGGCTTGAAACTGTTACAGCAGACTATTTCTTGGCTTTTGACTCTTTCACCTTGACCATATCTTTGCCACAGCCGCATTTGCCGCCTTTCTGGCTGACAGAGCCGCAGTTGCAGCCATCGCCGCAGCCACAGCCGAACTTGCCCTGCAGCGGTGCGGAGATTTCCTTGCCGTCAACGGAGTAGAAAACCTTCCCTTTTTCAACCTTGCTGACGGTTGCTTTTACCAGATCCTTACCGCAGCCGCATTTACCCTCTTTTGTTGCCAGACTTCCGCATTTACACCCCTCACCGCAACCGCAGACATAGATGCTGTCACCGGCCTTGGCTTCAAATTTACCGAGCGAACCTTTTTCGGCAAATGCAAAACTAACAGCAGCAAATACGAATAACAGTGAAACAACGAGCAAAACTGATTTTTTCATGGTAATTCCTCCTTGAGATATGTAGTGGGTGCTGATTTTACGTGGAAAACTGGAGTTGTCAAGCTTCTACCGTTCAATCAGGTAATCAGCAATTGCGGAGGTAGTATTTCTCCTGTCCAACTCGCTGATTTCCGGAAGTATTACCCTGTAGTTAAGGTCTTTGCTGTTAAACAGGCGCTCGGGGATGCCGTGCTTGACGGCATGCCAGGTTCCGGCAATAGCTACAACCTTTCTGTCTGGATTGTTCTTCCGGTAAGTCGCGAGCGACATGGCCATGCCGCTGTTGCGTACCGCCTGGGCTTCACAGAAATAGGTGAAAACCTGTCCCTTGGCTTCATGCCCGAAAACCCCTTCGAATGTTTTCTTGAGGAATTCAGTTCCTGGTTTGTTGATATCGCAGGTAATGCCGAACGGGAGACTCTTGCGCTCTTCAGCGGTCAGTGAGGCAAAGCCGTTACGTGCAACTTTGAAAACGATCCCTTTCGGAACGTTGAGCGAGATCATCGGAATGCGATTGTCTCTGGCAAAAATGAATAACTCCCGATAGAGGGACCAATCGTAGGACCAGTTTTTGGAGTAGATTTCTTTGAAATTCTGTTCCGGTATCTTTCCTGCCGTCCAATCGTCCAACTGCTTTTGATAGTCGGTTTGAAACATTTCCAGTCCGATTGCCAAGGCTGTTTTTTTTGCCGGGAACGAGCGGATGACGTCAAGCTGCAGTTCATGATGCTTTTTGCTGTCATGGGTATCTGCGATCAGAACGACATCAGCGCTCTGCACATCAGTAACCATCTGCTCAAAACTGACGGTCTGCCGGTCACTCAGGCGAATGATCTCTCCGGCGGCATGCGCAGGAGCTGTTACTGCAATGCAACAGACGATCATCAGAATATGCTGTGCTGTTTTGAGCATGTGTGGCCCCTTTTTCTCACGGAGTAATCTTGTGGAAACCGGGGAACCATAACAAAAAATTAAGCGCTCGTAAATTTATTCGAGTCATGGCATGTCAAAATTGTTATGGTGTCCGCTCATTAAACGGATGTGGGGGTGTGGTGTGGCTCGTTTGTTCTCGATATTAATCTGTTTTTTCTCTGTATCCGGTGCGGCCACAGCAGTCGCAACAGATGCTCAGCTCACCACAGTTTTGAGCCAGGAGATTGAAGTTGCTCTGAAGCCATCGCAACATCTCTTGGTTGGCGTCAGTACGATTTCCTTTGCTGCTGGCCCCTCGGGAGTTTCACTGAGGCTTTCTCCGAACGCAGAAATCGATTCGGTTACGGTGTCCGGCACAAAGCAGCGCTTCTCCTTTTCCAACGGAAATCTTTCCCTGGACATCCCCCGCGTAGCCGAGCGGTCGACGGTTTCAGTCGCCGTCAGCTACCGCGCACGTTTTAACGATCCGTTGCCGCAGCACTCAGGCAGCAGTGAAGACCCGACCTATGGAGTACATGGAGCCATTACCACCCAAGGCACCTTTCTTGATGAGGCCTCCGGATGGTACCCCGTCACGCCGACGCTTCCGCTCCAGCGCTCGATCCGTATATCCGCACCGGCCGGTACGGAGGCGTTAACATCCGGGAGAAGGGTCAAGCGGGGTACGAAAGGTTCCGTTACCTTCTCATCCTGGGAGGAACAGCGGCCGAACAGCGGCCTGGCTCTCTGTGCCGGTCCCTATCTGATCGCGGAGCGCCGCGAAGCCGGGATTGATCTGTACAGCTATTTCTATCCGGAGAATGCTGCCCTGTCAGCGCGCTATCTGGAAGCGGCCGCACGCTATCTCACGCTGTACAGCGACCTGTTCGGCACCTATCCCTATGAGAAGTTTGCCGTCGTGGAGAACTTTTTTCCGACCGGCTATGGATTCCCCTCATTCACTCTGCTGGGAAGTGCGATTATCCGGCTGCCGTTCATCATCGATACCAGTTTTCCACACGAGATCGCCCACTCCTGGTGGGGTAACGCTGTCGAGGTCGACCAGAGTGAAGGGAACTGGGCGGAAGGGCTGGTAACCTATCTGGCTGACTATCTGCTCAAAGAACGTCGCTCGGCTGCGGAGGGGCGCGAATACCGTTTGCAGCTGCTCTCTGATTTCGCGACACTCGTGGCAGCGGATACTGATTTTGCGCTTTCCGGTTTTGTCAGTCGTGTTGATCCGGCTTCACGGACAATCGGTTATGGCAAGAGTGCCATGCTCTTTCATATGATCCGTCGGGAGATCGGCGAGCGTGCTTTCTTTGCCGCTCTGCGGGAAATCTACGCAGACCGGCGCTACCACACTGCAACCTGGGGCGACTTCACACGGGCATTCTCGCACAGTTCCGGTCGGGACCTGTCTGCCTTCATGGCTCAATGGCTTACCCGTCCGGGTGCTGCGCGAGTGGTACTCTCGAACGTAACGCGTAATCATGACGGAGGCCGGTGGATTGTGTCCGGGACGCTGGAGCAATCCTCCCCGCTGTATGATCTGCAGGTGCCGCTCCGGCTGGAAACTGGGGGGCCGTCTTTCGAAAAGATTCTCTCTACTACTCAAAAATTAACTCCGTTTACATTGAGCAGCCCAACAGAACCAAAGAGGCTGCTGCTTGACCCGGATGCAGATACCTTTCGCCAGCTTACTGCGGACGAGATACCGGTAACGGTGAACAGCATCAAGGGGGCGAAGCACCTTTTGGCCGTAATTACCGGCGATTGCCGGGCCAGGGAAGAGACCTTCAGGCGGTTGCTGGAGTCGCTGGGGAAGGGTGGGGCAAAGATAATCACAGAGGAAGAGCTTGATCAGGAACGTAATCGCAGGAATGATCTGATCTTCTGCGGGCTCCCGACACAGCGGTCGCTGCTGCCGATGCTTCCTGACCGGGTTAGCCTGCATAATAGAAGTTTTTCTGTAAATGCCGAGGTTGTGCAGGCCTCGGACAGTCTGCTGTTTCTGGTGCTGCCGTCCTCCGTTCCAGGCGGGAGAGTTACGGCACTGTTTCAGCCGCTTTCAGAAGCGGCGGCGGAAAAGTATGTGTCAAAAATAACGCATTACGGAAAATATGGCACGCTGGTTTTTCATGGCGGCGCTATCCGTTATAAGGGCACCGCCCCATCATCTGCCGGGGGAAGTCGCGTAGATTTTTAACGCTATCCCGCGTCAGGATGCCGAGCGGGTCGCGCTGATGGCGGTAATTGTGACAAGCATGTCGCCGCCTGGTTTACGGACGGTAACTTCATCGTCGACCTTTTTGTGCAGCAGCGCCTGACCGACCGGTGAATCGATGCTGATCCGGCCGATACTGACGTCAAACTCATCCGGTCCGACCAGTTGATAGCAGCGTTCCTCTCCGCTCTCCTCTTCGTAGGTAACCCAGCAACCGAATGATGCCGTCGTTGGATGTGGCGGGGCGGAGGCTGCCTTCAGCACTTTCAGGCGCGAGCCAAGGTGCTTCAGCTGACGATCAATCTCGCGCAACCGTTTTTTGCCGTAGATATATTCGGCATTTTCAGACCGGTCCCCTTCGGCGGCGGCATCAGAAACGCCGGCTACAACCTTGGGGCGCTCTACTTTCCAGAGATAGTCATACTCTTCACACAGCTTTTTCAGCCCTTCAGCAGAAATCAGATTGGTCATGCAATAACTCCGTTAAATGAGACAAAAACAGCCCGCTAGGTGCGGGCTGTCTAAGGTGCAGAAAGAAGAGAAAAACTATTTTGCGACGTCAAGCAGTTCCACATCAAACAGCAGCGTTGCATTTGGCGGAATATCACTTCCGGCACCGCGCGGACCATATCCCAGTTTAGAGGGGATAATCAGCTTACGCTTGCCACCGACCTTCATGGTCATGACACCCTCATCCCAACCCGGGATAACCTGGCCGATGCCGATGATAAAGGAGAACGGTTCTTTACGATCAACCGAACTGTCAAATTTTTTGCCATTTTCCAGGGTCCCGGTGTAATGCACTTTGACCTGTTTGCCGGCAGTCGGAGCGGGGCCCTTGCCGACTACAACGTCGGTGTATTTCAGGCCTGATGCGGTCGTGACCGTTTTTGCGCTCTTCTTTTCGTCTTTGGCTGCAAAGACCGGAGCCGCAATAGCAACTGTCAGTACAGCGGATACAACCAGTTTCATGAAGCGTTTCATTCTCGTAAACCTCCTGTTTGATGTTGGTGCTGCCGCCGCTCACAATAGAAGTTTTCAACTGCGCTGGCAACAGAGTTTTTACGTGCAGATCCGCTTCCGCTCAGACATCCCGTCCGCAGAAACGGCATACTTTTGCCGCCGATTTGATTATCTCTGCGCAATGCGGGCATTTTCTTCCGCCTGCCGCCAGAGCCTGCGCCTCCTCGATTTCCGGTACGGGTCGAATCAGCAGAGCATGCGGAAGCGCGATAACAAAAAGCAGTGTGCCGTACAGCCAGAAAGTGCTAAAGCTATGCCCCTTTTTCTGAGCAATCGACGCCGGAATCAGGCCAAGTAACAGAGCAATTATGAATAAAAACATGGACAGGTCTCCTTTATTGGATTCAGTAAGGGGTAACGCTGCTGCGCCTGGTTACGCCCGAGACAGAAAACGGCCATCGCGGGTATCAACCTTCACTTTTTCACCCGCCTCAAGATAAGGGGGCACGCGGATTTTCAGGCCGGTTTCGAGGATAGCTTCCTTTGTTTCGGCGGTTGCGGTCGCATTTTTCATGACCGGCGGCGTTTCCGTTACCGTCAATTCGACCGTCATCGGCAGATCGACATTGACCATACGTCCCTCGAAGAGTCCCAGCACGACTTCAAAACCATCCAGCAGATAGAGCGACAGCGGCTCAAACTCTTCAGCCGGCATCTCGAACTGTTCGTAGTTTTCCAGATCCATGAAAACCCCGTTGCCGCTGTCGGCATACAGGAACTGACCTTTATGACGTTCAAAATCGGCTTCATCAACCTTGTCGCCGGAGCGGAAGGTCTTGTCAAGCACCTGGCCGGTGATCAGGTTGCGATAGCGGGTTTTAACCATAGTATTGGCACCACGCGCTGTAGGTGATTGCGTTGTGACATCAGTGATCAGGCAGGGGGCGCCATCCAGCTGGATGACGAGCCCTTTTTTGAAATCAGATGTAGAAAACATTGGTTTTTCATTCTCCTTGAGGATTGGAATTGTAGCAACAGGCTTTATTTCCGGCGGTAGTCGGCTGTCGGCCAGAACGGGATGCCGCCACGCGGGGTAAATTCGCCGCGCACCGTCAGACTGACCGGATCGAGCAGCTTCACGAGATCGTTGCAGATGCGGTTGACACCCGCTTCGTGGAACTCGCCATGCATGCGGAACGAGCCGAGATAGAGCTTCAGGCTCTTGCTCTCAACGCAAAGCTGGTCCGGCTGATAATCAATAATGATCTTTCCGAAATCAGGCTGTCCTGTCATCGGGCAGAGACAGGTGAATTCGGGACACTCAATATGTAATGTGCCGATACAGCCGGAGGGATTGCGCTCAATCTGTGCAAAGGGACTCGGAAAGGCTTCCAGCAGTGCCGCTTCCGGTTTGTCATAGCTGTAACCGGTGGAGCCGGCGCCAAGAGATTTCAGCTGTTCATGAAGTTCCATTATATCCGTACCCCTGACACGTAGTGAAAAGTGTGACAGCATAGCAATGATGCGTCCGGCAATCAATTCATTTTTCACAATTTATTATCTGAAGAAGCGGGCAAGAGAATACTATCGTGGCGCATTGCTTAAATCTGTGGCATACTGCCCAACCGTACTTTACACCACAAGATTTACGAAAGGATATACACAACAGATGGGAGTTTACGCAAATACTGTCAGCATTACACAATTTTCAATCAGTGGCGACCTGCCGAAGAGCGATCAATTTGAGTGGTTTTCTAAAAAACTGTCCGATCGTGGGTTTCAATCTATAGAAAACTCTATCGAAGAGACTTCAGAAGGGTGGAGTGTTGTAGATCGCCCCGATGATTCTTCCTTCGAATCCCCCTCCGATTTCTGGCGCGATAATTATCTGGTCTTCTCATTGCGTCGCGATCAACGCTCCGTTCCGGCGGCCGTGCTCAAATCGCACACCGGTCGCGAGGAGGGCGCTTTTCTGGCCCAGAATCCAAACCTGCGGCGCACCCCCAAGCATAAACGCGACGAAATCAAGGAGCAGGTTCAGATGCGGCTATTGACCAGATGTCTGCCGGTTCCGTCAACGGTCGATATTGTCTGGGATCTTAAAAAGGGTATTGTGACGCTTTTTTCGCTCGGAACCAAGGTGATCGACCGTTTTGAAGATTTATTCCGTAAGACCTTCGAGGGTTTCAGTCCGGTTATCATCCATCCGCTGGCCCGTGGACGCATGCTGCTCCAGGGCGAACAACTGGATAAACTGGAAGCGCTTAATCAGGCCGGTTCTGATGCGGTCGTGGCTCTTATTCGTGAAAATCAGTGGCTGGGGTGGGAATTCATGCTCTGGCTGCTGCAGCGCGGCGTCAACGGAGAGGGGGAGTTCAAAATCTGTCAGCCGGGGCACTTTGCGGCCGGAGAGTCTTTTGCGGCCTGGATTGACGACAAGATTCAGTTTCAAGGTGGCGGAGAAGAGGGGGGCATTCAGAAGGTGACCGTCTCCGGCTCCCAGGACAGCTATCTGGAGGCGATTTCGGCCCTCAAAGGGGGCAAGCGCATTACCAGCGCAACACTCTTCATGGAAAAGGATGAGAATCCCTGGAAGCTGACCCTGAAGGGTGATACCTTCGGGCTGGCTGCGCTCAAATGCCCTCAGGTGAGAGTCGAAAAAGATGCCACTGTTGACCAGATGAGCGAACGCGAAGCCGTATTTTATGAGCGGATGTTTTTGCTTGAGCAGGGGCTGCAGCTTTTCGACAGTCTGTTTACCGCATTTTTACAGGAACGGATCAGTCCGGCCTGGAATGATCGTCTGCTGGCCGTACAGGCCTGGGTGGAAGGGAAAGAAATAACACCATGAAATTTATTGATGAAGTAACACTGTTTGCATCTTCCGGACATGGCGGCGCCGGCTGCGTCGCCTTTCGGCATGAAAAATTTATTGAATTCGGCGGCCCCAGCGGCGGCGATGGCGGCAAAGGGGGCGACGTGATCTTTGTGGCCACGACGGCACTTTCGACACTCCTGGAATTGCGCCACCGTCCGCATCAGAAAGCCGAAAACGGTCACAACGGCATGGGCAAAAACCGGCATGGCGCCGGTGGCAATGATCTGGTGATCGAAGTCCCGGTCGGAACGGTTATCAAGGAGGCCGAACATGGCGACGTGCTGGCTGACCTGACGGAAGTGGGGCAACGCGTGGTCCTGCTTAAAGGGGGGCGTGGTGGTCAGGGAAATGCCCGTTTTGCGACCGCCAACAATAAAGCGCCCAAGTTTGCACAACCGGGCGAAGAACAGCAGGAGTGCAAGCTGCGCCTGGAGCTGAAGCTGATGGCCGATGTCGGGCTGTTGGGACTTCCCAATGCAGGAAAATCCTCGCTGATCAGCAAGGTCTCGGCTGCCCGCCCAAAGATAGCCGATTATCCGTTTACGACCATGGTTCCCTCACTGGGGGTTGTGCCGTATAAAAACTATCGTTCCTTTGTAATGGCCGATATTCCGGGCATCATCGAGGGGGCTCACGACGGCGCCGGACTGGGGCTTCGCTTTCTGAAACATCTGGAACGATCCGGAATTCTGCTGCATCTGGTTGATATCTCGTGGATGCCGGAGCGGGACCCGCTGGCTGAGTATGAATCGATCTGCCGCGAAATCAGCCTGTTCAGTCCTGAACTCGCCGCCAAGGAACAGGTGGTGGTGATTACGAAGCTGGATCTCCCACAGACACGTACGGAGCTCCCCGCTATAAAGAGCTGGTTCGAAGAGCGTGGTCTGATGGTCTTTCCGATTTCTTCAGCAACCGGCGAAGGAGTCGAAACACTGCTGGACGAAATTGCCCGCCGTTTGTGGAGTACGGCAGAAAGGGTGTCGTGATGCGCAAACAGCTGCTTTCATCGGTGAAGCGTATTGTCATCAAGATCGGCAGCCGGGTGCTGACTGATGCAGACGGTGCACTTGACATGACGGTAATCGGAAGTATCTGCTGTGACATTGCACATCTGCGCCGGCAGGGCTTTCAGGTCGTCGTGGTTTCGTCTGGCGCGATTGCTGCCGGTCGCAGCGAGCTGGGACTGACCGAAAAACCGAGAACTATCCCGCATAAACAGGCGGCGGCAGCCGTCGGCCAGACCCGATTGATGCGGGCCTACGAACAGGCCTTGTCGCCGCATGACATCAAAGCTGCCCAGATACTGCTGACCAGTGAAGATCTGGGCAGCCGTCAGCGCTTTCTGAATGCCCGGGCAACGCTCGATGCTCTGCTCGGTTTCGGTATTGTTCCAATCATCAATGAAAATGATACGGTTGTCGTGGATGAGATCAAGTTCGGCGATAACGACAACCTTTCCGCCCTGGTCACAAACGTTGCGGAGGCCGATTTACTGCTGATACTGACCGATATTGAAGGTTTTTATAGTGCGGATCCGCACACGGACCCGACTGCCCGGCTGATTCCACTGGTAACAGGCGTCACGCGTGAGGTTGAGCGGGCGGCCGGCGGATCCGGTTCAGCTGTCGGTACCGGCGGTATGGCTACCAAGGTTGCAGCAGCCAAGAAAGCAGGTAAAAACGGTGTAGCCACTATTATGGTCTGTGGAAAACGGCACGGGATCGTGGCTGCTGCCATGTGTGGAGACGATGTCGGCACTCTGTTTCTACCGTCAGGTGAGGCGGTCAACAGGCGCAAGCATTGGATTGCCTATACACTAAAGCCGTCTGGTAGGATAGTTGTCGATGAGGGGGCACGAAGCGTAGTGTTGAAAAAAGGTACCAGTCTGCTCCCTTCCGGCGTTATCCGGGTCGAAGGGCGTTTTGAACGGGGCGCCAGCGTTCGGGTCTGCGGGAATGACGGGATCGAGTTCGCCCGTGGTTTGTCTGACTATTCAAGCGCTGAAATCACCCGCATTGCCGGCTGCAAGAGTGCTGAAATAGAAGAGAGACTCGGTTTTCATTACGGCGATGTCGTTATTCATCGCGACAACCTGGTGCTGATATAGATCGTACACTTATAAATAAGAGTGATTTATTACACCATCTTCGGAACTTTTTTTCGGTTCACATCATTTTTAATTTGACAGTATGAAATTGTTTGTGATAGAAAGCGAGTCCCTTTTGGAGCAGAAGATTTGTTCCGCAGGATGCTCTTTTGAAAAGTCAGTTGCCGCGA
>DUZX01000057.1 GCA_013349325.1 Desulfuromonadales bacterium
CCGTCAGAGGGCTATGAGGCGCTTACTCACTAGAGTTGCGCCTTTTTATATAACATACTGAAATTACTGGTTATTTGTCTTAAATCAAATACGTAAAATTCTCAAACCATTTTCTGCGTTATAACTACCAACGGTTTCGCAGCGTCGTGCGGCGGGTGGTCGATCATAAATGGCTTGCCGCCGGAGTTACCATCGTATTCTTTATGTTGGCCGTGGTCGGCATGGGATCTGTGGAGAAACAGTTTTTTCCCAACTCGGATCGACCCGAATTGACGGTTGAGGTCAACCTGCCGCCGGGGAGTGCCTTTGCCGCCACCGATAGGACGGTCAAAGGCATCGAAAAAACGATTATGGCCGAACCGGAGGCCCGCCTGGTCACCAGCTACATCGGCCAGGGAATGCCACGCTTCATACTGCCGACAAATCCGGAACTGCCCAACTCCGCCTATGCCCAGATCGTGGTCCTGACCCAAGGTTCTGCGGCACGCGATGCGCTCAAGAAAAAGCTGCGCAGTTACATTGCCGAGGGCGCGTTCCCGGAAGCACGCGTGCGGGTAAAGCAGTTCGTATTCGGTCCGCCCGTACCATTTCCGGTACTCTTCCGCGTCATGGGACCGGATCCGGATGAACTGCGCCGGATCGCCCGTGAGACTAAAACAATCATGGCGGAAAATCCGCACCTGCGTGATGTGCATCTGGATTGGGGCGAGCGGACTCCGAGCCAGCACCTGGTTCTCGATCAGGATCGTCTGCGCCTGCTCGGCCTCACCCCGCAGGAATCCGGGCTGCAATTACAGGCGATTTTGAACGGTGCTGCCACTACGCAGATGCGTGACGGCATCCGCTCGGTCGACGTGGTGGTTCGTGCGCCCGGTTCCGAGCGCCACAGTCTGGAAAACCTTGCCAACGTTTCCCTGACAACCAGAGACGGGCGCGCGATCCCGCTGTCACAACTGGCGCATTTCGAATCCCGGATGGAAGATCCGCTGCTGAAACGCTACAACCGCGAGCCGTATATCTCTGTTCAGGGTGATGTTGCGGACGGTGTTCAGCCGCCGGATGTAACGGCCCAGATTCTCCCCAAACTGGAAAAAATCAAAGCGGCGCTTCCAGCCGGCTACCGCATAGAAACGGGTGGCGCCGTGGAAGAGAGCAAAAAGGCCGACACGGCGCTGGGGAAACTGTTTCCGCCGATGATGCTGCTGATGTTGATCTTCATCATGCTGCAGGTCCGGTCATTCGCCACCATGTTCATGGTATTTGCCACGGCCCCCCTTGGCCTGGTGGGGGCAGTGCCGACCATGCTCATCTGCCATCAGCCGTTCGGCTTCAACGCCATTCTCGGTTTGATCGGACTGGCGGGGATCATCATGCGCAATACGCTGATCCTGGTCGACCAGATTCGCCACGACAAGGAAGCGGGCCTCGGTGATTACGATGCCATCGTGGAATCCACCGTACGCCGTGCACGCCCGGTAGTTCTGACCGCTGTGGCTGCCATGCTTGCCTTTATCCCCCTGACTCTTTCCAGTTTCTGGGGATCGATGGCCTATGTTCTGATCGGCGGAGTCGGGGTCGGAACGGTTCTGACGCTACTCTTCCTGCCGGCCCTCTACGCCATCTGGTTCAAGGTGAAACATACCGAAGCCGCCACTGAGGAAGGAGAACGCACATGTTCCGCAGAATAGCAATCATGAGTATCACCGGCGCCTGCCTGGCCGGTTGCAGCACCATGGCGCCGATCTATAACCGGCCGGATGCGCCGGTTTCCGCCGCATGGCCCACCGGCCCGGCCTACCAGAACAGCGGGGCCGATAAAAGTTCGGATAAGCGGGTGGCCGACATACCTTGGCGCGAGTTTTTTGTAGATAAACAGTTGGGTGCGTTGATCGAACTGGCGCTCAAGAACAATCGAGACTTGAAGGTAGCAACCCTCAACATCGAACGCTCAAGGGCGCAATTCCAGATCAGACGCTCCGATCTATTTCCTAAGGTTGATGCTGCGGCCGCTGCCGGTTACCAGAGGATTCCCGAAACCCTCTCTACCACGGGCAAGGCCATGACCGTGGAGCAATACAATGTTGGTCTCGGCGTCAGTTCCTATGAACTGGATCTTTTCGGCCGGGTGCGCAGTCTCAAGGATCAGGCCCTGGAACAGTATCTGGCCACTGAACAGGCGCAGCGCAGCGTTCAGATAAGCCTGGTTTCCCAGGTTGCCTTTGCCTATCTGAACCTTGCCGCTGATCGCGAACGTCTGCAACTGGCCCACGAGACCCTGAACAACCAGCAGGAATCGTACAAGCTGGTCAAGAGCCGTTTCGATGCAGGGGGGGCAACCGCGCTTGCCCTGAGCCAGGCCCAGACTGCTGTTGATGCAGCGCGGGTGGATATCGCCCGCTACACGACCCTGGTGGCCCAGGATGAAAATGCCCTGAACCTGGTAGTTGGCTCGGCCATCCCCACTGATCTGCTTCCCTCGGGCCTCGTAGAAACGCTCACCGCCCTGAAGGAGATCGCCCCCGGCCTTCCATCCGCTGTCCTGCTCAGCCGCCCTGACATTATTCAGGCAGAAGGGCTGCTCAAGGGGGCCAATGCCAATATCGGAGCGGCACGGGCAGCCTTTTTCCCGCGCATTACCCTGGTGACATCGATCGGACTGGGCAGCGATGATCTTGCGGCGCTCTTCAAACCCGGGGCACTTGCCTGGAAGGTTGCCCCCCAGATTACCCTCCCGATCTTCAGCGGCGGAGCCAACCAGGCCAACCTGAAAGTTTCCGAGGTGGATCGTGCAATCGCCGTTGCCCAGTACGAAAAAGCCATCCAGACCGCTTTTCGAGAGGTGGCTGATGCGCTGGCCCAGCGGGGAACCATTTATGACCAGGTGACGGCGCAGCAGTCACTTACCGATGCGACGACCGTGAGTTATCGTCTTTCTCAGGCCCGTTTTGACAAAGGTGTGGATAGCTATCTGACCGTGCTGGACTCCCAGCGATCCCTCTACGTTGCTCAACAGAATCTGATCAGCGTTCGCCTTATCAGGCAGATTAATCTGGTGACCCTCTACAAGGTACTGGGTGGCGGGAGCAAGTGAAGTAAACAGAATTCAGGGAAGTACCAACCTGAACAATCAAACGCCATAAAGAAGTAAGTCATGAAAACAAGTGCATTGGTAGTACTATCGGCGTTCCTGATGTCTGTAGCAGCTCCGGTTTTTGCCATGACGCATCAGGAACAGTTAGCCTGTGCGTGGACAGCCGGAAATTGCCTGGATGAGGCCAAGATCCTGGAGAAGAAGATTGCGGAGATCAAAAGTGACATCCGGAAGAGTGCCAATAGCTCACCGGAAGAAGTGAAAAAACTGGAGAAAAAGCTACAGGAGGCCATGGATCGGCTGGAAAGGGTTGAAAGAAATTAAAGCCTTTTGCAACATAAGTCAATAGCACCCCTCATCCGCCCCTGCGGGGCACCTTCTCCCAGGGGGAGAAGGGAAAAACAATCCCTTCTCCCTTTGGGAGAGGGTGGCCGTAGGCCGGGTGAGGGGGGCTTTTGAAATTCACGGGAGAAAGAAATGGATCGAATAAAAATTGAAGGAAAGATCGAATTTGAAGTGGTGGAGCAAGCACCGGAGCAGGTTGTTGCCGAAATGCCCGTACAGGCCGGCATATTGAATCCCTACGGCTCGGTCAATGCAGGGGCAATCCTGTGGTTTGCTGATGTCACTGCCACCATATTGGTGATGGGACCTTCAACCCCTCCAACAGAAGGCATGGCGGGTTTCCCGCTTTGCATAACACTGAACGCGAACTTTATCAGCAATCAGAAGGACGGAACATTCAGGGCAGTCTCTACCTTCGTAAAGAAGGGAAAAAATCTCCAAGTCGTGCGGACGATCGTCTACGGCAAGAGCGACCGCTTGATTGCCGATGTGACCACGAACCATGTGGCGGCAAAGTGAACGAGCAAGAAACCGATTGGAGTGCGGTGAGAAAATTACCCATAAGAAAGAGGAAGAAAAATATCTGCCAATACCACACATATTATGTCTTAATTTATACAGCAGTAAAAATTGCCGTGACATTTTTTACTGCTGGACTTATTATGCCGTCATGGAAAAGCGACATCTTGCACAGATAGCCTTCAGCGATGATTTCGGACGGCAGATGCGGTTCATTGCCGGGCCCCGCCAGTGCGGCAAGAGTTTCCTTGCCCGCCGTCAGCTTGAAAGTCTCGACATGTCACGCCTGTATTACACTTGGGACGACCGCTCAATTCGTGAGGCGTACCGGCGTGACAACCGTTTTATCGAGCATGACCTGGGTAATGTGGCAAAACAGGATGGCATTCATTGGGCCTGTTTCGATGAAATCCACAAGATGCCTTCATGGAAGAACATCCTCAAGGATTTCTTTGACCATTATGAGGAGCGGGTGCGCTTCATTGTTACCGGCTCGGCACAGCTTGATTCATTCCGCCGTTCCGGCGACAGCCTTGCCGGACGCTATCTCCTGTTCCATCTCTTCCCCTTTACACTCCGTGAACTGGTTCGTAGCGATCTTCCCGCCACTCCTCCGGAAGATGCTGTCGATCTGATTACTCCGATCATGGATACGGTGCGCTACTACCCGGCGGAAATGGATACGCTCCTTGCCTTCAGCGGCTTTCCAGAGCCGTTTCTCTCCCAGAAAGCGGCGTTCCAGCGACGTTGGAAAAAGGATTATGTTGACCGCCTGATTCGTGAAGATTTGCGGGATATAACCCGCATCGTGGCACTTGAAAATGTGGCGGCCCTGATGGCTCTCCTCCCCTCAAGAATCGGCTCGCCGCTTTCCATCAACACCCTGTCTGGCGACATGGGGGTGAACTACACCAGTATGGCAAACTATGTGAATGCCCTGCAGCTTGCCTACGTCACCATTCAACTCCCCCCCTGGTCGGACAGAATTGCGCGCTCTATCCGCAAGGAAAAAAAGTGTTACTTCATGGACTGGACCCAGGTTGAAGAACCGGCGGCACGTTTTGAAAATTTTCTGGCAATAAACCTGCTGGCATGGACAACACTTCTGACTGATGCCGGAATTGGTGATTTCGATCTCTGGTATGTCCGCACCCGTGATGGTAAAGAGAGTGATTTCCTCATCAGCAGGGACAGGAAACCGTGGCTGCTGGCTGAGGCAAAACTGTCCGCCGGGCCGATAGCCCGTCATCACATGACACAGGCGGAAGCACTGGGAGACATTCCCTTCATTCAGATCGTCAGAGAGGAACAGATTGCCGAGCAGCGCCAACCGAAGGCATGGCAAATTTCGGCATCACGGTTTCTGGGTGGGATGTAAAAGGAATTCAGGCGACAATACTCAATTCAACAATATCTCCTGTCGCAACCCGCTCCGCCCCACTCTTCACAACTCCAGCAACATCCGCGCCTGGCGATGCAGCTCTGCATTGGCCAGCGCCGCGACCTTCTTTTTGACCGCCCGCGAATAGTACTCCTTTTCGGTTTTAATCAGCGGAATACCGTCCAGACTGAGTTGAGTCGCATCCCGGTCTGACAACGTACCTTCAATAATGGGCAAAAATCTGTCAGGCACTGACATCTTTGATAATTCCGCTTGAAATATATTTTATTCGCGCTATAATCCGAACTATCTGAGTTTAATTCGGAGTGAGAGATGTTTGAGTCTGTAATCGTTGACCAGAATCCCCATTGGGATGGGATCCTCTATCAGGAAGGAGTGTCACGCGGCATTCTCGGTAAGGTAAAGGGCTATCTGGAACTGCCCCATATTATCGCGCTGGTAGGTGTGCGTCGATCCGGGAAGAGTACACTGGTGCGTCAGACGATTAACCACCTGATACGCGACAAGGGTGTACCCCCTCGGAACATACTTTTTCTCAGTCTGGAAAATCCGCAATTCAGCCGCTACCGTAGCGATGTCTCCTACCTTGAGCGGGCCTACGACGATTACCTGAAGCTGGTCGCACCGGAGGGGCCGGTTTACTGCTGCCTGGATGAGGTGCATTTCTTTCCTGAATGGCAGGTTTTCGTCAAGGCAAAGTACGAGCAGCAGGGGATAAAGTTCATTGTCACCGGGTCAAATTCGCACCTGCTTACATCCGAATTCATTACCCTTCTTTCCGGTCGGGCGATGCCGGTGGAGGTGTATCCATTTTCCTTTCCGGAGTTTATCGCTGCCAACGGGCTGAATATCACTGATGCAGTTGCAGTGACCAAACAGCGTAACCGGCTGCGCAAACTTCTTGACGACTACCTTCGCTTTGGCGGGTTCCCGGAGACCAGTGCGGTGGAGTTACCGGAAACAAAAAAAGAACTTCTGGTGATGTACGCTAGAAACATCCTCTACCAGGATATAGCGCCCCGGTTTAACATCAAGAAGGCGGTAGATCTGGAGAATCTTTTCTTCTACCTGGCCTCGAATATCTCCTCGCTCTACAGCTTCAACAAGCTGGCGGCGCTGGTTGGTCTCAACGATAAAACCGTGAAGGAGTATCTGGGGTATTTCAGCGATGCCTATCTGCTGTTCACCCTCGATTCTTTTGCTTTCTCCGTGAAGGAGCAGATCAAAAGTCCAAAAAAGGTTTACGCGATTGACACAGGGATGGTGGGCGCCGTGGGATGGGGCTTCAGTGAAAACCTGGGACATCTCCTGGAGAATCAGGTTTATCTGGAGCTGAAACGCCGGGGTCATGAGCTGTACTACTACAAGACCGGCAATAGCCTTGAGGTTGATTTTGCCTGCTGCAGCGGCGGCGGCAAGATCACGCAATTGATCCAGGTTGTGCAAACCCTGGGCGACGAGGGAACACGCAACCGCGAATTGCGTTCACTGATCAAGGCACTGGAAGAAACCGGATTGGAGTACGGTGAGATAATCACCCATGAGGAAGAGGAAGAACTGTCGATTGACGGTAAGATTATTCGGCTGATCCCAGCTTTCAAATATCTGCTCAATACTGTAGGTTAATTGCCGTTTCCAGGATTAAGCGTAAAAGCCGGAAACCCATGTAGGTTCCCGGCTTTTTTGCTTCTGCGGATCATATTAACCGTTTTACGCCGCCACAACCGTTTTTCCCGGTTGAACGGTCATCTAAATTACTTCTGCAATTGTAGCTGCCAGCGGTGTTGTTGGCCGCCCAATCAGTGTGCTGAGTTGATGGCTTTCGTCAAATAACGCCCCATTTGAGGCGCCTGTATCGGAATTCGCAAGCAATTCAGCGACCGGTTCAGGCAATCCCACAGTTAAAAGCAATTGTTTATACTCGGGCTCCGGCAGGTTTACATACTCGTGCTGGTTGCCTTGATGGAAGGCACGCATCGGTTTAGTGATTTACGCCGCAAGGTTGGTGGGGTAAGTAGAAGATGCTGGCACAAACACTTCAGTGTCTTGAAAAGGACGGTTTCGTCAGCCGGGTGTCTTTTCCCGTCGTACCGCCCCATGTTGAATATACCTTGACACCGCTTGGAATGAATATCGGCCAGAAAGTCGGGGAGTTGGCTGACTGGATAGAAACAAATTTGCCGCACATTATGACGGCTCAGCAAGAGAGCTGATCATCAGGCTTGATATCCTGTCAGCTTGATCTTACCGAGGTTTTTTTATCTATCCCTCCATAGTCTGCGTTACGACGCTATCGGAGAATTACACGTTTTCTCCGGCCAATTTTCCCGATGCGACAGCGGGCTGTTTGTTGATGCGCAGTACCAGCCCGGCGGCCAGCAGACAGATCACTCCCGATAGCAGGAAAGCGATCATGTAGTCCCCCAGGTAGGTCCGCACACTGCCGGCAAACGTTGCTGCCAGGGCTGCGCCAACCTGGTGGCTGGCAAAGATCCAGCCGAACATGACACCGACACTGGCCCGGCCGAACGACTCGGCCGTGAGCTTGACTGTGGGGGGCACGGTGGCGATCCAGTCAAGGCCGTAGAAGATGGCAAAGGCCGACAGCCCCCATTCCGGCCCTGACAGGGCAAAGGGGAGTCCCAGCAGCGACAGGCCGCGCAGACCATAGTACCAGCAGAGCAGATAACGGCTGTTGCAGCGGTCCGACAACCACCCGGAAAGGGTCGTGCCGAACAGGTCCAGAATCCCCATGAGGGCCAGGAGTCCGGCTGCATGGACTTCGGTGATACCATGATCGACACAGGCCGGGATGAGGTGAGTGCCGATGAGGCCGTTGGTGCTGGCTCCACAGATAAAGAAACTTCCGGCCAGAAGCCAGAAATCGCGGGAAATCAGACCCCGGCGCAGCCCCAGTATCGCCACCTGGAACGGGTTCAGGTGAAAGTGTCCGGCGGTGTCGACTGCGGCTTCATTATCCTGCGGGTCTGCTCCGTAGGCCAGCAGGCCTTTGTCCACCGGTCGGTTGCGCATGAAGAGCAGCACCAGCGGCAATACGATCACAGCGGCGGAAGCGATGGCAAATGCCGCCTGGCGCCAGCCATGGTGTTGGACCAACCGGGCCAGGAACGGCAGGAAGAGGAGTTGGCCCGTAGCGGCGCTGGCGGTCAATACTCCCAATACCGTTCCCTGGGAGGTGTGGAACCAGCGGCTGACAACGGTGGCACTCAGACTGTAGGCGGTCATCCCGGCACCGCAGCCGACCACGACCCCCCAGATGAGAATCATGTGCCAGGGTTGGGTGATGAGCGTCGTGGCACAGACACCCAGCGCCAGCAGGGTGAGGGCTATGGCCATGGTACGGCGCACGCCGAATTTATCGAAGAAAGCCGCGGCGAATGGCCCCATCAGGCCGTAGAGCAGCAGGTTCACGGAGATGGCAACGGAAATGGTGGCCCGGCTCCAGCCGAACTCATGCTCGATGGGTACGATCAGGACGCCGGGCGTGGAGCGGATACCGGCAGTGACCAGCAGGGTCAGAAAGGTTACTCCGGCGATGATCCAGGCATAGTGCAGCTTGCTTCCCGTTTCCGTGTTCATCTCTCCTCCCTGGCGTGTATATGCACGCGTCGTGACAAAAAATATCCTTCCTAAGCGCTCAGCTCATCCTGGCCAATGGCGATCCCTTCCAGTGTGGCGGCAAGATGGCCAAGCAGTTCCAGGTGTTCGATTCCGATCTGCTGCCGCATCGTGCGCTGAGCCTGCTTCCAGAGCGGCTGGGCCAGCGCAACGGTCTGTCGGCCATGATCGGTGATGCTGACCTGTCTCTCCCGCAGATCAGGGGACGGACTGTTTTCGATAAGCCCTGCAGTCTCGAGGAGTTTCAGGTTTCTCACGAGAGTGGTTCTCTCCAGCGTCAGGAGTCTGGCCAGCGCACTGGTGTTGAGGGGACCATGGGCATCGATATTCTTGAGCAGTGAATACTGGGTCAATTTCAATCCGCTCGGTGCCAGTGCCTGATCGTAGATCTTTGTGATCGCCCGCGAAGCCCTGCGCATATTGACGCAAAAGCATGCACTCGGTTTTTGTATATGGCCTTGTCCTGACATCAGCACTCTCCATAATTTACGTGTATATACACATATCACCGATAAACTGTTTTGCAAAGAAAAATATTCCAGTGACTGTTCTACCGCATGTTGCAGGAAGAGATAGAACCGTAGGCGGTCGCGGTCATCAAAGAAGACCGGTAATCCGGCGTTGCCGCGCAGAATGGGGGAAAAGGCGAGACACTACCCAATTAAGGATATCCGTTGCACTTGACACGGAAAAGATGGTGATGTCCCGTAGCCGGATCCTATTCTGATCCACCCTTGATCCAGAACTGCATGGGGTGATCACGTTTGACGCCGTCGGTCTCCTGCCACGCGAAGTGTGTCGTTACGCCGGAGAACCGGACAAACCCGGTATGGGCGAGGAACCGTGTGATGGGAATGTGGTCATGCGGGCGCAAGGGGTGGCCATCAGGGCGCTCGACCGTGGCGCAGGTGAGGGTATGATAGCTGCCGAGAGAACGGATATAGCTTTCCAGTAGGACAAGGAGCTTCCGGCCCAGACCTGAGTTGCGGTAGGCCGGGCGAAAGAGCAGTTCTCCGATGTAATATACCTTGTCGAGTGGTAATGCTGTCCCGGCAAAGGCGTCACACATCTGTGCGTCTTCCTGCATAAGCGGCATGCCGGTAGCCGCCCCAATAACAGCCGATCCATCATAGGCGAGCATGACGCAGGCGTCAGGTGTCGTGGCATAGGTGCCCAGGTAATCAAGCTCATCTTCCCGGCGCCCCTCATACAGATAGGGATACTCCCGGAAGATGTCGAGCCGGAGCGTCGCCAGAACATCCAGCGCATCTGCAATCGCACTCCCGGTCAGCAACTGCTCTGTGATAGCCTTCGTATCATCCATACGCAGCCTCTATGCCTCGGCAACCATCTGGCGCAGTTTCGATATATCCCTGAGCGGCGGTGCTCCGAACAGGCGGTTGTATTCACGACTGAACTGCGAAGGACTTTCATAGCCGACCTGGAAGGCTGCATTAGCGGCATCCATCCGTTCTGCCAGCATGAGTCGCCTGGCTTCCTGCAAACGGAGTTGCTTCTGAAACTGTAGCGGGCTCAGCGCTGTCAGTGACCGAAAGTGGTGATGGAACGTTGAAACACTCATGTTTGTCAGCGCCGCAAGGTCATCCATGCTTATAGACTTTGAGTAGTTGCTCTTCAGCCAGCCGATTGCCTTGGCAATGTGCTGACTCTGGCTCCCTGCCGTTGCGATCTGACGAAGCCGCTCACCTTGATCGCCCACCAGCAACCGATAGATGATCTCGCGCTGGATGACCGGTGCCAGGATCGGTATATCCTTTTCA
>DUZX01000058.1 GCA_013349325.1 Desulfuromonadales bacterium
AGCAGCCGACAACCCGGCAGCGATCCCTGTCATGTTTACCGGTGGAATCTCTCCCAGGGCGGCAACCGGACCGGCGGCCTGATCTCTTCAGCAGGTTGTTCCGAAAGCATCCGGACATTTTGACGGCCCCCAGGAGAAGGAGCGACAGCAGCCCGGCGGCGGTGCCGATTCTGTTCACCTGGTCACGCTCCCGGCGGTGATCCCTGTCATGTTTACCGGCGGCAACTCACCCAGGGCGGCAACCCGGCCCGGTGGCCTGATCTCTTCAGCAGGACGTTCCGGCGGTGTCCGGACACGGTGGCCGCTCCCAGATGAATGAGCGACAGCAGCCAGCAACCGGCAGCGGTGCCGATCCTGTTCACCTGGTCACGCTCCCGGTGGTGGTCCATGTCATGTTGACCGGCGGAATCTCCCCCAGGGCGGCAACCGGCCCGGCGGCCTGATCTCTTCAGCAGAATGTTCCGGCAGCATCCGGACATGGTGACGGCTCCCAGGTGAAGGACCGGCAGAATCTAACAACCCGGCGGCGGTGCCGATCCTGTTCACCTGGACGGACTCCCCTTTTCAATCCAGCGGGTGAAATGGAATCAGCACGGTCACGATTCAGGCTCAATTCTACCGTTGCCGTGACTCCCGGTGGTGATCCTTGTCATGTATCCCGGCGGCAACTCACCCAGGGCGGCAACCCGGCCCGGTGGCCTGATCTGGTTCAGCAGAGTATTCCGTCAGCCTCCGGACACGGTGACGGCCCCCAGGTGAAGTAACGACAGCAACCAACAACCCGGCAGCGGTGCCGATCCTGTTCACCTGGTACGAAGCCCGGCGGTGATCCCCGTCATGTTTACCGGCGGCATCAATCCGGAAGCGTGACCTTTGTCGCGTGACCTTCGTTTCAAAGGTCACTACTATGGTCACGCTGTAAAGCCGCATCAGTTGCGGCTTTGTGACCTTCGTGACCTTTGTGACCTTACATATTTATTATAAAAAAAGGGGGGGGTACCTTAAAGAGGGGTTTTAGTCATACAGTCATCCGCTTATGGTCCTGATCCGGACACGGTATCAGGTGCCATACAAACGGCTGTTGTCATGTAATTGTTATGTAAGGGTGTAAAATGTACAGTTGCATAGAGGTGAAACATGGAAGACATTAAGCCGCAAAGCCTTATATACAAATGGCTGTGATAAATAATAATCACACAGAAAAGCTATTCATCTTGACTGGCAGCCAAGAGGTCATCGGTTCGATCCCGTTCACCTCCACCAAATAATTCGAGGACTTGGCTTTTATAGCTCAGTCCTTTTTTGTTGTGATTTTACGTGTTGACATGTGTACCTGAAAATAGACGTGAAATGTATATACGTCAGGCAAAAACAGAGCCCCCGCTGATGCAGAATTCAGTGGGGGCTCGTTGGTTATTTTTCTGTAGTCGTCTGACGAGAAGTCAAGAGAACTTTAGGCGCATTCAGAGTAGCCACAGACGTGGCAGACCGAACAGCCCCCTTCGTGCTCGACGATGCCGCCGCATTCGGGGCAGGCTCCGCGTTCGTGGCGGACGACGGTGTCGGCGTCGATGTCATACCCTTTATCGAGCATATGGTTCTGAATGGCCTTGGCGACGGCGTCAGCGCAGGAGGTGACGCGGTTGTCGCCGAAGCCTGACGGGCAGTGGCAGGAGATGCCGAGCAGCTGCTTGACGACCTGACGGGCCTGGACACCGCTGCGCCATGCCAGAGACACCATACGGCCGATAGCTTCCGACTGGGACGCCGCGCAGCCGCCGGCTTTACCCATGGTGGTGAATAGTTCGAATAGTCCGTTCTCATCCTCATTAACGGTGATATACAACGGTCCGCAGCCGGTCTGCATCTGATGGGTGCATCCCTTTAACGCTTTGGGGCGTTCACGCTTGACAGCTTTGCGGTCTGCCTCCAGCGGAGTTTCAGCAATGGCGGTGACGGTTTCTTCCTTTTTGCCGGTGGTGAGTACCTGCTCGTCACGCGACCCGTCGCGATAGATGGTGACACCTTTACAGCCTGATTCGTAGGCCAGCATGTAAACCTTTTCAACATCCTCAATCGAGGCCGAATTTGAGAAATTGACCGTTTTTGAAACGGCATTGTCGGTATACTGCTGAAATGCCGACTGCATCTGGATATGGTATTCCGGGGTAATTTCATGTGACGTGACAAAAACGTTGCGGATGTCGACCGGGACTTCGGCGATGCCGTGCAGTGCTCCATGTTCGGCGATTTTCTGCATCAACTCTTTGGAATAGAAACCACGCTCCTTGGCAATCTTTTCAAAGAGCGGATTGACTTCGACCAGCACATTTTTATCCATGACCGTACGGATGTAGGAAACGGCGAAGAGCGGCTCAACGCCCGAAGATGCGTTGGCGATGATCGAGATGGTGCCGGTCGGTGCGATCGTGGTGACGGTGGCATTCCGCATCGGAGCAGCACCTTTGGTGTCAAAGATCGAACCTTTGAAGTTAGGGAAAGATCCTCGCTTTTTTCCCAGTTCCTGCGATGCCAGATGCCCTTCGTCATTGATGAATTTCATGACTTTTTTGCCGAGCTTGACCGCTTCTTCGGAGCAATAGGGAATCCCCAGCAGGATCAGCAAGTCGGCCCATCCCATGACGCCCAACCCGATTTTACGGTTGGCGTGAGTCATGTCATGAATCTGCTGCAGCGGATAGTTATTGGCCTCGATGACGTTGTCTAGGAAATGCACGGCCTGGTGGATCGTCTCACGCAGCCGTTTCCAGTCGATGCTGTCTTCGTGAATGAACTTACCCAGATTGATGGAACCAAGGTTACAGGATTCGTAGGGCAGCAGCGGCTGTTCGCCACAGGGGTTGGTCGATTCGATCTCGCCGACCAGCGGGGTTGGGTTGTCACGGTTGAGACGGTCCAGAAAGACGATGCCCGGCTCGCCGTTTTCCCAGGCCTGCTTGACGATGCGCTGGAAAACCTTGCGGGCGTTCAGGGAACCGCACACTTTTTTATCGCGTGGATTGATCAGGCTGTAATCCTCATCACGCCCGACCGCCTCCATGAATTTTTCGGTCAGTCCGACCGAAATGTTAAAGTTGTTAAGCTGCTTCTGATCAGCTTTGCACATGATGAAATCCATGATGTTGGGGTGATCAACGCGTAGAATAGCCATATTGGCGCCACGACGGGTGCCCCCCTGTTTGATGGTTTCCGTAGCGACGTCAAAGACGCGCATAAAGGAGAGCGGACCGCTGGAAATGCCGGTGGTCGTGCTGACGACATCGTTCGCCGGACGCAGTCGCGAGAATGAAAAACCGGTTCCGCCACCTGACTTATGGATCAGGGCGGTGAACTTTACCGCGTCAAAGATCTCTTCCATCGAGTCACCCACCGGCAGTACGAAACAGGCTGAGAGCTGTCCGAGCGGCCGACCGGCATTCATCAGCGTTGGTGAATTGGGAAGGAACTCAAAACTGGTCATCATCTGGTAAAACGTATCGGAAAGACTCTTGAGATCGGCCTTTTTATCGAATTTCTTATCAGCTGCCGCGATCGTGTTGGCCACCCTGCGGAACATGTCAGCTGGATTCTCAAGTACCGTGCCGCTTTCATCGCGCCGAAGGTATCGCTTTTCAAGTACTGTGGCGGCATTTTTAGTAAGTCCGGGGATGCTGCTGTTGATGGTTTTTTTCATTTCGTGATCTCCCGAGTGCCGTAAAAACGGCATGTATTAGTGAATTGAACGTAAATGATCATTTCCGATGTTTGACCACTATATTTAGTGGGAGGGCGTGGAATAAACCACAACATGTATGCGCTGTCAACAATTATATTCATCTGAATTCTAACCGCTTGAAACAACAACAGAACCGCTCAAAACGGTATCTCATTGAAATAGTATAATTAATTTTCAATATTAAATTTACACTCCCGCTGATTTATGGTAGAGCATTCAGGTAGCTACATCTGGAGTCCCTCCGTGAACCATGTCCTTGCAACGCTCTGTCTTTTTTTATGTATAACCTCTTCCGCCGCTATGGCTGCAGACCTGATCGCGGTTCAGCCGGATGGCAGCGTCCTGACGGAAGATACCACCTGGCGCGGCAGCGTCTATGTTAAAGGTTCTGTCGTCGTAGCACCCCAGGCGACCTTACGCATTGACCCCGGTACGGTCATTCGCTTTTCTACCGCCTTTGGAACGAATGCAACTGCACAGCTGGTCATTCAGGGGCGTATTCAGGCCGTTGGAACAGCCGACCTTCCGATTCTGATGACATCAGACAGCTCGCGGCCTCAGCGTGGAGCGTGGGGTGGAATCATCCTCGTGGCCACCGAAAAGAAGAATCTCATTGAGCAGTGCCGGATTGAGAATGCCGATACCGGGTTGGCGCTCTTTTTCTCCTCACTCACTCTGAAAGCGGTTTCCGTCATACGCGCCACTACGGCGGTACGGGCACGCGATTCGCTGCTGCAGATCAGTGGAGGTACTTTTTCGGAATCCGATATCGGGTTGGAAGTAAATGACAGTGAGCTGGAAGCCAGAGACATGACCGTCAGTTCCTGTCGCAAAGGGTGTGTTCTGCACCGATCTGCAGTTTCATTGTCATCGGTGCATATTGTAAAAAACACGTTTGTCGGACTGGAAGTGGAAGAGTGCCGTGTAAAGATAGCTTCAGGAACGCTTGCAGATAATGCGCTGGGGGCAACCTTCAGCGGTGGTGAGGGACTGCTTCTGACGACCCGTTTTATGCGCAACAGTGGCACAGCGCTGCAACTCTCCGCAGCCCGCCTGAAGATCCAGCGCTGCCGGTTTTCCGAGAACCGGCAGGATGCTGTGCGTCTAGAGGATGGACGCGCATTGCTGTTCAATAACTCGTTCAGTTCCAATGGCGGTTATAATGTGTATAATGCCGGCAGTGAGGATGTGAATGCCCGACTGAACTGGTGGGGCAGCGCTGCCAAGTCGGCCATCGCGTCCAAAATATTTGATGCCGCCAGCATTCCATCCACCGGGCGGGTTCTGCTCTTCCCCTGGTTGCTTGAAAAACCTCCCCTGGAGCCGTAGGAGTTCCCCGCATGTCCCTCTATCTCGATAACGCCGCTACCTCATACCCCAAGCCGGAGCAGGTCTATCAAGCTGTACTGCATGCCATGCGTGAGGTCGGCGCTTCGCCCGGGAGAGGCGGCTATCGCCGTTCTCTGGAAGCATCCCGCATTGTTTTTCAGGCACGTGAGGCTCTGGCTACGCTCTTTTCGATTCCGGATTCAGCGCGAATAATCTTTACGCATAACGCCACCGGGGCGCTCAATCTGGCGCTCCGGGGAGTTCTGAAAACCGGAGACCACGTCATAACAACCTCGATGGAGCATAACTCGGTCGTGCGGCCGCTGCAGGCTCTCAGTCAGAGCGGAGTTGCGGTTACGGTCGTTGTCGCCGGTTCGGACGGGATTATTGATCCGGACGACATCCGGCATGAGTTGCGACCGGAAACGCGCATGATAGCGGTCAGTCATATCTCTAACGTCTGCGGCGCCGTTCAACCGCTTGAACAGATCGCAGTGGTTGCCCGCGAGGCCGGCGCACTTTTTCTGGTGGATGCCGCGCAATCGGCCGGATACCGAAGCATCGATGTCGGTTGTATCGGGATTGACCTGCTGGCGGCACCGGGGCACAAGGGGCTTTTGGGGCCGTCCGGGACCGGTTTTCTGTACGCGGCTCCGAATGTTACACTCACACCGCTCATGCAGGGGGGCACCGGCAGCCACTCTACCCTGGATACCCAACCGCTGACCATGCCGGAAGGTTTTGAAGCCGGAACACTTAATCTTCCCGGAATTGCCGGGCTGAAAGCTGGAGTTGACTTTATTCTTGAGCGGGGTATCGATGCCATCAGCCGGCACGAACAGGCGCTGACACAGCAGGCGGAAGCGTTGTTGAACGAAATTCCGGAGCTTACCATCTATGGTCCTCGTGATCCGTCACAACGCGGTGCAGTGCTGTCGTTTACCGTGGCCGGCATTGATCCGTCCATTCTGGCTGCCGGGCTCGACCATGATTTTGATATCGCCGTGCGGGCCGGTCTGCACTGCTCCCCGCAGGCGCACCGTACTCTAGGGACATTGCCGGGCGGTACCGTCAGAATCAGTCCGGGGTGGTCCACCACCTGTGAAGAGATTGCCTTTTTTTCTGATGCCGTTGTACAATGCCTTGCCAAAATCACGAGCGCATAAAAGGAAGGAAACCGTGAAAAACTTTATTCTCGATACCAATGTTCTGCTGCATGACCCGCAATCGCTGTTTAAATTTCAGGACAACTCAATCATCATCCCGATTACGGTGATTGAAGAGGTTGACCGTTTCAAGAAGGATATGAATGAAACCGGCCGTAATGCACGCATGGTTTCTCGCATTCTTGACGCTCTGCGTGAAAAGGGCTCACTGGCGTCGGGTGTCGCGATGCCGGGGGGCGGTACGCTCCGAGTGGAGATGTTCACGGAGAAACATTTCAAAAACCTGCCGGTCGATCTACGGGTTGATAACGGTGATAACCGCATTATAGCTGTTGCACAGGCGGTTCATGATCGATTTCCGGATATGGTCACAATTTTTGTGACCAAGGATTCCAATCTGCGCATCAAGGCCGATGCGATCGGTCTGATAGCCGAGGATTACGAGTCCGATAAAGTCGATATCCAGGATCTCTATTCCGGCACCCGCACGATTGAAGTGGCCCCGGATGAGGTCGATCGTTTCTACGGTCAGGGGTGGCTCGAAACGCCGACGGAACTGGCACCCAATGAATTTATCACGATCGTTGACCGTGCCAATCCGGCTCATTCAGCCATCTGCCGCAATGATCCAGCCAACGCCCGTATTGTCCCGGTTCGCAAGGTTCCCAAAGAGGGGATCTGGAGCCTTTTCCCGCGCAACCGCGAGCAATCCTTTGCGCTGGATGTCCTCATGGATGATACCATCAAGCTGGTAACGCTGGTCGGCAAGGCCGGTACCGGCAAGACGCTATTGGCGATTGCCGCCGGTCTGCACAAGACGGCCGAAGAAAATATCTATAACCGCCTGCTGGTGTCGCGGCCGGTCTTTCCGATGGGGAAGGATCTCGGCTTTCTGCCGGGTGATATTGAAGAAAAACTGACCCCCTGGATGCAACCGATCTTCGATAATGTTGAACTCTTGATCTCCGGCCATGAATCGGAAAAAAGGCACAGCAAAGGCTATAAAGAGTTGATGGCAATGGGGCTGCTGGATATCGAGCCGCTGACCTACATCCGTGGCCGCTCGATTCCCAACCAGTACCTGATTGTCGATGAGGCCCAGAACCTGACGCCACACGAGATCAAAACGATCGTCACCCGTGTGGGGGAGGGGACCAAAATTGTCCTGACCGGTGACCCGTACCAGATCGATAATCCCTACGTTGATTCCTCCAGCAACGGTCTGACCTATCTGGTGGAGAAGTTTAAAGGGCAGCGTATCGCCGCGCATGTCACGCTGACCAAGGGCGAGCGCTCCGAACTGGCCGAACTGGCCGCGAATCTGCTGTAAATGATAGTACTCGCTATTGAATCCTCCTGTGATGAAACGGCCGCCGCTGTTGTGCGCGACGGCCGTCAAATCCTCTCCTCTGTTGTCTCTTCCCAGATTGCCATTCATGCCCCCTATGGCGGTGTTGTGCCGGAGATAGCCTCACGGGCCCACCTGGAGTCGATTGCTCCGGTCATCGGCCAGGCGCTGCGGGAAGCTCACTGTACCATGGGAGATCTGGAAGGGGTGGCTGTGACCCGTGGCCCCGGACTGTCCGGTGCTCTGCTGGTCGGCTTCTCGGCGGCCAAGGCGATCGCTGCCGCCCGTCAGATACCGTTTGTCGGCGTTCACCATATCGAGGGGCACCTGTTTGCTCCTTTTCTGGAACAGCCGATAGAGTTTCCCTTTCTGGCGCTGGTAGTCTCAGGCGGGCATACCCATCTGTATCATGTCGAAGGTTTTGGACGGTATACAACGCTGGGGAGGACCATTGACGATGCGGCTGGCGAGGCCTATGACAAGAGCGCCAAGATCATGGGCTTGGCCTATCCGGGCGGCGTGCTGATCGACCACATGGCTCAATCCGGCGATGCAGGTGCTATCCGGCTTCCGCGTCCGCTGCTGCATGACGGCACACTTAATTTCAGTTTCAGCGGTCTGAAAACTGCGGTACTGCAGCAGATTGCCCGTCAGCCGGTGACCATTCCAAGCCAGGGCGCCGATGATCTGTGTGCTTCGTTCCAGCAGGCGGTCTGTGATGTGCTGACAGTCAAGACGCAGGCTGCTATTGAACAATCCGGCGCCCGTCGCCTGGTGGTGGCCGGTGGCGTCGCCTGCAACGGCGGTTTGCGCAGCAGTATGAAGAACATGTGTGCAGGCATGGGGGTCGAGCTGCATATCCCGCCGCCGTCACTGTGCGGTGACAATGCCGCCATGCTGGCGGTGCCGGGTGACTACTATCTCTCGCACGGCCTGGCTTCCAGCCAGTATCTGGATGTGACCGCCAGCTGGGATATGGACAGCATCAAGGAGAGTTCCGTATGAGTGCAGTCCGTCGTCCGCTTAAATCGCTCGGCCAGAACTTTCTGGTTGATCAGAATGTCATTGAAAATATTATCGATGCAGCCCGGATTGAGCCCGGTTCCGCCCTGCTTGAGATCGGACCGGGACGCGGCGCCTTGACGGCGCATCTGGCTGAGCGCGCTGAACGGCTGGTACTGATTGAGTTCGATCATGCCCTGGCCGCCTGGCATCGTGATCAACATAAACACAATCAGCATGTGACGGTTATCGACGCCGATGTGTTGAAGGTTGACCTTGACGCGCTGCTCTCCGAGACGCAGCAGAAATGGAACGTGGTCGCCAATCTTCCCTATAATATCTCAACGGAGGTTCTGTTCCGGCTCTACAACGTGCACGAGCGGCTGTCGCGTATGACGCTCATGCTGCAAAAAGAGGTCGGCGACCGTCTGGCCGCGCCGCCCGACTGTTCCGCTTACGGTGTTACGACCGTGCTGCTCGGTTTGTGGTTCGATATCAGCCGCGCTTTTGTCGTTCATCCCGGTAGTTTTCACCCCAGCCCCAAGGTAGACTCGGTGGTCCTCAATTTTATCCCGCTGGCATCGGCAAGGGCAGACGTAGGAGACGAAGAGGTTTTCAGGTCAGTCGTAAAAAGCGCCTTCTCCATGCGCCGCAAGACGCTGTTCAACTGCCTCAAATCGGCCGAGTTCGCCCAGCAGATCGATTGCGGAGAACTGCTGGAGGCATGTCAGATCGATGGACGCAGGCGTGGAGAAACGCTTGCGCTGGAGGAATTTGCAACGCTGTCACGCGGGGTGACGGCGGTGATGCAGCGTTAATTCCAGGATGCAATCAAGATGAAATCAACGAGGTGTTCGGAGAACCCTCGATCAAACTATTGGACAGGCATCAGCTTGACTCCCGCTTTTAGACCGAGGCAGCTCCACGACGAAACCAAGTCATGCGGTAAACAATCCGCGCATATCAAAGTGAACAACCGTCGAGTATCAGGTTGCCTCTCTGTTTATACCCTGGAAAAATACAGCAAAATCAAACAGCGAAAAACGGTGTTAAGGGACTACTCTTTTCTATTGACTACTGGCAGACATATCAGTTTCATCAACGTATCATTTTGGTGCTGCCAGCACCGCAATGTTGCGGTTCACGATGAGACATGAAAATGAAATTGGCTTCCCCATTTTTCAGGAATAGTTGCCTTCGAATTTCAGACATGGTATAAAAGATCATGGCTGAAACAAAAATCATAGACCGATCCTTCATGGTTTCGCGCAAGCGGGGCAATGGTACGTTGCGCTACGAAGTATGGCAGGATAACGGCGTTGTCACCCGCTACAATCTGGCATACATCAATCATCTGATTTTTGCTGGCGATAATGGGCGGGTTATTGGGTATGACAACAGGCACGGCTACCATAGGCATTTTAAAGGGACGATGGAGCAGGTAGATACCACAAGCTTCGAGGAAATAGAGCAACGCTTTGAGCAGGAATGGTCAGCAGTACTGGAGGAATATAATGCGAAACGTAATCGTTAAGACCGGAACAACGGAAGAATTTTTTGCACAGGTACGAGAAACAGCAATTCAGCTTGATCGCGGTGAAGTCCCAAAAGCAGAATATACTCTGACCTTTGAAGATCCGGGGGATATGTTTGCGGTAATGTCTCCGGCACGGCTTGAACTTTTCAGGGCAGCCAAATCAGATCCATCTTCCATTACAGCAATTGCACATCGCTTGAACAGGGATAGAAGCACGGTTAAGAAGGATGTGGATATTTTAGTCGCAGCAGGATTACTTAATATTGAGGATGTTCCGCTTCCAGGCCATGGACGACAGAAACATGTACGGGCTGCTGCTGATATTATTCAATTGCAGGCAGTTGTTGCTTGAGAGGGTAGATCGGACTGGTTTAAGAAGTAAATGCCAGTTGCACTTTCCGCTGCCGAGGACCGTCAAACTCACAGAAATAAATACCCTGCCACGTACCAAGCCACATTTTGCCGTTACGAATAATCACCTGCACTGAAGATCCATAAAAGCTGGCTTTGATGTGTGATACCAAGTTGCAATCAATAGATTATAAATGATACAATACCTCTCCCAAGAGGGTTACTTTTTGGGAGGTGACTATGCGCAGTCCAAAATCATTACCAGATGGCACAGCAGATCGACTCAAAC
>DUZX01000059.1 GCA_013349325.1 Desulfuromonadales bacterium
CGAGCGCGACTTTTGCCTTATGCTGACTGGTGAAACTTTTACGATTCTTTTCGCTCATTGCCTGCTCCTTTTGATCGCAGGCTACCATCTTAAACTATTGTCCGAAATATGGGGTCCACTATAATTGAACGGGATGGAGTACACCTGTGACAGAAGTGGATTAAAGAAAATGGTGAAGACGTATATAAAGAACAAAGAGGAAGAATAAATGCTCCACATCGGAAACTACAATAAACTCACGGTAACTCGCATAACCGCTTCAGGCGCAGTTTTCAAAACGGATGAAGGTGACGTTCTGCTCCCTTTGCGTCTTGTCCCGGAGGGAACTGAGGCGGGGACGGTTCTGGATGTTTTTGTCTACCTTGATTCTGAAGAACGCCTGACGGCCACAACCAAGAAGCCGCGTGCTGTTGTGGGAGATTTTGCTCTTTTGAAGGTCAAGGAGGCTACAACGGTCGGTTCATTCCTCGATTGGGGGCTGGAAAAGGATCTGCTGCTGCCGTTTGGTGAGCAGCTTGAACCGGTCAGACGGGGTCAGCAGGTGCTGGTGCGGGTTTTTCTGCATAGCAGCGGGCGGATTGCTGCTTCGGCAAAGCTGGATAAGTTTCTGAGTCCGGCTGATTTTTCGTTGATCGAAGGGGGCGAGGTTGAGCTGATGGTGTATGCCTTTACGGACCTGGGAGTCAAAGTTGTGGTAAACGACTGCTTTAACGGTCTTCTGTATGCCAATGAGCTGCCGCTCAGACCGACGTTGGGCGAGCGGCTGCGCGGGTATGTCAAAAAAATCAGGGAAGATGGCAAGATTGATGTGACTCTGCGTCGCGGTGGCGCTTTTGATGCGGCTGCTGATCAGGAGTCCATTCTGGCGGCGTTGAAGGCCCAGGGCGGTTTTCTGCCATTGACCGATAAAAGCCCGCCGGATCTGATTGCCAGAGTTCTGCGCCTCAGCAAGAAGAGTTTCAAAAAAGCGGTCGGAGGGCTCTACAAAGAGGGAGCTGTTGTAATAGAACCTACAGGTATACGCTTAAAGTTACAATAACATCCCGAAGTGATATGTCTTCATATACAGCGTTGTCATTGGTACTTATCTTGTGTTACGGTGCGATCCGATATCGTTGGTATTTCACAATAATGTGAGGCAACCATGTTACGAACTGTTGAAGCTACGTTTGACCCATGCAGTGGAGTTCATTTTATAGAGCCTGTTACGATTAACCGATCTATGCGTGTACTTGTTACTTTTTTGGAGTCAGGTGATCAAATCGCGTCACCAGTTACTTCTGATAAACGGCACACTCTACGTGAATGGTTAACACATGACCACGTGTGTACTTCCTCGCGTACACCTGAAACAATGGAGCAGTACATACAAGAACTACGTTCCTCATGGGAGTGATGATTCCATGATCTATCTGGATACCTGTATTGTAATTTACCTTGTCGAACAGCACCCCGACTATTTACCAAAGCTTAAAACTTTATTATCTAATGTTAATTCTACAGCGATATCGCCACTTGTAGAAATGGAGACACTTATTCACCCTCTTCGTAACAAAAACATTCCACTCATGGAAGCCTATCAATCTTTTTTCGATTGTTGTACGGTACTAGAAATGCCGACGGAAGTGTATCGTCAGGCCGCCATAATCCGAGCCGAAAATAATTTAAAAACACCTGATGCCCTCCATCTTGCAACAGCTATGTCGCATGGATGCCTCTCTTTCTGGACAAATGATGACAGGATTGCTCGTGTTGCACCAACACTTGCTTTTAATGTTTTGTCAGCTATTCCCTCCCAATTATCTCTGCGAAACTAGAACCGAATTCGACCACTATGAAAAACATGATCAGCGTTATTGTCGTTATTATTTTTTGCTGTTCGATACTTTTTACGACCGGCTGCAAACGGGGAGAGTCCAAACCGGCTGCCGGACTACAGGTGGTTACAACTCTTTTTCCACTCTACGATTTTGCCCGAACGATTGCCGGGGACAAGGCCCAGGTGACGATGCTGCTGCCGCCCGGTGTTGAGCCGCACACCTTTGAACCGAAACCGGACGATATGATCCGTATCAGTCGCGCCGGACTGTTCATCTATACCAATCGCTACATGGAGCCATGGGCCGAAACGGTCCTCAAAGGGGTCGAGAGCCGCCAGCTGCGGGTGGTTAACGCCGGTGAGCGTGTCACCTATCATGCGGCCTCCAACGGTGCCGATACTGACGCGCATGAAGAGAAGGGGGGCGACGTTCATGGTCACGGCCACGCCGGAATGGATCCGCATATCTGGCTCGATTTTGCCAATGCCGCCATCATGATTGATACCATTCTGGAGGGCTTTGTGGCTGCCGATCCAGCCAATGGAAACCTGTATCGCAAAAATGCCGAGGGCTTGAAAGTGCGTCTGGTAGCACTTGACCAGCGCTACCGGGATGGTCTGGCTTCCTGTACAACCAGAAAACTGCTGCATGGCGGGCATTATACTTTCGGGTATCTGGCCCGACGTTATGCGCTTGAGTACCACGCCCTGAGCGGAATTTCATCCGATTCGGAACCATCAGCTGCCCGCATGACCGCCCTGATTCGTGACATAAAATCATCAGGAACAACCTATCTGTTTGCCGAGGAACTGCTCTCGCCGCGCCTGACCGAAACCCTGGCCGGTGAAGCGGGAGTTCAGGTGCTGATGCTGCATGGCGCCCATAATCTGTCGCGCGATGACCAGACGGCTGGAGTCTCGTTCTTTGATCTCATGGATCGCAATCTGGAACGCTTGCAGAAAGGTCTTCAATGCCGGGCGAAGTAATCGTTACAACAGAGCTGTTGTCGTGTAGTTATCGCGAGGGGCGGGTGCTGGAGGATATTTCCTTTCAGGTCGAACGCGGCGATTATGTCGGCATCGTCGGACCGAACGGCTCCGGCAAGAGTACCCTGGTCAAGGCGCTGCTGGGACTGGTGACGATAAGCAGCGGTCGGGCTACGCTGTTCGGCACGCCGCTGTCAGGTTTCCGTGACTGGCATAAAGTCGGCTATCTGCCGCAGAGTCTGCATCTGGTCAATCCGGTTTTTCCGGCGACCGTCCATGAAACAGTCGGTCTTGGATTGCTCTCCTGCAAGAAATTTCCCAAACGTCTGAATACATCAGATAAAAATAAAATAAAGCTAACCCTCGAAGAATTAGGTATTTTGGATCTTAAGTTTAAACTTGTGGGTGAACTATCCGGCGGTCAGTTGCAGCGGGTATTACTGGCGCGAGCCATCGTGAATGATCCCGAACTGCTGGTACTTGATGAACCGACCGCCGCTCTTGATCCGGAAACCAGAGGGAAGTTTTATGCCATGATCGCGGATATCAACCGCACACGCGGAGTCACCGTCCTGCTGGTGACGCACGACAGCGGAACCATCGGCGAACATGCCTCCAAAATGCTCTATCTCGATAAAAAGCTGCTCTTTTACGGCAGCTTCAATGAATTCTGCTGTTCACCGGAGATGTCATCGCTGTTTGGTGAACACTCCCAACACCTGATGTGCCACCGACATTGACCATGAATCTTCTCGAAATTCTCTCATACGGATTTATTCAACGCGCACTTCTGGCCGGGACACTGATTGCGCTGCTCTGCTCGGTGCTGGGGGTCTTTCTGGTGCTGCGACGTCTGTCTCTGATCGGCGACGGACTGGCGCACGTGACCTTCGGCAGTACCGCCATCGCCCTGGCGCTCAAGCTGTATTCGGCCATGTCACTGCTGGTGTCGATGCCGATTGTTCTCCTGGCGTCACTCGGGATTTTGAAGCTGACCGAAAAAGGGCGCCTGAGCGGGGATGCCGCTATCGGACTGGTCTCTGCGGTAGGAATTTCGGTCGGGATTGTGCTGGCAAGTGCCGGCGGCGGCTATAATGTTGATCTCTTGAGTTATCTGTTCGGCAATATTCTTTCGATCAGTCGCGAAGAGGTTGTTATTGCGGCGCTGTTATGCGTGGGGGTAATCCTGCTGCTGACGCTCTACTACCACGAACTGTTTGCTATTTCGTTCAGTGAAGAGCTGGCCATGGTGTCCGGTATCCGTACCTCGTTCATTAACTCGATCCTGGTGCTCCTGACGGCACTGTCGGTCGTGCTGGCGATGAAACTGGTCGGAATCATGCTGATTTCATCAATGCTGATTGTGCCGGCCGCCTCGGCCCTGCAGCTGGCACGCGGTTTCAAGGTCTGCATCGCATTGGCAGCACTACAGGGGTGCAGTTCGGTCATTATCGGCATTATTCTTTCAATCCTGTCGAATCTGCCTGCCAGCGCAACCATTGTTCTGGTCAATCTGCTGTTTTTTGCGGCAGCCTTTCTGGCTCGACGAATAATATATCCGAAAAACAGCAACTAAGGTTGTGTCGGCAGCTCTATGTTCCCGACCAGTCGTGTGAAAAAATCGGGGATACCGGTTTCAAATGTCAGCCGTTTGCCGCTGACAGGGTGCGTAAATGAGATCGATCGGGCATGGAGAGCCAACGTGCCATAGCTATCGTTTCTGAGGCCGTACTTTTTGTCACCTACAACCGGGTGCCCCTTCTCCGACAGATGTACCCTGATCTGATGCTTGCGACCGGTCAGCAGATGAATTTCCAGCAGACTGAAGCCCCTGGTCTCTTTCAGCACCGTATACTCGGTTTGAGACAGTTTTCCGGCTGCCGGATCGCTGGTGGAGTAGACCGTCAGGGCGCTGTTTTCAGCCAGATAGCTGCTGATGGTACCCTCTTTTGGCGAAAGTGAACCATGGACAACGGTCAGATAGCGCTTGTCGGTATCCTGCCACTGCCCCTGCAGAAAGATTTTGGCCGCTTCGCTCTTGGCAAAGATCAGGATCCCGGAGGTATCGCGGTCCAGGCGATGGACGATGTAAATCCGGTTTCGTGAACGGGGATCGCCCTTGCGGACATAGTCGTTGAGAATGCTGTGGGCGGTCCGGGATTTATCCCGCTCGGTTCCCATGGTCAAAAGGCCGCACGGCTTATCCACGACGATGACATCCTTATCCTCGTGCAGGATTGTTATCCCTTTAGGTTGATATTTTGTCGGAGTTCGTTTGGTTGTCTGCATGGTTTCTCGCGAAAAAAACAGCGTTAATTTTTAAATTTGGATTAGTCAGTGAAAATATGGCTGAGCCGTTTGGAGCGCGGGGTGGGTGAGGTCGCGATCTTTCCACATGCCAACCATGGAAGAGACGGCCAGCGTCCCAGCCGTTCATGTAAGGGTTGCCATACATCATAGCTGATACAAATAATAATCTTCAAAGTTGGAGCGTGGGAGCCAAAATCGGTTCCTACGCTTCAATACAAGGAATTTCCTAAGCAGCTTTTCGTCGTATTTTGGGGACCGACAACGCTTTCGGATAGTGAGCGAGCAAAGCAAGAGCACTGAAATGAGGAGGAAATCATGTTTGCATACCCCGTACACCTTGAACCTGCTGAAGAAGGTGGAACACCTGTAGTTGTCACCGGCAAGGTTATCCTGCACAATACCCTCATCGAAGCTGGCAAGAAAAAAGCCGATTTGGCACGAATGCTGAATCTTGCACCGACTCTGGTTGATCGCCTGTTGTCCCTTCGACACAAGAGTCGAATTGAACAGATTGAAACGGCATTGGCGGTTTTCGGTAAAAAACTGGTGGTTGACGTAATCTGATTTAACTACTCTCGTCAGCCATAATGTCCAACTTGCGGCACGACCAGACCGCCCGGAATTACCTCAAACCGTGCCTTCAAACAGTGGCCGGAAATCTTCAACAACGATAGTACGCTTAGATCGGCTCTTCCAGCCAGATGTTGTATTTCCGGCACTTCTACCGCCTTACCTCTGCCAAGTATCTTTTTATCGCCGTCAATCAGAATTTGTTCGATATCAGCCTGCTCATACCCTTCATTGCTACTCATGAACGCTTTAGAAAGATACTTGTGCCACTTTTTGCCTGCCGGTAAAGACGAGTATGCAAACTTTTCATTATCTCGCCAGCGGGGAAGTGCTTCCGTACATCAGCCGGAATACGGACTCTAAAATAATACACCGACTGCCGTTTCACAATAGAAAGCATAAAAGGGTTTCCTCCTGTGTAACAATTTGCGTTACACCAAGAGAAAACCCTTTTTAGATACTGCTGGCTGCTATGATTCAGCAGGTTATTTCAAAATGGTGCCGAAGGCGAGACTCGAACTCGCATGGGCGGTTGCCCGCCACCCCCTCAAGATGGTGTGTCTACCAGTTCCACCACTTCGGCAATCGAGCTGTGTGTTTAGCATACTGCGCAGAAATAATCAAACTATTTCTGCGTAGCCGGTGTAGTTGGTGAAGTCGGTGCCGCAGGAGCTGCCGGTGTTGCCGACCCAGCAGCAGGTTTTTCAGCCGGTTTCATTCCTGCCGGTGCTGCTGCGGGTGCCTGAACAGGTGCTGATTTTCCTTTGCCGGACATCATTGAAGAGGATGACGGCGTTCCGGAAATATACGCCAGTGTCAGGGAGGTAAACATGAAAATAACAGCCGCACCTGTAGTCATCTTGCTGAGAAAGGAGGTGCCGCCACCGGCGCCAAAGACCGATTGGCTGCCGCTGCTGCCGAATGAAGCGCCCATTTCGGCGCCTTTACCGGATTGTAGCAGGACCACACTGATTAAAAAGATGCTGACGAGTACATGCAAAATGGTGAGTGCGATTGTCATTCCAAATCCCCTAATACTATTTTTAAGTCGCCACCTATAGCACACCATCTACCAGGCTGTAAAGTTCTTATTGTAGCGTTCAGATTGCAGGTGAGAGTCCGGCATTCATGCTGAATAGCCGGCTATTGCAGCAAACGACTCCGCCGACAGGCTGGCGCCACCTACCAGCGCCCCGTCGATATCGGGCTGGGACATTAAACCGCTGATGGTTTCCGGTTTAACACTGCCTCCGTACAGGATTCTGACGGCAGTGGCAACCGGTAGGCCGAACAGACGCTCCAGCAGGCTGCGAATAAAGGCGTGTACCTCCTGGGCCTGAGCTTCACTGGCGCTCTTGCCGGTTCCAATGGCCCAGACCGGTTCATAAGCGATAATCAATCCAGCGACGGCATCACTGCGTAACCCTGCCAGAGCGCCTTGAAGTTGCGTTTCTATAACTACAAATGTCTGTTCAGCTTCACGCTCCGTCAATGTTTCTCCAACGCAGGCTATGACCGTCAAGCCAGCTGCACTGGCCGCGTGGATCTTGCGGTTAACGGTTGCGTCGGTTTCTGCGAAGTACTGGCGCCGCTCGGAATGTCCGATAATGACATGGCTGCAACCGGCATCTTTCAGGAGCGATGCGGAGACCTCACCGGTATAGGCGCCGCTCTCTTCCCAAAAGCAATTCTGGGCTGCCAGGCGGATGTTCGAGCCGACAGTCGCTGTTGCAACTGAGCTGAGGGCGGTGAATACCGGTGCGACGATAATATCAACTCCCGTGATTCCGGCCGTACGAACTTTAAGATCATTTACCAGCGTTGTCGCTTCACCGATCGTTTTAAACAGCTTCCAGTTTCCTGCAATAACCGGTCTACGCATGGATATTTCTCCTTCGTGCAGATTTAAGGAACGTCAAGGGCTTTGACACCCGGCAGAATTTTTCCTTCGAGCAGCTCAAGAAAGGCGCCCCCTCCGGTTGAAATATAGCTGACACGTTTTTCGACACCCGCCTTGCGCACTGCCGAGTCGGTGTCGCCGCCGCCGATAATCGTGGTGGCAAAACAATCCGCTACTGCTTCTGCAACCAAATAGGTGCCGCGACAGAAGGCGTCCATCTCAAAGACCCCCATCGGTCCATTCCAGATCACAGTTTTGGCATCTCGTAACGATTCTGCAAACAGGGTGGCCGTTGCGGGACCGATATCGAGCGCCATCCAACCGGCGGGAATCTCCTGGACCGGCTTAACAAAGTTGGTTGCAGCGGCATCAAAAGCCTCTGCTGCGACGCAATCAACCGGCAGATAAAAGCGAACGCCGCGCTCATTGGCCCGATCCATTATTTTTGTGGCGGTCGCAAGCAGTTCATCCTCAACCAGTGACTTCCCGACGTCGTACCCCATGGCTTTCAGAAAGGTAAAGGCCATGCCGCCGCCGATTACGACTTTATCGACCTTGTTGATCAGTGTTTCCAGAACCTCCAGTTTGCCGGACACCTTGGCGCCCCCCAGAATTGCGACCAGAGGTCTGACCGGATTCTGCATGGCCTTGTCGAAAAAGGTCATTTCATTCCGCATCAGGAAGCCGGCTGCAATGGTGGGGATGAACGTGGTGATGGCCGCAACGGATGCGTGTGCGCGGTGTGAAACGGCAAAGGCGTCATTGATGTAGATCTCGCAGCCATTGGCAAGTTTCGCGGCAAAATCAGGGTCATTTTTTTCTTCGCCGGCGTAAAAGCGGACGTTTTCGAGCATGACCGCCTCACCAGGCTGGAGCGCCGCTATCAATGAGTCGACCTTGGGGCCAAAGCAGTCCGGCGCCTGTTTAACCTCTGTTCCCAAAAGCTCGGAGAGTCGTTTCGTTGCGGGTGCCATGGTGTACTTCGGTTTTTTTTCACCCTTCGGTCGCCCCAGATGCGATGCCAGCACGACTCTGGCGCCCTGATCAAGCGCATATCTGATGGTCGCGACAGCACCCGAAATACGGGTGTCCTCGGTAATCGCGCCGCTGTCGTCCTGGGGGACATTAAAATCCACGCGAATAAATATCCGTTTCCCGCTGAGTTTTCCGATTTCATCAATGTAGCGAATTGACATTCTTGATCTCCTTTCTGTGGTTGCGATTGGTATAAAAAAGGAGAATCTGCATTCTCTCCTTTCCGTTTGGCGTACTAATTACGACATTAGTTTTTTGAAGCGATCAGCTTCACGAGATCAACGACGCGGGCAGAAAAGCCGGTTTCGTTGTCGTACCAGGAGAGCACGCGGACCATGGTGTCGCTGATGACTTTCGTGCAGGAGGCGTCAACAATCGATGAAAGCGGATTTCCGTTAAAATCAACCGAGACGAGCAGCGCTTCCTCATACCCGAGGATACCCTTGAGCGGTCCATCGGCAGCGGCTTTGAGTGCAGCGTTAACCTGAGCTGTATCAGCCGGTCTGCTGAGGGTCAGTACGATATCCGCCAGAGAAACATTCGGAGTCGGAACGCGGATTGAAAGGCCGTCCAGGCGTCCTTTTAGTTCCGGAAGTACCAGGGCGACAGCTTTGGCAGCCCCGGTTGTGGTCGGGATGATCGACAATGCGCCGGCACGCGCACGCCGCAGATCTTTATGCGGAAGGTCCAGTATGTTCTGGTCGTTCGTGTAGGAGTGGACAGTCGTAACCAATCCTTTTTCAATGCCGAAGGCTTCGTGAATTACTTTGGCGACAGGTGCCAGGCAGTTGGTCGTGCAGGATGCATTCGAGATCACCAGATGCTTGGCAGGGTCGTAGAGGTGATCATTGACGCCCATGACAATGGTTATATCTTCGTTGGTTGCCGGAGCAGATATGATGACC
>DUZX01000060.1 GCA_013349325.1 Desulfuromonadales bacterium
ACTGCCAAATCAAAGCGGAATCATAATAACTTGAAAATATATTATCAAAGTTATCTTGATACTATCAAAGTTTTTAAAAAGCCTGTTATGTCAATTTTGGAGACTCAGTTATGTCACCGCGTTATACATGAGAACGCGAAGAGACCCGTTCATTGTCACTTTGTCGGCACTAATGGGTTCCGCAACTTTATAGTCAAAAAGGCTGCAACCGTTCGGCAGGGAGAGAGTTCCGTTCTTTGCCAGGGTGGAGTGAACCGTGACCTGTTTCGGCAAAAGCGTGCTGCCGGCATGGAGGGACAGGGACAGGTCAGGAGATACATGCCAGTTGTCACCAAACCGTTCAGTGCAGTACCCGGCGATAAACTCACGCATGGCGGCAAACCAGGGGGTGCTGTCGCCTTTCTGCTCATCCGGTCTGGTCGGCATGTACCAACCCTTGAGGATCTGTTTCAGGAATCCGTTTCTCACAAGAGAGGTCAGCTGAACCCTCTTGAGTTCAGTTGACTTGATGACACTCTTCCCGTTGTCCTGCAGTTTTTTCAGGACAGTCAGGGCATCTGCCAGATGTTGTTGGGCCGGACTGGTCTTCATGGTTGCCTTGTTGTTACACGATTATTGTTATCGAGCATTACAAGATTATTGTAGCAGTGGCAAGGGAATTGTGGGCGCTATGGATCGAATCACTGATATGGCTTGGAGTACAAAAAGACACATTGATTTGGAACGTTCTTACCGACACAGTAACCCAACTCGAAGACTCTCCAAATTCTTCCGCATCAACCCGATGAACGTAGCGCCTCCGGCTAAATCATCCTTGCTGATATTGTGTGCTCCGTGAAGAGTTAAAATCTTTACTCCTGTCTCTTTCACTATCATATCGGCAATTCGCGGAGATACGAGTTCTTCCGCATACACGTATTTGAGCCCGTCTGCTTTCACCAGTTTCAGCAACTCTGCGATGGTCGATGGCGTTGGTTCTGCATCCGGGTTTACCGCCTGTGCGGAGCGATAGGTCAAGCCGTAGCGGTTTGCCAGATATCCAAATGCGTAATGCCCGCCATGGAGAAAGGTCCTTTTGCCACAGCTGGCTAGGCCAGCAGAAAAATCGGCATCAAGTTTCTGGAGTTCCGCTTTGTAGGCGGAAACATTGGCTGTGTAATACTGTGCATTGGCAGGGTCTTTTGTAATGATTCCCGCAGTCAGATTGTCAATCATTATGGCGGCATTTTTAAAATCAAGCCAGATGTGTGGATCAACTCCTCCGGCATGATCGTGTTCGTCGCCGCCATGACCTTTTTCCTCATGGGCCGGCTTACCTGCTGTCAGCATGGCAGCCCCCTTACTGGCATCAACAACTGTCAATGACGGCTGGGCAACCCCTTTCAACAGCTTTGTTGCCCACGGTTCCATGACTGCATTGGTGTAGATAAAAACATCCGCCTTACTGATGGTAATCAGGTCGGCCGGCTTTGGTTCGAAGCTGTGCGCCTCAACTCCCGGCGGTAGCAGCAGAGTGACATCGGCTTTGTCACCGCAGATATTTCTGGCGAAGTCGTACAATGGGAATAACGTGGTGACAACAGATAGTTTCCTGACAGATGCCTTGCCCTGGGGCGGCGAGTTCTTCTGGCAACCACTAAGCACAAGGATCAGTAGTAGTAACACTACCATTCGAATATTCAGCTTCATATTTCAATCTCCAACTTCAATTTTATGTAGTTGCCTCATTTCGGTGAATACATGCCTTTATGGCAAGTGACAGGAAGAACAGCAGAGCCAGACCTGCCACTATCACCGGAGCTGTAGGCAGATCAAGCAGATGGGAAACAGCAATGCCGCTGCTGCTTACCAGAGTCCCTGCTATCCAGCCAGCCACCAGAATCTGTCCGGTTTTTTTCAGGAACAGCCAGCCCAGAAGGGCCGGCACAACCAGAAACGAAAAGACCTGCAGTATCCCCGCGATCATGACCGACTTGACCAGCACCAGTGCAAAGCTGGCGAAGAAAAGAAATTCCACCCACAGAGGTCCTTCCCCCTTGAAGGTCAGATCATGAAACCGTTTGCGCATGAACCAGTGCAGCAGCCCGACCGCCCCATACAGCAGAGCGGTTGAGCCGAGCATTTCCGGGGTAACCCAGAGAATACTGCCGTTGAGAATAGCCTTGAATTCCTCCATGCCGTGGGCAGTCCGATCAAGAATCAGGGAGCAGACTCCAAAAGAAAAAATGTACAGGACTCCGATGAAGGCCTCCACATTGACATGGCGGGCGATGCGGCGGGTCATTGCCAGAATCAGCGCACCGAACATGGCAAAACCGATGGCCAGTGGTGTTCGATAGCCACTGACAAGCATCGAGCAGGCGATACCGATACTGATGAACTGGGCCAGTGCCAGATCGACGAAGATAATCCCCCGCTCCAGAATATGCACCCCGAACCAGGTATGGATCAGGATCAGCAGCAGGCAGGCCAGAAACGGCCATATCAACAGGGAGAGGGTTTCCATCAGGCTTCCTCCAGCGCTTTGAAGACCGCATCCATCAATGAAAACCAGTCCCTGGTCCCGGCAGCCCCCACGTCATGCGGGACGACTACCGTCTTGACGCCGGTTTTGCTGCTGAAGAATTTTGCCTGACCTGGTCCATGGTAGTCTGTGGTCAGGATTGCGCGGGGATGCAGCATGGCAGCGTTTGCAATCAACCGTTCGATATGGGCACTGGAAGGAGGAATCCCCGGTTTCTCTTCCAGGTACGCTAACACCAGAAAGCCATATTCTCCGGCCAGATATTCGAAGAATTTATGTTGAGCAAAGAATGGCTTCTTCTTCAACTGGCGGCCGGCCCATTCCTTCTGTTTCTGTTCCACTTTCTTCACAAAGGCGGCGGCATTGGCCTTATAGAAGGCTGCATTGACGTGATCGACTCCGGCAAGGGAGTCCCCCATCCCGATGACCACTTTTTTAATGTTTTTCGGGGAAAGATGATAATGCGGATTGCCCAGGGGATGAACGTCACCGTTACAGCGACAGGCAACGGATGGTTTCTCAATGGCATCTACATACACTGATGCATTGAAGTTGCCCGCTTTTCCGGTCTGGATAGCCGGATTCTTGGAGGACTCGATCAGAATCGGCAGGTAGCCGACTTCCAGATCAAGGCCGTTATACATGGCGATATCCGCCTGACGCATGGCAGCGATCATTGAAGGCTTGGCCTCGATGGAGTGCGGGTCCTGGCTGCTTTTTATCAGCGTCGTTACCGTCACTTTATTCTGTCCGATATCTTTGGCAATGCTCCCGATCCAGGGGAGCGTGGCAACTACCTTGATTGCAGCATTAGCTGGAGCAACCATGGAAATGGTTATAAGTAAAGTCAGTAGTATGTTTTTCATTGGTTATCCTCTCCTGTATGCAAGACTGTTCAGAACGTATGTGCGCCATGCGCGCCGATGGTGAAGGTGAACTGCAAAATACCTTCGTTATTGACCAGACCGTTGCGATCAGACCTGTCGTGGGTGAACTGGGCACGGATACGACTGAACTCGGTCGGATTGTATTCCAGGCTGCCGGTCAGTCGCCACGGTTTGCCGCTGAACGTCTGCTGGACTCCCCCCTGTTCAAAGGTGTCAGAGAAAATCTCCATCCGGTCGTATCGCACACCCGCACCCCAACGGTCCAGGTGATACATTGCCTGCAGGTAGGCTCCGTCCTGATGGCGTTTGAGCGACTCATCCGGCAGTGTTGCGGTAACATCGATCAGGTTCCCGTTCTGCACAAGATAGAGGTATTCACCCTGCAGCGACAGCTTCTGATGTCCGGATTTCCATTTCCAGACTGCTTCGAGACCATACAGGGAGCTATTGCCACGCATTTCAAAGCCATCACGGATGAGAGTGCTGTTTGTTTTGCCGAACATCATCCAGGGGGAAAGGTACAGGGTTGAGTCGTCGGATGTATCAAATGATACCCGTGCAAACGAGGTGAAGGCGTGGGGCCCCTGGTTGCCGTTATCGCCAAAGAGAAGCGGGTTATCACCCTGCAGGGCCTCAAAGCCGAGCAGCGTATAGACCGGCAGCGACGGCATCCAGGTCAACTGCACGCCGTTTTCACCCCCGATACCCTCCTGACCAAGAAACGCACGGTATGGCAGGGGCAGATCAGTGAAGTCCCAGGCGTGGGGATGCTGGGCATTAAGACGACTGGCGTTGCTCTTGAATCGGCCACCCTTGATCTGAAATCCTTCCGGCAAAGCTGTTGTAACGAAATATGCCTCCTCCAGCGTTGCTCCGTCACTGGTTACCGGGATGTTGGTGTAGAGGTTAAAATAGGGGTCAACCGGGGCAAATATCATCAGTTCTGCGGCATCAACATTGAAACCGTTACGCAGGCCAAGTCCTTCGGTGCTGTAGCCGGGGACTCCCTTGGCGGATAACTGGCTGTTTTTCAGATTGGATACATACCCCTTGGCATCAAGGATTACCGAGATATAGGGGTTGGTCATGAGCGAACCACCAAAAAGACCTGACAGTTTTGATCCGCCGGTATCCTGTTGTGGAGTTACTGCTTCGGTTTTTTGTGATGTTTCAGGCTGTTGTTCGCTGACCTTTTGCTTCAGTTCTTCAATCAGTTTGCGTTGTTCCTGAATAGTTGCTGACTGACGGTTAAGTTCCTGTTCCAGCGTTTGCAGACGTGTTTCAACCGTATCTGCTGCCAGTACCGATACCGGCAGCAGAGCGAACCCTGCAAACAGGGCCGTAAAGATAGATGTGCGCATGCACTCCTCCTGTGTCGCGGTAAACGCGATGAAGTATGATTTTTAAATCAGGTAATTAGGAGAAGATCAGGCTGGTGGAGCGCGGCTTTGTCTGGTGGTAGATATTGATGATTGGACGAGGGGAGCATACGGGATGAAATTTGTTATTACAACGCTGCGGATCGGTGGATTGTAGGTGGGTGCATTAGCAACGCAGGATTTTTGATGGTGGGCAACAGCACAGATGGAACAATCGGGATGATCCTTTTCATCGCTATGGTGATGGAAACTGCCAAGCAGCACGGCAGCTAACATAACGACTGATAGCGCCATGGCAATGAAACGTTTCATGTCTCCAGAGATATTTTTTGTTGTTTTGAGTTTGATGAACATTGAGCAACTATGGTCCAATAACAACGAATATGTCAAGACGGGAGTACCTTCGAGGAAAGAGTCGGCTGATCAACCAGTCGGTAAATCAGTTTGGTCAGCTAAATTTCTTTCAACAACTAAAGCAAATGCACTTACCTAAATGAACAAAAAAATGAACCAATTAATACTTGACAAACTGGTTGCAATACATTCTACTGATACCGTGACTGTTTTATACTCACATAAAACGATGCGCCCGCATCGCAGATTGTTTGCCATTATTCTGATGACGATCTATCTGAGTATTGCCTTGAGCCCTCTTGCGCCGCTGGCCATGCATTCGAAGGTGGTTGCTCATGCAGTTACCGGTGAGTGTGTCGGAGATTGTAATGTTTGCGGTTGTTCTCAGGAAAGCCGGGCGAACCATACCTGTTGCTGTGCTAAGAAAAAGCAGATGCACGCCGGTGCCACTACGAATTCTAAAAGCGAATGTAGCCCAAAACAAATAGAGACCACAAAGGGAAGTTGTTGTGCCGCTTCGCAACCTGTTGAACCAGTTGTCGCTGAGAATGACTGTTGCGCCAAGGACAAAAAGAAGCAGCACGACGGTAACCTTCAGCAATCGCAACATAAGGAAAATCTTTCGACTACCAAAACCACTGTCTTCAAATGCGGCTGCCCTTGCGGCAAGGGCAAAATGTTTGCTTTAGCTGGTTTTGGGTCAAACGAATTGCTTCCCATAAATGTCAATGAAAGGATTGAAATCCCCCACGAAGAAACCCTCTTTGCTGACCTCACTCATCGCCTGGCCTCCCGCCATGGCGAACCACCAGATCCACCACCAAGGCTTTCCCACATTTCCTGACATATGTATGCAGCACCCGTAAGTACCCGTAAAGGTGCTGTCGGAACCTGGTGCGCAGTTGTTTCGTCCGAATGCGTGGAAATTCAGGGATGTGCCTCCCTTTGGATCACAAAGACATTTTGACATCTGCTTCGCATCAGGAACCGGCAGGGGCTGTTGTATTCCCGTACCTTGAAGGTGCTCCGGCATCACACGGTTACTCATGGGTACTGAATGGCTTTCTCGTAACTATTCAGGAGGATCCCATGAATATTTCTGCTACCACGCTGGACATCCGTACCCTGGGCGGCTTCAGCATTTTTGCCAGTGGTAGACCTGTAGCGGTCGATTGGCCGAATGAAACGTTGAAAGTGGTTTTCTGTTCCCTGCTTTCACCACTGGACATATCCATCAACTGGGACCGGATCTGCCGCTCTCTGTGGGATATACCGGCAACAGAAGCAACCAGACTCAGGTTGGAGGATGTGTTTATCCAGCCTCTTACCCGGTTTCTGATCAAGGAACTGGGATGTAACCCGCTTATTGAAGACCACGAGGGAATTAGAATAGATCTGCAGCGTTGCAACGTGGATGCCCACGAATTTTATCTATCAGCTGTTGAAGGGTTCAGGTTGATGTCCCTCAGTAACTATTCTGAAGCACATAAAAGATTCCGTAAAGCTGATGAACTTTATGCAGGCAGCTATCTTGACGGTTTACCAGGAAAAATCATTGCAGAAACACGTAAAGACCTTGAATCTCTGTATCAAACTGCAGTCAAGGAGGCCATGCCACGCTCCTCCTCTTCCGGAAGTTCGGCCTGGCAAAAAAGAGATATACACAGAATGTGTCTCCTTGCGACCTGATGAACTTGGGTTGATAGACCGGGGCGGGTATTGATGTCCGTCCTCGAATTTAAGGTCAAATCTATTATTATTTCAATTGCGGGGCAGTCTCCGCATACGGATACGCAACGGAGACCTGTCTCGACAGGAGTTCGCGTATGGATATCTACGAGCTTCGGGAAGTGGATACAATCAAGCCCCGAAAGCTGCTTACCCTGGAACGTAAGGATCTCCCGCTTACTGTCCAGTATGGTGAAACCACCTATGTACTTGTTGTAACGAAAAGTGAAAAACTGCTGCTCCAGAAACCTCTGGATTAGCTCAGCCAGCACGCAAGCCAGTTGCCACTTCGGATGATTCCGCTGTGGCACGGTAGCCAGCACGCCAGCCGAATAGTTTCCCCCTCCCGGGGGGGCTATTCGGCTTTTTTCGTTTTTTGGCAGGGAATGCTGGTGATGGCTCATTGAAAGCAGATGGTACTGTCTAGCTTCAGGTTGACAGTGTAAGGCAGATCATCGACAGGCGGTACTTCATGACGGAGTAATAATTTGCACCTTCAACTCAACTCACAAAAGGAGAACAATCTTGAAAACAGCAAATAGATATTTGGTTGTAGCAGCCTGCATTGTGGCCTCGTCAGCCCATGCAGAAGAGCCAAAAAACCAGCAACAGTTCGATGACGTGATCGTCAGCGCCACCAGGGGCGAAAAGTCGATTGCAGATGCCCCCGGTTCCATCAGCATTGTAACGGCGGATGAAATCAGTAAACGCAACATCCGATCAGTCGACCAAGCATTCACTCTTCTGCCCGGTGTCTTGGTGAACAATCAAAAGGGACCGATGAGTACTTCGACTACAGTAACCATGCGCGGATTACCGGGACAAAACCGTACCTTGATACTTCTGGATGGTATCCCGCTTAATGACGCCTACACCTCTGCTGTCGCATACAGTGGTCTATATGCGGAAGACCTGCAAAAGATCGAAGTTGTCAGGGGGCCTTCGTCCAGTCTTTATGGCGGGGCAGCTATGGGGGGAGTAGTCAACATGATCTCTGCCATGCCGCGAAAACGTGAAATAACTCTGTCCGGCGGCTACGGCGATGCTCATCCTAAAAGTGAAGGCGTCGGCAACCTTTGGACTACCCACGCATCCTACGGTGACAAAATTGGCAAGCTTCGACTCTTCACCGCTCTCGGTTACAAGAGTGTCGATGGTTTTCCCACCAACCAGGTGGTTACCAGCAGTGCCCCGACAGCAGGCCTGACAGGCTGGTCGCCTACAACAGACAGCAAAGGGGCCAAACGCTATCTTATCGGCGATACTGGTAACAGTGGCGTGTGGGACTATAACGCCGCTTTCCGCGCACAGTATGACTTCTCGGACAGTTCAAACCTCCGTTTTTCTTACCTGCGCAACAGTTTCAGAACCAGGTATGTTGAACCACATACCTATCTGAAGAATGCCGCCGGTACACCGGTCTATACTTATGGTTCGGTAAACGAGAGCAATTACCTGAGTGGTGACTACTTTCAGGCTCACGACACTTACTCTCTCAGTGGAGAAACCCTGATTGGGAATGTCAAAGGGAAAATAACTCTCGGCATGAAAGACATTGAATCCTGGTATTTGACCCCAACGACCGGTGCGACCGGAGCCAAGCTGGCCGGTGGACCGGGCAAACGCAGCTTTACTCCGAACACAGCATATTTTGCCGATGCGCAGGTGTCAGTGCCGGTACTTGATAAGCACCTCCTGACTGCCGGCGTTTCATACCGCTATGACACCTCGGATGTGAAAGACCTGAGTGTCACAAACTGGAAGGATGAAAACACGACTTTAGGTGACCGGAACTCCTGGGCTGGTGGCACCAACAGTGTCTACGCAGCATTTCTGCAGGCAGAAGTTGCGCTTCTCGACAATCTTACACTCTATGCCGGAGTACGTGACGACTACTGGGTAACATCGGGCGGATATGCGGGACAGACCGGCGCCGGTAGTTTTGATTCTAAATATCCGGAACGTTCCCAGAATTCTATCAGCCCCAAAGGTGCGGTGGTATGGAAGCCGCTTGAGGGCACCACTGTCAGGGTCTCAGGCGGCAAAGCTTTCCGCGCCCCGACTATTAGCAATTTGTACCGTCTGACCGTCAGTGTCTCCGGCGGGGTAACGACCACAACCGGAAGAAACCCGGATCTGAAACCGGAAACCGTAAGGATAGGAATTTGCTTTTTCGGCACAGACTGTATAGCACCGGAAATAAGACTACGCAATGGATTTTTCGGGCGGTTTTCGAGAATATCGGGAGCAATCCGGGGAGATTCT
>DUZX01000061.1 GCA_013349325.1 Desulfuromonadales bacterium
CTTCTGCCACGGGTCGTACGGTACCCGTGCATCAGTTGTTCGTCCGATGGGAGCCGGTGATGCCCACGGTTTCAACACCCGTGCAACCGGCGCCGCCTTCCCTGCCGTCAACAACGGCTACGCCTTCCTGCGTAACGAAGGGTGGTACGCCAATGCCTATACTCAATCGATCCGCAGCATAGGTGCAACGACGTATACACCGACCTGCGGCGGCTTGGGAGCCGGTGGTGGCTGCAGCCGCGGCAGCATGGGCGGCTACACTCCGGGTGGCGTCTACTAAGGCTTGTAAGGTAAAACAGGTAGTAAACAGATCAGCCCCACCTGTAAAGGCGGGGCTTTTTGATACCGTAAAGAAGAGTACAGCCAGTTCAGCATGGTTTACAGGGGAGAATTGTTAAAAAATGCGCAACTTATCCAGGCGACAGAATAGAACTTTTATCCTAAAAACGGCAGTTCATGAACCACAGAGCAACTGAGAAACAGAGAAATCAGGCAGTTACATCAACAACTGGCATAACCAAAATGATGAGTGACTTTTTCTCGTTTTATTCTGAATTTTCTTTGTTTTTGCTCAGTTGCTCAGTTGCTCTGTGTTTCAAATGCTTTTTCCAGGTTTATTGATTTTCACAGGAAATCTTCGTGTGGAAGCGAGGACGATACTGCAGTCCGAGGGGTTATTGTCTGCTGCCAGCCATCAAATCTCCGATTTGAGAAAAACCGACAATCCGTAAACCACTACTACGATCCTGCTGTTCAGAGCCTCCGTAAACAACTACGCCGGGGGTTGCTTTTGAATTAAGTGAACAATAATATTCGATACCCTTCCATGCGTCGTGCTGGATTGACGCCCCGGACTTGATCTCTATCGGGATGATAGTGTCACCGGATTCATGCAATAAATCCACCTCATGCCCCGTATTATCCCGCCAGTAGAACAGTCTTGGATCATGCACCCGGTTAAGGCGCTGCTTCATCAATTCAGTTACTACAAAGGTTTCAAAAAGTGATCCAACAAGCGGGTGGCTTGCCACCTGTTCAGCACGTTGCAAATTGTCAATTCAAACATAAATCTGTAAATTGCCTGAAATATCAAAATGTGACAGAGTGTTTTCTCCTGAGAAATGAAAATCTCCTACCCAAGCCTGACCGTCTTATACAAAAAATTCTTGAACCGAAACAGCTGCCGCTGTTCATCTGCCTTATTCAAACCGTCCGCTAACGCTTTCAGATGCCGTGCCACCGCCGGCATGGTCTTACCTGCTACTGCGCGTGACTTTTCAATCACCAGACGCACTGTTTCACGTGAGAGGTCATTGCGCGCGAACGGTTCGTAAATATCTGTCCAAAAGTCACCGCCTGCTGCAATACGTTCTAAAATTTCAACGGCCAGTTGTTCATCCAACGTATGCGAAGTCGATTGATTCGCGCGTGTATCCAGATTGCCGGTGACGGCTATGGCCTGCTTGATTGCATCTCCACTGATAATATTTCTACTGCGGAAAAAAAGCGCTCTCAGTAAAATGCTGCGTAACTCGCGGATATTACCATGATACGTGTGCTGCCGCAGGATGTCTTTGGCCTCCTTCGTCAGAATCGGTACAGTCTGATCGGTTTCATGCTCGGCGCGATAGGTACGGTAAAGTTTGCCGAGGAAGTGAACCGACAGATCGGGAATATCTTCGCGCCGCTCATTCAGCGACGGCAGCCGGATTGAGAGTTCGGCGAGACGATGGTACAGGTCTTCACGGAAACGTCCGGCTACGATCTCCTCCTGCAGATTCTTGTTGGTCGCTGCCACCAATAATACCCGGCTGTAGCGCTCGACATTTTCTCCCAGACGTACAAAACCGCCGTTATCGAGGAAGCGCAGCAGTTGTACCTGGGTCTTTGGATCGGCATCTCCGATTTCATCCAGAAAGACGATGCCCCCCATGGTCTCTTCCAGAATTCCACGCCGATCGGTATATGCTCCTGTAAATGCGCCTTTCTTATGCCCGAACAGTTCAGAATACGTGAGTTCACCTGAATAAGCGGCGATGTTTGATTTTTTGACAGGAAGTTCACCATTGGCGTTGATGCCGCGCCGGTACAGCTCGTTGAGGGTGTTGTAGAGATTATTGAAGAAAAACTCCTTGCCGGAACCGGTTTGGCCGGTTACCAGAATCGATGGCAGGCCGATGGTCGCTTCCTGCAGAATGTTGCGGGACCAGAAGGTGATACGGTTGAAGAGCGGCGGAGAGACCGTGGTGATGAAATCAACCACCTCTTGCGATTTAGGGCTGTTGCCGATGATGTTGCCCAGTCGGTAGGATGAAACGTGCGGGTCTTTGTAGGCTACGTCAGTCGTCAGCCGGTTTACTTCGCCTTGCAGACGATCAATGCGCTGCAGATCCGAGATGTGGCGGGCGGTCAGTGAACCGATAATCTGAAGGATGCGGCGATGTTCCTCACGGAAAAAATCATGCTGCAGTGAATTAAGGCAGATGACAGCGATGACCTCATCATCACAAATTATCGGTACGGCGATTTCACTTTTCAGCAGTTCACTCATTGAACGATGGAAGCCGTCGCCCTGGATTTCCTCTTCAACCCGGGCGATAATTTTCGGCTGCTTTGTATGAGCGACGTATCCTGTCAGGCTGCGCTCTTCCAGCGGCAGTTCGACGCCGCCAATCGGGAAGGGGGGGATGTATTTTTTAAGCCACTCCTTGTTCTTGGCGCCGATGATTATTCCGGCTTCATCCTCAACCACCAGCCACTGAACACCCGTGCGTTCTACAACCACAGCGATGCTGCCGGTGTCAGCGCCGATCAGTTCGGTCGCCTTGGAGAGAACCTTGGTCAGGAAGGGCTGCAGGTTTTCGGTCTGGGCATTCAGCAGGTCGGTAATCTCGGACAAAACCCGGATTTCGAGATGCTCACCGCCGACTTCGTTGATGACTCGTTCCACCATTTCGGCGTGTGTTTGCAACAGTCCCATTTCAAAATCGCTGAAGCGGCACAGGTCGTGCGAATAGTAGTTAACCAGGCAGATGATGCGATGTGATGCACTATCGTAGCGTGGTACGACGTACAACGAACGTAGCTCCATTGATGTGGTCAATTCACGTTTTTGTAGCTGATGCTGCGTCAAATCAGCGATGAAAAGCGGCTGCAGCAGCCGCTCGTCAGATATGACCGCCTGCTCGTTGACGTATAACGAAATCAGAGATTTACCTTTGCTGAGGTCGATGGCTCCCTGTTGATCATACAGTTTTTTCAACCGTTCATTATCGGAATAGCTGGCCAGGTTCTTCAGTGAACCGGTCGTAGTGCTGTGATGGACAGGGACCAGCACGGCGGCCAGAGATACTTTTTCGATCAATCTGACCGCCGACCGGACCATCATATCGGCCGCTTCGTGGGCCTTATACTCCTCCAGGCGTCTGGCCAGCTGGACCTGCTGATGATAAATGCGGGCCTGATCGAGCGGCGCTGCAACGGTGTCGATAAAATCAGCCAAGTTCGACGAAATTGCGTCTGGCTGTCCGGTATCATCGATAACATCAGATCCGGTTGAATCAATGCAGATGACACCGATGGACTTTCCTCTGCTGACCAGCGGAGTGATGTCGCTGGAATAGAAGCCGAAACGGCTCGCAAATTCAGTGTCTGAGGTGCTGTTTTCTGCAGCCGTCACGCTGAAATGTATAGGCTGCTGACTGACAAAAACTTTTGAAACAACAGTATCGGAAGCGATAATTGGAAAGGTTGACTGGCTCAGTTCTGCAGAACTGGGCCCGGTGGCGTGGGCACAGGAAAGTGCTCCCCGGGTGAGATCTTCCAGATAAATGCGGATCTGTCGGCGGCCTGTCGAGAGGTGCGCTGCCTCTGCGAGCGCATACAGCAACTCACCCTGATTCTCCTTGCCGTAGGTGGCAATCTTGGCCTGAAGCTCGTTAAGCCGGTTATTACTCAGCATGGGAGACTCCTCGTCTCGAGTGTGTGTGGGAATGGTGGCGCTGGTGAGTACAAAATATACACGGATGGAATGTAGCGTGTGAGATGGAGACGGTCAAGCGGGAAATGGTACTGCTGCGCGCGAGAGAGGGTAAAAGCGTGTGCGGGTTAAGCTAGCCTTTGAGCACCTTCAGCATTTTGTCGGCAACGTCCTTGCCACTGATGTTGTATGAACCGTCAGCCAGTTGCTGGCGGATGGTTTCCAAGCGTTTACGCCGGGTCTCATCTTCCGCCAGCTGTGCTGCGGTTACAGAAACCTGAACAGTTACGGAGCTGCCTGCTCCTGATGTCTGTGGACGTGAGTTTTTTACCGTTTGGGTCGAAGTTGGCGGGTAGGCTTCTTTTAAAAGCGCCATGTAATTTGAAAGTCGATCTTCTATTTTCATTTTGTCTGCCTCCTGCAACATACCGACGTTGCGTGCTGCAGTCCTTTAGATCGGCAGATCGGGGTAAAACTTTAGTACGGTACAGCGTGTGTGGAGAGGAACGGTCAGCTCAACCCTTTTCGGATCTGGTATAACTCCTCAATATCCAGGCCGTTCATTTCGTAATAGCTGCGCTCCAGCTCCTCAACAAAGAAACGATCCAGCCCCGAATTTTCCAGAAAATCCTCACGCAAACTGATATTACGTTCGGCGATAATCTGCGGAAGCAGCGAGTTGAGGTAAACGGCTTCTTTCTTGATGGTAAAAACCGCTTCACTGAAGAGATGGTTTGGAACTGTGCCATTACCCTGCTTCTTGTTTTTCAGCTCTTCAATCACTTCGTGGCGCAGCGCCTCCTGCTCTGCCCTGGTACTGAAGCGGGAGTAAAAATTGCGGACCCGGTCGCGGACAAGTTCCAGCAGGATGCCGGCTATGCGTTCCTCCTGGTCGATTTCGATCAGCTGGTTCTGAAGCTCAACGATGTTTGATCGGGCACTTTCTATAGCGCTCAGCCCCTCCATCATGGTTTTAATCTTTCGACGGCCGAAAGTTCCCAGGTAGGCGTTGGAAAAGAGGTCCCGGATAAACAGTTCGTAGAAACAGTTGCTCTTCAGGTTATCAAAGGCGGCTTTATGTTCCTGCAGGCCGCAGAGCATTTCCTCATTAATCCTGACATTTTCCATGAAAGCCAGCTGACTGATCAGGTTCGCGACACTGTCATAGCGGTCCAGATAGGTTATGAGGTATGAAAAACCATTCATCAGCGCCGTATCGGCACCGTCGCGGATTTTTTCGTCACAGGCTTTGCTGGCATCCAGAAGCAGCTGATCAAAAACATGATCGCGATTCTCCATGGCTTTTTTCTTGGCCTGAATCAGTTTGTACATATCTTCGCGGTCAATACGGCTTTCAATTTCTATCTCATGAAAGAAAATTCCCTCCAGTATCTGGCGGGTTGTTGCGACATAATCCCGCTCGTCGACCGATTTCAGGTTGCGCCCTTTTTTGAGCATTTCGTCGAGTGTATAAAACAGGGCGCCCGGAATCTTGTTGCGCACAGAGAGTGTTTTCAAGCGCGTCAGGCGGGCATTGTCGAGATTACTTATTTCTCCCTTGCCGTTGCAGGCCAAAAGGATGTTGCGATATTCATCCACAATGCGTTTGTTCGCCGGATTGCGGTACATGACGTCAATTCGGATTCGTTCCTGCTGATACCGGTCGATCCGGTAGCGTGCGGCCAGAGCGGTCAATCTGCCGAAATCTTCATCCGAGATTTTTTTGTTTCTGAAATAGAAGCTGCGGAACAGGTTGCGATACTCACGATGATAGCGATTGACCAGTTTGACGACAAACAGCTGGGCGGCGTCATCATTGAGCAGCGGGAAAATTTCGGAGATAAGTGTGTCATCGCGCTCATCACCGACCGCTTCTGAGCGCTTGACGGTCTTGCCAAGCTGCTTGACCAGCTCTTCCTGCTGATTTTTGAGCTTGCGGGACAGCAGGTTGGAATGAACGAAAAAGTAGTAGTTACAGACGGCGTTACCTTCAAAGAAGATGGCATCGTAACTTTCGCTGCCGCTGGTGTGGTCGCTGAAACGGGCGGCGCCGGATTCGTCGGCGTGGGCGCCGTACATGACCAGTCGATTGACAATATCCGGTTTGGCAAGATCGGCAGCCGGCTGCTCGACACCAAACATATATTCGCAGAAATTGCCGCCGTTACCCTGATAAGTTATCCCCTCCGGGGTTATAACCAGCTCGTTGCCGGGCGAGAAGATGCGCAGTTGCCCCTCTTCCTGCACGATATTGAAAAAGTAGCGCTGATAGGCTTCGTTACCGACAACCATGACGAAATACTCGGTCTGATCGCCTACCATCCCATGCAGTCGAATGTCCTTATACATGCTCAGCTCCTCACGGTTGCAGGGCAATTTCCAGGCCGTCGTAAGCAAACTCGAAGCCGTCTGGTAGTGTCGCTTCGTCGGAATGTGCTACTTCATGGGTGAGGTGCGTCAGGACCACGCGCGCTATTCCCAGAGGTCTGGCCACATTTATGGCGCCTTCGATATTAAAATGAGAGGGGTGTGCCGTCCAGCGCAGGCCATCAATTACCAGCAGTTGCACCCCCTCCAGCAGCTGTAGCGACGAGTCGGGGATATCACTGCAATCGGTCAGATAGGCGCAGGGACCGATACGATAGCCGAGAGAGGTAGTTTTGCCATGTATCAGCGGTATCGGTACGACCGTGCGACCGAACAGATCAAACGGAGCGCTGATTTCGTGGGCCGTCAGCAGAGGTGCATAACCAGAGTCGTCATATTCCTGGAAAATATACCTGAAACCGCTCATCAGGGTCGCGAGGGTTGTGCCGGACGCGTAACAGGGGATAACCTCTTTGTGAATAAAATGAAAGCCGCGCAGATCATCAATGCCGTTAACATGGTCAGCGTGGGAATGAGTAAAGAGAACCGCATCGATGCGCGTAATTCCTGACTGCAGAGCTTGCTGTCGCAAATCAGTGGAGGTGTCAATCAGAACGGTGCGATTGTTATAGCGGATAAGGAGCGAAGATCGCGTGCGCTGGTCGCGTGCATCTTTTGAGGAGCATACGCGACAGTCGCAGCCGACCATCGGAATTCCGGTAGATGTGCCGCTCCCCAAAATAGTGATCTTCATAAGGTTTATCTCTCTTGTGACGTGACATAAATGCGGTTGAAAATAACAGACTCCGGGTACTCAAGCAAGCCTGTTTTATCGCTGAAAAAAGTATGTTTTGTGGTACAACGGGGTACAGTGAAAACAGGGGGTGAGATGCTCCCGGGAGGTGACTATGCAGAGTGAAACAAACAATTGGACTATACCGGATCTCCTGCAGATAGCGGGCGGGTACTGGAGCACCTGTGCGCTGCATACAGCGGTCAAACTGGACGTGTTCAGCTCTCTGGATAGTGATGCCCGGAGTGCTGCGGATGTTGCACGACTGCTGAATACGGATCCACGTGCAACCGGAATGCTGCTGGACGCGCTGGCAGCACTCGGCCTGCTGGAAAAGCGGGGCGAGATTTATGTCGCAACCCCGTTTGCCGCACAGCATCTCTCAAAAAATGCTCCCGGTTATCTTGGGCATATTATCATGCATCATTACCATCTTATGCCAAGTTGGGCCAGGTTGGATCAGGCGGTCACAAGCGGTGCTCCGGTTCGTGAAAATGATTCACACCGCGATAATGAAACCGCCCGGGAAAGCTTTCTGATGGGAATGTTTAATCTCGCCAGTCTGCTGGCCCCGCGCATCGCCCGTGAGGTGCCGTTGTCAGGCCGTCGCACGTTTCTGGACCTGGGAGGTGGTCCGGGAACCTATGCAATCCACTTCTGCATGGCCAATCCGGAGCTGACTGCCGTGATATTCGATCTGCCGACGACACGGACGTTTGCAGAAGCCACTATCGCGCGCTTTGATCTTGAGCGGAGAATCAGCTTTACAGCGGGCGATTATCATCACGATCCGCTGCCGTCCGGATTTGATGTCGTCTGGATGTCTCACGTTCTCCACATGGATGGACCGCCAGCCTGTTCCGCACTGCTGCGCAAGGCTGTCGACACCCTCAATCCCGGAGGTGTTCTGATGGTGCAGGAATTTGTCCTGCAGGATACCAAAGACGGGCCACCGTTTCCGGCACTCTTTTCACTCAATATGCTGCTGGGGACTGAGACAGGCCGATCGTATTCAGAGCAGGAGCTGGCAGCCATGATGGCGGAAGCGGGACTGAAGGATGTAGTGCGGCTGGCGCTGGAGCTTCCCAACGGCGCCGGCATACTGTGTGGCCGCAATGCGTAATGTAACCAACTTTTTTCCAATCTGTAACATGACTGTAACAATACTCTGGTAAGGTGACTCATCTTTGTAACAAACCCCACAGGAGGAATATCATCATGTTCAAGAAGTCACTTATTGCCGCACTGCTCGTCGTCGGGAGCGTAGCCTGCGCTCAGGCTGATCCGATCAGCTGAAGGCCTTGAAATAAAAGCAAAAACCAAAACCCGTCTCAGCCTCGGGATTACTACGATTACTCAGGATTTTAACGTCAAAAGCTTTAACCTAAAAACGGCAGTTCATGAACCACAGAGCAACTGAGAAACAGAGAAATCAGGCAGTTACATCAACAACTGACATAACCAAAATGGTGAGTGACTTTTTGTCGTTTTATTCTGAAATTTTCTTTGTTTTTGCTCAGTTGCTCAGTTGCTCAGTTGCTCAGTTGCTCAGTTGCTCTGTGTTTCAAATGCTTTTTCTAGCTTTAATCCTGAGTAATCCTGAAGTAATCCCGAGGCTAAAATATTTTGTAACTCACTGAACTCTTCTCAGACTGCGACTAATTCGAATGGCGAAAAACTTTACTGATACCTCCCGGCGCAACGACCGGATTGCCGAAGTCCTGATCCGTATCGGCGGCGTCCTCGTCATTGTCTCCGTGATCTGGATTCTGGTCATGATCTCGCGGGTAGCCCTGCCGCTCTTCTACCCCCCCTCCGCGAAAACAGCTGCCACCCTGAAGCTCCCGGCGGCCGCACTGGGCGGTAAAATAGTAGCAGTCGGCGCTGAAGAGACCCAGCAAAGTAGTTTCATTCTTGATGAGAGCGGCAACTTCCATTTCCTGAAACTATCC
>DUZX01000062.1 GCA_013349325.1 Desulfuromonadales bacterium
CAATCACACATGCTTCATCTTGCCGAAATCATGATCTTGTTGTTGATCCTGATTTAGTCGGCCATCAGGCCGTCAGCTCCGTGACTCGAAGAGGCTACCTTCATCAAAGAGACAAAGAAAAAGACCGCATCCGAAAATGCCGCCTTTATGGTTCTGATTTTATTAGGTTTTGAATTGAATTCGTTTTTGACTTTAAGTTCCCGCGAAGCGGTTTAGACATAATGTCTGCCAGTAGAAAATAAAGGACTCGCCCCTTGCAAACGTGGGTTACGCTGTTGGAATAAATCCCACGGCGCAGAGCCATAACCAAGGAGGCGAGTCATAAACGAGATTAGCATATTTGTTGGCCTTGATGTACACAAAGATTCCATTGATGTTGCATTAGTTGAAGGTGAGCGAAAGTCCGAAGTGCGTTACTATGGCACAATCGGCGGTGATCTTGCTGATCTGGATAAAGCCGTCAAGAAGCTTAAAAAGTCTCATCCAGGTTCAACGTTTCATTTTGTCTATGAAGCTGGCCCGTGTGGTTATGGCATATACCGGTATCTGACAAAAGCTGGGCACGAATGCATGGTTGTTGCCCCATCCATGATACCGAAGCGTAGCGGCAACCGGATTAAGACCGACCGCCGAGATTCTATTATGCTTGCCAGCTTACATCGTGCTGGAGAACTTTCGCCGGTCTATGTTCCCAGGAGCGAAGACGAAGCCATGCGTGACTTGGTTCGCGCACGTCAGGATGCCGTGAAAGCCGGGCGGGTTGCCAAGCAACAACTCAAAGGCTTCCTTCTTCGGCATGGCATTAAATTCTCGGGCCTCGGAGACTGGAAGCAAAAATACATGAACTGGTTGGCCGGACTGAAAATGCCAAACGCTACCCAGCAAATAGTTCTTCAGGAATACATCAACTCCGTTAAAGACTGCGTCATCCGGATAACGAGGTTTACGTCCCAGATACAGGAAGTTCTTCCTTCATGGGAGCTGGCTTCAGTTGTCAAAGCGTTACAGGCAATGCGCGGCGTCTCGTTACATGTAGCGGTGACCACTGTTGCCGAACTTGGCGACCTGAAACGGTTTGAAAGCCCTCGTAAGCTTATGAGCTACCTTGGTCTTGTTCCTTCCGAGCATTCCAGTGGCGGTACCCGCAGAACTGGGAGCATAACGAAGGCTGGCAACGGCCATGTGAGGATGGCACTGGTAGAGGCAGCGCAAACATACCGGCTTCCGGCTCGCATCAGTAAAGAAATCCTCCCGCGCCAGGAGGGATTACCAAAAGCGGTTTGTGACATTGCCTGGAAAGCTCAGATCAGGCTCTGTGGCCGATTCCGTAAAATGACCGCCAGAGGCAAAAAACATCAAACCGTCATCTGTGCTATTGCCAGAGAACTCTGCGCCTTTATGTGGGCAATCGCCAGAGAAGTGAAACCTCTTACCACTTAAAAAGTTCAAAGAGCGAAAAGACCGTCTATAGGAGAAACCAAAAGACAATCACCCGTACAAAACTTCCAGGGTATACGCAGAGACGTAACCACGGTCGGAGAACGCCATAAGGCTGACCAGCCCGCCCAGTCTTTCCGGGCGGTCTGGTCGAGCCGCTAGTTGGACATTTCAGCCTTGCCATTTATCCATAACTCAGATTCGCTAAGATCGATGTTGTCATTCCAAACGACTCCGTAACCAGTTTGGTCTACGTGAACATTTTTAAAGAAAGCTTCATCTTTAAGTGGACAAAAAGAGGATTCGTTGAGGAGAGGGACGCAGTCATAAACTCTTGTGTCCCCTGTGATGAATGTAACGAAGAGCTGTTTTCCTGAAAGCGGCGTCACGGACTTAACTTTAGGGTAAGTTGCCATGGCAATATCACTCCAATCCAGGAAGTTGTAGAAATTGTTGTGTCTTCCACATTTCCAGCAACTCACCTTGGTAATGTTGTGTCCACTCTCGAACCATACGATCTGCTCTGGATGGTAAATCTCCTTCAATAATCTCGCAGCTTTGAATGTCATATACTCCGTTGAACTCCCCATAGATGGCGTGAAAATGGGGGACTCCATGTTCTCTGAAGTACATTTTGATCAGAATTCCATAAAATCTCGCAATTATTGGCATAATCATTTCTCCTTTCGGCGTTTTTGTTTTCATTACGTATCAATTTGTCTCATGTTAGGAACAGCTACTTTCGGCTTTTCTGAAGATAAACCAACCATAAATGATTTCTTGATATGCTTTGTTGCTTTGAATCTGTCTATGTCGATCTCCTCGGATAATAAGAACTTGAGGAATGATTTTCCTTGAAATCTACATGTTTGGGCTATACCAAGCAATAAAAGGTATTTTGGGACGGCCTTTTTAAAAAATGTCCCAGATATTTTTCTTTGAACAGCAAGGTGTCTTATACCCTTCTGCCCCGGCTTCAAATGGCTTTGAGTTTTCATGTCTTTCAGCATGGCGTCCGTATCTGTGCTAACATTAGAAAATTGCTCGAATGTATACGTAGTATTTGGTAGGATGTAAATAAAATTATCAAAGAAAGGGTTTTTAATGATTCAGATTCCTACAATCATTTTCACGGGTTTCCGTGCACACCTTGTTACGAAAGGCATCTCTCCAGATCGGTTTCAAGAATATAAAAAGCATTAGTAAAGGGTCAGGTCTCAACTCTTGACATACTGAGCTTTTTTGACGCATTTTGCTAAAACTTGGAACGATCAATGGAGGAAGAGATGGCCCAACCATTAAGAATCGAATAACTTTGGAGGATTTACCATACGGTCTGCAGAAGGACTGCAATGTTGCAGTTATATAACATGGTGGTTGATTAATACAGATAAATTAAAATATATGCGAAGAAACGGGGGACACGAGGGACGGCAACGAGACTGTTGCGTCCCTCGCTGTTTGGTCAGCGTTGATGAATCTATAAAACCCCTTTGGTTGACATGACCCCTTCCACACGCGGGTCGATCTGGGTGGCGACATCGAGTGCCCGTGCAAAGGCTTTAAAACAGGCCTCGATGATATGATGGACGTTGTCGCCGTACATGACATTGATGTGCAGGTTCAGGCCGCAATGGTTGACGAAAGCCTGGAAGAACTCGCGCGCCAGTTCGACATCGAACTCCCCGATTTTTACCTTCGGCAGATTGACATGGTAGACCAGATACGGTCTGCCCGAGATGTCGACCGCCACACTGGCAAGGGTTTCATCCATCGGTACTGTGGCTTGACCGTAACGCCGGATCCCTCTTTTATCTCCCAGTGCCTGTTTGAAAGCCTCTCCCAGCACGATGCCGATGTCTTCAACCGTGTGATGAAAGTCAATGTCAATATCGCCGCAGGCCTCTACCTCCAGATTAAACAGCCCATGACGGGCGAAGAGATTCAGCATATGGTCAAGAAACGGCACCGAGGTGCAGATTTTGGCTGTGCCACACCCGTCTATTTCTAAAGACAGTCTGATTCTGGTCTCTTGTGTGATCCGTTCAATTGATGCAGTGCGCGACATAATATCCTCCGTTAAAAGTCTAGCCGATCGATTTCAGTGCTGCCAGGGTGGCTTCCATCTCCGTTTGCGTGCCGATTGATATCCGCAGGCCGTGCGCCAGAAGCGGATCGGAGAGAAGTCGCACCAGAATTTTACGTTCGTATAAGCCGTCGTAGATACGCTTTCCATTTTTATCCGCAGATGATGCAAAGACGAAGTTGGCCTGCGACGGTATCACGTCATACCCGATGGCGATCAGTTCCCGCGTGAACCATTCGCGGGTGGCGATAATTTTACGGCATGATTCGCGGAAATAGGGCTGATCCTGCAGCGCCGCTACGCAGGCGGCCTGCGCCAGTCGATCCAGATTGTAATGATCACGGATCTTGTCGAGGGCGGCGATGATTTCTGGGCGTGCTATTGCCAGGCCCAGTCGCATGCCGGCCAGAGCGTAGCTCTTGGAAAGGGTGCGGGTCACAACCACATTTTCATATTTCATTACCAGTTCGAGCGCATTGCCTTCGGCAAAGTCGGCGTAGGCTTCATCGATCACCAGCAGGCCGCCACAATTTTGCGCGAGAGACTCGACGTACTCCAGCGGATAGGCAAAGCCGAGCGGTGCGTTGGGGGTGGTCAGGAAAAACACTTTGCCGTGATAAAACCTGGGAAAAGCCTCGATGCGAAAGTCATCGGTCAAACCATAGGTGCAGATCGTGGCGCCCTGGATCTCGGCCAGTGTGGCGTAGTATGAGTAGGAAGGATGAACATAGCCGACATCCTGTCCCTGTCCGGCGCAGGCCCTGATCAGGTTGTTAAGCACCTCGTCGGAACCGTTGGCCATGATGATCCAGGAGGGATCGAAACCGTACAGTTCACCGGCCGCCTCACGCAGCTTCTGACTCGATGCACTGGGGTAGGTACGCAGCGAAGCGCCGTCACTGCCGAGCTCGGCCAGAATAGCAGCAACTACCTTTGGTGACGGAGGGTACGGGTTTTCATTGGTATTGAGTTTGATCCAGGAGGCAACGTCGTCCGGCTGAAAGCCGGGGACATACCCCTGCATGTCAGCTATGGTGGGGCGAAGAAATTTCATGTTAAATCTCCCGTCGGGTGCTGACCGATCGTCCATGCGCCTGCAGTCCTTCCAGCTCGGCGATTCTGACGATATCGGTTCCCAGGCGTTGCAGTCCGCTCTTCGAAAAATAGACGATCGAGGACTTTTTAACAAAGTCATCTACCGAAAGTGGCGAGAAGAAACGGGCGGTACCGCCGGTCGGCAGGGTATGGTTGGGACCGGCAAGATAATCACCTGCCGCTTCGGGAGTCCAGTGTCCCATGAAGATCGCACCGGCATTGGTGATCTGCGCAAGAATTGCAAACGGATCGGCAACCGCCAGTTCCAGGTGTTCCGGTGCAATACGGTTGGAGAAGGCGATCGCTTCATCCAGGGTATCCGCTATAATAATTGCTCCGTACTTCTGCCAGGAGGCACGGGCGATGCTCTCACGCGAAAGCCGTGTCAGCTGTAGTTCCACTTCGGCGGCCACCTTTTCAGCGAAGTCCCGATCAATGGTGATCAGGATCGATGATGCCAGCTCATCATGCTCGGCCTGCGAAAGCAGGTCGGCGGCGATATGAGCAGGATTACCGCTGCCGTCGTTGATGACCAGAATCTCGCTCGGACCGGCGATCATATCGATGCCGACCTGCCCGAAGACCAGTTTTTTTGCCGTGGCCACATAGATATTTCCCGGCCCGGTGATCTTATCAACTTTTGGAATTGTGGCGGTGCCATACGCCAGAGCGGCAACCGCCTGGGCCCCGCCGATGCGGAAGATGCGGTCAACGCCGGAGAGTTTGGCAGCCACCAGGACATGCGGGCTGATTTCTCCGCCGGGGGAGGGGGCCACCATGATAATTTCACCGACACCGGCTACTTTGGCCGGACTGGCGTTCATGATGACGCTGCTTGGATAGCTGGCTTTGCCGCCCGGAACGTAGATGCCGACCCGTGCCAGCGGTGTAACTTTCTGCCCCAGCATGATGTCCGGCTCTTCCGTTGATAACCAGGTCTGCTGCTTCTGTTTTTCGTGAAAACGGGTAACCCGCTCAACCGCCAGTTTCAGCGAGGCAATTTCCTCCACCGACACCTGTGAAAAAGCGGTGTCAATTTCTGCGGCAGAAACCTCCAACTCCGCTACTGATGCGGCTTCCAACCGATCAAAGCGGCGGGTCAATTCCAGCAGGGCGTTATCGCCCCGTGTCCGGACGTCGGCAATAATATCAAGAACGGTCTTTTCTACATCATGCCCGCTCTCTTCAGCGCGAGAGAGGATAACGTTGAACTTATAATCAAAATCAGCGTCTCGAAAATCTAAAAACATAAACCGTTTCCTTTTTTTATGCGTCTGATCGCAGAATCTCTTCCAGTCTTTTGATAATAGTGCTGATACGGGCATGTTTGGTCTTCAGGCTGGCCCGGTTGACAATCAGCCGGGTGGTGATTTCCGCGATTGATTCGACTTCGATCAGGCCGTTCTGGCGCATGGTTTCACCGGTTGAAACCAGATCGACAATCCGATCGGAGAGGCCGACCAGCGGGGCCAGTTCGATCGAACCGTACAGCTTGATAATCTCTACCTGAATACCCTTGGCAGCGAAGTAACTCTCGGTAACGTGCGGATATTTGGTGGCAATGCGGATATGCGACCAGGCGGAAGGGTCATCCGTTTTTGCCAGATTAACCGGCTCGGCTACCATCATGCGGCAATATCCGAACTTCAGATCCAGCGGTTCATAGACGTCTTTGCACTGTTCCAGCAGGGTGTCCTTGCCAACGATGCCCAGGTCGGCGCTTCCGTACTCGACGTAGGTCGGCACATCGGTAGCACGCACGATCATGTAACGCATGCGCTGCTCGGCGTTTTCAAAAATCAGTTTGCGGGAGTCAGAGAGCAGTTCGTGGCAGTCGATACCGATCTTGCCAAACAGTTCGACCGACTCTTCCAGGATACGCCCCTTGGGGATCGCAATGGTGATAAAATCGTCGTTCATTCTTTCACCCTCACAACGTCCGCTCCGAGCCCGGCCAGCTTTTTTTCGATGGATTCGTAGCCACGATCAAGATGATAGATGCGCGTGACTTCGGATGTCCCTTCGGCGGCCAGCCCGGCAAGGATCAAAGAAGCCGAAGCTCGCAGGTCGGTCGCCATGACCGGTGCACCGGAGAGTTTTTTAACTCCCTTAACGGTCGAGGTATTGCCTTCGATGGTGATATCGGCGCCAAAGCGTTGCAACTCTGACACATGCATGAAGCGATTTTCAAAGATGTTCTCTGAAATGACGGAGGCGCCATCGGCCAGACACATGAGCGCCATGAACTGGGCCTGCATATCGGTCGGGAAGCCGGGGTAGGGGCGGGTTTTGATGTTGACGCTGTGTACCTTTTTGGGGGCCTTGATCCTTACAATTCCATCGCGACTGGTGATCTCAATACCAGCGTCCTGCAGTTTGAAAGCCAGGGCGTCCAGATGCTCCAGCTTCATGCGGTGAATGCGGATATCGCCCCCGGTAATGGCCGCTGCAATCATAAAGGTACCGGCCTCGATACGGTCCGGCATGACCTCGTAGTTGGCGGCAGAAAGTTCTGTCACGCCCTGAATCCGTACGGTATCAGTACCTGCCCCCTCGATTCTGGCACCCATGCGGTTCAGATACTGGGCCAGATCAACTATTTCCGGCTCGCGGGCGGCGTTTTCCAGCAGCGTTTCACCTTTGGCGGTGGCGGCTGCCATCATCAGATGCTCCGTTCCGCCCACGGTGGATACGTCGAAGTTAATGCGAGCCCCCTTGAGGCGTTTGCATCTGGCGGCGACATAGCCGTGCTCAAGCACGATCTCAGCCCCCAGTGCCTGCAAGCCTTTCAGGTGCAGGTTGATAGGGCGTGCGCCGATGGCGCAGCCACCCGGCAGGGAAACACGGGCCTGACCAAAACGGGCCAGCAGCGGACCAAGTACCAGCACCGAAGCGCGCATGGTTTTGACCAGATCGTACGTGGCTTCGTGGCTGTTGATACTGCTGGTATCGATCCGGACAACATTACCGTTCCCTTCCACCTGCGCCCCAAGTGAATTCAGCACCTTGATGGTGGTATTGATGTCGCGCAGAAAGGGTACGTTACTGATCTGGTTCATGCCGGGGGCCAGAATAGTGGCGCAAAATATCGGAAGAGAAGCATTTTTGGAGCCGCTGACGGTCACGTCCCCATTTAGCTTCTTTCCGCCATTGATAATGAGCTTGTCCAAAAAAAGGCTCCTTTTGTGCTTAATAAATCGGGTCATACTACGTGATGGAGCGGTTATTGTCCAAATAAAAAGTTGACAGCATTCCGGGCGTTTTCTGTGCTAAAGACCTCACGAGTCCGGGTGCGAAATATTTTGGTGTCAGCAAATTTGATATAACTAATTCTTGTGAACTGTGCTATTGTCGCATCCGCAGTTTTTAATCGCTGCAAAAGGGTGCCGGGTGGGAATATGCTCCGCTTCAGTTTGAAAACAAAAGTCTCGTTTTTATTCCCCATGGCCGTAACGGTCGTGCTTTTTGGACTGCTATTTTTTATGCAGCACCTTCTGCAGGGGTATATTAAGGAATCCATATCAGATCAGCAGTTTCAGATTGTATCCAACCTGGCAGATGAGGTTGATCAAAAGCTTGCTGAAACACAAAAAACGCTCCTTGCCCTTGCCAGCAAGTTTACGCCGTACACGTGCTCAACACCCCAGGAAGCATTGGCTTTCATGCTTGAGCGAACTGAATCTACCGGGTTCTTTGATAACGGTATTTTTCTTTTCGATGCAAAGGGGCGTATGGTTGCCGAACTCCCTTTAGGGGTTTCGCGAACCGGTAATGATTTCTCATATCGGGATTATCTGAAAGTAACCATTGCGACCAAAGCTCCCTATATATCAGATCCCTATATCTCTTCGCAACCGCATCACCATCCCGCCCACGGTGAATTTGTTCATACTTTATTTCTGAAGTAAACCAGCAAGTTTCAAAATATGCTGGTCAATTACCTCCTCGTAGAGTAGAATATGCCTCATTCTACTTTACCTGGAGGTTTTTTTCG
>DUZX01000063.1 GCA_013349325.1 Desulfuromonadales bacterium
GTTCAGAGTTGTCTGGATACGGAACTGTCTTCTGCTACCATGAGTAAGGCAATGGGCCGGATGGCGGCATTTCAATGATGCACTTTCATCTCGCCGATCACCTTTGCTGCACATTCGGGACAGGCACCGTGGCTGAACATCGCCTCTGAATGGGAGCTGATGTACTGTTCCATCTGCTGCCAGACATTCCTGTCATCACGAATCTTATGGCAGTACGAGCAGATAGGTATGATTCCCTCAAGTTGTTTAACCTGTTCAAGCGCCTTCTCAAGTTTTATGATCAGCTCTTCATTGGCGCGCTGAATCTCCTTCCTTTTGTCGATTTCCGCTTCAAGCTTCGCATTGAGAGCCTGCAGTTCATTGCCGCGCTTTAAAAGAAGACTGCGCTCCTGGCTGAAAGTCAGGTGATTTTTTATCCGTAATCTGACAAGTTCTGCGATAAACGGCTTGTGTACAAAATCATTGGCGCCAAGTTCAAGCCCCATCGCTTCACATTCGGTATCCGGGAGAGATGTGATGAAAAGCACCGGAACACAATCAAGTTTTTGGATTTTTCTGATCGCCCTGTAGACTTCATATCCATCCATTTCAGGCATGAGCAGATCCAGCAGAATAATATCTGGCGCAGTATGAGAAATAATATCCAGAGCCTCGCGACCGCTGCGGGCAAGAATTACAGAGTAGTCGTCTTCAATCTGATGACAGAGTATTTTTACGCTGAGCGGCTCATCGTCAACGATAAGAACCTTCTTTTTTGCTGCAGCTTCATTATCCATACTTATTCACCAATCGCTTCAAGCGTTATTCGCGCCGTCTGCACCAGTTCCGGCAAAAACTTCAGCACTGACTCCCTGTCCTCATTTCTTGCGGCAGTTTCGATTCTGAAAGCTATTTCGACCAGCGCCGGAGTACATAAATTGGCCGCCATACCTTTTATTGTATGAGCCTGAAGACGGATCATCTGCAGATCCTCCGACATGCAGCACTGCTGCAGCTTATCGACTTCTTTGGGGATCTCTGTGACCGCATCAAGTAAAATGCTTGCCGCAAACTCCTCATCGCCGTCAAAATGATCAAGCAGCTCCGCCCTGTCAAACAGCGGAAGATTATTCGTTGAAGTAGTCATTTTTGCTCCTGTCGAAATCTCACGTTGTATTCTTTTCTCTGAATTGAGCCATTTATCGAGCATAATGGACAATTCATCCCTTTTAACCGGCTTTGAAAGATAGTCGTCCATTCCCGCGTCAATACAGCGTTCACGATCACCTTTCATGGCGTTGGCCGTCATGGCGATGATCGGTACGTCGCTGTTTTTCACTTTCGATCCCACCGCCCGTATCGTTGCAGTAGCCTCATATCCGTCCATCTCCGGCATCATGCAATCCATGAGAACAAGATCATAGTCGATCATCTCCAGCGATCGTACCGCCTCAAGGCCATTAGCCACCGTATCGGCCTTGTAACCGAGCTTGTCAAGTATGCTGTGAGCGACCTTCTGATTTATCATGTTGTCATCGACCAGAAGAATGCGAACGTCATCTTTCGGTAATTCAGCGGAAGCGCTTCGAGTTTTTGCAGCCGGCTGGGCAGCGTTTTCCACAGCGGGCGGCAATTCCGGCTTTTCCAGCCTGGCGGTAAACCAGAAAGTGGAGCCTTTGCCCACTTCACTCTCAATGCCGATGGCGCCGCCCATTAATTCGGCCAGTTGTTTGCAGATTGCCAGTCCAAGGCCGGTTCCGCCGTATTTTCTGGTAGTCGAGCCGTCGGCCTGGGTGAATGGGTCAAATATCGCCGCACGCTTCTCTTCAGGAATACCGATGCCGGTATCTTCGACCTCAAAGCGCACCGTTACAAAATTATTATCGGTGGAGACAAGTGACACGACGACAGTGACCCGCCCCTGGTGGGTGAACTTGAGGGCATTTTCCATCAGGTTGATGATAACCTGTCGCAACCGCCCCGGGTCACCCCTCAGAAACGGCGGAACATCCTTGTCGATACGGCAGGTCAACTGAAGCCCCGCCCTGGCGGCTCTTATTGAAAGCATCTCTACGGTGTTTTCCACTGTTGCGCGCACGTCGAAATCCAGACATTCCATATCCAGCTTGCCCGCTTCAATTTTGGAAAAATCCAGAATGTCGTTGATCAACCCCAACAGGTTTTCACCGCTCTTATGGACGATCTCGGCAAAACGATGCTGCTCCTCGTTCAGGCCTGAATCCAGCAAAAGGCTGGCCATGCCGATCACGCCATTCATGGGGGTTCTGATCTCATGGCTCATGGTTGCCAGAAATTCAGATTTGGCTTTATTGGCGGCCTCTGCCATCTCCATGGCCGACTGAAGCGCCTTTGTCCTCTCAAGTACACGCTCCTCAAGCGAGGAGAGATTGGACCGCAGGAGCATCTGATACGACAGGCTTTCCAATGCGTATGCCGACGCATAGAGAATGATGGTCAACACATTCTGGAGTGATGCATCCAGATTGTCGACGGAATCCGGCATGAGCCCTATAAACATGCCCCGAATCAGTTTGCGGGTCGATATGACATGCAGCAGCGCGGCGTTTTCATTGCCGGCAGGCACTATCATGGGCTGATTCCGGTTCAGCGCCCATGAGAACGAACCGTCCATGATTGTCCGGTCGGTCGCGTCACTCAGCGCTGAAAAAGATTCCGGAGGATCGCAGACTATGAGGCCAAACGAGCCATCGTCCAGACTCTCCAGGCATCCGACCGCCTGAAAAGGCAGTAATCTCCTGATTTGTGACAGTGTCGCTCCATAAACATCCTTGTCGGACTCGGCCTTGCCAAGGTCGCTCTGAAATTCACCACTGCATGCAAGCGTATCCAGCAGCATGACGTACTGCTTGTTTGCTTCCTCAAGGTAGGAATTGCGCTCCATGAGAGATAATTCCAACGGAGTATGTTGAACACCTTCGGGTTTCATGCCGCCTCCGACAAAATTGCAGCGGTCTCTTCTATCTGGGTCTCGGACTGCCTGATGATTGTGTCAAGCTGATTCACCGGAATATCAAGAAGGTCCCAGGCAGCATTGTCAAGCGGTGGAACACGCCAATCAGCCGTCAGGCTGTGTCCCATTGTGTGGCTGATTATGTCAGCCAGGTGAATTGTCGCGGCTTCAAGCGGATATTTTAATGCAGACGCGGGGGAGTGATGACACGCAATCGGCTCGGAAATATTCAGTGGAATCTTCCATTTGGCCAACAGCGCGTTGCCGACGGCGCCATGCCCGAAACCGAGACTATTTTGCTCCGAGACATAGTACAGCCCTCCGTGTTGCCTTCTCTCCAGCAGTATCCCTCTGACTGCGTCAGGTATGGCTGTACACATCACCAGAATTCCCACGTCATGCAGCATACCCGCGACAAAAAAACGTTCCTGATTGACTTCTCTTCTGAATGTGGCAATGCTGCGCGACAAAATGCCACAGGCAATATTGTGCTTCCAGAAAGATTTCATATCTATCAGCTCATTCGGTATGCCGCTGAATGAGCCCATGACAGAAACGGCCAGAGCCAGATCACGCAGCTGCTGGGTACCTATCAGTGTCAGAGCCCTGGTTATTGAGTCAATTTTGGAGTGATAGCCAAAAAGCGGGCTGTTGGCCAGCTTCAGAAGCCGCACGGTCAACCCCTGATCCTCACTGATAACCCGGCCGATATCGGCCAGCGAACTTCGCGGATGATTGATCTTTTCATTCAGCCGGTCGTAAAAAAGAGGCAGCGAATAAACGGCCTGTGTCTTATCGACAATACTTTCAATCGTTGGAATCATAGCACTATTGACTGACATGCCTGACCTTCCTCAACACCGCGAGGCGAAGCAGTTCGCTGATAACAGGATGTTCAATATCGGTGTGGCGGTACAGGGGCAGAAGAGATTCTCTGGCTTGATCCAGCTCCTCCTGGCTGACATCATCAGGCAACAGGTCGCTTCCTCCGCCTTCCACGCCGACAATATCAGCTTCAATAATTCCCCAGGTGCGGAAAATGAAGAGATGCTTTGCTTCAAGCTCAGCCCCCTCTCCAAGCAGCATTCTGCCGCCTTTGTCGATAACGTTGGCAGCCAGAACCATTCCAGGTGCCAGATTGTCGAGTGCTACCATTGACATAAAAACCTCATTACGTTGTATCTGCTAAAATTACAACAGTAGTGATTTACCCAGGAATCACCCGGTTGCGCCCCTCATCCTTGGCGCGATAAAGAGCCCTGTCAGCACGCCTGAGCAGTGCTTCGGTATCTTCACCTTCTTTCAGTTCCGCCAATCCGAAGCTTGCGGTAACAGGAATTGACGAACCGACCAGACAATCTGATGCCAGTGCTATCCGGATACGCTCCGCTACGACAGCAGCGCCTTCCAGGTTTGTGTATGGAAGGAGAATGATGAATTCCTCCCCTCCCCAGCGGGCGACAATATCTTCCGTACGCGCCTGAGACCTCATCGTATCGGCGCAGATCTTTAAAATCCGGTCGCCTGCCGAGTGCCCGTACGTGTCGTTGATGGACTTAAACTTGTCAATGTCGATCATTATCACCGAGATGTGAAATGAATGCCGTATTGCAGCACCCAGGTGTTTACACAGATTTTCGTTAAAGAAACGGCGGTTATACAGACCTGTCAGCTCATCAGTGGCGGCCTGATGCGAAATTATCGCGTGCGCTTCCTCAAGCATTCGCATCTTTTCTGACAGAGTGGTGTGAAGGTTGACAATACGTCGCCCAACATTTGCCCGCGCCCGCAAGGCATCGGCATGATACGGTTTGGATACGAATTCGTCAGCGCCGCCGTCGAGTGCGAAGCTTATATCTGCAGGTGTGTCGAGGCTGGTAAGGATCATGATGTAATAAGTGTGCCCATCCGGTCTCTCCCGCAGACGCTGCACTATCTCAACGCCGGTAATACCGGGCATCATCCAGTCAAGAATGAGCAGGCGTGGATGCTCCGGTTCCCCCAGAATCTTCCAGGCTTCATCACCGTCGCAAGCGCTGAATACCTCGTATTCATGGCCTTCAAATACTTTTTCCAGCATTTTTCTTGATATTTTATTGTCTTCAGCTATCAGTATTTTCATCAAGTCACCGGCTTCAGCCACTTCTCCAGAATAGCAGCCAGCTCATCCTTCTTTACCGGTTTAGCCAGGTAATCATCCATGCCGGATTCGATACAATGCTCCCGGTCACCTTTCATGGCGTTTGCTGTCATGGCAATGACCGGTACTTTGTGATTCAATACATCGGAATCCGGATTACGGATTACACCGGTTGCTTCAAAACCGTCCATCTCCGGCATTTGACAATCCATCAGGACAATGTCGTAATCAAACATTTCAAGAGCCCGCACAGCCTCAATGCCGTTTGCGGCAACATTGGCCTTGTAACCCAATTTGCCAAGTATGCTTTGTGCAACCTTCTGGTTGATAATGTTATCTTCCGCCAAAAGGATACGAATTCTATTTTTTGCGGAATCAGAAATAGCCTGCGGTGCGACGACCTCCAAAACTTCAGAGGTTTGTCGCGACTTGCCCAGAACCTGCGCAATACTGTCATGAAGCTGCGACTGCCGTACCGGTTTCGGGACATATCCGACAAAACCTAGATCTTTAAGATGGGGGGCGACACTTCGATTGCCAAGAGAGGTCACCATTATTAATAATGTGCTTTCCAGCTTCGAATCAGACTTGATGCGGCGACCAAGCTCAAGACCGTCTATCCCCGGCATCATCTGATCAATCAGAGCGAGACGAAAGGGCTCGCCACCGTCAACCGCTTCGCGCATGAGCGCCAGCGCAGTTGCACCATCTTTCGCCGTATCATAACTGCATCCCCAGTGGCTTAAAAGGGTAATCATCAGCATACGATGAGTGGAATTATCGTCCACCACCAGAACCTTGGTGCCGGTGATATCCGCCACAACATCCGAGGTTTTTAAAACCCCGGATGCTTGAAATTCATCGGGGGACAACTTTCCAAACTGCGCGGTAAACCAGAACGTAGAGCCTTTGCCCTCCTCGCTCAAAATACCTATCTCGCCCCCCATCAGTTCCGTTAACTGCTTACAGATAGCCAGACCAAGTCCGGTGCCGCCGTATTTGCGGGTTGTAGAGCCATCCACCTGAGTAAATGGAGAGAAAAGAGCGTCAATTCTGTTTTCCGGGATGCCGATGCCGGTATCCGTTATCTCAAATCTGACGACGACAGACTCATCGCTTTCAGATTCAAGCCGTGCGCTGATAACAATTTCGCCTTCGTGAGTGAACTTGATGGAATTACCGGCCAGATTGGTGATGATCTGACGCAGTCTGCCCGGATCGCCCTTCAGATATGTCGGCACATCAGGATCAATCCGGCAGATCAGTTCCAGACCGGCCTGCGATGCTCGTGTTGCCAGCATTTCAGCGGTATCCTCCATGGTAGTTCTGATGTCGAAATCGAGAATCTCGATATCCAGCTTTCCAGCTTCGATTTTGGAAAAATCCAGAATGCCGTTAATCAGCCCCAACAGGTTCTCACCGCTTCTGTTGACTATCTCGGTATAGCCCCTCTGTTCATCCGTCAATTTGGTGTCCAGAAGCAGGCCGGTCATGCTGATGATACCATTCATCGGCGTACGGATTTCGTGACTCATGGTAGCCAGGAAGGTGCTCTTGGCCTGCGTTGCCTGTTCAGCACTGTAAAGGGCTGCGCCGAGCTCGGCGTTCTTCTGTTCAATCTGGGCGGAAAATGCCAGCAGCTTTTCCTCGGCAATCTTGCGATTGGTTATGTCTTCAAAACTTTCAATTCCGCCGATGATTTCCCCATTGGAATCACGCAGGTAATCGACGCTTTTGCTTATGACGTGGTACTCGCCGTCCTTGTGCAGGAATGTGCACTCTCTTGCAATAACCGGTTTTGGCACTTCCGGCGTGAAAAGACCGCAGCGGTTTTTGCATGGTAGCACCGCAAAAAAAGAACAGTTCTGGCCGATAGCCTCTTCGGCGCTGTAGCCGGTGGCGCGGAACATGGCTTCATTCCAGCTGGTGATATTTCTGTTCAGATCCACCGAAAAGGTGGCGCTGGGGGTCAGATTGAACAGCAGGGTCGCCTGTTCGTGAGCCTGTCTGGCATCCTCTTCAGCAATCACCCGGTCTGTGATGTCCTGAATGATTGAGTACAGAAGAACATTGTCGACATCACCGATCGGAGTAGAGTGCACCTCCACGGTTCTGACTGTGCCGTCGGACAGTTTATGAGGAAAAATGAAAAAGTTTTCCTTTCGGGTGGTGACGCTGTGCATATCCAGATTTACTTGTTCAGATGGAAGCTGGTTGATTTCAGAGATATTCATACTGCGAAGCTGCTCTATGGAATAACCATAAAACAGTGCTGCGGCCTGGTTGGCATCCTCTATCCGGCCTGAATAAGGCTCAATCATCATCATTATGGCACTATGTTCTTCAAACATCTGCCGGAAGCGGATTTCGTTGGCCTTAAGCTCCAGCTCGCGCCGCTGAACATCATCCAGCAGCATATTGAACGAAGTCGCCAGCAGGCCCAGCTCATCCGCACGACTCTCATCAAGTCGCTGTTTTTTATCTGAATCCGGTTGCGCCAGATCGGTAAATTGCTCGATCATGCCGGCTAGCGGCCTGCTGATCCCGGCGCTGTGTGCGCTGAAGTGATTGAGGTGTCAAGATTGTCGGCTATGGCTGAAACCATAGCAAATTGCTGGTCTGAAATCAGTTTTTTGGTTGTATTCCTGAAATA
>DUZX01000064.1 GCA_013349325.1 Desulfuromonadales bacterium
AAATGAGGCTTATTTCCAAGGACTCGAACAACTGAAGCAGGCTGCCTGATGCCTGAAACTACAACACATACGAAACATTGCTTATAAAACCTTCAGGCTGTCCCACTAACCCCGGCCACCTCACAACGGGTCGATTCGATTTTAAGGTCGCTCTTTTGCAGATAGTCAAGCGCCGCAGAAAATTCAGGCTGCTTCCACGTTCCGTTGATCAATAAATGCGCTTTCAGATCATTACAGCAGACAACATATACCGACAATTCTTTGAGCAGGCGGTTACCGACTTCACTGAAAAATACGCCGATCACCATATTCAGTTTTCGCATGACGGCATGACGTTCCCGCTCTTTCAGCACCCGCTCGATCATCAAAGTCACAATCATGACATAGACCGGCAGGAAGGCGAGATTGCCCAGAAACCAGATTGACAGCTCTGTGGCGCTGCCGAGCAGGATATAATCCATGCCGTAGAGAATGAGTGAGATTGAAGTGAGCAGCGAGACCATTAACATTTTATTGAGAATCAGTTTGCGGAGCATGCGACGTGTGTTCCTTTGACGTAACGTGAATTCAGCGGTCGGTCTGTTTACCAGATTTTGTTGTACGGTGTGGCTTCGTGCGCCGAATAGTTTCTGCCCCAGCGGGCCGAACAGCCCCGCCCAAAAGCTTGGGCGCTTCACCCTCGCGACCCAGTTCACGCAGCGCCTCCAGCACTTTACTCCGCTCAGCAGGCAGATGCCAGAGCAGCAGCGCTTTTTGCAGCCCCTTCTCCCGGTCAGTCGTGGCCACGTAGACCGTTTTACCACTCATCGGGTCAATGCCGCTGTAAAACATGCAGGTCGAAATTGTGCCTGGCGTAGGGGTAAAATCCTGCACCTGCTCGACCCGCATCCCCATGCGCTTGAGGATCAGCGCCAATTCCAGCATATCCTTCAATGTACAGCCGGGATGACCGGATATCAGATAGGGCACAATGGACTGGCGTTTGCCGAGGCGAGCGCTTTCACTGTCAAAACGGGCCAGAAAGCGCTCAAAGCTCTGCGTGCCCGGTTTGCGCATCAGATCAGTGATATGCTCCAGCAGATGTTCAGGGGCCACTTTGAGCAGTCCGCCGGTATGGTGGCTGACCAGCTCGCTAAAGTAGCCCGGTTGACGTTCCATCAGATCGTAGCGAACACCGGAGGATACGGCGATGTGTTTAACGCCCGGCTGTTTCCGGGCAGCCTGCAGCAGTGCGGTTGCCTTTTTGTCGGAGGTCAGCAGGTTTTTGCAGATGCCGGGAAAGATACAACTTTCGCGACGGCAGATTTTCATGGCTTCCGGATTGCCGCACGATAGACCATACATATTGGCGGTCGGCCCGCCGATGTCGCTGATACTGCCCCGGAACCAGGATTTACGGGAGAGTGCGGCAATTTCTGCAAGAATTGAGGCTTGGCTGCGCGACTGGATGCTCTTGCCCTGATGCATGGTGATGGCACAGAAGGCGCAACCGCCAAAGCAGCCCCGGTGGCTGGTGATGGAGGTTTTAATCTGCTCCCAGGCCACGATCGGTTCCTGATAGGCAGGGTGGGGCGCCTTTTCAAACGGCAGTGCGTAGAGTTGGTCCATCTCCGTCTGTGACAGCGGCAGTGACGGCGGGTTGCAGACCAGAGTGCGGTTGCCATGCTGTTGAATCAGTGTTTTGCCTGACCAGGGATTCTGCTCATGGTAGGCCAGTCGGAAGGCTTCGGCAAAGTGTGTCTTCGAAGCTGAAATATCCTCATACGATGGAATTTCTTGATATGTTCCTTTTGCGGGGGCTGTGCCGATAAAGGCGGTGCCGCGTACATCATGGGTCTCTGTCATACTCGCGCCGGCAGCTCTCCGCTCGGCAACTTCTAAAATGGCTTGTTCGCCCATACCGTAGATCAGCAGATCAGCCTTGGCGTCGAACAGGATTGAGCGCCGCACCTTGTTTTCCCAGAAGTCGTAATGGGCAAAACGCCGCAGTGAGGCCTCGATGCCGCCGATCACCACCGGCACATCCTTATAGGCTTCCTTGAGTCGCGAGGTATAAATCATGGTGGCACGGTTGGGACGGGCGCCATGCCGGTTGCCGGGTGTGTAGGCGTCATCGTGGCGCAGTTTGCGGGCGGGAGTATAGTGGGCCACCATTGAATCCATAGCGCCGGCGGAAACGCCGAAAAACAGGCGAGGTCGCCCGAGTGCCATGAATGGTTCTTTCGAACGCCAGTCCGGCTGGGTAATGATGCCGACCCGGAATCCATGCGCTTCCAGCCAACGTGCCAGCAGTGCTATTCCGAAGGCGGGGTGATCGATATAGGCATCGCCGCTGACGAAGATGATATCAAGTTCGTCCCAGCAACGTTGGCTGGCTTCTTCGAGTGTCGTCGGGATAAAAGGCATCAGTCTAAAGTCCAGATGCCATAACAGATATTCCAGAAAAAGCCTCCGTAGTTTTGCGAGGACTTTTGTTTTGAAGTTGTGCTGGTTTCTTTACATGTATGCTTTTCTGGTTCAGTCATTTATTCACCACCGGGTAGATCAGGAGTCTTTCGGCTCCTTTCCCCCTCAGAACCGTACTGTGATAGTTTCCCGTCATACGGCTCAAGCCCTCCAAAGTAATCTGACGTGGATTATATAGCCAAGCCGTCTCCTTTGCATAGATTTGTATTAGGAACCATATGTAAAACACAAATAAGCACAGACATGCACACAGTTTACAGGTTACTGCTTCTATCCCTCATGCTTTTATTGCCGTGCTGCTTTCAACTCCATCAACCTACTTATATTTTTCAAAGAAATTAAATGCGCATACACAAGTCCTAATATTCCAGTTCTGAAGAGTTCATCTACTAAATTTTTTTCAAGACGTTGCAATTTTTCTTCATCAACCACTAACAAACCTTTTAAATTGAAACTACGCCCATCAGTAAGTTGAATATTTGCATCCATTGATTTGAACAAGTCAAGCTGCTTAAGGTGTTGACTCAAGGCTTCTGTGCTTTTCATCTGTCCATAGTAATCTTCCAGCAGTGCCATAGCCTGCTTAAGGTACTCCGTCGGCTCGCCGTTTTCAAAGAGAGACTGACCACCATCTTTATTAATCCCGTCATATTCCTCATCTATAAAGACAACGGATTTTTGATCTTCACCTTCACTGTTGATAAATGGATATCTGCGAACATACGCAGGAATGTAGTTTCCAAGCCATACACCATTACTGCTGTCTACAAACAAGTTCTCTTGTGCCTCTACACCAAGTAGTGCTACGGGAATAATTTTATCTGCGCCTTGAGCGGTAAAAACAATTGGGTATTCCCTGCAAGCCTCGTAAAACTCAATACCAGCAATGATAACATTGTGGGCACCAGCGGCAAATGTAAAGCCGTTTGTACTTTTCGCAATAGTTACCGCCGAATGGTTTTCACTGTTAAGTGCAACTGGTTTTTTGTAAAACAGGGGTAGGTTGGTAGGTTCCATGGTGCTAAAACTCCTATTATTTTTTTTATTTAATTTCCTTTTCATTACTCTGACTCCTTATCTGCTGTTAAAATTTCTTTACTGCTTGAAAATATACCGTAGGTTGGGTCATTTCACTCTTTCCTGTTGCAGTTCCAGTTGTACGCCAGGCTATGCTTGAACGAATGATAAAACTTTCTGCATCAAACCAGCTCAATCCGAATCCTGCTCCGGTGAGATTGCTGGTATTATCAGGGGCGATAGGGTCATCGTGTAGTACAGCATATCCATGATCCACAAAAGCTGAAAGCTGTAAGCTCACCGGAATTTTCCCTAGACTATCAACGAGGTACCTCATTTCTGCCGTATAGATGAAACCCATATCACAACTTGCCTCACTTGTCGGAAAAGCACGCACCGCACTGGGACCACCGAGCGAAAATTGTTCCGCACTGTCAAGATTGTTTCCTGCCCACTGACCAGTCAGACCAGTATAAAGAGTAAGATTTTTGTATATGTTCTGGTTGCGGGCAATATTCATATACAGTTTGTTAAACCCGCCATCAGTATGCAAACCAGTTGCAGACTGGTCAACGGTCTTCGTAGCGTTGTCATCTATCCCGTTAAATCCTCCAGAATAGTTAAGTGAGAAAGAGGTCGAACCACCTCCCATAAAAGCATCAATCTCTACACCATTAATACCAAGCTGTCCTGATGCAATGTGGCGGAGGTTTCTCGAATTTGCTATTTTTACCCTATCATCAAGAAACTTTCCTTCTCCTGATGCTGAAAGATTAAGCATCAGCTTTCTTGAGCGAATAACCGGTTGGGTTATATATAAAGAAACGTTGTGGGCATCGCCACTAGCATCGAGTGACTTGAATGACTCACCAAGTTGATAGGTAACAAAACTGTAGTTAAGCCCCACCTTTGTGCCACTGGATGAAACCGGAACTATATAACCGGTCTGGACGGATTGTGAGTTTCCACTGAACGATGTCTGGGCACGCAGCGTAAAGAGATCACCTCTATGAAGTGGTGAATAGAGCTCGAGCGAGGAGCCGACCCGATAATAACCGGTTGAGTAGTTGCCGTGATTGTCAGTATCGATTGAGAGTGAATACGGCTTACCTTCGGTTACTTCAAGCACTCCTTGAGTGGTTCCCGGACTACTTCCCGGTTCAAGCAGTATTTTTGAAGATACTCCGGGTAATTCATTGATGCGCATCATCATGTCAGTAATTGCACCCTCTTCAGCCGGTTTACCGGTCGGGATACGACTGATATAGCTTTGGAAGAGTGATTTTGAGGTACGGATTTCCTGTGGTTTTGTTTCAAGGCGCACACCATCCAGTATCCCTTCGATGATCTGGATGGTAATTGCTGTACCGGTTTTGATGGTCTGGGGGGGGATAATGGTTTGCGCCAGAAAGTAGCCCTTTTCACGATAGGCAGCGGTTATTGTTGCTGCAGCGGCATTCAATTCAACAAGTGTAAGCTCCTTACCAATATATTTTGACATAAGAACGTTAAGTTCATTGCTGGTGAAAATAGTGTTACCGCCGAAGACAAAGCTCTCCACCTTTACTCTTACACCGGAGGAAGCCAGTTCTTTCTGTTCAACCGGTTTCTGAATTCTGGGCAGCTCCTTGTGCGGCCTTACGCTGGGGGGGGTGTTCTCTCGCAGGAGTCGTCCCGAGTCTGGTATGTCGGCTGCCACCGCTGCTGTTGATAATGCGGCGACAGCAAGCAATGCCCGTGTGAGTGTAGTGTACATTATGGCTCCTTTGGAATTATGAGTTCTTTTCACAATTAACGTTTTCCTGTCTTTACTTTAAGAATAGTTTTAGCTTCTCCTCCGAACTGATCTCTGGCGATAATTAGGACTTCATACTCGTTATTCGCACTGGATGGTGGTGTGCCGGATATAACTTTACGAACCGGATCAAAGCTCATCCAGGTAGGGAGTGGTGAACCATCTATCATTACTGCTTCAAGCACAAATACGGCTTTTGGATTGCTGTGACTGAAGGTGTTCTCCGGTATCGGATAGATAAATCCATTCGTTACTGTCTGTTCTACTGATAAAAGTTTAGCATCTGTAAATCCACCGGACAGTGTAACACCTTTGGACAATATTGAATTTTCTCCCGTAAAAGTTAGAGATGATGTATTTGAACCACCAGAGAATCCTTCAACCGGACTACCGGTATTTATTGCTACTGTTTCACGTATGGCAGGTACACTTGGAATTTCACTGGTTTTAGGTGCCGTCCCAAAATTTGGTCTTGTTGGAGTGCCACCAGTTGGAGTACTACCGGCTGGAGTGCCACCTGTCGGAGTACCACCGGCTGGAGTGTCACCTGTCGGAGTGCCACCGGTCGGAGTGCCACCAGTTGGAGTGTCACCTGTCGGAGTGCCACCAGTTGGAGAATCACCCGTTGGAGAATCACCGGTTGGAGTGCCACCAGTCGGAGTGTCACCAGTCGGAGTGTCACCTGTCGGAGTGCCACCAGTTGGAGTGTCACCTGTCGGAGTGCCACCAGTTGGAGAATCACCCGTTGGAGAATCACCGGCCGGAGCGCCACCAGTTGGAGAATCACCCGTTGGAGAATCACCGGTTGGAGTGCCACCAGTCGGAGTGCCACCGGTCGGAGTGCCACCAGTTGGAGTGCCACCAGTCGGAGTGCCACCGGCCGGAGTGCCACCAGTCGGAGTCCCGCCAGTCGGAGTACCACCGGTTGGAGTGTCACCTGTCGGAGTGCCACCAGTTGGAGAATCACCCGTTGGAGAATCACCCGTTGGAGAATCACCGGCCGGAGTGCCACCAGTTGGAGAATCGCCAGTCGGAGTACCGCCAGTCGGAGTACCACCTGCTGGAGTGCCACCAATTGGAGAATCGCCAGTCGGAGTACCGCCAGTCGGAATATCACCGGTTGGAATATCTATGCCAGGAATTGCAGGAGGTTGTATAACATCACCCCCAGGCTGAGTAACAGGGGGTTCAGGTGTTGGAATCGCAGGTGGTATTTCTTCTGACGGAACTTTAGGTGATAAAACACCTTTAATCGTCAAATCAGCTGCATTAAATGCCACATCGTAATTCTGGTTTGCAGCGTTAGTAAGCGTTCCCTGCTGAATCTGATACACTCCTACCGATTCACCGGATGTTCTCGTAAGCTCTCCTGCAACTGCTTCGCCTTCAAGCAATCCACGCCCATTAGATGCCCTTTCAGCTTGATAGGTGAGAACAGGGTCAATAGATCCTGCATTTTTCTCTTTAGCATCAGCAGAGATTGTAACCGGACGCCTGTTGATGTCCGCTGTGGTTACGGTCAGTCCCTTCTTCGTGATGTCGGCGGTGGCGGTCGCGGTTGTATTCTGCAGGTTATAATTGGCGGCATCTGTTCCGGTCAGGGCAATATTGCTTACATTGACCGTTTTTCCTGTAGC
>DUZX01000065.1 GCA_013349325.1 Desulfuromonadales bacterium
ACGGGAAATTGTGGTTGAAGCGCTTGAACGCAATGGGTGGAACCAGACCGCTGCCGCCCGCTTTCTCAGAATACCCCGCCATACCCTTATCTACCGGATTGAGAAGTATGGTATCGAACAGCCAAACAAATAGCACAGGATATGCGTTCAAGCAGATGTCACTTATTGCCCTTTGATATCGATGTTATGCAGAATATTCATCCGGAAGTGTAGAATATTCTGCATAACTTGCAACCGATTCCCGATTCCCCCCTTTAAACACGGTATTGAACGGAATTGGCACGATATCTGATGAGTAATTGAGTAGAGAAACTTATTGTCAGAATTTTTCATGAAAATAATACACAAGCTTGCGTTACTGACTTTGCTGCTGCTCGCACCTGATATTGCTTACACAGCAGAGATAATGCTGCCAGGGGAAAATCTTGCAACTCTGGTAGAGAGTGCTCTCTCCAACAATCCAGAGATTAAAGCATCCGAATCCAGATGGCAGATGTTTGCAAGCAAGGTAAGGCAGGTTTCGGCTCTCGAAGACCCGATGATCATGCTGAAGCTGCAGAATATGGCAGTTCGCGAGCCCTTTGTTTTCAACAAGGATCCCCAGTCCGCCAAAATAATCGGTATTTCACAGCAACTGCCTTTTTGGGGGAAGCGAGCTCTCCGTAAAGAGGTTGCCGTTAATGAAGCGGAATCCTGGAAATGGGCAGCTGAAGAGCGCAAGCTTGAGTTAACGCGAATGGTTAAGGAGAATTATTATCAGCTCTGGGCAGTTGACAAGGGGTTAGCCACAATCGATAACAACCTGAAACTTCTGACCAATTTTGTCAAAATCGCTGAACTGAAATACTCGGTATCTCAGGGTGTGCAGCAGGATATCTACAAGGCAGGGCTTGAAAAATCAAAAATGCTCGATATGCAGATTACCATGCAGCAGCAGCGAAGAAGCCTTGAAGCCAACCTCAACTACCTGCTCTTTCGCCCTGCTAATACCCAGGTCGGATCAGTTGCGGATTTCAGCCTCCCGCAAATAACGCTTACCGGGGAGCAATTGAACGAGATCGCACTTACTAATCGTCCACAGTTGAAAAGTCTCGTCAGCATATCCAACAAGGCTGAGGCATCACGCCGTCTTGCAAGCAGGGAAGGCTATCCTGATTTCAATCTCTCATTGGAGTATATGTTCCGCGATCCTGTTACAACCGATATGGCAACTGATCCTGGAGACAACATGTTCAGTCTGGGGGTAACATTCAACCTGCCCATACAGCAGGGCAAACGCAGCGCGATGAGGGCTGAGTCGATGTTTGAGAGCACAATGGCCCGTGAAGAACTGAATGCCCTGAAAAACACCATATCCTATACCATTAACGAAACCCTGGCACAGCTTGATCGACTCCGTAAACTGCTAGAGCTTTACAAAGGCGGGATTATCCCGCAGGCTGGACTCTCTCTGGAATCGGCACTGATAAGCTACCGGGTCAATAAAGTTGATTTTATGACACTCCTCGACAGCCGCATGACCCTCTTCAATTACGAAAGGGAACTCTACGAGTCAAAGGCAGAGTATATGATGAAGGTCGCACAGCTCGAAGCAATTGTAGGTACTGATCTCATTACGGCACCAAAAAAAACAGCTCCGACAGCTTCCCGGCTGGAGAGCGTTCAACACCTTTACCATTAACGATATTGAGCTGCAACCATGGCCATAAACAAGAAATTCGCACTCCCTCTGGTAATAATGTTACTCGCTGTTGCTGCCACAGGAGGCTGGTTTATCTGGCAGAATAAACTACCGGTCAAAACATCCGGGCAACTTGCAACCACGGCAAAACAGCTCTACACATGTTCCATGCATCCGTTTATCATCAGGGAAAAGCCCGGAGTCTGCCCGATCTGCGGAATGGAACTGATCAAAAAAATTGATACCGCGGAACACAGCAGTGCTTCTGCGGCGCTTCAGGGTGGTCAGGCTGAAGGCTCCTCTCAAGTTTCACTTTCATCAAGCCAGCAGGTACTGGCCAATGTGGCAACAATGGAAGCGAAAATGGAATCGCTGAACAAAGAGATTAATACCGTGGGAATCGTACAATACGATCAATCGCGACAGTCGAGGGTCACCGCCTGGGCTGCCGGACGCCTTGAACGACTCTATGTCAGCAGTGTTGGTGCAATGGTCAACAAAGCGATGCCTGTCGCAGAATTATATTCACCTGATCTGGTTGCGTCACAGCAGGAGTACCTTCTTGCCCTTAAAAGCCGCGACCTGCTTAAAAACTCTCCGGTTCCCTCCATCTCCGGAAATGGCGAGGGACTGGTTGAAGCCGCAAGACAGCGCCTGTTGCTTTCCGGTATCAAACAGAGTCAGATCGCTGCACTGGAGAGAAGCGGTAAACCGGATCTCAGAATTGCCATCTATAGTCCGTTCTCGGGTATTGTCATTGAAAAAATGGTACAGCAGGGGCAATATGTCAATGCAGGAGAGGTGCTCTTCAATATTGCTGATCTCTCAAGCGTCTGGGTTGAGATTGAGGTTTACGAAAACGAACTCTCCGATATTCACGTTGGTCAGCAGGTTGAAATCCGTTCCCGTTCGGTTCCGGATATTGCATATACAGGACGTGTGGCATTTGTTTACCCCTTTCTTGACCCTAAAACAAGAACCCTCAAGGCACGCGTACAGCTGGCCAACCCCGGTCTGAAGCTGAAGCCTGACATGTTCGTGAACGCCATCATAAAAGTGCCCTTCGCTCCACAAATTGTTGTTCCTGTCACAGCCCTCATCGACACCGGCAAACGTCAGGTGGTCTGGGTGGAGAGTTCGCCCGGAACATTTGAATCCCGTTCCGTACAGATCGGACAGCAGTCCAACGACAAGGTTCAGATTTTATCAGGGCTGCATGCAGGCGATAAAGTTGCCGTATCCGGTGCCTACCTTATCGACTCGGAATCACAGTTGAAAGGCCCCCGTTAGAAGTGCAGAATAAAGGTGATGAGAAACAAGCAGTGACGACTTCGTAACTATTTTCGACAGGTAGTAGCCTCAATGATAGAAAAAATTATAGAGTACTCCGCCCGGAACCGGATCATCATCCTGATGCTTTTTGCTCTGATCATTGCCGGAGGGATCTGGTCTGTCTATAAAACACCGGTTGATGCAATTCCCGATCTTTCCGACAATCAGGTTATTGTTTTTACCGACTATCCGGGACGTTCGCCGCAGGTAGTGGAAGACCAGGTTACCTATCCTCTTGCAACCAATCTGCAGGGATTACCCAAGGTCCGTGCTGTAAGGGCATCAAGTGCTTTCGGTTTCTCCATGATCTATGTCATTTTCGAGGACAATACGGACATCTACTGGGCCAGAACGAGGGTTCTGGAACGTCTGAACTATGCTGCATCGCTGCTCCCCCAGGGCGTAGTTCCGACACTTGGCCCTGACGGCACCGGAGTCGGTCATATCTTCTGGTACACCATTGAGGGTAAAGTGTACGATCTGGAGCAGCTCCGAACCCTGCAGGACTGGTTTGTACGCTACCAGCTCAATACGGTGCCGGGTGTGGCCGAAGTTGCCTCAATCGGCGGTTTTGTCAGGGAGTATCAGATCGATCTGGATCCGAATAAACTGCTTGCCTACAATATCAAGGTCAGCAAAGTGATGGATGCCGTCAAAGCCTCCAACAAGGATGTGGGAGGAAGATTGATCGAGCAGGCTGACGCTGAGTATCTCATCCGTGGAAGCGGCTATGTTAAATCCAAAACTGATCTGGAGAATATTGCCGTAGGAACCGACATGAGCGGCATACCCGTCTATATTAAAAACCTTGGCACGGTTCAGATCGGGAGTGCTATCCGCAGGGGATTGCTTGATATAAACGGCAAAGGGGAGGCTGTTGGCGGTATTGTTGTCATGAGATATGGTGAAAATGCCAAAGAGGTTATTGACCGGGTAAAGATAAAAATAAAAGAACTCGAAAAGGGTTTGCCACCGGGAGTTACCGTAAGGGTCTCCTATGACCGTTCCGACCTCATCACACGTGCAATTGATACTCTGAAGAAAAACCTGCTGGAGGAGTCAATTGTTGTCTCCATCGTCATTCTGATATTCCTGCTCCACTTTCCGAGTGCTCTGGTGATTGTGCTGACACTGCCGATATCGGTGCTGTTTGCCTTTATCACCATGAAGCTGATGGACGTCACCTCCAATATCATGTCTCTTGGCGGTATCGCTATTGCCATCGGTGTACTGGTGGATGCAGGCGTGATTATGGTTGAAAACTGCTACCGCCACCTCTCGGAAATTCCGCCTGAAGAACGGGCAGCAAAACGCCTTGAGATCGTCATCAGTTCAGCCAAACAGGTAGGAAGAGCAATATTTTTCTCTCTTGCAATTATTGTGCTCTCCTTTGTTCCGGTCTTCATGCTCGAAGGACAGGAGGGCAAGCTCTTTCACCCGCTGGCATTCACCAAAACATTTTCCATGATGGGATCTGCACTGATCGCCATCACGCTGGTACCGGTACTCATGTACTTTTTCATGCGGGGAAAAATGCCAAAAGAGAGCGCCAACCCGGTCTCCACATTTTTTATCAAACTCTACTCTCCGGTAATCCGATGGGTGCTGAAATGGAAAAAAACCACCATCACACTGAACATTGTGGCGCTTCTCATAGCTGTGCCGATGTTCATGAATCTTGGCTCCGAGTTTATGCCTCCCCTTGACGAAGGCTCCCTGCTCTACATGCCGGTAACACTGCCCAACGTCTCGATAACCGAGGCCAAACGGATTTTGCAGGAGCAGGATTCGATCATTAAAAGCATGCCCGAAGTCGAGCATGTACTCGGCAAGGTCGGCAGGGCCGAAACCTCCACAGATCCGGCACCGGTCTCCATGTTTGAGAGTATCATCATCCTGAAGCCAAAGGAGGCCTGGCGGGCGGGAATGAGCAAAGCGGATATCGTAGCAGAGCTTGACTCGAAATTGCAGCAGATCGGTGTCCGAAACGGCTGGACCCAGCCGATCATCAACCGTATCAACATGCTCTCCACCGGAGTTCGTACCGATCTTGGCGTGAAAATCTTCGGCGATGATCTCAATGTGCTGAAAGATCTTGCTATTCAGGCTGAAACCATTCTCAAGCCGTTGAACGGCGCTGCCGATGTGGTGGCCGAACGGGTTACCGGAGGAAACTACATCGATATCGACATCGACCGCGAAGCTGCTGCCCGTTACGGGGTAAGTGTGGGCGACATCCAGGACATCATCGAAACATCCCTCGGCGGTGAAATGCTCTCAACAAGCGTTGAAGGGCGCAACCGGTTCCCGATACGTATCCGTTACCTGCGCGACTATCGCGACAATATTCCTGCCATCAGCCGTATTCTTGTAAGCGGAATGGACGGGGCCCAGGTGCCTATTTCCATGGTAACAAAACTGAAAATCTCCACAGGTGCTCCTGAGATCAACAGTGAAGGTGGTCTTTTGCGCTCACTGGTTTATCTCAACGTCCGGGGCCGTGATATGGGGGGTTTTGTAACTGAGGCAAAGCAGGTGCTGGAGCAAAAGCTCAAACTGCCACCCGGTTATTACCTGACCTGGTCGGGTCAATGGGAGAACCAGATTCGCGCCAAAGCGCGGCTGCAAGTTCTGATACCGCTGGGCATGGTGATCATCTTCCTCCTGCTCTACTTCACCTTTCATTCTGTAGTTGAGGCATCCATGGTGATGCTCTCGGTCCCCTTTGCTCTGGTGGGAGGTGTCTATCTGGTCTCGGCTCTCGGTTATAACCTGTCGGTTGCTGTCTGGGTAGGATTTATTGCACTTTACGGTATTGCCGTGGAAACCGGAGTGGTCATGGTTATCTACCTGCATGAGGCACTCGATAAAAAGCTGTTGAATGGCCCCTGCACCGAACAGGATATTTATGATGCCACCTTTGAAGGTGCAGTTCTTCGCCTTCGCCCCAAACTGATGACGGTTGCTGTAGCGCTGCTCGGCCTGATTCCAATCATGTGGTCAACCGGTACCGGTGCCGATGTGATGAAACCGATTGCCGCACCGATGATAGGAGGAATGATCTCTTCGGCCGTTCACGTTCTCATCATGACTCCTGTCATCTTTGTCATGATGAAAACACGCGATCTG
>DUZX01000066.1 GCA_013349325.1 Desulfuromonadales bacterium
AACCATCCAGAGCCGAAATACCAAGTGATCGGATGCCGATCACCGTAAAAAGCCCCATCAAGAGCACCAGGAGATTGGCTGCCAGAAAGAGCCACTTCGCCCAGGATCTGAATTCATCCAGCACGCCTGCTCGAACAGCCAGTCCGGCCAACAGTCCGAGCAACGCATAGGTAGTGATCCGTCCGGCGTGATACAGCAGGTTAAACAGAAAACGCTCGGCAGCGCTTCTGTCGCCGGTCGAGAGCGCCAGAGCCGTCACAATACCGCCGCACATGCCGAGACAATGACCACTGCCGGCCAGACCGGCCGAGAATGCCAACCAGATTTCGAGCACCCGTTCAGGTTTCCAGAGCGCCGATCAGGCTTTTAATGTCAGCAACAGCATGTGCCGACAGCCAGGCTTCCATATCGGCAGCAATCTGCTGGGCAGCCCCCGGGTTGATAAAACTGGCCGTGCCAACCTGCACGGCCGTGGCGCCGGCCAGCATGAATTCCAGCGCATCCGTAGCGTTCATTATTCCACCGATACCGATGATCGGCAGCTTGACCGCTCTGGCCACCTGCCAGACCATACGCAGCGCGATCGGCTTGATGGCCGGGCCGGAAAATCCGCCCGTGATATTGGCCAGGATCGGTCGCCGCCTGTTCAGATCGATGGCCATGCCGGTCAGTGTGTTGATCAGCGAGAGTGCATCAGCACCGGCATCCTGGCAGGCTTTGGCCATCACGACCACATCGGTGACATTGGGAGAGAGCTTGACGATCAGCGGTTTGCCGGTTGCCTTGCGGCAGGCCGAAATGACATCGAAGGCGCAGGCCGGGTCGGTGCCAAAGACGATGCCCCCCTGTTTGACGTTAGGACAGGAGATGTTGACTTCCAGTCCGGCCAGCTCAGGGATCTGATCCAGTCGGCGCGCCATTTCGGCGTATTCATCAATTGTGGCACCGAAAAAATTGGCGATGACCGGGGTGTCAACCGTACGCAAGAAAGGTATTTTTTTGGCGATAAAAGCGTCAATACCGACGTTTTGCAGACCGATGGCGTTCAGCATTCCGCCCGGTGTTTCGACGATACGCGGCGTCGGATTTCCGGCGCGCGCTTTGAGCGAAAGCCCTTTAGTCACCATGGCACCGATGGACTCCAGATCGACGTATTCGGCAAATTCTTCGCCGTAGCCAAAGGTTCCGGAGGCGGTCATGACCGGATTACGCAGCGGGATACCGGCCAGATTGACCGTCATATCCGGTGTGATAGCAGTTGAGTCCATAGTCAATCCCTCCACTTCAGTTCGCCCGCTTCAAAAACCGGCCCTTCGGTACAGACACAGCGGAAATCGGGTGTTTCGGCAGAATGAGTGCGACCGGGAGCGACGCACCCCAGGCAGGCGCCCACGCCACAGGCCATGTACCCCTCCAGCGAAACCTGACAGGGAATGTTGCGCCCGGCGGCAATGCCGGCCACCGCGTTCAGCATGCCATGCGGACCACAAGCAAAGATGGTCGCCCTCCCCTGCAGTTGATCAAGCCGCCGCACCAGCGCCTCCGTCACCAGACCGCATTCACCCAGCGAACCATCTTCGGTAGCCGTGTAACACTCCACACCCAGCCGTTCAAACTCGGTGATGCAGAGGATATCGTCGCGCGTGCGCCCACCGGCAAACAGCCTGACCTTGGATGCCTTGACCAGCTCCTTTGCCAGCAGGTAGAGCGGTGCCAACCCTACCCCGCCCCCCACGATAAGCTTTTCTTCATTCGCTTCGCCCAGCGTGAAGCCGGTGCCAAGCGGCCCCAGCACATCCAGCAGGTCATTCGCATGCAGCGTTGCCAGCAGCGCGGTACCCTTGCCAACCACCCGGTAGAGCATCTCAAAACAGGGCTGAATAGCCGCGCCGCTCTGCTGCGGAGTATAACTGCCGACGTCAAAAATTCCGAAGGGACGCCGCAACAGCGGGTCAATGGCGCCGCTGACCCGCACCATGACAAACTGACCGGGGACGGCAGACGCAAATTCGGGCGGCGCGGTCATACGCATGCGCCAGTAACCGGGCGAAACCTCCGCATTAGAGAGGATCATCGAAGTAAACTGCATTCAGGTTCTCCTTACTGTCTTTTGGTATATGGATTAAAAACCGGGACTGAAAACGAACTGAAATGCCGTTCATTGCGGGTCACAACAGCCAAACCATGCTGAAGGGCGATAGAGGCTATCATCACATCAGCACCATCATGTCCGGCACGTGCGGCGAGCTCGCCCCAGCAGCAGGCTATTTCAGGCGTCACTGGCAACACGCGGTCCGTATAATTTCGCATCAGTTCGTCCAGCCAATGCTGTAGTCGCTCTGCAAAATGAGCATCCTTATTTCGTTGCAAAACTATACCGCGCTGTATTTCCGATATGGTTACCACGCTGAGAAAAAGACTCTTTTCAGGCACCGACATGAGCCAGGCCACAACATTCTGGTCAGGATCGCGTTTACGAAGTTCCGATATCACCATCGTATCAAGCAGCCACATCAAAATTCGACCTCACGCGAAATAAACGGTAGCCGTTCAAACTCGATATCATCCTTGGGGAGAGCCAGCAAATGCTCCACAAAGCGAGGCATCGCGGCGGCCTTGAATTTTTCAAGGCGCACATACTCATCAGCGGCAACAACGACAACGACTTCCCGACCACGCCGTGTCACATGCTGCGGTTCACCGTGCAGTGCTGCGGCAACCACTTTGCTGAACTGGTTTTTTGCATCCTGTAAGCGCCACGATTCTGATTTCATACATCCTCCCGAAACCTAGCCAGATAAACGAGCCAGATTGTGCTAAAGATGCGTCTTTTTGTCAACGGAAAGATCAACCAGAAAGGATTCATTGAACTGCGTTCCCCTACAACACTTTCTCCATCAAAACCGCATCATCCCTACCTTCATAATACTTTTTCCGCAGACCGGTGCGGACAAAACCGAACTGTTCATAAAGTGTCAGCGCGGCTATATTCGACGCCCGCACCTCCAGTGCCAGCAGTTCGGCACCTTTTTCACGAGCTACCACTTCTGAATAATCCATCAGCTGCCGCGCGATGCCGCGACCGCGCAACTCAGGCAGTACGGCAATATTCAGGATCTGCGCCTCTTCGAAGAGCGACATCAGACCGACATAACCAACGACAATGCCGTCAGATTCGGCAACAAACGGAAACGAATGCGGAGTATCTATTTCGTGCTGAAAGTGCTCCCTTCGCCAGGGAGCCGGATAAGAGGCCTGTTCGATGGCCAGGACCGCGTCGAGGTCACGGGCAATCATTGCCCGGATGAGATAAGGATGCTGTTCGTTCATAGCCCGGCATGATAGGCAAAATGTTTCATTCTGTAAACGCTTTAGAGCTTTAATTCACGCATCAGACGCTGCAACTCTTCGGCATTGCTGCGCAGCTGACAGGCGGCGCCAACCGATTGATGCGCGCCTCATACCGTTTCGTGCACAACGTGGGTGATCTGGTTGATGTTGTGTGATATCTCACACGTAGTTGCGGTCTGCTCTTCAGCAGAAATGGCAATCTGATGAATTTGCGCAGCAACGGAATTTATCTGCTGCAAAATGTCGCGCACAGCATCACCTGATTTTGCCGCTTCGACGGTACCGGACTCCACGTGCCGCCCCTCTGTTCCATGGCTGCGACAGCCCCCCTGGCCTGGCTCTGAATGGTCTTGACCATTTCGTCAATTTCTTTTGTAGCGAGGGTTGGGGATGGTCTCATTGCGACACCTCCCCAAAGCTGTTGGCCTCATGCGGAAGTTCCCGCCCTGCATCGGAAATCGACGGAGGCAATGTTGTCAGGGATCGTTGCGGGATGCCGTTCTCCAGAAGCCGTTTGACTGCGGCATGGTTACTGGCTATATGAATTGTTGATCCCGTCAGCTTTATAGGGGCTTCCAGCCCCGTACGGATTGTTCAGGCAGTTGGCATCATAAGGGCAGGCAGCAAAAGATATGGTTACTGAACTCATTACGGCGGCGATAATGCAAGTTTATAATGTTCTCATTTTTGTCCCCCTTCAATTTGACTCCTCGTCTCTCCGTCAGACAGAAATAAGGAGTCTTACTCTTTCTGTCCAACGGGCATGGCTTTGATCTGCCGGGTTTTCGGGCAGGTCGTAAGCCTTGTTGGGAATCAGCTTTTTCTTTTCACCGGTTCTACTTATTTGTTGAAAAGTCAGTTCAATTGCAGTTGACGTTCCCTTGCTTTTTGAGTTCTGCATACGTATACTTGCGGCAAGGAGAAACATTATGGAACGGATAATAAATATTCATGTTGAAAAATTGCCCGAAGGTTTTTACCTTGCGACCTCAGAGCAGGTTCAAGGTTTGGTGGCACAGGGTCGAACTATTTCCGAAGTAATGGAAATAGCCCGAGATGTAGCCCGTCGTTTGCTTGAAGCACAGCAGGAGCGTAAACAAAATGCCTCCGAGGCAGAGCTAGCTGATTCTTTCGACCTGCCTCTGGTTGTAGGTTACTGATGGGAAGGCTGTCTGGTTTCCGTTACCGTGAGATTGTACGCCGCTTGAAACATTTCGGATTCGCATTTGACCGGCAGGCTGCTGGCAGTCACGAAATCTGGCACAGTGAGGCAACAGGCCGCTATACGACAATTCCAAACTATTCCGGGGACATGCCGGAAGGAACGTTGCGTGCCATTCTACAACAAGCGGGCATCTCTCCTGATGAATTTCTTCAAGGTTAACTCAATATTTCAGCCTCCCCCTTTCCCTCCTCGGTTTCAATGTGTTTTCTGGGTTTTAATCGCTTTTGACTTTTTCGCCGTTTAGCACTCCAAGTTGCCGCATCCTCCTTTAAGCAAAAGTGAGATAGACTGACTACTTATTTAATTCTTTGCAGTTAACGCCAGTCGAGGAATGGTAGCTACAGATATAGCGCTTACCTTTACACACGGCTTCCCAATTGTGCATGCCCTCCATTGTCGAGGTTTCATTCTCGATGGAAATATCATCCTTTCTGCACCCTATGGCACCTGATGCTAAATTTTTTGAGATCCGGGTGCTGGTGCATCCTTCCAATAGTGTAGTTACAGCGTAACCGTCAACCTCAGACCATCTTGAATGTGTTTCGGATTTATGATTGTGATGAGACTTGCCTTGCGGCGAGCCAGTTATCCGGCAGGAGTTGATCGATCTGCTTTGCGGGATGGGACATG
>DUZX01000067.1 GCA_013349325.1 Desulfuromonadales bacterium
CCGTAAAACGGAAACCTTCTCTTCTGGGGTGTAGTTGTGACGTTTCTTTCGCATTGACTTTCCTCCGTTCGTGATGGTTTATCACAAACGAACCAAAAGTCCTATTCTCGCTGAGCCAAAACACGGTCGCAGGATCTATAACAGGAGCCAAAGCCTGACGATTGATAACTTTGAAAGCAACCTGGTGCAGATGCATCGGGTGAGCATCAACCGTTGTGTTGACGATATCCCACTGTTCGATGTCGTTCAATTTGATGATTTCAGTAACCGGAATATCCACCGGTTTGAAACCGCGGGAGTCGATGGTCGGCATAGTACGACCGTAGCCGTCGGTGATTTCCATCAGAGATACAACGCGAGTGTTTTGAATTGCCGGAACGACAGTAGGAACCGGAGGTGCTGAGGGGCGCAGATTAGTGGCTGCCGAAGGGGTAACAATTGTGTCCGGAGCGGTCAGTGTACCAACATTAAAGGCCATAATCTCTGGAATATCAACAGATGGTGCAACCAGACCAGCCTGATATTCAAAAGCACCCGGCCATGGCGTATCAGGACCAAGGTTTTTCATCATGACTTTTGTGCCGGCAGGAATGCCGGTGAAATCAACCAGCACGTCAATACGCTCGCCACCCATAAGGTCGATATCCTGGCGCAGTACCGGGTTGTTCAACAGACCCTGCTCAGTACCGATCTGCCAGAATGGCAGGACATTAACGGTAGTAGCACCGCTAACGGGATCAGTAGTCGTATACTGAAGTTTCATAACCCAGGTACGGGAGTCAGTGCCGCCGATGAAGCGCATACGGTAGACGCGTGGCTCAACGTCATATTTACCGTAGGCAACGCCGTTGACGACCGGTATGTTACCGAAATATTCAAGTGTTGCGCTGGTAGCGGGGTACGGTGCGGCACCGTTGAGTCCGTTAGTCAGTGTCGCGGTATCAGCAGCGTTATACGGTACAAAATGACCAACAGTGTCAAGGGGATTGTTCGGATCTTTTGCTTTCATCCATAAGACCGCACCGTTCGGGCAGGTAGCAACGGTTGGAAGTCCGGTAATCGCATCAAAACCACAATTCAGGGAATTGAGGTCAAATATCGGTGCGTCCGGCATGACCATGTCGCCGATGGCGGCATCAAAATGACGATCCTGCAGTGCGAAACCGAGTTCGTAGGCTCCGGTCGGCAGGATGTTTGCGGCTACGAGAGTCTTTTCGTTGGCATCGGTAATCGGCCAGAACCCGGCCATACCCATGTTGGTGTTGTTGTGGGTGGTACCCATGGCATGGTCATGATACCAGATGGTGCTGGCTTCCTGATCCATGGGGTAGAAGTAGGTACCTTCGGGGCCATGCTGGCGGGTGGAAACAAAATCTTCACCAACAATTGCAAAATTTGGGGTAAACCATGCGCTGGCCAGGCCGTCGCTCTCAGGGCCGACATGCGCGCCATGCACATGGGTGGTGATGCGGTTATACGGGAAGCAGTTGGGTGCATTGGGACCGCAGTCAACTGAGGGGTCAAGACCGGTAGGCGCTTCATTAGGAAGTTCATTCAGCCATTGTACGCGAATCGGACGACCAAAGGCGCCTTTGATGGTGGGCGCCGGGAAGTGCCAGATGCCCTGATCGGTAATACCGCCATTTGCAGGAGCTGTGGCAAAGATAGTAGGTGCATTTCCGGTTACCGGGGTGCCTGCAGTAACACCGCCTTTGTTCGTATCGTAGTACGGAAGAACCCAGCCTGGTCCGCCGGATCCGTAACCAAAGGCTTTAGTCGTCAGAGGGGTTACGCCATCCAGGCCAACAAGTCCCGGACCGCCAGCAAAAATGCTATGTAAGCCATTGAGAGATAATGCCTGCCGAAAGCTTTTAACAGTGATGGTGTAGCAGTCTTCCGTACTGCCGAGATCACCCTTGGCCAGGTTACCGCAGGTAGCCGGAAAACCGAGCTTGACGGCATCGGCAGTGGTGTAAGGTACGTAGGTGTAATAATCGGCCAGCGCGTTGGGGATAACATTATCCCACAAACCGTTGCTGGGTTGTGTCGCGCCATCCAATATAGGTACGCTGATGTTGGGGAGTTTGAGTGAAGTTGGTGCGGCAAAGGCCGCTACGGTCCATAGACAGGACAACAGCGTCGCCAGCCCGAATCGCATGATGTATGACTTGTTTTTCATGGGGAGATCTCCTTATCTAAGTGTACATCATTAACTACATAGAATCAGTACGGGTTACGTGCCAAAGAAACGTACAGCTATTTTACAGTAGTAGTGGCTTTTCTGCTCTGAGCGGCATTCTTTGCGTCAAGTTCGGCTTTCAGCTTCTTTGCCGCAGCATTGCGGTTGACCAGCTTGCGCGCATCTTTGCGCTCCTGGACAGACGTCTGATCGGTTGTGACAGTCGCAGGCGCTGCCACTGAATCTTTTACTGATGATAACAACAGTGTCATTGCCAGTAATGTCATTGTGAGGGTAGCAAGTTTTTTCATTGGAATTCTCCTTTCTTTTAATGAGACAGCCTGTTTTGGGATGACTTTGAAAGGCATGAAATGGACCAATAGTAATTTTATGTGCTAATAGGTCAATTTTAGTCTTCTTTTACATTGTTAAATTTTAAATTAATTTGCAGATGTAAAATAATCCGACAAAATGTTTTTAACCACCTAATTGTACGGTAACTTTGGGGAGATACCTTTTAAGTCAAGAATATCAGCGTACTTCAGCGAACGTCGTTTTAAAAACGATGAAAAAGTGGGTTTCATCAATTTATTCAGCGAAAAATGTGTAAGACTTTCCGACATTGAGAGTACGGTTTTTGAGATGTATGTCTGATGTGATGTTCTCTGACGCAGGCATACGCAGTTGATTATGAAGGGTGTAAATTGTAACTATTTGAAAATAATATGAATAAATATTTTAAATCTAAGGATCATTCTATTGTTACGCTGTAAATAAATCCGACAAACTATTCGAGACCTCCGAGGTTTTGAAAACCTCGGTCTTGTCATACGTTCGTGTCATTGTGATTGCAGACGAATAAGATATAAATACCTGCAGGAAGTTTGAAGAGCGTTGGGGTTAGGTAGGGGATATGTATCTGTTTTACGGAGGGGCGCACTGCGTGCGCCCTTGTAGCGAATCAGGGGGTTAAAAGCTCTTGCAACTTTGAACCAATATCAGCTTCTCGCATCATCGACTCACCGATCAGGTAGGCCTGCGCGCCGTCAGCTGCCAGACGATCAATATCCGCACGATGGTGAATACCGCTTTCTGCGACCAGCAGACGATTTGACGTTATCATGCGGGCCAGACGTCCGGTGGTGCCAAGATCGGTAACAAAGGTCCGCAGATTGCGATTATTAACGCCGATCAGGGTACAGTCGGTTTTGAGCGCCAGTTCCATCTCAGCTTCATCGTGAACCTCAAGTAGAACATCCAGCTGAAGCTCGCGTGCCAGCGCATGAAAATCACGTAACTGATTCAGATCAAGCATGGCGGCGATCAGGAGAATCGCATCGGCTCCTGCAGCACGGGCCTCGTAGATCTGGTAGGGATCACAGATGAAATCCTTACGCAAGAGCGGCAGGGAGACCGCTTCACGGATCAGCGCCAGGTAACGCAGATTTCCCATGAAAAAATGCTCGTCTGTCAGCACCGACAGACAGGTAGCGCCGTTATTCTGATAAATTTCTGCGATCTCCAACGGGTCAAAATCCTCCCGGATTATTCCCTTACTGGGGGAGCCCTTTTTGACTTCCGCAATAATGGCGGTCCAGTCCGATGCCACCGCTTCCCGCAGATGTCGTTCAAAACCACGCGGGACGTCTTCCAGATCTCCGATACGAACAAGAAGATCGCTGATCGATGAACTGGATTGTGCGGCAGCCACTTCAATCTGTTTATGGGCGACGATTTTTTTAAGGATATCGGGTGTGTCGGACATTGGATTCATTCCCTTTATCAGATTTAAATATATTTTGAGCGGCACTAGTACCTTGTAACATTTATTAATTCGGAAAGCTTCCCCCTCCCCTTGCGGGAGGGGGGCAGGGGGTGGGGGAAGCTGCAACGGAGTACTTTCATGGCAACCTCCCCCCCACCCTAACCCTC
>DUZX01000068.1 GCA_013349325.1 Desulfuromonadales bacterium
CTTCATGGCTCAGATCATGCCGTTTACCGAACCGGATTTTGAAAAGTTTTATGCATTTGCAAAATTGCTGCAAACCAAGCTTCCGAAAATGGATTTATCAGAAACCCTACAGCTTGATGATGAAGTTGCCCTGGAATACTACCGTCTCCAGAAAATAGCGGACGGCAGCATTGAACTGCAAAAAGATGAAGTTGGAGAGCTTGATGGCCTGACAGAAGCAGGCATTAAGCGGGAAAAGGAAGAAAATGCTGTCTTGTCTGAAATCATCGAACTGTTGAACGAAAGGTTCGGCACCAACTTTGAGCAAGCCGACAAGCTGTTTTTCGATCAGATAGAGGCTGAACTTGTCCAGGACGAAACCCTGAAGACGCAGGCACAAGCCAATAAGATTGACACCTTCAAGTATGCTTTTGAAGACCAGTTTTTAAGCAAGCTGATTGAACGGATGGATCAGAATCAGGAGATTTTTGAAAAGATCGTGGAGGACAAAGCTTTTGGCGGTCTTGTCAGGGAATGGATGATGAAGAAGGTTTATGCGAGGTTGCAGGAGAATTAATCGTAAAGCATCTTAATGGAGTAACGACATGCAAAACCAACCCGTAACCGAAGAACTCCTCAAAGAGATGACGGCAAAAATTGTCCGTGAAGTCAATCCGCGCAAAATTATCCTGTTCGGTTCACATGCACGTGGCACGGCGCATGCCGATTCCGACCTTGATTTTCTGATTGTTGAAGATGGGCCATTCAACGCCCAGCACAGCCGCCGCGGCGAGATGGCGCGTCTCTGGATGCTCTTTCCTGATGTGCGGGTACCCATTGATTTTCTGGTGTACTCAGCCGAGGAAGTATCAAAATTGGCAACTTCCAAAAATCATGTGATTCACCATGCCATGAGTGACGGGAGGGTGTTGTATGAATGTTAATAGTGAAGCTTCAATGCTGCTGACCATGGCGGGAAAAGATATTGATCTGCTTCGTTATATTATCTCGTCAGACATAGTTGCCGACGAGATATTTGGTTTTCACGCGCAGCAGGCCGCCGAAAAATCTTTGAAAGCATGGATAATTGGTGCAGGCGGGACCATTGACCGGACTCATGATGTACGCCGCCTGCTCATTATGCTTCAGGATTTGGGATTTGATGTGGCCTGTTATCGCGAGCTGATTCCTTTGAACAGCTTTGCGGTTCAGTTCCGTTATGAAGCAATGGAAGAGGAAGACGTACCGCTCAATCGTGCCGAGACTCTCAGCAAGGTCGAATGTCTGCATGGACACGTCAAAGCATTACTGGCAAAAGCGCCATAAACAGATTTTAAACGATAATTTTGATGCCAGTTTGTTGTATTTCAAATAGTTACTCTCAATTCCGGCATGCCGGAATTGGAGAAGACATTCCATAATATCAAGTTATCCTTCCCGTACACCTCAGCCTTCAACAATTGTGTCCATTCCAAAGCTTTGATTTTATCCGGCATCAACCAGTGCGCCAGTGCCGGTGTGGTGACGCCGATTCTCGTCAAGAGCAACTATCGGCTCCAGATTGCAAGGCCGGTGCGCGGTAACGACTGCATCCCCATCGGCAGGCCATCTCTCATCTGGGGGACTGCAAAGAACCCGCCTTTCGGGACTACCAACACGTCACCTGACAATTTTCTCTGGTCACTGACACGAAGGAGGGTCTGTTGCGTCGGCTATGCGCTCAACTAATAATGGTCCTCCTGGTCATCCCCGCAGTTGTACATGGGGACAATCCCCGGGTTGGCATCCCGGAAGTGGAAGTCGCCCTGGACAGGGCACACAAGATGGCTGAAACACTCACCATCCCGTCAAACAAGACTGAAGTGGATATGTCGAAGATTGCGGAGAAGATGAACACTTACTACCGGTCGCCTGAATTCCAGGGAAAATTGAAGAACGAGACGGAACGGATAAAAAGTGAACTCTTTGGCGATGCTTCAGTAAAATTCTATCCGGACAGCACTACTCCGGCAGCACGGGGAAAACTCAGCGGCGATGAACGGATCTATATATTCATCTCATCAGCCATGCCGTTGCAGACAGTCAGGAATTATGCAGCATCAGTGGCACGGCTGGGTGATCCCAATGTCACTCTGGTGATGCGCGGCTTCGTGGATGGCATGTCGAAGATTCAGCCGACGATCAGGTTCATCGGATCTGTACTGCAACGTGATCCTGCCTGTAATCCTGCTGAGGGAGAGTGCGAGATGTTACCGGCAGGATTGGCCGTCGATCCTCTGCTGTTCAGGCGGTACGGTATCGACCGGGTCCCTGCTTTTGTCTATGCCAGGGGACTGAAAGCAGATGATGCAGCCCTGAGTGAAGGCGACTCAAAGAACGCCTCCATTTCCGAACAGCATACGGTTTACGGCGATGCCAGCCTGGAATACCTGCTCGATCAGATTCAGAAGGAATCCGGGGCACACACCCTGGCCGCACTGCTTGTATCTCCATCTGTCAAAAAATGAACAAGGAAAGTGAGTCGTTACCGTATGCATGATGAAATCAGAAATAATGAAGAACCTTTCCAGGAAATTGATTTTGAGAGGGCCCGCGCAATTTGGAGACGTAATTCCGCATCTGATGAACAGCCCAAAGAGCCACCCAGAGAGTTGCCAAAACAGCAATCGGCGTTTGTCTCCGTTTTGATGCTCAGCCTGACGGTATCTATTTGTGCATCTTTAGCCACCGTTGCCGGTTATGACCGCTGGTTCGCCCAAAAGGTCGTGGCAGTTGACATCAAGGGGTACATCGCCCAGCAGCGGGACAACTACCTTGCCGGCAAGCTGAATGACGACGAGCTGAAGAGGAGTTTTGACCGCCTTGAGGCGGTCATTACGGCCATTCCCAAGAACCGGGTGATCATCATGGGTGACGCGGTGGTGCGCAATGCCGAAACCGTTAAACCTTGATATCCGCAACTGGCGGCTCTGGCTGGCGATCACCTGTCTGCTTATCGCAGGTACGCTGCTTCCGTACAAGATCAGCGTCACCCTGACTCCTTCTCTCAAGCACCGTGTTTACTGGCTCACCCGGAATCCTAACCAAGTGGGGCGAGGTGAGTATGTGTTGTTCCATGACAAGGATCTGGCGGCCAGAATCGGGATGAAGAAGCCGGAGGATATGATGAAACTCGTGGGATGTAACGAAGGTGACCTACTCACCGTGGATGCGGAGAAGAAGTTCTACTGCAACGGCGAGTACCTGGTCAGGGCCAAGGATGTTTCTCTCAAAGGGGAGCCGCTTCGGCACTTTGCCTTCAACGGTACGGTTCCCAAGGGTTCAATGTTCGTGATGGGTGAGCACAAGGATAGTTACGATTCAAGGTATTTCGGCTTTGTAGACAAAAACCGCATCCTGGCAAGAGCCTACCCGATCTTCTGAGAGGTTAACCGTGCCCATTGAGAAACTCAATCCGCTGCATTACATGGGTCAGGCCGAATACACCGGCTTCTGGCAGAAACTC
>DUZX01000069.1 GCA_013349325.1 Desulfuromonadales bacterium
TGATAATCTTGCCGGTGAACTTTACAGAAAATTTTGCTCCAGATGCCATATCGGAATTGAAAACAGCGATTCGTACTCCGCAACTCACTCATCCGGTTGTGCCGCCTGCCACTTCCCATTTAATGACTCAGCAACTAATATCGGAAAAGATAAAACGATAAATGGAAAAGCTGGATATTCTGCAACCCACAAAATGGAGGCTCTACCTGACACAAAAGTCTGCACACGCTGTCACAATCGGAGCGGTCGTATCGGATATTCATATCAGGGGCTATATGACGGTAACAACTCTCTTGTGCCAACACGTTTGGGAGAACCCGGATCTGAAGTTGGAAGCGGAGCACGCAACTTGACACATATCACACCGGATGTACATTTTTCAGCCGGGATGGAGTGTATTGACTGCCACACGTCTCGGGATGTAATGGGGGATGGATACAGTTATCAGAATATGTATCGCCAGACAGAGATAACCTGCGAAGACTGCCACGGTACCCCTACGGCAATGCCGGTTTACCGGGAAATTACCCGTGAGAACGACGAGGCGCTGCGTGAGTCGCGTTCATACAGACAGCCGGCCGTATCAGGAATGCGAATGATCCAGACAGCCAAAGGGCGTAGTTACTCAAATGTATTTTATCGTGACGGCTCCGTGTGGCTTCAGGGAAAACGAAGCGGAAAACTGCACAAAAGCAAGGTTATTACCGGTACGCCGGAACATACTATTGCCGGACATGGAAGGCTTGAATGTTACAGCTGCCACTCAAAGACGGTTGTGCAATGTTACGGCTGTCACACAATGTATGACAAAAGGAAAAAAGGGTACGACTTTATGGAAGATGAAGAGAGTCCGGGCGCTTTCAGTGAGACAGAAGATTACCGCATGCTCTATCCATTTCCACTTGCATTGAACCAACGGGGTCGTATTTCACCGGTGACTCCCGGTTGCCAGACTTTTGTTACGGTGACGGAAGCAGATGGCAACCTCTCTAAATCGGAGTATGTCTCAAAGTTCAGGGGTTCACAGCAATTACGTTTTGCACCATTTTATTCACACAATACCGGGAAGAAGGCGCTCGACTGTGTACAATGCCACGGAAACCCGGCGTTCCTCGGCTTTGGCCAGCATATTGTGGAAGGGAACAGCATAAAAGGGACGCTTATCTGCGAAAAATCCGGCAGCAAGCCACTTGATGGTTTTTTAACGATGAAAGATGGCCGTACACGCGCCTATTCCGCCATCACCAGAGAAAATTCCCGACCATTGAATGATGCTGAAGTGAAGCGTACACTATCGGTCAATCTCTGCCTTCCGTGCCATGGCAAGGCGACCGACCCGATCTACCGGAAAGGAATCACGTATCGTGCGTTGGATGATACCCGTCATCGTCGCCTGTTATCTGGCAATCGGCCATAATGCGATAGCAGCCCACCCTATTATGGAATGCGCTTCATGCCACCGTCAGGGAGGTATAGCCAGCGATCCCGCCTCGCGCTACAGTCGTAAAAACGGGTGCGCGTCGTGTCACAAAGGGTATGAGCGTGTTTTCGATCATGCCATGGGACAACGCACTGGTGAGAGGCAGTTTGTCCAGCGTAGTTACGGACGTTTTGACTCGGACTTCTGGGGAAAAAACTGTTCCTCATGCCATCTAAAAGGGTGTCTTGACTGCCACAGCGATAGTGCCCTGAGCAAGCCGACAGTTGCCGCCTGCCAGCGCTGTCATAACGGCTATTACACCGGCTGGGAGTATGCAGGACGGGCTCCCCGGGAAGACAACATGCGCTATCAGCGCGGCTTTGCTATAAACGGGGAAACATTTCTTAAAATGCTTCCAGACGTTCATTATTCGCTCGGTATGACCTGCGGTGCCTGCCATTCCATGAGCAGTCTGGCAGAGGGGAAAAAATTTTCAAAGGGGTGCCGTGACTGCCATAAGCCGAGTCAAAAGATTATTGAGCATCGCATTCAGGCGCATATGCAACGTATGGAGTGTTATGCCTGCCATTCGGCCTGGGCACCACAGGAATACGGAACCTTTTTCCTCCGTTTCCGCGACCAAAAGCAGAAAGAGGATTTCGACCTTAAACCGGGACAGAGCGCCGAATACCTGCGCAGTGCCTACCTGAAAAAACAGGATGCTCCCCCACTCGGCATCAACGCTTCCGGCAAGATCAGTCCAATTCGGCCGATGTTTATTGCCTACTATACCGACATCATGCAAGCGAGAAACAACGGTCCGGAGAATACGTTGCTTGCCTCCGAATGGCGGGCATATTTCCCGCATACAGTACAGCGAGGATCCGTAATCTGCGAGGGGTGTCATGATAACCCGACCCGTTTTCTGTTTGAACCGCACTCCCGGCAAATTTACGATCTCAACAAAGACGGCATGGGGGTGGAATCGTTCTGGCTTCAGAAAGGACAGCGGGTAAGCAACGGCAGCTTTATGGATGAAGCCCGCTATCTGCAGATGAGCAGGAAAACCCCTGCATATACGAAAGCATACGTGGAAAAATGGAAAAACATCCTCAAACACGGCGAACATTCATCACGACCCTAGCCATGCTTCTTGCCTCAGGGGGGGTGCTCGTGCGCTATCTTTTGCCGCGTACATCAAGAGAACGCCGGGTACTGGTGCGTGCCGACATTACCGACATACCGGTAAACGGCGCTCTGGTATTTAAAACCGAGCGAGTGGCGCTGATGCGGACTGAAAACCGGTTTTCCGCATTGAGCCTGGTCTGCACCCATCTGGGATGCACGGTTAACGTCACAGAGAACTCTCTCGCATGCCCCTGTCATGGAAGTATTTTTGACCGTCAGGGAGCGGTCATTAAAGGACCGGCAGGCAGAGCACTCTCAAGACTGGAATGGACGGAGCAGGATGGAATTATCACGGTATACAGATCATGATATATGATTTCCTCAAGCACCTTTTTCCGAGGGTAGTGCTGCACAGGAATCTGCAGATACGCTATACATTCTGCCTGGGAGGACTGGCATTTACTGCGTTTCTGCTAATGCTCGCAAGCGGTATGATGCTCCTGGTCTATTACCAGCCGACTCCTGAACAGGCGTTCAGCTCAATCCTTTTTCTGGAGTCGTCAGTATGGGGGGGAAAA
>DUZX01000070.1 GCA_013349325.1 Desulfuromonadales bacterium
AGAGCTGCTCCACGACGGAACCATATTCAATATCTGATACCTTTCAAGGCCAGTCTAAAACCTGAAAACTGCGGTTAGCCACAGAACACAGAGAAATCACTAGTGAAATTAAGGCTCTTCAGCAGAATCTGTGGATGGAGTTAGGCTCGGGCAGTTCACCAAGCGTATGATATAAGGCCACTTGCAGACATTTGATAGACCTAAACCCGTATGCTTTTCTGATAGTGAGTTTTGCTTTGAGGTTCAGCCCCTCTACGGCGCCGCTGGAAAGTCGGCCTTTTGCCTTGAACCAGTTGTGAATCATCGGTTTGTGGTTTCGCAGCATCCTGGCAACCTTCTTCATCGGTTCAAGGTCGGTCTGGAGGGTTCTGGTAACCCAGTTTTCCAGGAACCTATCGGCGAAGTCATAACGCTGGTAGTTCCAGAACTGCTGGAAGTCCTCACGCATCAGATATGCCTTGATCGATGAGAGGTTGAGCTTGAGCAGGTCTTGTAGCCGCGATGTCTGTTTCTCCGACAGGTTTTCAGGACGTTTCAGGATAAGCCAGCGCCCTTTTTCCAGGACATTCTCCTGATTGGCGGCCTTGAACAGCTTGACTTCATTTCGTCGTACTTCATCGATTGCCTCGTTGAACTTCCGCATGATATGGAAGCGATCAAGGATGTTCAGGGCATTGGGTGCCTTCTTGGCAAGAACCTTGAGATACGGCGCCCACATGTCGCTACAGACATACTTGAGCATGGCGCTGCGCTCCTTGCCGAACTCCCAGAAGAAACGAAGCAGCGTTTTTATCCGGCGATCAGGGCCGCACCAGAGCAGACGCCTGGCACCGGCATTGAGTTGATAGACCAGGGTCAGGTACTTGTGTCCCTTGAAAACGGCAATCTCATCGACACCGATTTCCGTGACGCCATCAAGATTGCGGTTGGCAAGGCCATAATCTACAACGAACTGTACCGCCCGGAAGATACTGTCCCAACTGGTCTTGAAGATGGTAGCCGTCTCTTTCCAGGAGAGGCGGCGCGCCCATCGGGCCAGGTAGACCTGATACGAGAATGTCATATGCTCTTTGCCAAATCCCCACGGCATCTCTTCAACCCTGATGCCGCACACCGGACATAACACCCGGCGGGGAGAATACTGGAAGAAGACCTTGAACGCCCAGACCGGCACATACTCAAATAACCGGGCAGGCTGTGTATCGTATGTTTTTCCCCGCTTGCCGCATTCCGGGCATACGGGTTTGCTGTTGCTTCGGGGCTTAATGTCAATGACCAGGGCTTCTTCCCCATTTACGGCCATCAATCGGGCACTGCCGTAAACAAAAGACTTGAAGCGTTCGACTTTGTTCAGTAAAGTTTTGATCAGCATTGCTTCTCCTGCTAAGTTGTCATGTTTGGTGTTCCGAACATTAACATTACATGTGGCGTGTACTCCAATTCACGCGAAATTACTGCAAGTTCTGCTCGGGTTTGGATTACATGGATAAAATTGGCCGCAACGATATTTGCTCCTGTGGCAGTGGGCAGAAATATAAGAAGTGCTGTCTGGCAAAGGATGACTTGTCAGCATCACGCCGCCGGGAAGAAGAGCATGCGATACAGACAGCCCTTTCCTGGCTAGAAGAGCGGTATCCTGAAGAGGTTGGCGCTGTTGTGCACTATGATTTCATGGATGAACCAGACGAAGAGAGGACAGAAGCCATTGATGATCTGTCACCCAGGTTAGAAAAAGCCGTATCAGTGAACATCGGCGAATGGCTGCTGGCAGACGCTGAGTTGGATATCAATGGTAAAGATGTCAAGGCACACAACCTGATCCTCGGGAAAGGCGGTCCTCCTCTAACTGCCCACGGCAGAAATTGGCTGCAGGAACTGGCCAATCGGCCATTATCACTGTATGAAGTGAGAGAGGTCACAAAGGGGAAGGGTTTGATTCTGGCCGACATGGTGCGTCCCGATCACCCGCCCGTTGAAATCAGGGAAAAGGCAGCAACCAATTTCCTTACAGTATGGGATACCTTCGGTGCTCGCTTGGTATGGCAAGACGACAGCTTTGTCATGAGTGGCGCAGTCTACCCCATGGAGAGGGAGACTGCGCTTGACTGTCTCTCAGAAATCAAGAGCGAACTGGAGCATGAAGAGGGCGATCCTGCACTGGATCGCTACATCACGACCAGTATCATCATTGACTACTGGCTCGATTCCATTCTGGAGACAAAACCGCTGCCGGAGCTGGTAGATGCCTCCACCGGCGACAAGCTTTTCCTGACAACAGACCATTATCGGGTGACAGACTGGCAGGAGTTTGAGCGGATTCTTTCTGAACAGGACGATGTTGACGGAGATCGGGATGAAGGGTGGAACCGTTTTGTGGAGCTTGAGGATGGCCGCTGCCGCTCCAGTGCCTCAATGGTGCAGAAGGGGTCTGATTCACTGGAAGTTTTCTGTCGAACACCTCGATTAGCCGACGAAGCGAGAGAATGGCTGGGAAATATCGCCAGAGATACCATCCGATACAAAATCCGCGAAGTCGTTGATCCACGCTCTGAAAAAGCGCAGGAATCGGCAAAACCACTGCCGGAACCGGATATCCCTAAGCATGTTCAACGGCAGATTATCCACCAGTACCTTGCCAAACACTACGAAACCTGGATCGAAATTCCCTTGGGGGCACTTAAAGGAAAATCTCCGCGAGAAGCGGTGAAGGACAAAAAGCTCCGACCGGCGGTTGTCGAGCTGCTCAAATCCATCGATCAGCTTGAGGCACGTCGTATCGAACAAACCGGTGGAGAGCCATTTGACGTTACATTCCTCTGGGAACGGTTAGGCCTGAAAAGATAACTCTGCTGCATGGCGATTACCACAGATTCTGCGGAGGAGGCCTTTTTCGTAATATTTGTTTTGGGGTCAATCTGCATGTTTACAGGGATCAGCCTCTTCAAGCTGCTCAAGTTCATCAGTGAAGAGTTATTCATTGTCTTGGGCGTGTCATCGTCAGAAACGG
>DUZX01000071.1 GCA_013349325.1 Desulfuromonadales bacterium
CATGTCCCATCCCGCAAAGCAGATCGATCAACTCCTGCCGGATAACTGGCTCGCCACAAGGCAAATCTCATCACAATCATAAATCCGAAACACATTCAAGATGGTCTGAGGTTGACGGTTACGTTGGTATCAACATCAATGGTGTAGCCGTTGGTCTCCAAAATTGCCCAAAGACGACGCATGATGTAATGCAGGTCGTGGGCATCTGAAACCCTGATTTCATACTCGACAATAGTGCCGGTAACAGTTTCGATGCTGCGAATGGCTCCGGCGACCGCCTGCAATACTTTCCGGTCAATGTCTCCCGCTGGTGAATGTGTAAGGCTCATGGCTAAAACCTCGCTTCATAAATTTCCCAGGATTTGCACTCCCCCTGGTGGTAGCAGTTGTTGTCGAACAGCATGGCGTCTGGACTGTCGGTGCAGGGAAGATGTCCATCCCAGGCGATACCGGTCTGATTGAGGCCGAATGGCAGATGACTGATGCTGTGGACAACTGAGTCCTGCCAATTGAGATTCAGCAGGTTCTTGCGGACAATACTGATGATTTCCCGCAGTTCGTGATACGTGACGGTTTCAAGGTCAACTTCTTCCGCAATGGCGGCGATCAGGTCTTCACTGGTAATGGTAAATACGGTGCTGTCTGGCTGGATGTTCATTTCAGCCAGTGTTTTCATAAGTTTCTTTCTGGTCATGGTAATTCCTCCAATGCAAAAGGGGCCATGAAGGCCCCTCTTAACGGTTAGGTAATTTATAGTAATGGTAGTTACTATAATTATTGATTTAACGAATAGCTTTTCTACTACAGCAGGTTATGCTTCATCAGCACAGTCCAGACAGTACAGATTTTCATCTACAAGCTGCCACGGATACGGTTCGTTATCACTACTTTCAGGTAGTTCCTTACCGCATTGATGACAGTAGATATTTCCTCCAATACACATAATTTCCCCCTATTCGATGGCGATGGCGGATGTAAGATCCACCTGGTCTGGGGTTAATACGAATGTGTCCCCGTTGGTGAACTGGAAGTCGGCACAGTAGAGGCACTTCAATTCTCTGGGGGACAGGCGACTCAATACTTCGTCCCCTCCTTTGAGACAGTGCTTCTCGGTGTCGGTGAGAGTACGGCGTTTTACGGTATATGAGTAGATCATGCCGGTTCCTCCCCGGTGTGGGTATTGCCCAGGATATAGTCAGCCGCCTTTTGTGCTTGTGCTGCGGCGGTGACAATCAGCTTACGGTCTTTCTTGATTAGTGAGAGCCAGCCATTGATGTACGATGCTGCGAGTTCTATGGTGTTGTTGCTTATACCGGCTACGCCAGTGAGCATGGAGGCGGTTAATTCGGCGACAAGCACCTCGGAACCGTATTCCTCCGAACCGAACTCGTAGCGTTCGACAACTTCTTTACGGGCAAGCCGTGATTGATGGCCGGTACTGTGTCCCAGTTCATGGAACAGGACGGAATAAAATTCCTCACTTTTCTCAAAGCGATGATCGTGTGGCATTCTGATGCTGTCATTCATGGGTGAATAACTGGCACGGTTGCCGCCATAACTGATGTCAGGGCGATCTTTGTAGCCGGATACGATCTGTTCCGCTTTCTCGATTGGGGTGAAGCTGTAGGTGGGTGTATCTATTGGTGGTGATGCAATGCCTTCGCATTGCTCCAGGTTGAACAGGTTGTAATAGCGGAGCATGGCAGTTTTACCGGATGCTTTATCGTCGGTATCTTCCTGGGGCTGTTTGTCAAACAGCTTCCAGAAGACGACCATACTGGATTTCTGCCCCTGCTTTATGAAGCCGCCTTTCTCCTGGGCTTGTTTGTACGTCAGCCAATAAGGCGATCCGTACTGTTGACAGCCGAGTAGAAAGACGTTGATGCCGCGATACTCTTTACCGCTGATGAGATTCTTGGGCAGAGCGTTGCTGGTTGCCCACGGTTTTCTCCACGGAATAGTTCCCGCTTCAAGTAGTTCGATTATTCTGTTAGTGATGATCTGGTAGACATCCATAGTGATTTCCTCCGTTGGAAATGCAAAGGGGCAGTCTCCATTACTGGAAAGCTGCCCCTTGTGCCTTTGTTACTGCGGTTGTTGGTGATTGGGATTAGTTGTTGATGATGACTGCGTCTGCAGGTGTTTCAGTTACGACGGTTGGTTTCTTGACGCCTGCTTTGCGGTCGGCCAGATCAGCTTCATAACGGGCACGAACTGATGCGGCCTTGGTGCTGAGTGAACCGGTGACCGATTCTGTTGCGGTTGATGCTTTGTTGACCTGATAGGTAACTTCTTTGGAGCCGATGACTACGAGATCAGATACTGCCGATACGACGTTCTTGATGTTTTTCCACATGATTTCCTCCGCCTGGCTTACCGTTACTGGCTGGACTTCTGCGATTGGTCCCGCTCTGGTAGCCGTTATTGGCGAAAGAAAATAAAAAATGGCCCAACAGTTATGTTGAGCCAGTGTGGTATTTTGGTTTTGTCCGACCGGTACCCCGGGGTTGCAATATTCGACCAGGAGTCCCGTTTCCTTTGATCGATCCTCTCCCTGGATATTTTTCGATCAATTAATTTGACCCCACCCCCCGTCTTTTCAGAATTCGGTTTATCGATTTTCATCGGAAATATATACGAGCAAAGTGGAAAATGGATCTCAATAACGAGTTTGAAATGGTAACGGTGGTTTTTGTGAAACAGTGGAAAATTGAGTTGGAAAAGCTGCTTTTAGTGAAGCGGTGTGTTGCCGCTTTTGGAAGGTAACCGTCAACCTCAGACCATCTTGAATGTGTTTCGGATTTATGATTGTGATGAGATTTGCCTTGCGGCGAGCCAGTTATCCGGGAGGAGTTGATCGATCTGCTTTGCGGGATGGGACA
>DUZX01000072.1 GCA_013349325.1 Desulfuromonadales bacterium
ATAATGGTCAGCTCATGTCTCCGGCAGAACTCCGGCAGCCATTCCCACCCCACATCAGACATGATTGCCAGATTGCTGCGCAGCATCCGGCGCGGCACCAGCCCTTCGGTCCGTTCTATCAGATAGCGAAAGTCCGGATTTATCTCCGGGCAGCCGCCGGTTATATCCAGCGTAACAGTGGGGTGTCGCAGCAGAAAACCGGCGATTTGATCCATGACAGCAGTTCCCATGATTTCAGTCCCACGGCTGGAGGCGTCCACATGGCAATGGTTGCAGCGCAGATTACAGAGGTTGCCCAGATTGATCTGCAAAGTCTGTAGTTGCGAAAATGTTTCGTACGCCGGGTCGACCGCCTGCAGGCGATCCTGAAAAGATTCTACCATGATGATTATAAGCTCCTTTTAGGGCAGTTTTTCCAGATACAATTGAAACAACTCCCGTGTCACGGCATTGGATTGGGCAACCAGAATACCGTCGGAATAATAGCGGATATACGGGATCTGGTTGTTGCGTAATTTGGTCTCTTTAAATTCCCGAAAGGCATCGCAGTAATCAACCCGATCATACTCCAGCAGCCAGACGTCCGCAGTAAGAATATCGCCGACAAACTGTTGCATGGCGTGCCACTGCGGACACCAACTCTGAGTCAGGATCACTGTAACCTTCTCAGCCGAGCGAATGATGTCTTCGCCGAATTCACCGTTGCGTATGGCAGCCAGTGCCTGATCTTTGTTGATCTGTTTCATGGAAGTTTCTCCAGGAGATTTATTCAGAGATCCAGTGGACTTTTCGGCTCTTTAACCGTCCTGACTGGAACGCAGTGAGTATAGATCATGGTGGTTGTCAGGCTGGCATGCCCAAGCAGTGTTTGAATAACACGGATGTCGAAGCCGGCCTGCAAGAGGTGTGTGGCGAAGGAGTGACGAAAGGTATGGGCAGTAACTTTTTTGGGAATTTTGGCTCGACGCACGGCATAATAAAGGGCTTCCTGGAGTTGTGATTCGTGCAGATGATAGCGTCTTCTTTGGCTGTTTTCTGCCACGACAGTTAATGTCTGTTGCGGGAAA